>DASQPD010000028.1:0-7719 GCA_035644135.1 Pyrinomonadaceae bacterium
AAAACTATGTCCTGGGTCAAAGCCACAGTCCGATTTTTTCACGCCTGGCGACATCCTGATGAGATCGCGCGCGAAGTTGAGGCGGAATTACGCTTCCATATTGAAATGCGGGCGCGCGCCAACATCGAGGGTGGAATGAGGCCAGACGAAGCGCGACTTGCAGCCCGGCAAAGCTTCGGAGACTTTGACCGAGTCAAAATTAAGTGTTGTGAAATCAGCCGGAGCCTCCCCTTCGATTCGACGGTTTTGAAAATGGCAATGTACATCACCATCGCAGGCCTCGCGGGCGGGGCAGCTCTATGGGCAGTCAACATACCACACCACAACTTCACCGGCGTTTTGTGGCAGTTGGTCGCTATCGCTGTTCTCGCACGCTCGTTCATCGTCGGTCGACGCTCAATCTCAAGAAAGCGGTTCGCGGGCGACCATGCGAGCGGCGTTTTCATAACCAACGGCGAGAGGTTTCGCAAAGACAAAGTTTTGTCCAGCGATGTATGCGAGGAGCCCAGCGTAGGCATCGTTGCGCATGATGAACAGGGACGCACACCGGTTGAGCGAATGTTCAAGTAGTGCCAAATCCGTTCCACGAAAATACACGAAACCGATGCGAGTTGGCATTGCACAAAAGATCATAAACGGGCTGTTTAAGCTGGTTATATTGAATGCGAGTTTGGCAACAAACGTACCTGTGTCGGCGACCTCCTCCACAATTCCCAGTAACAAGCAACAAGCGGGGAACGCGCCCGGCGATAAAGAAAGTGGGCAGGAAAGCGCGCAAAGAGTTGAGCAGCGGCCCTTGAGTCCTCGTCTTGCGACGCTTCAGGATCGGCTCATATCTGGTGATAGAAAGGCGCTTGATAATTTTTGGACAGGGATCATGGAACGCGGCGCGCCAATTATTGAACCAGTGGCTGGGAGCAAAGGCGATGTGCTGGTGACGATCCTCTGGCGAGCCAGAGAAGAGACGAGAAACGTTTTCGTCTTTCAACTCCCGGGCATTGATAAGCCGATGGCGCGACTGCTCGACACGGACTTGTGGTACAAAACATTCCGGCTTCAGAAAGGTGCGCGCTTTGTCTATCGACTCGCTACGAACCTCCCGGATCCGAAAGAGTGGGTCAGCCTCGGCCGTTTCGGAAGCGCAGTGCGAAGTGATCCGCTTAATCCACTCCAGTTTGCCGAGCGCGCTAACGAGCTCAACCCGTATGAAGTGACTCTCTTTTCGGCGGCAGAACTGCCATCTGCCGAGTCACAATTCTGGAGCGTTGCTCGGCCCAAGGTTCCTACTGGACGAGTGCGGCGCGACAAATTTACCAGCAAAGCTCTTGGCAACGAACGTCCAATTTGGATTTACACACCGCATCGCTACGCAGCTGACAAGAATCCTTACGGTTTGCTGGTGCTCTCTGATGGCGGCCTTTACGTCAACACAGCGCGGGTAGCGACCACTCTCGACAACTTGATCGCAGCGGGTCTGATACGGCCGCTCGTCGCCGTGATGGTAGACAATCCTGATCGCGGCCGCGAGTTGTCTTGCAGTTCAGCGTACGCCGACTTTTTTGACCCAGGAAATTGTTCCCTGGGCGCGCGTTAACTACCACGTGACCGACCGTCCGGAGCAGACGATCATTGGCGGAGTGAGCCTGGGTGGGTTAGCGGCCGCTTTCGTTGGGTTTAAGCACGCAGAGGTTTTCGGCAACGTGCTTTCCCAATCCGGTTCTTTCTGGTGGAAGCCGGACAGCGAAAAAGACTGGGAATGGCTGACCCGCCAGTTCGCCGCAAGCCCGCGTCTGCCTCTCCGCTTCTCTTTCGAGGCCGGACTGTTGGAAAACACATCCGGTGGGCCAGTCGGGCGGCCGTTCGGCCCTCCACTGCTCACGGCTAATCGTAATTTGAGAGACACGCTTCAGAGCAAAGGATATTCGGTCCACTACACGGAATTTAACGGGAACCACACTCTATTCAATTGGCGTGGAACGCTGGCGAGTCACCTGATAGCGCTCGTCGGTATCAAACCTGAGCCGAAGATTTCTGCGGGGTACAGACAGCCCGTCGCGCGATCCTCGATTCCCCGAAAAGCGATCGCGGCAGCTGAAGTCATAGTGGCTCCCGCTCAGTTGCAAAAGTACGTTGGCAGATATGAACTGGACCCGCAGTTCGCGCACGATTTCGTCGTCTATGTAAGCGTTATGAATGATTCTTTGTGGGTCAAGCCTTCATACCTGAGGGCGCGGAGGGTCATAGCCGAATCTGAGTCCAGGTTCTATGACAGCGAGATGCCAGATCTTCACCTCGCCTTCATCAAGAATGAGAAAGGCGACGTCACCAGTCTCACTCTAAACAATGGGCAGGGAGACGTGCGGGTGAAAAAGCTCCCGCCGCCAGTACCCAGTGTTACCGGCAATACAACCTTTAAGTTGACGGGGCACACGAACGCAGAGGCCGTGGCTATCTACGGATCGTTCAACAAGTGGATCCAGACTAAGAACTACTGCGCGAAAGAAGCTGACGGATGGGTCTGTCGAATTGATTTGGCACCTGGCAAGTACACTTACAAGTTCCTGATAGACGGGGTAGGGCTGAACGATCCGACCAACTCCGCCACCGAAGATGACGGAAACGGCCATACTGATTCGGTAATCGTCATCAAACCGAAATAAACGTTTCCAGACGGAAGTCGCAAGTCCGACGCTCACTACTTCATAACTCTAAACGTTGAATGTAAGGACGCTGATGAATCACCGCCGACCCAAACGTCGAAAGTTTCCGCTTCCTGCACCCAGTCTCTGGCCGCGGCGCTCCAATAACGCAGCTCTTCCGGACCGAGTTTGAAGCGAATGGTTTTTGTCTCTCCAGGGGCGAGAGCTATGCGGTCAAAACCTTTCAGTTCGCGGATTGGACGCGATGCGCTGCCCGCCTGCTGGTGGATATAAAGCTGGACGACTTCATCAGCTGCGCGACTCCCCGTATTTTTGAGATCAACCGTAACTTCGGCGGTATCTCCGATTTTGATTTCAGGCTGATTCACCTTGAGATTAGAAAAGGCAAAGGTCGTGTAGCTTAAACCATAACCGAACGGGTAGAGGGGAACGACTTTCTCATTCCAGTACCTTTTTTCCTGCTCGCCCGGATTCTGGGTCAGATTGTGCGAATAGTAGAACGGAATCTGCCCGGCGTTTTTAATCCAGGTCAATGGTAGTTTCCCGCCCGGAACGGCATCGCCAAATAATAAATCGGCAACAGCATTTCCACCCTCGCTGCCCGGATACCAGGCTTCAAGGATGGAGGGCACGTTTTGCGCAGCCCAGGTAATATCGAGCGGCCTGCCGTTTAAGAGCACAAGCACGACCGGTTTGCCGGTTGCCGTCACCGCCTGTAATAACTCCAGTTGGCGTCCCGGCAAATCGATCGTAGAGCGTGATGCATACTCGCCGCTCATATCCTGATTTTCACCTAAGAGCATCACGGCAATATCAGAGTTTTTCGCTAACTCGACCGCCTTTTTAAATTCATCGGCGGCTTGCGTTCCCGTCCAGGCCGGAGCGTGCTTTTCTTTCAATAACATGTCGAAGGGCGACGGCGAATTGCGACTGATCTGAACACCGGCTGCAAATTCTACTTGGGTTGTTGTGCCGAGCTTAGTTTTAAGACCGGCAAGAATTGTTGCCGTCTCATTTATGTCCATCGCAAAACTCCAGGAACCGAGCGTATCCTGTCTCGAGTCGGCGAGTGGACCAATGACGGCAATTTTCTTGTAAGCAGTCTTGCTAAGAGGAAGCAGATCATTTTGATTTTTTAAAAGCACTGCCGCACGCTGCGCCGCACTCTTAGCTGCTTCACGATGCGCGGGATTATCAAAAGTTGATTTTACTTTTGCTTCGTCTACGGAAGGGTTCTCAAATAAACCAAGTTTGATTTTAGTTTCAAGCAGCGGGCGCACAAGGTCATCAATCTCTTTAACGGAAACTTGATTTTGCTTGACCGCGTTAGCAAGATTATTAAGATAAACGGCGGCGCTGAAAGACATTTCCAGGTTGACGCCGGCGGTCAGCGCTTTAACCGCGGCATCCTGCGCATCCCTCGCATATCCGTGAGTTTTCAGATCGTCTACGGCATTGGCGTCGCTGACGACAAACCCGCCGAATTTCCAGTCTCTTCGCAGGACGTCTCGCAACAGCCAGCGATTTCCCGTCGCCGGAACATCGTTTAAATCCATATAAGCGCTCATCACGCTTCCTACTCCGGCGTCGATCGCTGCCCTAAACGGTGGCAGATATACGTTCCAGAGCTGAGCATCGGAAATATTCGACGCATCATAATCGCGCCCGCCTTCGGCAGCGCCGTAGCCGGCGAAATGCTTGACGCAGGCTACAAGGTGGTCAGGGCTACCGATACGATTACCTTGAAATCCGCGCACTTGTGCTCTTGACATCGCCGCACCTAGATAGGGGTCATCACCGGCGCCTTCAACAATGCGTCCCCAGCGCGGGTCGCGCGCAATATCGACCATTGGCGCAAACGTCCAGTTGATGCCAACGGCGCGCGCTTCGCGGGCGGCAACCGTTTGCGCGCCCTCCACCATTTTCGGTTCCCACGAAGCAGCCATTCCAATTGGCACCGGGAAGATTGTGTGAAAACCGTGAATGACGTCAAAGCCGAAGATAAGCGGAATTTTAAGGCGCGATTCGGTGACGGCTATTTTTTGCATGCGATTGATGAGTGCCGGATCAGTGACAAAAAGCAGCGAGCCAATTTGTCCTTTCCGGATTCCCGTATCAATTGATTCGACTGGTTTAGACCCAAAAAAGAAGAGTTGGTTCATCTGCCCGATCTTTTCATCAAGCGTCATTTGAGCCAGCAGCGCATCAGCTCGCTGCCGTGCCTGCGGGTCAGCTGCGCCCGGCTTTATTTCTTCTTGTTTGCTTTCTGCCGATTTTTCTTTTCGCTGGGCGCTGAGACAAATCAATGGTGAACAAACTAGCCCGAAAAATACTACTGCAGCCAGGACAGCGGATGTTCCCGCACATGCTAGCGCTTTCATATTTGATGGAACTCTAATCATCTCTCGCTTCTCCAGTCGCATTCGAATGTAGGGCCGGACGCAGAATTAGTGAGAGATAATATAATTACAGACTCAGCCGTGGAAGGCGGCGAGATTCAAAAGGAAGGAAGCGCATGAGCTTTGTGTCTAAGTGTCACCACAACGGACTCTTCAGTACCGCGGTAGAGTCAGGTCGGAGAGTAATGAGGTCATCAGTACCGAAACGCGGCAGAGACTGTGTCAAAACTCGATTGATGTTTTGGGGCTTTGAGCTGAGGATTTGGACAATTCAAGCTGCGTAAATTCGCAGGTCGGGAAGGGGGCAGTCGTTAGGTTGAAGGTACGGTAAGTTCAAGGCGCCCCCGCTCGAGTTTCAGAGGCTTCATCATCGAATCATCACTCAATGCAGTAAACCCATAGGCTTAAGTGATATCTCTGACTATTATGGAGGCACTTTCGAAGATTTTTAGGATGTTGGGCGCTTCGAACATTTCAATCCGACAATTTCGCATACGAGGGATGCAATGGAATTTCGTGTTCGACTATCGAACCTCAGTCTCTTGATCTTCCTTCTTTCGCCGTTCATGCAGGTCGATGCCCAGCACGCTAAGAGGAACAAGATTGCTCGAAATCCTTCTCCGCGTCCTCCAAAGGTTCGCTTCATTTCCGGAAACAGTTCCCTCAAAATACCGTTCGAGTTATCCAACAATCTAATCCTGGTCGCAGCCAGAGTGAACGATTCCGTGCCGCTGTGGTTCATCCTTGATACTGGTGCGAGCAGCACAGTTATCGATTCTCAATTGGCAAGAGAGCTACGCCTCAAGGCGCGCGGTCGAGTCGTTGAGACCGGCGGGTCAGGCACGGCGACCGCGCTAACTTTCAAAGTAAACTCTTTAAAGCTTCCGAATGTTGAAGCAGTGAACCTGACCATATCCGGGCTTCCGATTGACTTTCTCTCTTCTCCGATCGGTCGCAAAATTAGCGGCGTTATCGGCAACGACATTCTCAGGAAGCTGGTTGTTGAAGTTGATTATGCCTCTCAGGTCATCAACCTTTATGAACCCGAGAGCTATCAGTATTCAGGTTCAGGCGAAGTTGTCCCGCTTACTTTAGAAGGCGATTTGCCGTTTGCTAGTGCGCGTGTCGCCCTCGCCGGGCGTCCTGTCATCAGAGGCAAGTTCGAGCTTGACTCGGGATCAACCGGGGCAGTCTTGTTTAATACTCCTTTCGTCGACAGGAATAAGCTCCTGGATTCAATTTCCAAAACAAGTCAGATCCGCACCGGTGGCGTGGGCGGCGCCGCGCAGGCTTTCTCCGGCCGTCTCAAGTACATAAGGTTGGGAAGCTTTCAGTTGGAAAATCCAGTCGCTCGATTTGCTCGGGCCAGACGCGGCGATAATGCCAGTTCCAGATACGATGGGCTGATTGGAGGCGAAATCTTTCGTCGCTTCGAAGTGGTTTTCGACCTTCCTCATCGGCGAATGATTCTTGAACCCAATGCGCAGTTTTCCGAACCCTATGAAGTAGATATGAGCGGACTGGACATGGCGACCGAGGGCCAGGATTTTTCTGTCGTAGTAGTTAACGAGGTAGAGAAAGGCAGTCCGGCGGCAGAGGCCGGGATCCAGGAGGAGGATGTGATCACGGCCATCGATGGTCGTCCCACGAAAGAGTTTACAATGACGCAGATTCGCAAGATGTTCATGCGGGACGGCAAAGAATATTTGATAACTCTCAAGCGCGGTCCAAAAGAACTGCAAACAAAGCTCAAGCTGAGGAGATTGAAATGACGCGCGCCCAACACTTTGGACCGGAGCCTCTCCTTGAGCGCGCGGCAACTGCCTGCGGAGTGGGAATACTCGCACCAGCTCTGGCGCGGCGCTGGATCGCAGGTGAAGAAGATCCACCACCCGAAAGGAAATAAGTTTCAACTCAGAAGCTCTTTCACTGCGCTCAGAACCGCTTCCTATCCGATGTTCTGGTTGCCTCTACAACTTGACGAACGGAATCGCTCACAAGTTCAGGTTGATCAGTTTGAATGTAGTGGCCGCTCTTTTCAGCGATGATGTGTTTACTTCTCGAAGAAAGGCGAGCGCCCTATCCGTACAACTCCGGTCTACCTATTTTCAATCCAGGTTCGACCCTCTAGACAGTCTGGGTAGTCCATGTTATGCTGGCCTTAGAACATCTAGGGGGTACCGCGCGGTGAGTAAATCAAAAGCGGGCTTACTTCAGGGGACGCTCGACATGTTGATTCTGAAAGCCCTTTCGCTTGGTGCGTTGCATGGCTATGGAGTCGGTCAACGGATTGCACAAATCTCCGACGACGCGCTCAAGATCGAGGAGGGGTCATTATATCCGGGACTCTACAGGCTTGAGCGGCGCGGGTGGGTCGAATCAGAGTGGGACGTCTCCGAAAACAATCAGCGCGCAAAGTTCTACAAGCTGACCCGTGCTGGTCGCAAACAACTGATCATCGAGGAGCAGAATTGGGAGCGGCTGGCTGGCGCGACCATGAAGGCTCTACGCGCGAGCTGAGGAGGTTGGAAAACTATGTCCTGGGTCAAAGCCACAGTCCGATTTTTTCACGCCTGGCGACATCCTGATGAGATCGCGCGCGAAGTTGAGGCGGAATTACGCTTCCATATTGAAATGCGGGCGCGCGCCAACATCGAGGG
>DASQPD010000029.1:0-3563 GCA_035644135.1 Pyrinomonadaceae bacterium
CTTTCTTTCGGCGAAAAAGCCGCGAGTGGCGATCGTCATTATTGCCTGAACTCGCTTCTGCTTTGCGGTTTGAAAGGCGCTCTCTAAGCCTTTGGCATCGGGTTGCGTCTCGATCTCCTCTAGTTTTAGCTTCAGCGCCAAGGCTGCGGGTCTAAGCTCTTTCATTTGTAGGTCTACTGTTATGCTGCCTGTCGGCCCCCGGAGAAGCCCAACTCGGACGAGCTTGGGGACTGCATCCTTGAGTATCTCTAGCCTTTTGGTATTTAGTTCAGCCGCAAAACCCGACATGCCGGTAACATTGCCTCCGGGCCGCGCGAGACTGGCAACAAAACCTGCACCCACAGGGTCCACAGTGTTCGTGATCACGATGGGGATGGCGGAAGTCGCATTCTTCGCGGCCGACACTGATGGCGGCGCTGAGGCCACGATCAGATCAACTTTGAGACGAACCAACTCCGCCGCAAGCTCAGGCAGGCGATCATTTTTCCCATCTGCAAACCGGTACTCTATCGCGATATTCTTTCCCTCAATCCAGCCAAGCTTGCTCAGCTCTTGACGAAACGCATCTACGAGGGACGCGCTGCCGGAAGCGGTGCTATTGAACAGGTAACCGATGCGGAAGATTTTCCCTGTCTGCTGCGCGTCGGCGATGACTGCAAAAGTAAGCACTGCCGCTGCAACCAAGATTGATGGTCTCGCAGCCTTCTTCATTGCGCACCTCGATTCGAACGTTATTTATCACGCCGAACGAAGGGATTTGTCAAATAAAAAGTGCTCGCGGACCCGTAGGATTGAACTGAACGGATAGGTTTTAACCTGAATGCGAGCGCAGAACGATCGGGCGAGAGCAATGAGAGTCGGACGCATTCAGGATAAAACCCGTTGGACTAAAGCGTTGGGTGAAGCAGTGGCGGTTGTCTATGGGGATTGTAACCATGGCAGCGCGCCGAGCAAACATCGCCGTGCTGGTGATCGCGTGACGAGCGGGGCGCATTCGAGTTGACTTGTGAGATGCATCGGCTAGCACGTCCGACGTGAGAATGGGCCAAGAAGCTGTGAAACGATGAAACTAGGCGCACCGATGCGTTGGCTCTAGCAGAGAACGGGGCAAGCGCGCGGGTGTTGGTTCGTTGAGCGATCATCACGAAGAATCCCAGGGTGTGGGGACGGGCAGGTTGGCAAGAAAGACCAGAGTTCCCTTTTGGCATAGAGGGCATCGAGTGATATCGATGCCGGTAAGTTGCAGCATCATCTCGTGAACCGATCTTTGGGGAAGCTTCGGCACAGTAGGATAGCGGTCTAGGAGTTGACGGCACTTTGACAGAAGGTCTTTGGATCGGTTGGCCAAAACGCCGAAGTGGCGAACCCGCACAAAGCCCTTGGGGATCACGTGGAGCAAGAAGCGGCGGATGAATTCGTGGGCATCGAGGGTCATGGTCTTTTTTCGGTTTTGGTTTTTTCGGTCCCGGTAACTGAAGGTAACGTCTCGGTTACAGGTTGAGACAATCCGATCATTGGAGAGCGCCACGCGGTGGGTGTAGCGGCCGAGGTAGTCCAGCACATGGACAGGAGATCCAAAAGGTTTTTTGGCATAGACGATCCATGGTTTTTTTCGCAAGGTGTTGATGAGGAGCTGGAAGGCTCCACGGTCAGCCAGGGAAGCGGTTTGACCTATAAAGAGGAGCTTGTTTCGATCAAAAGCGCTTTTGAGCAAGTCGAGGAACTTGCCGCAAAAGACGACGCTGAGGGCTGTAACAGGGAACAGAAAGTTTTTGCGGGCAGGACTCCAGCGCTTTTGATCGTACGACACAGCTCCAGCGGGGACCAGGCAATGGAGATGAAAATGATCCAACAGGGTCTGGTCCCAGGTATGCAGCACCGTGATAAGACCGATTTGTCCGCCAAGACGCGTGCGGCCAAAATCAACGAGCGTTTCACCGACGGCTTTAAAGAGATGACTTAACAGAATTCTTTTGTTGGTCAGTATCAGAGCGTTGAGTTCGTGAGGCAAGGTGAACACCAGATGAAAGTATCCCACCGGTAAGAGTTCTGACTTTTGTTTGTCGAGCCACTTCACTTTGGCCAGCGATTGGCACTTGGGGCAATGGCGGTTACGGCAGGAGTTATAGGCGGGACGCTCAAAGCCACAGGAATCACACCGCTCGATATGGCCGCCCAGCGCCGCTGTGCGGCAGCGCTCCACGGCCTCGATGACTTTGAGATGCGAAACCGGCAACGGATGGTTGCGGCGATAGGACGCGCCATAGGCGCGAAAAATATCGGCCAGTTCAACGCCGCCTCTTGCCGCTGCCGGCCGCTGACAGGCGGCCAGCATGGCTTAGGCCATCTATAACTGGAGCCGGTCGAGAGGACTCACGGCCAAGTCCACGTTGTGTGGCCGTAGCCTCAAGTACCGCTGGGTGGAAAGAATAGAGGTGTGGCCCATCAAAAACTGGATCGAGCGCAAATCCACACCTGTCTCCAAAAGATGCGTGGCGAAGCACGCCCGAAGGCTGTGAATCCCACGGCCCTTTTTAAGCCCTGCTCTTTTCTTCGCCGAGCGGAAGATGTGCCAGGCTTCCCCGCGGCTTAACGGGCCGTTCTTGGCTCGGTTGGGGAAAAGCCAGATCGAAGGCCGGTAACGTTTCCAATACTGGCGCAGCTCCACAAGCAGTTTCTTTGACAGGACGGCATAGCGGTCCTTCCCGCCTTTGCCTTGCTTCACGCGGATGGTCATGCGCGCAGCATCGATGTCTGTGATCTTGAGATTCACTAACTCCCTGACTCTGAGTCCTGCCGAATAGGCAGTCATCAGTAAAACACGTTGCTTGAGACCTCGGGCTGCGCCGATCAATCGCATGACCTCGTCGGGACTGAACACCTCGGGCAGCACTGAAGGCTTCTTGCGCGGAGGAATAAACAGCTTGGTCTCATCCCACCCCAGGGTTTCATTGTAAAAAAACCGTAACCCGGAACAGTATCCCGTCAGACTATTAGGCGACAACTTCCGTTCCACCGTCAGATGCACCAGAAAAGCTCGGATGTCCTCCTTGCTCAGCTGATCCGGTGATTGGTTGTGATATTTGGCCAGTCTGCTTACCGCGTAGACGTAAGATTCCTGCGTTGCTGGAGAGAAGTTCCGCAGCTTCATCTCCTCAATCATTCGCTCACGTAAAACTCCCATAATGCCTCCTTGAATGAATTTGATTCACGGAGGCTATCACTACGTTCACAAAGAGAGTCAAAGAAAAGGTCGATGATAAAGGAACTGCGGGTGGATTACCGAAAATGCTTCACTAACAGCGCCCTCTCATCCACCGCGAAGCGGTTTAGTCCATCGACGCTTCAGAGCGAACTTGGCGAGATTGGTGGACAGCACGGACATTGGCGCTCCAATTGTTGACGAGCGACTCGTTTATGCCGTAGCCTTGTAGCTATGGTAAAAGGTTATCAAGGCGATGACACTTTGGACTGCGATGAATCCGTTGACTGGAAAACGGCAAATCGTCGACCCGGAGGGCGAATTCATCCCAGGTGAAACAATCATCAAGCTGTACTATTGG
>DASQPD010000030.1:0-25080 GCA_035644135.1 Pyrinomonadaceae bacterium
GCAACATCGGCCTGCACCGCAATTGCCTTTCCGCCCTCCTTTGTTATTTCATTCACGACCTGGTCCGCACCCTCCTTTGAGGATGCGTAGTTAACCACCACAGACGCGCCTTCGGCGGCAAGATACTTAGCGATGCCAGCGCCGATTCCCTTCGACGCGCCTGTTACAACTGCAACTTTTCCCGCGAGCTTTTTGTTAGCCATTGCACTTACTCCCTTTCTTTTTGAGAAAACGAAACTGTAATCCTGAGCATTGTCCTGGTCATTGCCGTGGCTGTGTTAGCAACTTTCCCGCCACACATTTTGCTAGCAGATCCGCAGCAATTTGGAGTCGCTCAGGCGCAGCGAGCATGTCGGTTGGTGACCACATTTGGTCATCTGTGCGGCGATGGTCACGACGAAAGAGCCTGGGCTTAGTTCGTGTTATTTTGTTTTTTGGTTTCGTGTCATTTAGTGGATCTGCTTTTAGAACGTGCCGACTCACGCAAGTAAAACGAATCCACGAAATGACACGAAAGGAAGACACGAACCCACACGATGATCAACTTCACATTGATGCTTCTTTCATTCACCGGCTACGGCAATCGCTTCGATTTCGAGCAGGTACTCCTCACGTACAAGCCGTTTCGCCACCACCAACGTACTGGCGGGTGGACTCTCTGTATTTACGTAGTTGTTCCGAATGTCGCGCAATGCCTGCACATCAGTAGCATCGGTAACATAGTAATTCAGCTTAACCACGTCTTTGAACGACGCTCCGGCCTCTGCGAGACGCGACTTAAGATTTTCGAATACCTGCTTCGCCTGGACACGAAAATCACCGGGACCAACCAGCGTTCCGTTCTTGTCAACTGCGACTTGTCCGGCGATGTAAAGCGTGCGTCCACCGCGTACCTCGACGACATTTGAGTAACCCACTGGCGAGCGATTAATGAATCGAACCTTGACTGGTTCCGGCATGGGCCTTTTCTCCTTTTGTTTCTGCGCCCAACCCGCTCCAAACACTACAACACCCAACAGCGAAATAGCGGTCGCGCTGTTTTTTCTGATGGTACGGTCCATACTCATCTCCTCTAACCAAGTTCGTGTTATTTTGTGTCTTAGTTTCGTGTTATTTCGTGGATCTGCTTTTTACTCACGCAAGTAGAACGATCCACGAAATAACACGAAACGAGGACACGAACCCCAAGATGATTATACTGCCTGAATCAGACGAAGACTTGCTGCGTGAGTGCGAGGTCGAGACCTTCCGTTCGAGTGGACCTGGAGGGCAGCATGTCAACAAGACCGAAAGCGCGGTCCGGCTGAGGCACTTGCCTTCGGGTGTCGTCGTCACTTCAAAGCAGGAACGCAGTCAACACCGTAATAAGGCGCTCTGTTTACAAAGGCTTCGTAAGAATGTCGAGCAGCTGAACTATCGTCGCCCAAAACGCGTTCCAACGCGGGTTCCGCGTAGCGCCAGGAAACGCACGCTTGAAGAAAAGGCACGGCGTTCACAGATCAAGCGATTGCGCTCGAAGCCATCGACGGATGAGTGAGCAGGGCGGGGTGCTATCATGAGATCATGAGACCAAAAGACAACAATTTAAGAACCATTCACGATTCAGTTGCTCAAGCTGGGTGAGCCAATTGAGTGTTTGGCCGACTGGACCTCTGTGTAACAAACCGCCAATTTCTTGTTTTCTTGAGCAGGTTTTTTTGGCAAGTAAACAAACCGATCCACGAAATTACACGAACCGAA
Organism: Pyrinomonadaceae bacterium; assembly: GCA_035644135.1. Classification (GTDB taxonomy): domain Bacteria; phylum Acidobacteriota; class Blastocatellia; order Pyrinomonadales; family Pyrinomonadaceae; genus PSRF01. Next base: position 1,741 of record DASQPD010000030.1, read on the forward strand.
AAACAACTGACACGAAAGCTCCTCGATTTATTTCGTGTAATTTCGTGGATCATGTCTCAGGTTTTTTGGTTGCGGCTCTGCTGCGCTGCGAGGATCTAACTGCATTAAGGCTAGGCCATCGTATACTCAAGCTATCAGAAGCGCGAAACCAAATGTCCGACACGCTTTAGCTCGTCAAGATTGAGAACTCTCAATGTTTAATATTATTGCTTGAGTGTTGCCAATCTCGACGACAAGCTGAAGCATGTCGGACATTTGTTTCGCGTTTTCTTCAAGCTTGCGTAGTTGCGAACCACAGCCGCGGGGTCCCGTTCAAGTTGCATTAGAGGCAAACCATGCAATCCAAAGTTATTCAAGTCGCGAGCTTCGCATTCACGATCGCTTACGCCGTGTTTATTGTCTGGATCTACGCCACCGAGCCCCGCACGTTAAAGGATGTGGCGACCGGCGCTGAAGTTGCTGCCGGCACTTACCAGGTCAATCAGGAAAAGTTTAATTCTGCGCTTGATCTCTTCCGGCGGGAACAGTTTCGAGCGGCCCGCGACGAATGGCAGCGCGCAGACCCGGCGCAAGGCGATGCCCGGACACAGTTCTATATTGCTTATGCCTTTTACCGCGAAGGCTGGGGCCGGCTTTATTACGATCAGCAGCTGTTCAAGCAAGGTCTGGAAGCAGTTAATCGCGCCATCGCTCTTGCGTCAGCTAGCCCGCTTACCGTGGACGATCCGAATTTGCGCATGCACAGCGCTGCGGAGTTGAAGGCGGAGTTAGAGCAAGGCACTGAACGCAGTTGGAGCGACGTCAACCCACTTAAGGTGCTACGCACGAGAAAGTAAGGGAGTTCTCCGTGATCACTGATTTTCGGGTTTTTTCGTATCGTCCGTTTCGTGTAATTTCGTGGATGAGTTTTGGGCGACGTAACTATTCGCGTATCCACGAAATTACACGAACAGAAGACACGAAAAGACACGAACAACACGAAGAAAGTCTACAAACCAATTGACTACTGACAACTGACGACTGACCATGTCGCAGACTAACCGTTCCAGGAACAGCTTGCTGGTAGAGTTTGTTGTGCTGCCAATACTCTTTCTGACGGTGGCGCTGCTGGGCGGGCTCCGCGTGGATGCCGAGAACCGGACCTTCATTTTCGCCGCGCCACCCCTGGTCACGCTCTTGCTCGGGGTTCTATTGATGCTTCTCCTTGTACGGGGCAACCTAATTAGGCTTCATCAATGGGTCGGGAGCGAACTTCCGCCTCTCACGAATGTTGTCCATATCTGGATGCTCATCACCCTCTTTTTTGCCTCGGCCCAGGCTTTCAACTCTGTGCTGCCCGAGCGCGGCTTGCTTCACTGGTTGTTCTCGTTCTTTTTTCTGTGGACGCTTTGGAACAATCAGTTCTCCTCGTTTGACGCGCGCAGGCTTTTGCGCAGCCTCGCGATACTCTTCGGAACCGCTTTCGTTCTCAAGCACATGCTGCTGGCGAGTCTCTATAGTCCGGAAGGTGGGTGGCTGAAGCGTGTAGCAGCGGCGCTGTTACAGGGTGTCTCGCTTGGCACGTTTGACGCGCCACACTTTGCGCCAGCCACGGGCTACATTTCTTTCTTTACACTCACTCTTTACGTCGCGGGCTTGATCCTGCTGGCATTCGCAGGAAAAGACGAAATCGACCACGTCGTTCATCCGATCATCGAGGAATATCGACAACTGCCCGCTGCCGACCGGCTGGCCGTGCGCGACGCGATTCTAGATGATCAGCCTGAGCCGGTGGCCATAGTCGAACCCCAGCCTTCACATCGCGATGAGTAACTCCCCGGCGATACGGTCAAGATCCACGAAATGACACGAAACCAAGACACAAAATAACACGAACTTGTGACGTGAAAGTTCTATCCTGGCAATTCACATGCGAGGTGTTGTTTGGGAACCTTATATTCGAACCTAAACAGGTTGGAGAGGGAGTGACAAAAATGAAACGATGGTCGATAGGTTTGCTAAGTGCCGCGATTCTGGCGATCGCACTCTTATCAAATGCCGGCGCCCAGAACAGCGCGCTTACGGTGGAGCTGAAGAATGGACAGGGACAGGACGTCGGCACAGCGATTATTTCTCGCGGCGGTTACTCAGTCAGAATAAGATTGGATCTGAAGAACCTTCCGCCGGGTGAGCATGCAATTCATTTTCACCAGGTTGCCAAGTGTGAAGGACCAACCTTCGAATCGGCTGGACCTCACTTCAACCCCGCCGGCAAGCAGCATGGATTGAAGAACCCGATGGGTCCGCATGCGGGAGACATGAATAACTTTATGGTACAAGCGGATGGCACAGCAAAAGTGACGATCACCGATCCGCGGGTGAGTCTGGGCACAAAGAGCACTTCGCTTTTCACAAATGGCGGGACATCACTGGTCATTCACGCACAAGCTGATGATCAGAAAACTGATCCTTCGGGAAACTCGGGTGAGCGGATCGCCTGCGGCGTAATTACCAGGTAATCAATGAGCCCAGGCTGCCGTCTTGAGCGCCCAAATGCTATCAGGATACTTCTGTCTGAACTGTTCGGGCATCTCACCGAGCACAGTGTGATCGTTGGTCGCCTTGTAGTGGCTCACTCCTTTCCAATACAGCGCCTCCGGGGCAGCTTTGGAGTTAGGATAATGCTCAATCACCTGCGCATATCTTTGCTCCGCGTCAGCCCAGTTCTTGTTCATAAAAGCAATCCGTGCCCGTCCCAGTTCTAACTGGGCCCGGAAATCATCGTTCGGCAAGTAACCCTCGATGCGATGACGTTCTACTCCATTGGGATCCAGAATTAATACCGTGGGGGTCCACACTGCGTCGAAACGGTGGAAGTAGGCGGGGTGTTCTTTTATGTGTGCTTCAACGGGAACGAAATTGTCATTGATGAATGTAGCTGTTTGTTCGTCGCCATATGATTCGGCCTCCAGCCGAGCGCATGCGCCTCAAGCCGGCGCGGCGCTGAAATCAATGAGCAAAGGCTTTCTCGTCGATTTAGCTTCAGACAATGCTGCGTCAGCATCTTTGTTCCATCGGACCTTCATATGTTTGTCCTCCTCTAATTGTTTCCTTCATTTTCAATCTACTCGAGAAAAACTTTTGAATGAAATGGATCTTTTGCAAACATTGTCCCACGATACCGAGTTTGAAGCACCCAGCAAATGGATGCCTCCGGCTTGCCCGCGAGAAGGTTTCATGGTAAGCAAAACAATTGTCCACGAAAAGTCACGAACCTCCACGAAGTAACACGAATATTTCTCAGTGTTACTTCGTGAATTTTCGTGGATCAAGTGGAGGAATTCAGAAATGGACATCAAAAGAAGTGGCTCGCAGCCTTCCAGCAAAGGACCGGCCGACTATTTTACCGGCATGGTACGCATTGACCCACTGTTCCAGGCACCCGATCCGGCGCGCGTTCTCGCAGTCAGCGTTACGTTCGAGCCCGGCGCTCGAACAGCATGGCACAAGCATCCGCTCGGGCAGACCCTAATCGTCACATCCGGATGTGGGTGGGTGCAAAGCGAGGGTGGCCCGAAAAAGGAAATTCGGCCGGGCGATGTGGTCTGGTGCCCGCCGGCTGAGAAGCATTGGCACGGAGCCACTTCAACCACGGCGATGACGCACATCGCCATTTTGGAACACCTTAACGGTAAGACCGTCGACTGGATGGAGAAGGTCAGCGACGAACAATATCAAGCTTAGCGGGCTGCTGAAAAATGGCGACCAAGCCACAGAGGCACAAAGACACGGAGAATGCAGGAAGACGAACCGATGTGTTTCGCTTGCTTTCTTAATGTCATCCTCTGTGCCTCTGCGTCTCTGTGGCTGATTTGTCTTTAGCAATCTGTTGGAAGGAGACCACAATGCAAAAGCGCAAACTCGGAAAAAGCAACCTGGAAGTTTCGGCTCTCGGACTCGGATGTATGGGAATGAGCTTTGGCTACGGCCCACCTGCAGACAAGCAGGAAATGATCTCATTGATTCGAACGGCTGTGGAACGCGGCATAATATTCTTCGACACGGCTGAAGTTTACGGACCATTCACGAATGAAGAACTTGTCGGCGAAGCACTTGCTCCGTTCAGAGACCAAGTGGCGATCGCAACGAAATTCGGCTTCGCACCTGGTCCGGACGATAAGTCGAGATGGTCCGCACTGGATAGCAGGCCGGAGCACATCAAAGAGGTCGCCAATGGCTCGCTCAAACGACTCAAGACCGATGTTATTGATCTGTTCTATCAACATCGAGTTGACCCGAACGTGCCGATCGAAGACGTTGCGGGAGCGGTGAAGGACCTGATTCAGGAAGGTAAAGTTAAGCACTTCGGACTCTCTGAAGCAGGTGTGCAAACGATCCGTCGAGCGCACGCCGTTCAGCCCGTGGCGGCACTCCAGAGCGAATACTCGGTGTGGTGGAGGCAGCCTGAAGCGGAAGTGTTACCAACGCTCGAAGAACTCGGAATCGGCTTCGTTCCATTCAGTCCTCTTGGTAGAGGCTTTCTCACGGGAAAGATGGACGAAAACACCACATTCGACAGTTCCGATTTTCGCAACATCGTTCCTCGCTTTACGCCCGAGGCTCGAAAAGCAAATCAGGCTTTGGTTGATCTGCTTGGGAAGATCGCAGAACGTAAGAAGGCGACCCCTGCACAGATTGCGCTCGCGTGGTTACTTGCGCAGAAGCCGTGGATTGTTCCGATTCCAGGTACCACGAAGCTACACCGTCTTGAGGAAAACATCGGTGCGACAGAAGTCGAACTTACATCCGATGACCTCCGTGAGATTGATATCGCCGCCTCGGAGATCAAAGTGGAAGGAGCTCGTTACCCGGAAAACCTGGAGCGAATGACAGGTCGCTGAGCTGGACAACTCAAGCTGCGTAAATTCGCAGGTCGGGAAGGGGGCAGTCGTTACGTTCAAGGTTCGGTAAGTTCAAAATGACGCCAGGTCGCTGAGCTGGACAACTCAAGCTGCGTAAATTCGCAGGTCGGGAAGGGGGCAGTCATTAGGTTCCAAGGTTCGGTAAGTTCACAATGACGACCGGTCGCTGAGCTGAACAACTCAAGCTGCATAAATTCGCAGGTCGGGAAGGGGGCAGTCCTTAGGTTCAAGGTTCGGTAAGTTCAATGCGCCCCCGCTCAACTCTACAAGGCTTCATCATCGAATCAATCACTCAATGAGGCTCGGTGGTAGGGATAAGCACTGGCATTCAAGCTTGAGCGGGGGCGCCTTGAATTTACCGAACCTTGAACCTAAGGACTGCCCCCTTCCCGACCTGCGAATTTATGCAGCTTGAGTTGTTCAAATCCTCAACTCCAAGGCAAGACCAGGACCAGGATGTCCGGCAGTGCGGTGCCTTGGCACAGCTTTGGCCAAAGCGCCGACAAGTCGGCGCACTCCAGGGAGGTGCGCCCGACTGCATTGCTATCTCTGTGGGAGTATGCGCGCTGCCCAGCCGCCGCCGCCCATCATGTGAATCTTTAGTTTCGAGTTTCGAATGAAATCATCTTGAAATGGATAGGGTGGAAAGACTGCGGTGAGGCTGTTGTTCGTGTTGCCGTGAAGCCAGAGGCCTGGGTAGTCATCGACATCTGATTCCGCGACGACCAGCTTGACGTGATCCGGAGCAACAAGGACAGCGGGCAAACTCGCCAGCGAGTTAGCGGCTATTTGATTAAGCGGTAGTTGAACAAACTCGCGTTCGTTGTGGGAAAAGAAACTTTCTTCGCGAGGATAGTAGACAGCGTAATTGTCGCCGAAATTGAGATTGGCTTCTTCGCTGTAAACTTTGATTTCTGTTTGCGGCAGAGATGTCTCGAGACGGTAAGCCACACCTTCGTTATAAGCGCGGAACGTGAGCGAGAAGTTGCCGGTCAGGGAGAGCCTCAGTTCGTTGTAATGCTCTTGAATCTTCGCGAACTTTTGCTTCACCACTGGCTCGACTGTTCGGTCAACGGCGTCGGTCTTTACAGCATCAACTTTCGCATTCTTTCCCAGCGCGTGATGATCCACGTTTAGCGAGATCGTCGAATTTTGAAGCAGCAGTTTGCCGTTGACCGTAACATCGTAACTGATCTGTTCATCAACCCGGACTATGACTTGAATCCGATTATCAGGTGAGTGTAGTTGGTATGATGTGACGGCTGAAACACGATTCGAAAACGCAAGACAATAAAGCAGGACGGTTATTGTCAGAGCGAGCTTTAAGTGCCGCCTCTTTCGACAGAGCCTGCGCATAGTAATCGTTTTGTCAGAACCCGCCTTTATTCGTTATTAGATTTTGTGTTCCTTTCGTGTGGTTTCGTGGATCGTTATTGTCGTACGCATTAACGTCGAGCCACGAAATCACACGAAAAGAACACGAAATATGCGTTAGTGACTCTCGCGCGGCACAGCAACTCCGCTTCTGCCAACCAGGAAATCGAGATCAGCACCGCGATCTGCTTGCAGAACGTGGTCGTAGTAGAGCTTGTAATACCCTCGTGTTGAGGGAACGTCAGGCGCCTTCCAGTCGGCGTGACGACGTTTAAGGTCAGACTCGGAAATTGCGAGATGCAGTCGACGCGCCGCCACATCAAGTTCAATCAGATCTCCTTCACGCACCAGCGCCAGTGGTCCACCTGCGGCCGCCTCAGGGGCGACGTGCAGAACAACAGTACCGTAAGCTGTTCCACTCATTCGCGCATCGGAGATTCGCACCATGTCTGTGACCCCGTTCTGCAACAGTTTGGCAGGGATGGGCAGATTCCCAACCTCCGGCATTCCCGGATAACCACGTGGTCCACAGTTTCTTAAGACGAGGACGCTCGTCGAATCGACTTCCAGCGCGGGATCGTCCACGCGTGCATGAAACTCTTCGATGTTGTCGAAAACTACTGCGCGCCCGCGATGCTTCATGAGCGACGGAGTGGCAGCTGAGGGCTTGATGACCGCGCCGTTAGGACAAAGATTTCCACGCAACACGGCTATGCCACCTTCTTTCGTGAGAGGCTCTGAAATAGATCTGATTACGTCACGGTCATAACAAGGTGCGTCTGCAACGTTTTCGCCGATTGTCCTGCCATTCACAGTTAAAGCGTCGCGGTGGATTCTATCGCCCAGCTCACGAATGACAGCAGGTAGCCCACCCGCATAGTAAAAGTCTTCCATCAGGTACTTCCCTGCTGGCATCAAGTTGACGAGGCACGGAATGCCGCGACCAAGCTCGTCCCAATCACTCAGCTCAAGATCAATTCCCATGCGACCAGCTATCGCCAGCAGATGAATCACAGCATTAGTTGAGCCACCGATTGCACCTACGACACGAATCGCATTCTCCAATGATTTACGGCTGATGATCTGAGACATCTTCAGGTCTTCATGGGCCATCTCTACGATGCGACGTCCGGCCATATGGGCCAAGGTATACCGGCGAGAATCAGCAGCCGGGATGGCTGCGTTGGCAGGCAAGCCAATGCCGATCGCCTCAACAACACTTGCCATTGTTGACGCAGTCCCCATAGTCATGCAGTGTCCCACCGATCGATTCATGCAACCTTCCGCCTCGAGAAACTCACACTCGCTCATGACGCCGCAGCGGACATCCTGGCTGAATCTCCAAACATCAGTTCCGGACCCAATGTCCTTTCCGCGAAATTTGCCGTTAAGCATTGGACCACCCGAAACCACGATCGACGGTAGGTCACAACTAGCAGCGCCCATCAACAAAGCGGGCGTTGTCTTATCGCAACCGGCAAGCAGAACGACAGCATCTATGGGATTCGCCCGAATTGATTCTTCAACGTCCATGCTGACGAGATTTCGAAACAGCATCGTCGTTGGTCGCATCAACGTTTCTCCCAGGGACATCACTGGAAATTCGAGCGGGAATCCGCCTGCTTCATAGACACCGCGCTTGACGTACTCGGCAAGAATGCGAAAGTGTGCATTGCAGGGTGTCAGTTCAGACCATGTGTTGCAGATCCCGATCACTGGTCGCCCATCAAAAAGGTGATCGGGAAAACCCTGGCTCTTCATCCAGCTGCGATGAATGAAACCATCCCGGTCCTTTCTGCCAAACCACTCTGAACTTCTAAATCTCATGTGATCCCTGTTACCTAATGTGATGCAATTGCGTAGTGCTTTTTCAAGCTCAGGATTAAAACGGCACCCATTAACGCCGATAACGACAGATAAGCGATGCCGCCGAAAAACGAATTTGTTACATTGCTCAGATAGCCGACCGCATATGGACCAGCAAAGCCTCCCAGATTCCCGATGAGGTTGATCAGACCAATGGACGCGGCGGCTGCGGTCCCTGTAAGAAAGCTCGTCGGCAAAGCCCAGAACCCGGGGAGATAGCCGTAGATGCCGACGGCGGCGAGACAGAACATCGCGACCGCTAATGAGAGTTTGTCTTGTGACAACACGGCGAGGAGTAGTCCAACGCTCGCGGCGATCATTGGCAAAGCAGTGTGCCAACGCCGCTCTTTAGTTCTGTCAGAAGACCAACCGGCGATCAGTATGGTCACCAGGCCCACGCAATATGGAATTGCCGATATGAGGCTGACATGAAGATTGGACAACCCTGATTGCCTCTTGATAATGGTGGGTAGCCAGAAAGTGAAACCGTAAACGGCTGTCACAATGCAGAAGTATGCGAGGGCGAGAACGATCACCCCGCGGTCGCGAAGAGCCTCAAGAATGCCGTAAGAATGAATAGCATCCTTGGCCTGTTTCTCGCGCATTAATTCAGAAGTGAGCCAGTCGCGCTCCTGTTGAGATAACCACCTGGCCTGATGCGGACGATCAGTCAAGTAGAAAATGGTTACAAAGCCGAAGATCACTGCCGGCGCTCCTTCGATGATGAATAACCATCGCCAGCCGGCGAGTCCGAACCAGTTAACGCCGAGCAACAAACCGGAAAGCGGAGAGCCCAGCATGTTCGATAACGGTTGGCCGGACATGAAAAGCGCTACTGCTTTCGCTCTGTCTTCATATCGAAACCAGTGACTCAGGTAGACGATCATTCCGGGGAAGAAACCTGCCTCGGCTACGCCCAACAAGAAACGCATGACGTAAAATTGGTTCTTCGTGTGAACGGCCCCCATCAGCATCGCGACGATACCCCAGGAGATCATTATCCGCGCCATCCAACCTCTCGCACTCCACTTCTCCACAAGGATGCCGCCAGGAATCTCCAGGAGGATGTAGCCGATGAAGAAAATGCCGGCTCCGAAACCCAGTACAGCATCCGAGAAACGGAGATCACCCTTTATCTGTAGCGCCGCGTAACTAAGGTTGACTCGATCCAGATACGCGATTACATACAACAAGAAGAGATACGGCATCAGGCGCGACATGACTCGGCGGCGCGTGCTTATTGCAACGGAGTCGGATGGCAAATCGACTGTGGCTACCACTGGATTGCTGCTGGATATTGAGCTCATGCCAACACGGCGCTGAACGTTTCGGTCCGCGTACCCTGCAAAACTTGCTGAAGTCCCTTCAGAAAAAGTGTTCGGGGTAAACCTGCTTGCCGGCATTCGGTCATGCCAGCCTCGACCCATTTCCAAGCTAAGTCTTCGGGAAATTCTCCTGGAAGCGAACTGGCGAGCACAGTTTGTTTGCAAGCCGCATCGATCAATTCGCCTGACAGCGAAGTAACGCTCGAACATATGGATCCGTTCGAATCGATCTCGATTGCTTTCCAGTGAGATCCAAGATTGAGGACGACAGCAGGTAGCGTTAGTACACGGGAACTGATCAAGCCGAGGCATAGAGTTTCCTCGCCGCGCATAACGTCTTCCGTTGAGTTGTTCCGCAAAGTACGCACACCGGGGACCAATAGAAACGGAAGGTTGCTAACCTCTTGGAAGTGATGCCACTGTGAGGCGCTGACGATCTCTCTCAGACCTGCGGGCGCAGCCACGTGCGGTATTTCTTTCAGACCCAGGCCGGAAGTGATCATGCCCGCAGCAGCAATACACTTTGGCTGATGAGCATCACCAGCGTTGATCGTTACGTCTGCGACTATCTCACCTAATGCTGTTGCAATTTCCCCGGTAGAGCCTTTTGTTGCTGCGACTCTTACACCTATAGGTTTCGATGCACGTGCGACGACTTCATCTCCACACAGGAGCCACACTCGTGAGTTCGTGGTCCCCATGTCTAGACAAATCACATGGTGTTTTGCGCAAGTACTCATAACTTCTGATGGTCTTTGGCCTTTGGTCTTTGGCCTTTGGTCTTTGGCCTTTGGCCTTTGGTCTTTGGGCTTTATAGTAACGCAAGCTGTTAGCTTGCGTCCGCAAACTAACAGTTTGCGTTACAGTCTTTGGTCTTTGGTGTTGTCGTCTCAGGACAAGCTAAGGTCAAAGACCAAAGGCCAAAGACCTAAAACCAAAGCCTTTTAAGCCACGTGCGCACCTTGCGTCTCTACATACACTGCGTAGAGTGATTGGCTTGCAGTGATGAACAAACGATTTCGTTTTACTCCGCCGAAGCATAAATTACTGGCGGTTTCAGGTAAAACAATTTGTCCGATCCTTTGTCCGTCCGGCGCAAAGATATGAATCCCATCAAAACCGTCTCCGCCCCAGCCGGCGGTTGCCCAGATGTTTCCGTCGAGATCTGCCCGCAGACCGTCAGTCCCGCCGTTAACGTCCCTGTCCTTTATCTTTAGGCTCATCAAAGCGAACACGCGAGCGTTCTTTAGTCGTTGTCCATCGATAACGTCCCAAACAGTAATGCTTCCGGGACGACCAGTGTCAACTACGTAGAGTTTCTTGTAGTCCGGTGAAAAGCAGAGGCCATTCGGTTTCTTCAGTTCGTCAGTCACGAGCTCGAGTTTTGCCGTCTTGCTATCTATGCGATAGACGGCTTCTTTGATTAATAGCTCGCCTTTGTTTCCTTCGTAGTTGCCGACGCTTCCGTAACCTGGGTCGGTAAACCAGATGCCACCATCCGGATGGACCACCAAATCGTTCGGTGCGTTGAGCGGTTTACCTTGCCACTTATCCGCGAGCACAGTGACTGTGCCGTTGTGCTCGTACCTGACCACTCGTCGCGTGCCGTGTTCACAAGAGAGTTGGCGGCCGTCCCAATCGAATGTGTTTCCATTGCTGTTGTTGGACGGATTTCGAAACACACTCACGTGACCATCTTCAGCGAGCCAGCGATGTTGGACGTTATTCGGAATGTCGCTCCATACGAGAAACTTACCCACGCCGTTCCACGCTGGCCCTTCCGCCCACAACATGCCGGTGTACAAACGTTGGATCGAAGCATTGTTAAGTTTGTACTTCGCGAACCGCTTATCCAAAACAACAATGTCCTGGTCCGGATAACGAACAGGCGCTGCATTTTGGCCGTAGTCTCGTGTTTGCCCGAATGCGGCGGTAGCGAGCGTCGCAACTACCGTTCCTCCGAGAAACGAGCGACGGCCCATGCGCGCGTGACCAGTGATCGTTCGTGCATCTTCTGAGTTCAACGAAGGTCCTCCAGTTTCGGTACCGTTTGAACGCCGAAGGCGTTGGCTAATTCCAGCCCAGAGTTGAAGCGGAGCGACAACCCTGGGTACTGATCCAAAATAATGTAATAAACCCTGAAAGGGTTAGTGTCGCACATGCCTAACGCTTTCAGCGTTAATCTCTTCTTTTGGTACTGGTTCAGTTTGCCCTGGGAGCGCGGGCGTCTCGCCCGCAATCTGATCGATCTCCCGTGGGATGCGGGCGAGCGCCCGCATTCCCAAGGAAACTGAACCAGTACCTTCTTTTTGGTTCAGCTCCCAGGGTTGTCGCTCACGCTCCAACCCCGGTCTGGAATTAGCCAACGCCTTCGGCGTAATAAGATTACTCTGGCCTGTTAGAAGATCAATTTCAATGCGACCTGGCCGACCCTTGGATCCATGGCCGTTGTCAACCTTCCGAAGTTTCCGTTGCTTACTGTTGAAGCGTTGTTTACTGTCGTCTCGTCACTGAGGAAATTAACGTGATTGAAGATGTTGAAGTACTCGCCTCTTAGCTGAAGCTTAAAACGCTCCGTGATTGAAAACGTTTTACTGATTCCCATGTCCCAGCCGTAAAACCCCGGATACCGCAAACTTCCTTTGCCGATCCTACCAAAGGTGTTGACGATGCGCGGGTTCGGAATTGTTTGATTTGGGTTCGCAGGATTCGGGACGTTGGTCGGTTCAAACGCTGCGATATTCAGATAGAACTGGCAGGGTGCACTTGGGCACGGGCCAGAAGCATACGGGTTACCACCAGCGACGAGCGTTCCGCGATCTCGTCCAATACCCGTTCGCGAAATATCAGAACCTTGCTCAACCGTGACCGGCCGGCCAGTCTGAGCTTGCATCAATCCACTAAGCTGCCAACCTCCGAGCACTCCGCGCACGAAGCTGTTGTGGCCTTTCAGAGAAGGCAGTTCCCACACATAAGAGAGAACGAAACGATGCTTGTGGTCGAATTCGGACGGGCCATAATCAAATTGGTGTCTGTTCGGATCATCCCACGGCAACGCTGAAGAATTGTCGAAGCCGGTTACACCTGCGCGGGGTGGTAAGTCGTCCAGGCTCTTGGCCCAGGTGTAATTTGCGAGAATCATCAATCCCCGGCTCATTCGCTTCTCAGCAGAGAGCTGCATCGAATTGTAATTAGCGTTTATGTCCTGAAGATCCTGCTGGACCGTGCTGAACAGAGGACAGTTTGATGGAGTGCACCCGGGCAGGCCTCTTACAACGCTTCCTGCGATCGCATTGAGCCGGTTCTGTGCAGAAGCATTTCCGACAGGGCGTGCATTCAGGTTGAGTGTCTCAGTCAAGTGACTGCTGTGTGAACCCACGTAGGCCGCGCGAACGAGAACGTTCTGGGGCAACTGTCGCTCGATTACGAGATTCCAGTTGTAAACTGTCGGTGGCTGGTACTTATTAACCGGATCCCAACTCAAAACGAATGTGCCAAAGCCGAATTGGATGTTCGATGCCGGCGGATAAGTGAACGGGAAAGGGTAGTTCCCTGACTGATTAGTGCAGTTCTGCAAAGCCTGAGTAGCAGGCAAAGTGCAAAGCGGATCCGCGAAGGTGCCGGGATTAACCACATTTGTATTGAGCACGAACTGCGGACTAAACGGTGTCAGATCTGCGAAGCGATTGTTGATGATGCCCGGGATGCGAGTGTCATAGAAGATGCCAAACCCGCCACGTACGCTTGTCTTCGCATCTCCAAACACATCATAAGCAAAGCCAACACGCGGAGCGAAGCTTGCGTAATTCGGACGCACACCGTCTTTTGGCACGCCAGGATCGCCGGGGAAAAACGTTCCTGGAGGCGCGTTCGGAAACTGCGTAGAGCGACGATTGGCGATCAAGTCAGCTAAGCGAAACTGTTCCTGGCGACCCTTGATCTCGCGCCAGGGAAGCGCCGGTTCCCAACGCAAACCGAGATTCAGTGTCAATCGACGCGTCGCGCGATAGTTGTCCTGGACGTAGACACCAAGAAATGTATTTCTGTTCTCTTTGATTTCGCCGGCGCCCTGCCGAAATGCGAGATTGCCGCTGTAGTCGCCCAGCCTGCCTGCCAGAAACGCTGTCATAGAAGGAAAGCTGAACTCGGCTGGTTGAAAGAACTGATTCAACAGATCCACCTTACTGCGTTCTACTACGCCGCCAAAACGTAGATCGTGTTTGCCCGCGGACCAGCTGACATCGTCGCTCCAGGTCATATTGTTGCGGATGAAACTCGCCTGCGGATTGTCGCCGAAACTGAATCCGCCGTTTATGCGAATCTGTTGAATAGCTTTGGCCTCTGGCTGAAAAGGAATTTTCACACCGAAATCCTGAACATTCAACGCATTGCCGGCCGGCCCGCGCGTGGCGTTTTCCGGGGCATAACTAAACCGGAAGTCGTTGATTAGAGTTGTACTGAACACATGACTTTCGTGGAACAGGAAATTCTGTGACTTGATCGTAGAACCATCCGAATAGGTTAAGACGTTACTTGGATCGAAGACTGCGTTCCGCTTGAAGTGATCGTAGAAGTATCGGAATGTGAACTGGTCCTTTCGCGAGAATGAATGATCACCTCGAGCGGTGAACTCTCGAAAGTCCTGCTGGTCCGGTCTTGAAAAACTTGCGCGGTTATTAGCATCACCAACAGGAATGTGCTTGAGCAACTCGATCACAGCAGGATCTGTTGCGCTTGCCCTTTGCGTTGCGTTTGGTACAGTTGCCGAATTTCCCGCAAGCACATTGCGTTGAATTGTCTGCTGATAAGCGGCGAAGAAGAATGTGCGGTTCCGGATGATTGGGCCACCGATTGTGCCACCGAACTGATTGCGCTTTAGCTGATCCTTTCTCGGTGCGTGCCATGGACGTGCGTTGAAGACTGAGTTACGCAAAAACTCGAAGCCGTTTCCATGAAAATCATTTGCTCCTGACTTGGTTATAACATTTACAACGCCACCTGCGTTTTGGCCGTATTGCGCGCTGTAGTTACTCGTTTGTACGCTGAACTCCTGCAACGCATCGGGCATTGGAAACGGTTGATTTACGTTAGTGTATTCGTCGACGTTATTGCCTCCGTCAAGTTGATAACTGACCTGATTCTGACGCGAGCCATTCGTTACTATCGCAACAGCGCCAGGAAATGTTTTAGTGGTTCCTTGAAGCGCTCCGCCTGCATACGTTCCTGTTGGGTTTGCCGGATTCGTCGGATAACTGACGGTCCCCGCCACAAGCAAACTCAATTCAGCGGCATTCCGGCCATTGAGAGGCAACTCTCTCAGACTGCGTTCCTCGATGACCTGCTTCAGAGTCGATGTGGTTGTGTCAATCTGTTCAGTACCGCTGGCTATTGAAACTAATTCCGAGACAGGGCCAACCGCCATCGTCACATTCGCGGTTAATGTTTGATCAGCCAGTAATGTTACTGACTTCTCGGTGTAGGTACTGAAACCACTAGCTGCTACTGTTATGTCATACTCAGCGGGACGCAGCGAATCCAGCGTGTAGTGTCCGGATGAATCCGTGTTGGCGGTGCGTGTGAACCCTCTGCCGACCTGCGTAATGGTGACGGTTGCGTTCACTATGATTGCGCCGGATGGATCTGAAACGTTACCGACGATCTTGCCGAAACCCTGTGCTTGCGCACTGCTCACAAGAAGCAGACAACAGAGAACCGATAGACCCGGCAGGATCCATCGGTTCGGATAGCGCAGTGGCCTAAGGTCGGGGCTAATGCTCAACCGAGATGTCGCGAGCGATGAAGAAACAATTTGGGGAATGCTGAACTTCATTGATGTTCTCCTTTGCTGAGCAGGGTCCAGTGCTAGAGCTGGAGTTGTCGTAGAACTTTGCTGCCGCGGGAACCGAGCTGCTGGGTTAGGTGTCCCGTAAAAGCAGTCAGCCCCGAAAAATTCTTTTCACGTTAGAGGCGCCAGCCGATTAGCTAAATCAGCCCGTTTATCAGTTATTTTGAAAACTCTATATGAAAGCCGTCTGTTAAAGTGGTCAGACCACTATCGGAAGTGGGCTCCTTTTACCACGCGTCAAATCTGGAGTCAAGAGTTTTTGTCTCTGAACTGAACAAAAGATTCATCCCCGGAAAAAGTTTGTATGCCCGCCCCAAACGTAGTTCTTGACACCTTTTGTGGGTAAATGATAAACGTGAGCGTCCTGACATTCGTCCTAAACGGCGCCCCATAGTGGTATGACCTCTATAAATCTTGCTAAATTCCTGCCTGTCCGTTCGGTGAGAACGGGACTGATGCGTGAACAGGTCGTTGATCAAGTCCGCGTCATGATTAAGGAAGGCAAGCTGCGTCCAGGTGATCGCATACCTCCCGAGCGCGAATTAGCAAGGCAATTGGGAATCAGTCGCGCCAGTGTGCGAGGCGGCTTGCGATTCCTTTGCGCGATTGGCGTTCTCACTTCCAGACATGGATCAGGTACTTACGTTGCCGATGGTCCACCTGCGCTCGATAGTGAACCGCTCGACATGCTCGCTGCCTTACATGGATTCACTGCGAAGAAGATGTTCGAAGCGCGCCGGGTGATCGAGGTTGCGGTCGCGGGATTGGCGGCTGAGCACGCCACAGATGATCAGCTCACGAGGATTGCAGAGGAGGTGACTGAAACCTACGCAGCATTGGACAATCCTCGAGAGTACCTGATTCACGATTTTGGGTTTCACCGGGCAGTGGCAGCAGCATCCGATAATCCAATTCTAGCGACGATCATGGGCATGGTCTCTGATGTCTTGTACCAGCGTCGGGTTCAAACAGTTGAACGTGCAGGAGACCTGAAGCAGTCTGTCGATATGCATCGCAGGATCTATCGCGCGATCCGCGCGCGAGACCCACAGACCGCACGCGCCCTGATGAGCGAGCATTTGATACAGGCCGAGCGGGACTTTACATCGGAAGAAATGTCGGAGAGCGTTGATAGCGATGCTCTTAAGAACTCCGCTGGAAATCCCGGTAAACGCAGATCAGCGTAGGAAGTCTTCGGCCACAAAAGGCACAAAGGGCACAACTGGTTTTCGCTTAGGTTTTGTGCTTTTTTGTGCTTTCTTGTGGCGGAAGTTGGAGGTTCTGATGAAGAGACAAAGAGGATGGTTGATTAGCGCTTACCTTATTGCAATTCTTTTAGCTGCGGCAGGTTACCAGGCGCTCTGCCCCTCCAAATCCGCGGCGAGCGCACAAGGTGATGCAAGGACCACAGCATTTTTTGATGTGCGGACCTTTGGAGCAAAGGGCGACGGCAAAACGCTCGATACAGCTGCTATCAATAAAGCGATCGACACTGCAGTAGCTGCAGGTGGTGGCACTGTGCTCTTTCCATCAGGAAATTACCTCTCCGTCTCGATTCACTTAAAGAGCAATATCACTCTGTACCTGGATCAGGGCGCTGTGATCGTCGCAGCGAACACTGGCCCGGGCGTCACATACGATGCGCCGGAGCCAAACCAGTGGGATAGTTATCAGGACTTCGGCCACAGCCACTGGCACAACAGTTTAATCTGGGGCGAGAACCTCGAGAATGTTTCGATCCTTGGACCAGGAATGATCTGGGGAAAGGGATTAGTGCGCCACGGAAACCAATCTCGCACCAAAGAACAGAATGACGCGCTAGGTAATGCGCCACCGGATCCGCGTGGTGGCCCATTTGGTTACCCGAATCCGCGCGATGCGGTGGAACCGGGCTGGGGCAACAAGTCGATAAGCCTGAAACTCTGTCGCAACGTAATCATCCGCGATATCACAATACTGCATGGTGGCCACTTTGCGATCCTGGCGACTGGCGTAGACAATCTCACCATAGACAACGTCAAGATCGATACGAACCGCGATGGTATAGACGTGGATGCCTGCAAGAACGTTCGCATCTCAAACTGTAGTATCAACTCGCCTTTCGACGATGCGATTTGTCCCAAGAGTTCATATGCCCTGGGGTACGCTCGAGCGACTGAGAACGTAACGATTACAAACTGCCAGGTGAGTGGATATGACGAGGGGACCCTCCTCAATGGAACATATAAGCGCAGTTTCAGAAACGTGAGTGGTATTTTTAGTCCGACCGGACGCATTAAGTTTGGCACGGAATCCAACGGTGGTTTCAAGAATATTACTGTCTCAAACTGTGTGTTTGACTATTGTAGAGGCCTCGCACTTGAGACTGTTGACGGAGCTTTGCTGGAGGACGTCACCATAAACAACATTACGATGCGCGACGTGACCAACTCCCCGATTTTTATGCGACTGGGTTTCCGCGGGCGTGGTCCAAAGGACAAAACTTCTGTCGGTGAACTGCGTCGGGTAATACTGAGCAACATCGTCGTTCACAACGCGGATCCAAGGTACGCATCAATCATCAGCGGCATCCCCGGTCACTACATCGAGGACGTATGTTTAAGCAACATACGCATTTACTACCGCGGCGGTGGTACGAAGGCGCAAGCGGCACTTGACCCGCCGGAGAACGAAGATGGATATCCGGAGCCAACGATGTTTGGTGAGATTCCCGCTTATGGTTTCTTTGTGCGACACGTGAAGGGACTGCAAATGAATGATGTGCAGGTTAGTTACTTGAACGAGGACGCTCGTCCACCGATTGCGATGCGCGACGTTAAGGGAGTGGATTTTTATCGATTGCGAGCGCAGCACGGTTCCGACGTGCCAACGTTTTCACTGCGTGACATTGAGGATTTCAGTCTCCAGCAAAGTTGGCCAATGGCTGACGTGAGACTGGATCGGGTGGACATGAAGAAGTTTTAAGTAATGACGAGATCAGTGCAAAAAGGGTTTGAGCCATCCGCCGCGGACGTTGAGCGGCACACGACAGGCAGAAACATTTGGCTGCGCCGCGTACCCAGTGAAGGTGACGAGCCAGGAAAGGTCTCCTCGCATGCGCTTAACTATCAGGTTCTTGATTCGGAAGAGGCTGTTGGTCGCGCTATGTTTGACGAGATTGAAGCCGCAGCGCACGAGGAAAGAGGCGATCTAACGATTGTGATCCTAGGCGGCCGCGGCGGTCAGGCATTACATCGTCTGATAGGTGAGAAGGCACATAACAATGAATTAGATGATCTGCTCTCGCGGCTGAATGTTTTCACCCAGGACGCCCTGACGCCAATGCGCAGCGACAATGCTTTCAGTTTCGTCCGAGACTTTGAGAGACTTCTGGGTGATTCCTTTTTTAGAAAAGTAAAAGCCTTCAATTCAATGCAAACAGACGCTGCAGATCCGGAAGCTGAGTTGACCAGGTATCTCGATGCCTTTGAATCCACGGGCGGCATTGACATCTTTTTCCTGGGCTTAGGACCGGAAGCCGGTGGGGCTTCACACATCTGCTACATCAGGCCCGGATGCGGCGCCGGCGCGAAGGACCTGGCGGGTGTAATTCCTGTTTCACCGAGCATCATTGAGCATCACATCAACAAGTTCAAAGCCGGCGGCACAAAGCCCAATGAAGCTGACGAGATCGAATGCCGCGGCGCAACGCACATTCTGACGTTGGGCCCGGCCGCGGTTCTCGGCGCCAAACGCATCGTCCAATCCATTGTGGATGCAGACAGTGCCCCGGCAAAAATCCAGAGCTTCGAACGTTTGATCAAAACCGATTTGGCGGATGATCCAGAAACACGCAGACGGCAGCTTGATGAAAATCCCGGGCTCTGGATTCGTTTGCACGCGAACGTGCGGTCTTTGGTTTTACCCAACGTGCTCTTAGCGTAACTCGCACCAGGGCCTCAAATCCCACCAACCGCAGAGACTGTGTAAAAACTCTTAGGAATCTGCAGTCGCGACTGGGATAACTCAAGCCAAGTAAATTCGCAGGTCGGGAAGGGGGCAGTCGTGAGTTTGAAGGTTCGCTAAGTTCAAGGCGCCCCCGCTCAAGGTTGAATGCCAGTGCTTATCCCTATCACTTAAGCCTCTGGGTTTACTGCACTGAGTGATTGATTCGATGATCAAGCCTCGGAAACTTGAGCGGGGGCGCCTTGAACTTACCGAACCTTCAAACTAACGACTGCCCCCTTCCCGACCTGCGAATTTACTTGGCTTGAGTTGTCCAAATCCTCGCCTCAAAGCTCCAAAGCATCCTAAGAGTTTTTACACAGTCACTGCGGTTGGTGGGATTTCTGACTTTTGCGCCAAAGCCGGGCGAGTCAAATTATTGGTAGGTTGAAACGAGTTGTCGGCTTCATCCTTGAAATCAGGCTGGCGTTCGTTTTGGTCCGCTGTTTCTGTTATCGGCTCTGTCCGGCGTTTGTGCCAAAGTGTTTCAACAGCCGAAGGAGGTGTGACAAGGAGAAGGCGATTCCACGAACTGTTATCAATTGATACTTCTAGTAATACTTTTGAGTTGAGCGTATAGTTTGATTCACATAGACGCTACTTTGACAATTCTCCGACCCTGCGGAGGCCCTCGCGCTCAGGATCGGGCAAGTCACAAACTCGCCAACCCAGGAGGCTGTCATGAATCAAGCGCAAAAAACTGTTCGTCTTTGTGGTGAAGACCTATCTGCATTTCAACGGTCTCACATTTGCGCATTCTTTCGTACGTCGGACGAAAGATATCGTATGCTGATGCCTTTTATCCGCGAAGGCATGGAACAGGGAGATAAGGCACTTCACATTGTAAATCCCTCGCTTCGCACTGATCACACGCAGCGGATAAGTGAAGGTGGAATCGACGCCGGGAGAGCGGAGGTTGAGGGACAATTAGAGGTCATCGGATGGTACGACGGGCCCTTGCGCGGTGGCCGTTTTGACCTGAGCGAATGGATCGCATCACTTCCGGTAGTTTTGGGTAATGGAAGAACTCAAGGATTTCCTCTAACACGCTTAATCGCAGACATGGAATGGTTGTTGAAAGATCGAGACGCAAACGATCGTGCTCTCGAGTTCGAGTGCCGCGTGAACCTTGCCCTGCCAAAAGATGGAGATGTTGCGATTTGCGCCTACGATCTCGATAAGTTCGGCGCTGCAATTGTTGTTGATGCCCTGCGGACACATCCGATGGTGCTTATCAGCGGAATCGTCCAGCACAATCCGTTTTATGTTCCGCCCGAAGAATTGTTGAAAGAACTGAACGCACGCGAGCCCCCGAACATCGGATCATCTGCCACAGCCTGAAGGACCAACTCGTAATGCTCCTATGATCAATTCGGCAAGCGATAACCAGTCAGAGGAGCAGTGGTTGAGGCGAGGCCTTCGCGATTTAACCGCGTTCACATCGCTTCCGCTGTTGTGTAAGGACAAAAGCCCTCGCGAGATCGCTAATATCCTGGCTTCCGTCCTTCAGTCTACTCTGCGCTCGGATTTCGTATTTGTTCGAGTTACAGGCCCGTTCCCAGAAAAACCAATCGACGTAGCTTGTGCAGCAAGGCGATATGCGAAGGTTGATGCACGTAAGATTTCAGAGCTAGTAGCGCCATTCCTGGAACTGGAATCTGGAGCGCTTGGGGTACCTAACCCAGTTGGACCTGGTGAACTTCAAATTACACTGAGCCCACTTGGTTTCCTGAACGAATACGGAGTGGTGGTCGTTGGGGGATCGCGCGCCAATGGCTTCCCTACAACGACGGACCGATTGTTGATAAACGTCGCAAGCAACCAAGTGGCGACAGTATTGGAAACCGTTGCCCTCCAAATAAGCGAGCGTGAACTCCAGGCGAAAGCTCAATCTCAGCAACGTCTCCTCGAGACTGTCCTCGAGCAGTTGCCTTGCGGCGTCATAATCGCAAATCCGCCGCGCGGCGACATCCTTCTTAAGAATGCGCAAGCAACGGACGTGTTGGATTCCTCGGCCGGCCAACCCGATCGCCAAACCCTGCTCGATTTGGAGGTGGGATTTCGTGCCGGCGGCCAACCTTACGAGGCGAAAGAATGGCCTCTTGCTCGCACCGTATTTAACGGAGAAGTGGTTAAAGACGAGGAGTTTGAATATGTTCGCTCCGATGGCGAGCGCCGATACATTGTGGCGAACTCTGCTCCGGTTCGGAATGATCGAGGGGAGTTAATTGCCGGCGTTGTTGCGTTGCAAGACATCACCGAACTTCGCCTGACCCAGCAGAGACTGCTCCTCAAGAGTGAAGACAAGTATCGCGATTTGATCGATCTTTCTCCCGATGCGATTTTTATCGTGGATAGCGAAGGCAAGTATGTCTCCGGAAATCCCGCAGCACTGGAGCTCGTGAAGTGCACTGAGCTGGAACTCAGCGGCATGCCGGTCATAAATACTTATTTGCCAGAGGAGCGCGGCTCATTTCAGCTCCAGTTTGAGAAATTGAAAACTGAGGCCATTATTCGATTCGAGCGGACGTTTCTGCGGACTGATGGCACTACGGTGCCTGTCGAGGTTTCGGCTTCTCAGGTGCGCTATGGCCATTTTCAAACTGTAGTCAGAAACATCAGCGACCGAAAACGAAGCGAAGCGGCGCTGGAAAAGGCCGAAGAAGCGCTACGCAAGGCGCAGGCAGACTTAGCACACGTCAGCCGGGTGACCACCATGGGGGAACTGGTAGCTTCGATAGCTCATGAAGTCAATCAACCACTCGGTGCGATAGTCACCAACGGCCATGCGTGTGTGCGCCTTCTTTCTCGCGAGGCGCCGGATCTAAATAAGTCGCTCGAAGTTATTGAGCGTATGATCAGCGACGGCATGCGCGCGAGTGAAGTGATTAAGCGGATTCGCGATCTCTTGCACAAGGCTCCTCCTGAAAAGGCGCCGCTGAATATTAACGAGACCGTTCAGGAGGTGATCGCTCTGGTAAGCAGCGACGTGCTCAGGAGTAAGA
The DNA here is from genome assembly GCA_035644135.1 of Pyrinomonadaceae bacterium. GTDB lineage: Bacteria > Acidobacteriota > Blastocatellia > Pyrinomonadales > Pyrinomonadaceae > PSRF01. The sequence goes on from DASQPD010000030.1 coordinate 24,041, forward strand.
TTGAGTTGGGGGCCGAACTGGCGGCCGATCTCCCGCCCGTCGTAGGAGACCGCATTCAGTTGCAGCAGGTAATTCTGAATCTGATACTAAATGCCAGAGATGCTATGAGCGAGGTGCGCACTCAGCCGCGTGAGCTGCTAATTACAACACTAAAGAATAAGTCTGGTGACGTAGTGGTGGCCGTGCGGGATTCTGGCAAGGGGCTGGACGCAAAGGATGCGGAGCGGATCTTCGACCCCTTTTTTACTACTAAATCAGAAGGCTTGGGTCTGGGGCTATCAATTAGCCGAAGGATCATCGAGGCCCATGGCGGAACGCTTTGGGCTAAACCAAACGAGGGCAAAGGGGCGACAATACAGTTTATCCTTCCACCGAGCAGCGGGAGTGAATCCTGAAGAAAGCCGAACAAGTTTTATTCGTGATCGATGACGGCGGGTGGTGCCGAAGGGGGGACTCGACTCCCCTTCTCCCTCTAACTTATTCGCCGCAAAGGAGTTTCTCTTAACTGGTTAACGCGGTTCTAGTTAAGAAATTTCTCTAGAGTCTCTCTGATTCTCTTTAGTCTCTCTGGTGCTCTCCAATAATAGACACCAAACAGACACCAAAAACTTCTTTGAACATTTACCGTGGTGCCGAATTACACTTCGGCTCACGACGCCATCAATCAACTGGAAACTTATTGGATCTTCTGCTTGCATCGATCTGTCTTAACGAGCTTCTTCTCTTTCACTCTCGCTTAATGATGAAGACTGTTTTGTCGTCTATCCGATCCTCTTCTCCAATCTGCCGCAAATGGTCGTCCTCTTTTGTGGCTTGCTCCAGCAGCGCATTGCAGATTTCTCTGGCTGATTTCGAGTAGTTCTCCCGCATCACAGTTTCAAGAGTTTGACGTTCCGGCACATCGCTCCCGTCATATACGCCATCGGTATAAAGGAAAAGAATGTCCCCAGGGCTCATTAGCGTAATTTCGGCAACATCAGAAGAGTTAGCCGGTCTGCTCCGAAGTCGCATTGAGAAATACCGCTTACGATCCGGATGAT
>DASQPD010000031.1:0-72805 GCA_035644135.1 Pyrinomonadaceae bacterium
TATCGAGGCAGTCGAGCTTACACGCAGCATATAAGCGCTAACCAGGCGCTTGCCATAAAACGACCACTGCCATCCCCGAACCCCGCTTGCTGGGGTAAGGGGTTTTTGTGTCTACAAGTCTAAAAATGATCGCAGAAAAACAAAATTCTGACGGTTTGTTACACGAAAGAGCACGAGAACAAAAACTCAGATCATAGTGGCAGGAAGTCAGTACCGTCACGCGGTAGCGTCGGGTCGCGCATGCGTTACAACGTCGCAGCGATTTGAAGGGAATCCCACAACAAGCTCGCTGCAAACTGTCTATCGTCCAACGACTGCAGCGTCGCCGGTGATGCAACGAACTGAACGCAAGGAGCCCACGCCACTCACAGACCAACAAATCCGTTCTCTCGCTCAAACGCTCTGTGGCGAGGAATACAACCCGAAGAAAGCCAACGCCTTATTACTCCTGATGGACGACATTCAGCGCCACGCCGACGCCGGCGAAACCAGCGAGGTTATCACAGCGAGCATCATCACAAAGGGAATTGCTTTCTCCAAATTAGATATGGTGATGGATGATCACATCGAATCGCTAAGGAACACTTAGAAAGGTTGCCCTGTCATGCCATTGGTACCACCTGGCCGTAAGCGGATGTTTTTTGTACGACGCTGAAGCAGGATTTTTGCGCTTCGTTCGTTGCTCGAACATTCAGCAACGTTGCAGACCACCGGAACGGGAATCTCTCGTCTGAATTTTGCGCGTTTCTGCCCTCTGGATCTTCAAGGCGCGGCGACATAGTTTTATTATGTCGTTTAGTGACTCCAAACGGAGCCAAGAAAACATCTGACTTCTCTGTAGTGGCGTTTCTTGGGTTGCATCGTGTTCTGACGATCTTCCAGAGTCCAACAGAAATGCGGTCCACAATGGACTTATAATCGCGTTCGTTTCTAGCGTTTGCCGTCCAAACTGAGTTAAGTTATGTGCGCCAGGTCGGAACGTTCATGCTGAATACGCAGCCGACTCCTGCTTGGTCTCCTGTCAAAGGTGCCGCCTGGTACGAAGTCTCTGCGCGCCCTTTGAAGGGCACCTGCTCAATTTTCACAGACACAACGACGGAAACTTCTGACACTCCAGCGCGGGCGTTCTTGACGGGTATCGTGATCCAGTCTTGCAGTGGTCGATCACAGCAGAGAACTCTCTAATGATAACGAGGGTGATGGCTCCAGGATGGCCGCTCCCGAGGCGCTATTTCTCATTGCAGATGAAACAACGGCGCGTAAAGATTGAAACCCTCGCCAGGCAACGGAAAAATGATTCGATGAGAGTCAACGATCTTAGCAAACTCGGGGTTTCCTGACGATGCCGAACGCCAGGTCGATTCGTATATATAAGGACCATCTCGTCGATCGGCACACACTTGTCAAGCTTCGGACAATTAGATCATCCGCGGAAAAAGTGAGGGCATGAAAGGTTTAAGGCCTCGGCGTTGGTCGGCCAACAACTGCCCATGCGAACGCATAGTTGGAATGAAGGACGTCGACGCAAAATCTATGGACTCAGAAGATGACAAGAGCATCCCAAGATGGCTCCTCACTCCAGGACCCGTATCGGTTAAACCTCCCGTAGTGACAAGGCCTCAGGACCTACCTTTTCACGAATTAGCCTGGGAAGCATTCGAGAAGTTGTGCCTTCGCCTGGTGCGAGTTGAAGCGGAGGTAGAACATTGCCAATCGTACGGAACGAGAGGAGAGGATCAAGAAGGCATAGACCTTTATGCCAGAAAAAGGAAGGGCGGCGTTTACCAGGTTTTCCAGTGTAAGCGTGAAAAGGACTTCGATGCCGCCAAGATAAAGGCTGCGGTGGATAGGTTCTTACGCGGTGCCTGGGCTCGCAAAGCGAAAGAGTTTGTTCTCTGTTCAACAGAGAGTCTTGTTTCGAGGAACAGGGCCGAGGAGTTCGAAAAGCAATGGGCTCTACTTGGCTCAAGAGGCGTTGAACTTGTCTCTTGGAGCGCTGATCAGCTTTCGCCGAAGTTGAAACATCTTCCTGAGATAGTAGATGACTTCTTCGGTCGCGAGTGGGTAAAGATCTTCTGCGGCGAAAACCACGCCAAGAGCCTGGGTGATAGGGCTGACGTTCAACTCGCTATAGCAGATGACAGCGATGTAATAGCGTTCTTAGGCTCACTGGCCACAGAACTGAACTGCTCTGTCTGGTGGCGAGGATCGGAACCTCTCAAAATCAGCGATCTGTTTATCGAGCGTTTCATCTTAACAAAACGGTCTATAGATCGTGTAATCGGCGTCAGGCCCATGCCTGATGAGACCATGATTGACAGGCAACAGCGTTCGTTGGTCGAAGAACTGGAAGCCGAGCGCTATGAGACGCCGCTTAGGATAGGCGTTCGCGAACTACTCAGGTGGAACCAGGTGACTTCCCCGGGTCGCGTCAGGCTCGCAGTAAAGGGCGCACCGGGAGGTGGAAAAACTTTTCTGACCCGACAGACTGTAGCACAAGTGGCGCGCCATGGTGAGGGCTTGCTGAAAGACCAGCAGGCGGGGATAGAAGATATAGAAGTCGTCATTTGGACTACGGCGGCGGCGCTGGCTGAGGCACGTTCGGATGAGATCGAAGTTGCCCTAATAGAAGCAATGAGTAACAGCCTTCAATTGAGGCTTGACGCAGGGATCCGCGAGTGGCTGAGGAGCGGCATCAGAGAAGGACGTGCGTGGATAGTCGTGGATGCATTGGATGAATTGCTGGGGCCTGAGCAACGAGGGTTCAGCGGTAAGGCGAAGCGTCTGAATGAACTGAAAGCGCGGGTGATAGTGACCTGCCGGACCATGCACTGGGAGGAGAGGAGAGGCTGGCTGGGCTGGGGCGGGATGAGTGAAGTAGAGCTTGTCCCGTTCGAAGAAAGACAGCAAAAAGAATTTGTCGAGAAGTTCTTTGCCAACAGGTCTAAGCTCTTGGGAAGCATCAAGAAGTCACTGCGGAGCAATTATGGATTGAGGCAGGCATGCGCGACTCCATTGATTCTGACCTTTGCGTGTTTGCTACACGAGGAAGGAGAGCTAGCTGAAAGCACAAGCTATGTCGAGCTATATAAGAAAACGTTGAGAAGACTCTTTAACGGAGAATGGAGGCAGCGGAAGCCTTCTTGGCATGGGAATAAGATTAGAGAGGAAAGGTGTCTCGAAGAGCTCGAAGCTATCACGTGGGGAATGTTCAAGCAGAAGCCAACAGCGAATCGGTTCACGATGAAGGACTGGGAAAAGGCGTCGCGGGAGATGAAGGGCTTCGAACAATCATCGGGAGTGAATGCCGAGCTTTTGGAGGAGTTGGAGAGGCTGGGATTCATAGTAGACGCTGGATACGACGAGCGGGGCTCCAGGTGCTGGAGCTACATTCACCGAACGATCCAAGAGTTTCTGTCAGCGAGGTGGTTATCGAGGCGACCTGTGGAAGAGTGGAGATCCGAGGCAAGGAAGCACCTATGGTTTGAGCCGCAGTGGATTGAGGTGCTCATCTTTCTAGGGGGATTAGTGGAGAATGCCATACCGCTGATTGAGGCCGTTGAACAAGAGAGCGACGACGACGACCTCTTTGGCTCGATGCTTTATCTAAAGGCCCGACTCACAGGGTCAGCACGGTCGGCGGATAGCGAGTTGTTGCATGAAGTATGCGACGAAGTGCTGTCATTCTGGTCTGCTACTACGGGTATCGCCAGGAGCGAATTCTTAAGAGAGTTTGCGCTGCCGATGTTTACCGCGCTAGGTGCCAACAAAGCTGGAGGTAGACTCTTAGCGGATAAGGTACTGGAGTTCGCGAGGAACAAAGATTTCTATCATCAGAAAGCAGCCGCAGAGGTGCTTGTCAAGCTCGGCGACCCGCGAGCCCTCCCAATACTTTTGGATTTCGAATGGGACTGGGAGGACAATAATCATGGTATCGGCACGCTCGCAAAGGAGGCACTAGGCAGCGTTGGAACCGAAGCCCTTATCGAGTTGACCTGCGTGCGAGAGCCACGGCCGGTGGTGTTAAGCAGTATAACTGGCGAAACCTGGCACTCTAAGGTGCAGTTTCCTGTGCGCGAGTTTGCAACGAGGGCGTTGGGAGAGCATAGCGACCAGAAGGCCATAGATCGACTACTGGAGCTCTCGCAAGACGAAGCGCGGGAAGTGCGGGGGGCCGCCGCAAGCGCCTTGGGTCGCGTCGCCAGCAATCGTGCTGTCGACCGGCTCTTTGAATTGATTCATGATTCGGACCACGTTGTCTGCGTTGTGGCGGGGTTTGCGCTTTACCAAAAGGGCTATGAGCAAGGCTTTGTACGGCTTCTTGAATTGACAAAGGATGAATCTGAGTTTGTGCGTTGGCCTGCAGCGGAGGCATTAGGCAAAGTGGGCGGTGAGCGCGCTGCGGAACGGCTTTTCGAATTAACTGCAGATAATTCTATGTGGGTTTGCACCGAAGCGATGTCGGCCTTAGGCGAGATACGTGGACCGCGGGAAGTACAGAGGCTTTTGGAGTTAATAGGTGACCAAGATTGGAACGTGTGCTCAAGTGCGGAAGGAGCGTTAAGCCGCATAGAAAGTGAACGTTGGGTAGATGTGGTCTGGGAGAATCAGATTTGGAGAGATAACTGGCTTGTTCGTCGAGCGGCCGCACGGGCACTGGGCATGAGTGGTGACCATGGGTCGGTAGATAAACTGCTCGAATTGGCGGACGATGTTGAATTAAATGTGCAAATAGCGGCCGTCGAGGCGCTTCGTGGCACCCAGAATGAGCGGGCTATAGAAACGCTCCTAGGGTTGGCCAGTGTTAACGTCGAACCATTACAAAGACCCGCAGTCTATTCGGTGAGCCAAACGCTTGATGAGTTGCCCCACGAGATTGGAGCAAAGACATTGCGAAGGGCCGCGATCTTTGCGCTGAGCCAGACGGGTCATGAACGTGCGGTCGAGATTTTGCTGGAGTTCACGAAGGGCGGCGATTTTGACGACTGGAAAGCAGTGCGTGAGCTGGGCCAAATCGGCGATGAGCGGGCGGTAGATAGGCTTCTGGAATTGGTCGGTCACGATCACTGGCGCGTTCGAAGGTCCGCAACGAGGTCGCTTTGGCAAATCGCATGGAAGTACAGGATAAAGATCAGCCGCACAAGCATGAGTTGAATTGACGTTAATCGAAACTCCCTGAAAATCTAATGGCATTAAGCGGCAAGAGTCGTGATCGCTGGATACACGGCTCTCTTCGAAAAGAGTCACACGGTTCGGTTTCGTCGCCTTGATGGTCACTCACTATTTCCGAGCCACACACAATCGGTGCCCCAATGATCTATGGAGTGCCTCTGTGAGAGCAACGATGGCGATATCCTGTTGCCGGGAATACGCCTTCAACTCCATTTGGCGAAGGAGCAGGAGCAGGCTTCGCTCTTGATAAAACGCGATCTTGACTTATCCGGGGTTGGGTATATTTGATCCATAATCGGACCTTGGTACGACCGCATCCGCCGCTCGCGACCTCTCTCCTTCCTTACGCTTTGATTCCCGGCATTATCGGAGAAGGAGCGCTGACACCGTGGCTTCTGGTGTTCGCTGCAAACGAACAACAATGGGAAACAAGCAGTGGAGCGACGCGAAGGAATAGAGATCGCGTCGTGTCACGGTTGGTCGTGGCACACGTAGTCACTCACCCACAAAAAAGCCGGTCTCCGTACAATCTCTGTAGTCCTATGTGGTGGGTATGGGTTTGGATGTTCTTGTACGCGCACGTTTCTTTCCCGCTTTCTTCGGCCGCCCGGGCTTGCGATTCTTGACCAGTTTCAAATCCTTCGAATCGATGAAGTAATCGCGGCCCTTCTTTTCCGCTGGTAATCGGCCTTCCTTAATAAATTGGTGAACACGGCCGACAGTCACTCCTAAACGTTCTGCCGCTTCGCTTGTCGTTAAAAGTGCCATTCAGGGAGGTATTTATACGCTGGGTAAAAACTCTTGGTCAAGATGTAGAGATTGTGCTTGACGAAACCCTATAACATGATATAGGCTTTCGGCCACTCCGAATGAAACAGACTGGCACGTGCTGCAACCCTTGCCAGCCCAGGTAAAACCCCAGTCACTCACGAGAGGAGTCTTTATGTTTCGGAAATCTTAACACGAAGCAGGCCGACGTCACGTTATCAGTAACCGGTTGGTCTATCGTGCAGAACCAGCTACGAGAACTGGAGGCGAGTGATGCGACGAACTGAACGCAAGGAGCCAACGCCGCTCACAGACCAACAAATCCGTTCTCTCGCCCAAGCGCTCTGCGGCGAGGACTACAACCCGAAGAAAGCCAACGCTCTATTACTCCTAATGGACGACATCCAGCGTCACGCAGACGCCGGCGAAACCGGCGAGGTCATCACCGCCAGCATCATCACGAAGGAAGTCGCTTTCTCTAAATTGGACATGTTGATGGATACCCACATCAAATCGCTACGAAAGGACACTTAGAAACGTCAATGGAAATAGGAGGGACACGTGAGTGGAGGATCAGACTCTCAATTAGCGGGCTGCAGATTCGGCCCGCTTTCAAAGCTAACACGCCCACTAATGCTTAGTAATGATGGGTCGTCGCCTTAACCCACCTCGGAGATTCAATACATTTTGGCGATAAGTCAACATTGGTACACTGACGCCGTATATGGACGCCGCAGCCTCCTGACTAATCCTTCGGCGGCGAATAAGCAGCAGGGCCTCCCGAGGCAGAAGCAGACAACCAGACAGCCATTTTGCTTCCTCTTCTTGTTGCTTACCATATGAATTCAGGATCAGAAGTCCGTCTTCAGACACATCCACGCGTGCTGGTTCGTGGCCGAGAATGATGTGAGCTAGTTCATGCATGACATCACTTGCCTGCCGGCTCTTGGCATGACTGGGATTGAGAATTATGAGATCCCGTGCTCCGTTTCTCAGCGTAACGGCAGACCAACTGTCAGAATCGTTTTGGGTTAGGATCGCCAGTGAGGATGGCGCAAGTCCGGGGACTTGATCCGCTGTCCAGACAATGACTCCTAGATGACTTGCAAGTCGGAGCGCGTCCAAAGCATCCCACGCCTGCAATCGCAAGTCACTTCTTTGCTTTAGCGCAACGCGCTCGCACCAACTCTTAAATCCGCGTTCGAACACTTCACGCATCCACCTCGTCCGGAAGTTGGTTCATGGCGAGAAGTGCCCGTTGCGCGGCCAGAATCATTTCTGCTAGGGCCTGTGCAGTTTCAGGTGCAAGTGCCTCTTTCTTCCTGAAGTGAACGGCTGCCGATGGCACGGTAGGGGATGGTGTTGCCACCGAAAGCACGTCGTTGGGATTGACATCAAGCCATGCACAGATCTTCTTAAATGTTTCGAGGTCTGGTAAATAGCCACGCTCAAGTCGTGAGAGGGTTCCGTGACTGATTCCTATCTCTTTTGCCGTTTCCCGAATCCCTCGTTTCCCGCGCTTATCGGCAAGCTTCTTCCCGAGAGTCTGCAACGTTATTTTGGCCATTATTTTGTAGTGGTTAATATCTTAGACAAAATATTGACAGGATAGACACTCGCGAGTATGATCACTCCGTCTAACAGGCTAGACCATATAGGCTAGCCTCTTGTGTGTCAAGGATTTTGGTTCGTTCCCACCTTGAGTCGGTAACCCCCAAAACCTTGCCGGAAAAATTCGAAGCACGTCCACGAACTCGTAGACGTCCTTTAGTTATCGGAACCGCGTCGGTCGCGCATGAATGCTCGCGCGCTTGCAGGCAGGCTCACTTGGAACTGAGGGCTAGGAGTTGCAACCTAACAAAGGTAGAGGTGGAAAGACGCGCCGCCAGATTTACGAGGTGCCTGCTTGGTCCGGCGATTTTGAAGCACAGTCCTCGGATATTTTGGGTCGAGATTTGACGGAACTATGGAAGCAGACGAGCTAAATCAGGTTTCTGCCTGCGAGAACAATCTTGCTCGCGCGTCTGGATGGGCTGGTGTAGCGGATCAGAAGGCTGGCTTCATTCTCACCTTAACACTGGTCGTGTTGGGTTATTTGACGACCCAACTCGGCGATTTTTTCAGCGCTTTGTTCAGCAAATGGAGTGCGTCCCCGTCAGCACCGGCCTTATTTGTTTTCCTGATTTTGGTTCTGCTCACAGCCCTTGTCGGCATGGTCGGCGCAATTATCAATCTGGTTAGTCTCATTCGTCCCCGATTGGCGCCAGCTTCGGCGAAACAGTCGTTGCTGTTCTTCCAGACTATCGCGCCGATGCCCTGTGATGAATTTACTCAGGCACTAACAACGCTGGATCAGAAAGGCTACGTTAATGCTTTGTGCGATCAGACTCACAATGTATCGAAGATTGTTGTCGAAAAATTTCGCAAGCTGAATGCCAGTATTAACTGGTTTTGGGTTGGTGTCGGTGCGGTGGTCGTTTTTAGCTTTTTTAGACCGCTGTTTGTCAAACTGCTCGAACGATAAATACGGAAGGTAACCATGGGACTTACAAAAAAGGAAGCGCTTCATGCAATCGCGGCACAGGCAAGAAAGCGAGCTGGTCTAGATTATGACATGGGGGCAATACCTACTAAAGCAATTCTTGAGGACTATCGACGCTCGGGTGAACGTCCATATAAGAGTTTTGCGGAGTTCATGGAGGGAACTCCGTTTGGACGCGGCGGTCATCCTGATTATGACTATCTGTCAGCGCCGGAGAATGCGAATGTGGGTCGAACAGAAGAAGGTGTAATTACCACGCTCTTCATGGACCTAAAGAATTTCACGAAGTATTGCTGTTTTCTCAGTCGGGAGAAGGTGTATCAGGCCAAATCGGCGTCGATTGAAGCAGCCATCGGTGTCTGCCGCATCCACGGCGGACACCTACACGAGATTCCAGGTGATGGCGTCATGTTCTTTTTTGGTGGACGCATCGCTAATCCTCTCGACGCCGCGCGACGAGCCTTGAACGCGGCAACCGATGCAATGGACATACTGGAACGGGAAGTGATCAAGGAATATAACGACAAAATTCAATTTCCCAATATTCATCCCAAAGTCGGCCTCGACTATGGCACTGTGCTATGGGGCGCGTACGGTGCAACACCCGTATTTGAAACGAAAGCAACCGCCTTCAATGTGGATATTGCCCATAAGATGATGGCTGAACGGCGATCCCAGGAAGTCGCAGTTGGTGAAGATCTGCGTTCGTTTCTGGAAATTGATGAACAAAGATATTTGGAGAAAGGCTGGAGTTTCGAAAGGCAGATGACCGTTGCGGGCGTCGAGAAGAAGATTTCTTATCCCACTTGGGTTTTTGATTGGCGAACGTATCTCAACGATCGCGCGGATGAATCAAGCGATTTGGCTCGTCTCGGCACTGTCCGTATCCCGACTCCCGCGGTGATCGTCTCGAAGACGAAACTTGGTCCATCCCCGCTGGCATGAAAATTACATTCGCGGAGCAGCAGATTGCCTTTCGCGAAACGCATCTGGAGCGCGATGCCGCACTGTATGCATCGGGGAAGTTCGGCAGCTTTACGAAAATCAAGGATTGGGACGAAAAGGGACCCACCGTCATTTGGGAGGGCGTGCTCTCAAACTCGGATCTTACTAGCTATTACAATATCCAAATTCACTATGGCAAGGCTTATCCCTATCGCCGCCCGAATGTTTACCCAATAGATCCGCGGATTCAAGATCAGCGGCATCAATGGCCAACCGGTAGCAAAAGCATTCTACCCGGCAGTCTATGCTTGTGGCCACACAATCCGGATAGATGGATTGTCGGCATGACTTGCGAGAACTTACTCGACCGCGTCATTCTGTGGCTAAAGGCTTACGAAACAGGCACTCTCGACGACGAGTTTGCTCCCCCCGAAATCGAACGGTTCTTTCCGGAAGCCAACCAAGTGTCCTCGCCAGAAATAATTCTGGGAGAAGGTTTGCTGCAGACAGGAGTCGCAGAGCGTGGGGGCGATTGCCTACTGTTGCCCACCCGCTCCGGTAAATTTGCATTTCTAGATCTTCTGGGAAACGCGGACTCGGAGGCTGTGATCGCCGAACTCAGTCGGCTTTCACGACTCATTCTTCCAAGCGAGGTTTTGGTTAAAGACGGTTGGCGTTTGGGAAAGTGGTTTGCCCTTGATAAGGAGCCTTCAGTGCCTGTGCCGCTCAATTCCACTAACTTAATGAACCTGGTTGCCAACAACGGTCGCGATAAAAACGACGTTCATTCGCTGGTCCGGAGGAATCCCGAAGTGGTGGCTCTACGCTATCCTACGAGCGCCGGAACTCACTGGCTAGTACTACAGACGAAGTTTACGTTCCCATCGCGCGCCGGTTTCCGAAAGCAAACGTTCGATCTCAAAGTCAAGGAAGTAAACCGCATTAATCCGCTGAAAATTCATAAGACGTATCACATCGATCGCGAAACAATTTTTCGGCGCGTGAGCGGTTATCGAGTTGAAGAACTGCATCAACGGCATTGTGTACTGTTGGGTTGTGGCTCGATCGGTTCGCGAGTGGCTGATCTATTGATCAAATCAGGCATTGGGACCCTGACCCTCGTTGACAGCGATAGGCTGCGCGCCGGCAATGTTTCCCGCCATGTGCTCAGGCTTGACTCTATAGGACAAAACAAAGCAGACGCACTGAAAGCAATCTTACTAAAGACTAATCCCTACGCGCGCATCGAAACATTTGGCGCAGACATCGTTTGGGCTCCAGAGCAGATGACGCGACTGGTAGAAACCGGGGACGTAATAATATCGTGCATGGGAAACGACGCTTCGGAACTATTTGTCAGTTCTGCTAGTCATGGCATTAAGCCGGTCGTGTTTTGTCGGTCGTACTTACAAGCACGACTTGGGGAGATATTGCTCTCTAACACAGAAAGTGACTGCGTATGTTTCAATTGCGCAGCTGTGTATCTGAGTCGCGAGTCATGCCCAATTCCTCGGCCACCGGAATTGCCTTATGATCAATTGGTGGGGTTCGATGGTGATTGTGGCTCCGCCTTTCTGCCCGCCAGTGCCGTAGATCTTGATTTGGTGTCATCGCATTGCACGCGATTAGTTTTGTCTCTTGCTTTGGGAGAGGATTCAGACCATAACTACTTTCTCGTACGCGGCCGCGGTTTTGGTGAGCACGAGTTTCCTGAAATTCAAGGCGAGGTCAGAGAGCCCTTTAGAATTCATCGCTATGCAATTCCGAGAGAAGCAGCCTGCCAAATTTGCGGGACAACATCGTCGCCTACACAGAGCGCCTGAGAAGGATCTCCCGAACGGTAACCTCGTAATATTGCCGGAAGCTTTGGAGCGGATGGAATTGGAATCCGAATCCAGCCCCCGCACAGAAACAGGAGGAGTGATCGTTGGAAGGGGCGAATGGCTTGATTCCGAAGTATCGATTACTGGCGTAAGCGGACCAGGGCCTCGCGCCGTGCGTACTCGCTATTCCTTTCAGCGGGACATTAAGCACTGTCAAGACTACCTCAACCGGATCGCTCGAGAATCCTCTGGTCTACTTGATTATCTGGGAGAGTGGCATAAACATCATGAAACTGATCCCTGGCCGAGCGGTCAGGACTTAACCACCCTTGCGACCATTGCACTGGATCCCAACTATCATGTCAGCGTTCCCATTCTGATAATAATTGGGAGCAGTAATAATAGAAGCTCTTTGCGGGCCTTCTCTGTGGACTCCTTGCGGAATGTCCAGTTGCTCAACTGGTCGATCAAGGGCGTTTGAGTCGCACTCCGACGCTCGGAGCACGACCTCTCGAACAAATCGCGCGTAACGAGCGCGAGTAGATCCACCTGCCCTTCGGCCTATCGTGAAAGGCGATCGAACAGATAGCGAAAGCTCTCAGATTTGAAATCGACGGATATTGTCCAAAGCGCATGAAGAGTCCGCATGTTCAAAATACGCGGGAAGCACTTATCGCGTCTCACGCGAAAACTAGAAGACAATTCTTAACGACTAACTGGCTTGCGGCGAAGAAGCGGATTCAGCCACTCTCGTCCATTTTCTCCTTTGAGGGCACTTGGACTACCGTTAACATCTCCAACTGAGGTGCAAAGAGACTATCTTGGCTGGTAGGATTCTTGCCGACGAGGAGGCAGAATTTCCGCGCCTCACAATTAGTTTCTAAGCTCAGTCCACATACTACGGGTCCAACCACTCCGTGTCGGGCCGAGCCAACAGACGCGCGTTGTTATACGCCATGTCCAATGTAAGTACCGTAGACGCCCTGTATACCTCATTTTCCCGAGCGACGACCAGTGCTAGGTCAGCTCGCTGTGGAAGGACAAGGCATAGGGGCAGAAGCAACTGAAGACGCCCTCTATAGAATTGTGGAATCGCAGTCTTGTAATTTCTGCGGACGCGCCGTTTAGCTGACGAAATCGCGCCATCAAGCGCACCGCGCAACGCAAAATCATTCCCTTGCAATTCGGTAGGAAATCTATCTTTGTTGTCGCCGATCACGTGGTCGATGTCGACCACTAATTCCACTCTCGTGTCATACAGCAATTCGCTGGGGTCGGTGAAGTAATTCGGTAGATCGGGCCTTTGCGCAAAATATGTCAACGCTCGGTCGCTCTCTTTATTGAAAGACTCCAGAACCCATAGTGGTGACCTAGAATCAGGAACTGAGTTTTCGGTAAATAGCGCGAAGATAGCCTCTTGTCTTTCGCTCGCCAAGCCAGTATTGAAGCAGGCAATTTGTTTTCCGTTGGGTCCAGCAGCTTGCGCAATCTTACCTTCGGACTCTAATCGAGCGAACGTGTAATAAATGTAACTGCGTAGCACAGGGTAGGGTTTTGTTGACGGCGTATGCCTGTAGTCCCAGTCCTCTTTGTGGGTCAGATCGTCGTCCAAATGTCTGAGATGACCTTCGAACCCTTTAAGCAGTGCAAATTTCTCAAGTGCCGGTCTCGTGTCGAGTCGGCGAACCCTTGCCGACTTCTTGCCTTTATCATTTGCTCCGATCGCAAATGTTACGCTTTCTCCGGCTTCAAGGCGCTTATAATGTGAGCCAGCGATATCGCTGAAGTGCACGAACAGATCAGGTCCCCCAGCTGATGGTGTAATCCATCCGAAGCCTTTTTCGAAACTCTTCACCATTCCAGCGAATCGCTGGTCAATTCGGCTAATGCTCCGAGCGAGTGGCCCTTGCTGACCGGTATCAGGCACATACTCCACCTCTTCGCCCTGTATAAGGAGTCGTTCACCCTCGTCTGTAATTTCTGAAAAATGGCAAAACACGGGCGCTGATCCATCCGCCGGAGTAATGCGTCCAAAACCACGTCGTTCATCAAAAAACTCAACAACTCCTCGCATAGTATCGTGCCTTTCTCGGGACGCTATAGGCCAGATTGACGAACGCGGTTCCCGGGGTTCTTTGTTGATATTCATCCATCGGAAAGCTACATCTCATGTGAACCTCTCGCAAATGTTGCCTCGTTTCAACCAGTCCTAGACCTACGGTAAGATGTTTGAAACCGTAGCCTTGCTAGAGTTTATCGTTAACATTCGAGTCTCGCAGCGTTAACCACACTGCGGAAATTCGCGTTGTTTAAACTATGCGCCCTGTAAAGATATTCCCAGCCCATCCTAAATTAGCTGTCGGTTGTTAAAATGGTTCGTTTTGAAGATCGAGGTTAAAGAAAAAACGAACCATGAAATGTTCTGCGAGAGACTCACTTTATTGCAGCTCGTTTGAGCCGTCAAGGGGAATCCTAACGCTCAAATCCGTCCTCGAAACGAGGCGCTCATGCCGCGCAGAGATCGAGGCGATTCAGGCCGACGCCTTCTTCATCTCGCGTCTTGATGGAAACTGAATGCTCGTCAGTGCGAGTGGCATGCTTTGACCGTCCACTTCGAGCGCCACGTCCCGCAAATCCAACCTACAACAACGGCGCATGGTTGGACTCTGCGGGCGAAGAGCGCCGGAGGGGGAAACTAGCCATGTTGTAGGAAGGATGTGGACCGATCCCCACACTGCCGTGTGGGGTATTCGGACAGAGGTGACAATGAATCGGAAAGCAAGCGATATTTCGGCCACAAATCTAGAAGATCTATCCCAGGTTGGAACACACAATCGTTGATGCCAAAGGACTGGTCCTTGCGCCCGGGGTTTATCAACATGCTGTCGCACTCTGAGACGTCGTGGCTCATTGATGGCCGGTCGTTGGGGCGGCCACGCAGTGCCGCCCCTACAAGCGTGGCGTCGGCGTAGTCGGATGTTATGGTTGGGTTACTTGTGGTGCGAAGCTCGTTCTACCCAGTTCAACCATCTGATCGACTTCAAATTTGCCTTCCACTAATTCATAACCAAGAAGCGCGAAGACTCGACCGCGGATAAATAGCGGCCTGGCGTTGCCATACCAGTCTACACAGGAGGCGCGGCATTGATCGTCGGCCGCCTTCTCAGGTTGCGCGATGAGGTCGCCGAGTCGACGAAGCTTCAGCCCTTCATTACGCAAAAAGACAATCGCGGCAGATGACTGGAATAGATGTGTGTATCCAGGCAGTGCCGGACGGTTGATCGGTAGCCCAAGCGTTCCAGCGTTATCGGTATCAGGTTTATAGAAGAAACCTTGACTCCTCAGCTCACCCTGTGACGCACCCTCGTATATATATCGCGAAACAACCTCAGGCACTGCATTCAGGCGGACGGAAGTGAAGTGCAGAGCGCCTCCATCAGTTCCAATTACAATGGCCCCATTGCCCATCTGATCGATTCGATCGACGCCGTGGTTCAGGTCCAATCGATGCACATTGCCACTCAGCCAGTTAATCACGAAGACTGTGTTGTGCTCTGGGCTTCGTTCAGAATTTTCCCAGCCACTGCCGGTTCCGTAGATCAGATAGTCGCCGACGAAACGGTTTTGGAAGTAGTAGTCTCCCTCCGGTTTAGGTAAGCTTCGATAACTTCCTCCAGGAACCATCTGGCTGCCGTTGGAAAAGCTCGCGAGAGGAATGCGCATCAACGCTACATCCCCTTCTGCGACTTCCGCAGCCCACATGCCATCGCCTTTCGACTCAGACCGCACCAGAACATTCAAATAGTTGTCTTCACTCTGTAAGAAGGAGAACTGATCCACCGGACTTCCAGAGACTTTCAATGCGCCTGGCCCGGAGCCGTCAAGAGGCATGCGAAAGAGAAGTGAGTCTGTTCGGTCATCGGTCTCAGACCATGAGCTGGCCCAAACATATACGGAATCTGGTGAAACGTAGAACACGTTTCCAGCTGGTCCGATAACCGATGTTGCGTTGCAGTCGAAACGTCCGTTAGCGAGTTCGCAGATCGTCTCCGTGTGCAGGGTGACACCATCATCGACATCGAAGTCCGCTTGCGGGAGATAGAAGTGTGTCGCAGAACTGATGCGCCGAAACTCATTTGCGGTGGCTCCTTTATGCCATTTGCGCACGGCCGGAAACGACTGGGACGGTTCCTTATCGCCGGCATAGAAGTAGAGTGGAGAGTAGAAGATTAACTTGCTGCCGATCAGACGACTCGCGTAGTTGCGTGAAGAGTAGTAATCGTTTGAACGCAGGTGATAGGTTGAACGGTAAGTAAGTTGGCCCTGATCGTTGATACTGAATAGGCCTACCTCCGTGCCTTCGCGCTGATAACTGTAGCCGATGACGACGATCGTATCGCCGGAAATTAGCATCTCGTCGTACCAACTCTCTTTCGGATCGAGGTCTGGTCCAAATGCATCAATTAGCGACACCGGTTTCACTTCGACGGCGCCAAGTTCAACGGTGAAGAGACGGCCTCGTCGAAGTATGACAAGGTGCTTGCCATGGAGCTTTACGATGCCGCCTTCGTCGACACCCTGGTGCTGCGTGTTAGTTATTGATTCTTCACGTTGTGAGGAACTCGTGACGTTAACAGTCTCAGTCATCGCCCCGGCAGTCTCCGCCACTTTGAGTTTCCTGGCACGCTTTTGCCTTTCGGCGATCTTATGAAAATAGCGTTCCAGTTCGCGCTCTGACCTGAACGCTTTCATCTTCTTTGCCCGTGGTGTTATGGCAAGCGTGGTTGTTGAGAATGACAACAGTGCGAGTGTCAAAAGGAGGAGAGTTTTCATAGTGGGAATGGATCCGCGAAAAAAGACTTGCGTGAGAGGATCAGCCGGGGATCGACATTTCATTTGAATCGCATTAAACGCAAAAGGATGTCTTGATTGCTAATCTGGAACAGCAAATCTATCCAGACTACGCCGATTACGCCGATTGAATAGGCTTTGAATCCCAACGACGGAAGTCGCTGGTGTTCGGATCGCTTTGTCTGCCGCCCGCTTCGCGGGCTGGAATCTTTTGCAACCGATAGACCTGGGGTTGCGCTCGCAAAGCCTCGCTTCACCCCAGGCTTTATGCTTTCGCCAGCTTCGCAGGCTGGAAATGGGGGTCTTTACCTGACGATCAAACGTAACGTTCATCGAATTCAATTTCGTTAGCTTTCAGAAACGTAATGAACTCGTCCCGAAAGGAAACTCTTTGATGATGCTCCTTCTGATTTGCGAGATAACGTTGGACCTGCTGCAAATTTGATTGACTCACCGTAAAGGCCGCGTAACCACGTTACCATGAAAAATCCGACAAACGTGGAAACACGTCATGCATCCATCCACTTGCATTGGCCTTCAGGTCGCGGAGCACATCAGACAATGCTTTGTCAGGGCGAAGCTTTGCCAATACATGAACATGATCCTCCACCCCATCGATCCCAAGTGAGATTCCGCCGCTGCCTCGAATTATTCCACCAATGTAATCGTACAAGCGTGGTTGATAATCGAGCGTGATCAGTGGTCGACGATCTTTTGTCGAGAAGATAATATGGTAGAGAAGGTTTGTGAACGATTGAGACATTGTGAGGTTCTCGATTCTTTGTGAGGGTAGATAAAGCACGGTGAGATTACATCTCGGTTGGCACATTCATCAAGATCGCAATCGAGATTGAAGCCTGCGAAGCGGGCGACAGCCTAGAGCCTGGGATGGAGCGAGGCTTTGCGAGCGGAACCCCAGGATCGCGTTGCATCAATTGGTGGCAGCCCGCGAAGCGGGCGACAGCGAACGCGACCCAACATCAGTGTGGGTTACGTGTTGACGAACCGATTGTCTGCCGCCCGCTTCGCGGGCTGGAATCTTTTACAACCATTGACCTGGGGTTGCGCTCGCAAAGCCTCGCTTCACCCCAGGCTCTATGCTTTCGCCCGCTTTGCGGGCTGGAATCCTTTACAATCCCTCACCTGGGGTTGCGCTCGCAAAGCCTCGCTTCACCCCAGGCTCTATGCTTTCGCCAGCTTCGCAGGCTTTATGAACGCTCAGCTTCCAGACTTAAGAACGCTCCGCAGAAGTGGTTCGTATCTAATTGTTCGTTAACAACTCGACAAGTTACATGAGGGTACACTGCTCAGTAAATTGAGAATCATGCAAAAACCGATGACTGCTGGTCCATCAGCATTGCTCAAGTATCTCTACGGCTGCTTCCTGGCATTAAGTTGCACATCAGTAAGCCTGGTCCATGCGTCTGAACCGCCACAGCTGAAGACTGCTTCGAGCCACCCGATTCAGTACTACCTGTCGTTGCCGGAGGGCTGGGTCGCGGGAAAGAAAATGGCCGGTAGTGGTGGTGATCGAAAGCGCAGACCGAGAGTTTTTGAAGGCTGCCACAGCCTTCGCGGAAGCGCGGGCATCAACCTTTCATCCTGATCACGCCGTTGGTGGTAACCAATGGAGGCGCCGGTTACCGCAGCGTGCCAACTTATCACTACTCAGATCCGGTATGGGACAGGATTCAGAAGTCGGGCCAATTCAACTTCGATATGGATGGCATTAACGCCATTATGCAGGATGTGGTGAAACAGTATGGCGGCGAAGATAAGTACTTCGTCACTGGCTTTGAGGCCGGAGGCCATACCGTTTGGGGAATTCTGTTCAATCATCCCGAAGTGGTGCGAGGTGCTGCGCTCGTCTGCCCGAACTACCTCGGCAGATGGGTGGATGAGGGGCACATCTCGTCCGCGGAGGAGCGTACTGTGCTGCCAATCCGAAATCTTATTGGCACCAAAGATGATCTTTGCGCTGTGGGCAATCCTATCTACACGCAGATGCAAAGGGCGATGAGCCTGGCGGATGCTCATGGTTACAAAAACGTTTCGCTCGTGCGCGTCGAGGGAAAGAGACACGAACGGCTCGCTGACGAAGTGCTGGCTTACTTTTCTTCGCTGCTGCGGTAGTGAAGTGTAACGGAACGCGCGGACTTAATCGATGAGAGATGCAAGTCTTTGGCCGTTATGGATCCGCTTGGCGCAGACGTGGCGAAGTTACGCTGAGGGTTTACGCTGAAAGCGTTGGCTAATTCCAGCCCGAGGTTTGCTTTGAAACCCTGGGATTGATGTGCGTGTTTGTTTGGATCCGCAACCCTGACAGGGTTGCGTTCAATATAAATTGAGATGCCCGTTCCCACGGTTGCCAAAGCGCAACCGTGGGCTGGAGTTAGCCAACGCTTTCAGCGTTAGCGCCTGAAATCTCAGAGTCTTATTCGTACCTCAGAGCCAATAGAGGATCGACTTTTATCGCTCGCCGTGCCGGGATAAAACTTGCGCACAAGGCGGCTATCCCAATCGCAACGGCCGCCAGCACGAAAGTCAGTGGGGCCCAAAGTAACGAACTCATTAATCGAGTAATCGCAAACGACGCAGTCAGACCAACCGCAACCCCAACAACGTCAAATTCATTCCTCCTCTCAGAATCAGCAGCGATATGTTCCGCTGACTTACACCCAAGCCATTCGCACACCAATCTCGCTAGTGTGTTGCGTGACGAAGTAGGCAAGATTGCATTGGAACTTTCCTTACATTCGCATTACTTCAACGACTGATTTTTTATAACAGTCTCTGGTAGCTTCATTTCTTTATTGCCAAACCGATGGTTTTATCGTCAAAATGCATAGAAAAGGAGAAGTAAAATGCTCTCCCGTTCCTTGCAATGGCTCTTACTCTCAATTTTCTCATGTGCGTTTCTCCTCAGTACGGCGCAAACTGCTAGCGCCTGCTCTTGTGGGCCAAGACCAACCGTACTCGAATCATTTGATGAATCTGACGAAGTCGTCATCGTAAGGGTCATCTCTGTCGAAAAGGTCGAAGATACAGACGAACACCATTACGTTGATGGTGTCCGGTCGACGACCATGATCGTTGAGAAGGTGTTCAAGGGAAATCTCAAGATCAGAGATGAAATTATTTTTGGACAGGGTGGCGGAGCGGATTGCATTTGGACCTTCAATGAGAAGGCAGTTGGCCACCAATTCCTCTTCTATCTAAATAGGCCAGAGAAACTTTCTGATCTTCGGTACCTGCCGTCGAAGGACCCTGGCTTATGGTTCGCATTTGGATGCGGACGCTCAAGGGGACTAAACGGTGCGACTGATGACTTGCTCTATCTAAAAAATATCGCCAAGGTCCGGGGGAAAACTCGGATTTCAGGAACAATAGGTGGATGGCCAAATCCGCAGGTCGATGTCTCCGGTAAAAGAATCAGGATAATCGGGTCAAAAAAGACTTACGAGACAAGGACGGACAAAGACGGAGTATTTGAGATTTACGATTTGCCGCCGGGGAAGTATTTTGTCGAACCCGAAATGCCGGCGGGCTGGAAGATTGATCCTCATTGGTTCAGGTACTCCCCGAGCGTTGTTGGAAACGAATATGCGGAGCCAGAACTGAAATCGCCAAAGCAGGTAGCGATTATGCTCGAGCCAAAGAAACACGCGGGTGTAGATATTGTCTTTACCATCGAGAATTCTGTTCGAGGCAGAGTTCTTGGTCCAAAGGGAAAACCCATGGATCGCGTCTGCGTTTACTTATTGCGACCCGAACAAGACGCCTGGGGACAATCAGACTGCACGGATGAACAAGGCCGGTTCGAAATCACATCTGTCCCACAGGGCGAATATGTACTCGTCGCGAATCAAGACGGAAAGCCCAGCAATCGTGAGCCGTTTCGGAAGATTTTTTATCCCAGTGTCTCAGAACGCGACCGCGCTGCTGTGATCAGCATCGGCCCGGGCGAAACTATAGACAACCTTGATATTGTTATTCCAAAGCTGGAGGACACCATAACCATCGAAGGTGTGTTGCGCTACTCTGACGGCAAGCTGGCAGCGGAAAAATGGGTGAAGTTCAAAGTCACTAAGGTAGATGACGAGGTTAACGGCGATGTGAGTGAGCTAACAGACAGTCGCGGCCGATTCACTCTGAAGGTCTTGAAAGGGTTGACCGGCGAGCTGTGGGGCGAAGAATGGGTATTAACCGGTCTTTACAAGAATTGTCCAAAAGTTGAAGAACTCCTCGCGAAAAGCGGGAGCAATAATCTCACCGTTCAAAGCAACGTAGTAAAACTTACAACCGAGGAGAACTTGTACGAGGTTGAGCTTACATTCCCGTTTCCAAGTTGTGAGAAAGTTAAAGAGTAGGCTTTGACCGGACCCGCCTCGTGCGAGTCTTGAAGCGATTTGCGCCAACGGAATGTTAAAGACTTTCCACTTTCTATGCCGTCTTTCTCGAGCTGCGCAACGGCGCTAGGAACAATTTCGAGGATTTCGCTGTTTCGCGCGACTTGACAGACCGAATCCCACCGACGCCAGAGACTCTTATGAAAATAGAATTCCGAATCAGCTCAAATTGACCATGACGTTCTATTTTCATTCGCGGTGGCGAATTAAGATTCATGACTTACTGTGTCAAAAGTCGGAAATGAATCCCACACACGGCAGTGTGTGGATGGTTCAAATCCCTTCTACGTTAGATTAGCAGCATTTATTCCTGCGCGCTTCGCGCGTCAAGTCTCTTTGAGGGCATCGCGTTGTAGACAGGATCTGAACCATCCACACACTGCCGTGTGTGGGATTTTGGACTTTTGACACAGTCTCGCCAGTCGGTGGATAGTTCAAATCCAACCTACAACAATCCAACCTACAACAATCCAACCCGCAGCAATCCAACCTACAAACAACGGTGCATGTTTGGACTCCGCGCGCGAAGCGCCCCGGAGGAGGGAGGGTAGCCGTGTTGTAGGAAGAATCTGAACCCATCCCCCCACTGCCGTGTGGGGTATTCGGACCGACGTGACAATGAATTCGACTTTCGAAAATCCACACCAGTATTCAATTGGCGTCAGAGACGTTTTTGTGAATGGCAAGCAGGTGCTCAAAAACGGAGAGCACACCGGCGTAAAAACCCGGAAGAGCATTGTGGGGCCGGGAAGAGTCGGAGGTAATTGGAACAAGCTGAATCAGACTCTCCTGCTCATATGCGTCGAGGGCGCCAACGGTGCGAGATACACGACTCTGCTTATTCCTATCCACAGAATACGCCGATTACACAGATTGAAGTGAAAGCAAATCTACTGTTAATGTATTGATGTGCCTCACACAAAAAAACTCACGACCAGCACTCTCGCGGTCTCTGTTCAACTCATTGAGCGCAGAATCTACTTAATTCGCGGACACAAGGTCATGATCGATGTTGATCTGGCGGAGCTGTATGGAGTGCCGACGCATCGTCTCAACGAGCAGGTAAAGCGCAATCGGAAGAGGTTCCCTGAAGATTTCATGTTTCAGCTAACGAAAGAAGAGTCTGAAAGTTTGAGATCGCAAATTGCGATCTCAAAGATTGGTCGTGGTGGACGGCGCTCAGTGCCGTACGCCTTCACTGAGCAAGGCGTCGCGATGTTGTCGAGTGTTCTGAATAGCGAACGTGCAATTGAAGTCAACATCTCTATCATGCGGGCTTTTGTGAAGTTGCGCCAGATGTTGGAATCGAACGAAGAACTGAATCGCAAGTTCGCGGCGGTTATTCGGAAACTTTCAACGCACGATAAATATTTCAAGGTCGTGTTTGATGAACTTAAGAGACTGACCGAGCAACCAACCTCGCCTCGGAAACAAATCGGATTCAAGACAAGCAAGAAGTCGTAGCCGACGTAAATTTATATTTTTGCACCTTGTTTTACGCTGAAAGCGTTGGCTAATTTCAGCCCAGGTTTTGCTTGAAACCCTGGGGATAGTCGGTGAATGTTTGTTAGGCGCAACCCTGAAAGGGTTGCGCCGCGTTTGCGATTGGCGAGTGAAGACGCAACCCCTTCGGGGTTGCGTCTTCACTTAACAGAATACGTTTTTGTCCCAGGGTTCCAAAGCGAACCCTGGGCTGGAATTAGCGAACACCTTCGGTGTTAAATTGGTCGCGAATACCTTCGGCATTAATTGGTCGCGAACACCTTCGGTGTTAATTGGTCGCGAAGACCTTCGGTCTTAATTCTATCTCCAGGCTTTCCACCTAATCCCAAACGTAACGGTCATCGTAGGCAATGTCATACGCTTTTAGGAAGGCGCGGTACTCGTCCTGAAACGTCACGCGCTTGTGATGTTCTTCCTGGTTTTCGATATATCTAATTACCTCCGCCAAGTTGGATTGGCTTACTGAAAATGCTCCGTAACCTCCTTGCCAATGGAACTTTGCCAGTCTTGGTGAGACCTCCTTTATCCATCCAGATGATGTTCTTTTGATCTCTTTGACGACAGAGGCAATGGAATGCGTTCGCGATAGTGCAAACAGTGAGTGAACATGATCTTCAACACCATTGACGATCATTGTTTCGCAATCTTGTGCACGTAGCATCGTTGCAAGGTACGCATGCATGTCAGTTCGAATTGCTTTGTCACTAAGAAACGGAAAACGGTGTTTGGTTGAGAAGATGAGGTGTGTCCAAAGACGTGAGAGTGATTGAGCCATGTGAGGTGACCCTCCTATTTAGTTTTCGAAAAAGCTTGTGACGGATTGTAGCATGGTGAGATGGAATAGAGATATGAAGAGGCGGCGCCAGAGGTGAAGAGGCGGGATACCCAGGTTTTTACACCGAAGGTGTTGGCCAATTCCAGCCCAGGGTTTGCTTTGAAACCCTGGGAATAGTCGGTGAATGTTTG
Organism: Pyrinomonadaceae bacterium; assembly: GCA_035644135.1. Classification (GTDB taxonomy): domain Bacteria; phylum Acidobacteriota; class Blastocatellia; order Pyrinomonadales; family Pyrinomonadaceae; genus PSRF01. The sequence continues at coordinate 22,980 of DASQPD010000031.1, forward strand.
TTAGGCGCAACCCTGAAAGGGGTGCGCCGCGTTTGCGATTGGCGAGCGACGCAACCCCTTCAGGGTTGCGCCTTCACTTAACGGGATACGTTTGTCCCAGGGTTCCAAAGCGAACCCTGGGCTGAAATTGGCGAACACCTTCGGTGTTAATTGGTCGCGAACCTGGGCTGAAATTGGTGAACACCTTCGGTGTTAATTGGTCGCGAACACGGTTTTACATAGCATGTCCGCCAGCCTCACTTTACAATGAAACTGCTGACGTACTTTCCATAGTCATTGGTCTTGATTCCGTTTCGCGTGGTGCCCTTGTAAGCAGACTCACCAGGGCGCAGGTCTATCGTCACCGAACCACCGTTCTCCATGTTCAGTCTGCCGGCATGGACCGCCGCGGTGCAGATCGACGAATCGGCCGTGTAAATGTCTGTGCCCCACACGGAACTTTCCCGACCACCAGCGGAACACTTGAATTTCATCGTCTTGCCGACTTCGAAGGTGACCATCGTCGCCGACGTATTCCATAATACTGGTGTCTCGTCCTCGGCTTCGCGCACGAGCGCCTCGGTGTTTGGAGTCTTAAAAACGAAGCTCTGCGGATACTGTCCATAAGCGTTGGTCGTCACACCATTCCGTTCACTGCAACCGTAGATAGTCCTGCCGGGACGCAATTCGATGGTCACCGTTCCGCCTTGCTGATAGCTTATCAAGCCGCTATGGACGCCGGCGGTGCAGATGGACGAATCAGCAGTGTAGATATCGCTTCCCCAAACCGAATGTGCCATGCCCCCCGACGAACAAGTCAGCGTGAACGTCTGCCCAACGGTGGCGTTTAGCGACGCCGCATTCGCCTCCCAAGTAGTCGGTGTTCCTTCCCTGGTTGAAGATGGTGGAGACTGAGGCGAAGACGGACCAGTGTTTGAGTTGGAGGTATTCGTATAGCCGCCTGCAGGAGTATTCGGATTCCTTTCACTTGTCCGTTTTGAGCAACCGGCACTCGCAAACAGCAAGAGCACAGTTATCATTGCCACGAACTCGTGTCTCAATCTCACGGTAGATATCCCTTCGTGAGTTGGTAACGCTGAGAAATGGTGCGTTGTGGCGAGCGCCAGTGTCAAACTCGGATCCACGAAGTCACACGAAACTGGTCCACGAAATCCACGAAACAAAAGCAAAACAGTGCCTTGCGCGTTTGACCGAGGTTTGGAAGCATTACCGCAGATATGATCGAAATAAAGATCAGTTTCATTCGATGACTCCTTTGCAATAGTGTAATTGGACGATCATAAAGCGAACATGTGGGGCTAACCTGCGTCAACCTCTAACGCCAACTTCACCGCGTCATCAAACGAAAGTTCTCTGCCTTTACGCCACTCCTTCTCGGAGCTTTCCGTTCCGAGCGCGTGTTTTGCTGATCCGATATAACGATCGAGGAGGTCATCCCAAAACCGGACGTGGATGTCTGCGCCGAGCCGATCCCACTCTGCCTTTACTGCCCCTGCAAGCTCGAGTGTAAGATTTGCCCTGCCCAATCCAGCAAGCGACATTGCAACTCCCTGAACTTCAAAACTGATTTCGACCTTATCGCCAATTGCTCGAGCCAGAGCCAGACTCTGCTGGTACAGCTTCAGACTCTCCGTGCAATTCCCCAGGATCAATTCACAATCGGCCAGATAGTGCCAACCAAAGTGTTCGCTCCGCTTATCGTTGTGTGCCTCAGCAAACTCGATTATCTCCTGGGCCATTGGTTTGGCTTCATCTGTTCTGCCCAACGCCACCAATACCTGGGCCAAACCAACCATCGCGCGAATCACCAGATGCTGATCACCAACGCCGCGTTGAAGTCGCAGACACTCTTCAAATGCTGTAGACGCTGCCTCATCTTCGCTCCTGAAAAAATGAGTCCAGCCAATGCCTTCCAGCGCCAGCGCAATCTCACGCGTGTCTCCCAAATCCTGGGACATGTTTCGCGCTTCATCGATCCAGCCCTGGGCCTCTGACGTTTCACCCTGCAACGCCAACATGTGTGCCGCGCCCCAAAGTGCTCGCGCTCTTACGGGCCGAGATGGGTTAACAGCTGAAGTTGCGAGTGCCGCTGTCAGATGTTCGCGGCCTTCGACGAGATGCGTTTTGACGATCCAGAACCAGGCGAGAGCCCCAACGAGACTAAGATACTTTTCGGAATCAACATTACGTGCGTATTCGAGCGCAACTCGCATATTGTCACTTTCCACTTCCAGTACACTGGTCCACGCCTCTTCGCGTGTCACTCGTTCTGCAAAGCCGCGTTCCGCCAAACCAAGCATGGCATTGAAGTGTGCTTCACGCGCGCGGTCGGCTTCGCCGCTTTCATTGAGCTGCTCGAGCAGGAACTGGCGAACTGTTTCAAGAAAAGAGTAACGTTGCGTTTCGCTCTGATCACTAGCTACGACGAGAATAGATTTGTCTACGAGCTGAGAATGTAAGTCCAACATTTCGAACTCATCTATGGCGGCCACGACGGTCGAGGCCAACCCGAGTGTCCAACCGCCGGCAAAAACCGACAACGCTTGCAGCAGTCGTTGCTCCTTAGTCGACAGTTGGTCATAACTCCATTCGATCACCGCTCGAAGAGTTTGATGGCGGGGCAGCATCGTGCGACCGGGGCTGGAAAGCAGTTTGAAGCGGTCGTCGAGCTTTGTGAGAATTTGTTCGATCGAAAGTATCTTCACGCGCGCAGCTGCCAACTCGATCGCGAGTGGAATTCCATCCAGCCGGCGACAGATTTCAGCGACTGATGAAAAAGTTGCGGTAGTAAGCTCAAAGCCACTGCGCACGAGCTGGGCCCGGTCGAGGAAAAGTTTTATTGCGTCAGCCGCTCGCACAATTTCAAGATTTAATGCGGATTTTGAATCGGGAACGCTCAGTGGCGGCAATTGCATTACTCTTTCGCCCTGCACGTTCAAAGCCTCGCGACTTGTAGCGACGATTCGAATTTCAGAGCACGAATTGAGTAGACCATCTACCAACTCTGCACATGAGGAAAGCAAGTGTTCGCAGTTGTCCAGGACCAGTAGGACCTTCTTGTCAGAAACGTAAGCGCTGACCAGGTCGTTCAGATCCTTGTCCGCTTCTTCTCGCAATCCAAAAACCTGGGCCACTGCTCCAACGACCCTGCTCGTTTCCGTTAGTGGTGCGAGATCGACAAACCAAACGCCGCTAGGAAAGTTACTCACCAGAGTTTCTGCTACTTTGATTGCGAGCCTTGTCTTACCACAACCGCCAAGCCCGGCGAGCGTAAGAAGCCTTTCACTCTCGAGGAGATGTGTGCACTGTCTTAACTCCTGATCGCGACCGATAAATCGAGTGCGATCTTTGGGCAGGTTATTCCCGACGGACGGTTTAGGCTTCTCGAATGAGATTGTAGCGGCGTCAGTTGAAGCATTTTTGATTGCTCTGACAAACTCAGCAGCCGTCGCGTAGCGATCTTCGGGATTCTTCGAAAGCAACTTCCTGATTGCCTCGGCCACATACGATAGTACTTCAGGCCGACTCTCGCTCACCGAATTGGGCTCGACTGAGAGGTGCTGATGTGCAAGAGAGTGTAGCGGACCTGTGAACGGCGGTTTGCCGACTAACATCTCGTACAAAACGCAACCGAGGCTATAGAGATCTGTACGACCATCGATAGGCGTCGAGGGTTCAAGTTGTTCCGGCGACATGTAGGCAGGTGTTCCGATCGCCGTGTTCGCCATCGTGATCGGCGCTTGCTCATCTGCGTTTGTGAATCTGGCAATACCAAAGTCGGCGACAAGGGCTATGCCATTTGAAAGCAGAACGTTCTCAGGTTTGATGTCGCGATGTATCAGTCCGTGGTCGTGCGCATATCCGAGAGCGCTGGCGATTTCAGTTGCGAAGCGCAATGCATCATCGATAGCCAACCACTTCTGGCGGATGATTCTCTGCCGAAGTGATTCACCCTCAATGTAAGGCATGACGTAGAAGGGCTGATCATCAACCACTCCAGAATCGAATAAAGGAAGAATGTGTGGATGGGTTAGCCGCGCCGCAATCTCAATCTCACGCAGGAACCGAGTTGTACCTATGCTGGCTCCGATGTCGGAGTTCATTACTTTGATCGCAACCTGCCGGCCGTGTTTGAGATCGTTGGCGAGGTACACTGATGCCATTCCACCCGCGCCAATCTTCGAAAGGATTTCGTAATGGGAAACGGTCTTGCCCGTAAGTGTCACTTTGGTTGATTACCTGAGTTCAAGTTTGCTGAAGATCAGCGGATTGCTTCCAGCTTAATTGGATTAATCCAGAACGCGCACATTTTATCCGAGTTGGTAAACATCAACTACCCGCAGAGGCGAAGCCTCAATGAATTCGAGAGTCTGACGGAAAGCCGGCTTTCCGACACCGCCTCCCCACCATTGAGGCTACGCCTCCTTTCAGCTACTCTATCGACCAAGCTGTACGAATACTCACATTGAAAGGATGCACCTCATGTTTCGCATCTCTAAAGACTCGCCTGCTTACTTTCTCACCTCCGTCGCTCACGATCGTCTCCCGGTTTTTCGCACAGACAAGATCAAACAAATCACTTGTGATGCAATCGATGAAGCTCGGAAGTCCGCCGGATTTCTGCTCTTTGCCTACGCTGTAATGCTGGACGATCTGCACGCGATCGTTGGTTCAGAGTTGAAGCCATCAAAAGTGCTTCAGTTCATAAACGGGATTGTGAGTCGACGCGTCATTCAGTATCTGAAGGACCAAGACCATGAGAGATCATTGCAGAAGTTGCGACATGCCGATCGGCGTCGCAACTACCGATATTCACTCTGGGATCATCACCCGAATGCCAAGCTATTGCCGAATGAGGAAATGTTTCTGCAAAAGGTGAGATACGTGCATCAGAATCCTGTTCGCGCTGGCTTGGTAGAAACTTGGCCACAGATTAACGCAGATAACGCAGATCAGAACCGATAAGGAGTTAAAAAACCTACGAAGTTTACTATTCGGTTTTGATCTCCGTTCTCTGCGTTAATCTGTGGCTAATTTTTCACGGTTACTGCCGTGTGTGGGATTCGATTCATTGCCCATACGATTTCAGATTGCAAACATCGCGATCGGTCTAACGGCGATGTATGATGTCGCTCACTTAACCTTCACACCACCGAGGTGCATAATCTCTCAAACATCTCGCCGACTTTGGTGTGCAGTCATTCTTCATCTCAGGGTGGAAAGGAGAACCACATGAAGCGTGTAGAAACATTCGACGTCCCATCATTGCGACCTGAACAGCTCAGCGCTCCCTGTATCATGGTCATCTTCGGCGCTTCTGGAGATCTGACTAAAAGAAAGTTAATCCCTGCCCTCTATAATCTCGCCAAAGAAGAGTACTTGCCGCGCAGCTTTGCCCTGGTTGGTATTGCCCGCAGCCCGATGAATTCCGAACAGTTTCGAGACAAGCTTACCGCGGACATGCAGAGTCTCTACGAGACGACCCTCGACCGCAACACCTGGGGAGATTTCGTCAGGCGTCTACATTACCTTTCCGGCAGCGGAACAGACGAAAATACCTATCTGCAACTCAAAGACTTGTTGACCACGATAGACGCTGATTCCGGGACTGGGGGAAATTACTTTTACTACCTGGCCACCTCGCCCGACCTATTCTCACCAATTGTTCAGAACCTCGGTCGGATGGGTCTTGTGCGGGAGGAGGACAATTGCTGGCGGCGCATCATTATTGAGAAACCTTTCGGTCATGACCTTGAATCCGCCCGTACCCTCAATCAGGAACTCCGCGACGTCCTACGCGAGAATCAGATCTATCGCATCGATCACTATCTTGGTAAAGAGACGGTGCAAAACCTCCTGGTTTTTCGTTTTGGCAACGGCATATTCGAACCGGTCTGGAATAGAAACTACATCGACCATATCCAGATTACTGCTGCAGAGAATCTCGGCGTGGAAGGGCGCGGGGCTTATTACGAAGGTGCCGGCGCTTTGCGCGATATGGTTCCCAATCACATCCTGCAGTTGGTTACTCTGACAGCGATGGAGCCTCCAATGTCTTTTGCGGCGGATGCTGTGCGCAACGAACAGGCAAAGATTCTGCATGCTATCCAACCTTTGACGCCAGAGCAGGTCATAACAGATACAGTGCGCGGACAGTATGGACCAGGTAGCCTTAACGGAGACAATGTGTCTGGCTATCGTGCGGAGAACAAAGTGGCAGCGACCTCCCATACCGAGACCTTCGTGGCGGCGAAATTCTCGGTGGACAACTGGCGTTGGAACGATGTGCCGTTCTACCTGCGGACGGGCAAACGACTGCCGCAGCGGCTCACCGAGATAGTCATTCAGTTTAAGCGCGCACCATTCATGCTTTTTCGAAAGACCTCTGTCGAGCATCTAACCAGCAACCGGCTTATTATTCACGTGCAGCCCGACGAAGGTATCTCGTTGCGGTTTGGCGCGAAGGTGCCTGGTCCGATCGTTTACATGGGGGCCGTGAACATGGACTTTCGCTATGCGGATTATTTTGGGACTTCGGCAAGCACGGGCTATGAAAGATTGCTTTATGACTGCATGATCGGTGACGCCACCCTGTTTCAACGCACGGACATGGTTGAGGCTGGATGGAGTGTGGTTGAACCCATTTTAGACGTCTGGAAGGCGCTGCCGCCGAGGAGTTTTCCCAATTACGCGGCGGGAACCTGGGGACCAAAGGAATCGGACGACTTGATTGAGCGTGACAAACGCCACTGGCGAAAGATTGACTAGGGTGTGTCTCTAAAATCCGCTGAGAAAAAACTGACCGCGAAAGAGTCCTGTTGAGCCGTCGGAACAAATGAAAGTAAGCGCATTGACTGCCGGACGTTTCACTCCGGTAGGAGTGAGATGTATATAGCTGCCGGATCCAAAGGGAGGATCATGCGCGGTACGGAGGGGCGGAATGAACCTGGATGACCGCTATCAACTTGAGTTCCGCCCCTCCGAACCGCGCAGGAGCTGGGCCGGAGCTCTAACGACCTATAAACATTTCACCCTCTCCGGGGTGAAGACGAGCGGGCATTGTCAGCGAACTTTAGAGACGGGCACTAGAGCCAATCTAACTCTTACCTATAGCATGTTCACCACTCAGGGCCGCTCCGATTAGAGCTGTTTCATCACTCGTGGGCACAGCTTCGAACGTACTCCCTTGAAGAGGGCTCATCTGGACCATTTCCCTTAAGTACTGGTCAAGTAGACCAAGCTGGACAAACTTTGCATTGGGTCCCGAGATGTAGAACTTGCCTGGGCCGTCGATGTGGATGTTGGTGGCAGTCGCCGCTGCCAGGGCGCGGTGCCAGAGCTTCACAAAGTCTCGGCAACGCCTGTCACCCACAGCCGCTTCTGCAAAGACCTCTTCAGGCTCCAGGTCCAAAAAACGCAGCCGCATCGCGCGATGACCAATCAAGCCTTCAAGATGGCCGATTCCACCACAGCCACAGAGGTTTTCCTTAGCATCCAGGGTGACCACAAAATGTCCAGCCTCAATGAAGCTGCTTGCCTGCGGGTATCGTCCTAATCCGATACCCACTCCGAGAAACCAAACGCGTAGAAGCCTGTCGAGCTCACCCCGTGTCGCGGCAATTCCAGCTGCCAAAGCGGCAGCATCATTAAGCAGATGGACCGGCGCGGTTATCTGCTTGCGCATTAGAGAAGCGGTTAATAACTCTGTGAATCTTAGTCCCTTCGTCTGTTTCAGGTTGGGAGATTCTTCGATCAAGCCGTTACGACTGATGCCGGGAAAACCAACGCCTATAGCTTCTATTGACTGACCTTGAGCTACCGACTCAATCTCGCGGGCGATGCTCTCCACAATCTCTTCTGCGGGCATGCCCTCAAGAGCATCAGAAAGATTCCCTGCTTCGGGAAACCTGCGCACGGGTCCTACAATCTGATTATTCTCAATCAGGCTAACGGCAATGTGTTCCGTTACTAATGCGCCTATTGTACTTGCCATAAAAACCTCGAGTTCTCAGACACAAATTTTCTGATCCCGGGATAGCATCACGCCAGGCTAAAACCTTGTCAGCTTATTCAGACCGTTGAACGCAGCGGCTTTGTAGCACTCTGCGAGGGTTGGATAGTTGAAAACAGTGTTGACGAAGTAATCGACGGTGCCTTTCAAGATTAAGACGGCCTGACCAATATGCAGAATCTCCGAGGCGCCTTCACCAATAATGTGCACTCCCAACACCTCTTTCGTCTCCCGGTGGAATATCAGCTTCAACCGACCGGTAGTGTCCCCGCGGATCTGGCCACGGGCAATTTCGCGGTAATAGGCGACGCCAACCTCGTAGGGAACGTCTTCGTCAGTAAGTTGCTCCTCCGTCTTTCCCACAAAAGAAATTTCGGGGATTGTGTAAATGCCGTAAGGATAACTCGAAGGGTCTGATTTTATCTGCGTGCCGAGTGCATTGCCTACCGCCATTCGTCCCTGCTCCATTGAAACTGACGCCAGGCTGGGGAAACCAATCACATCACCAGCGGCATAGATGTTTGGTTGTTTGGTGCGATAGTTACTGTCGACGGCAATTCGGCCACGGTCGTCGGATTCAAGGCCCGCCGCTGACAGATTGAGATCGTCAACGTTGCCCTGCCTTCCCACCGCGTACAAGAGGACATCACCCGATATCTTTTTCTTGCTTTGCAAGTTCGCAATCACCGTGTCGTCGAGCCCTTCCTCTACGCTGGCAACCTCTTCATTGAGTCGCAAGGTGACGCGGTTGTCTCGCAAGTGATAGCAAAGCGCTTCAATCATCTCCTGGTCAGCAAACTCAAGCAGCCGGGAACGTTTTTCGATGAGAATGACGCGCACGCCCAACGTTGCAAACATTGAGGTATATTCCACGCCAATGACGCCGCCCCCAACGACGATGAGTGTCTTGGGGATGAAGGGCATGCAAAAGATCTGATCGCTATTCAGGATCGTGCGGCCGTTCAGAGGAACCTGCTGAGATTCGGCGGGCCGGGTACCGGTCGCAATCACGATCGTGTCGGCTTCATACTCTGACTGACCTTTTGAATTTTCGATCTGCAGGCGATGCGGATCCAGAAACCGTGCCGTGCCGTTCAAGACATCGATCCCGTTGCGGGAAAGCTGAGCCATGGTGACGTCAATCTCCGTTTTGATCACGTGCTGGACACGAAAGGCGAGGTCAGCGACGGTAATCTTCTCTTTCACGCGATAGTTCACGCCATAGATGCTTTGATACTGATAGCCGGAGAGATGCATCACGGCTTCGCGCATCGACTTGCTTGGAATTGTTCCGGTATTGATGCATGCTCCGCCGACAACCTCACGCTTTTCAACGAGAGCGACTCGTTTGCCGAGTTTTGAGCCTTGAATGGCGGCACGCTGTCCGGCTGGCCCGGAACCGATCACAATAAGATCATACTTCTGCATTGCTGGATGGATGCTACCAATTAGTTTATGGAGTCAAAACGTAGACGCATTCTAACGGAGATCCGGGCTGGGAGGTAAAGGAATCTTCGTGAGATCGAAGCAGAATACCACCGCGAGGTAGGCGGATTGTTCATACGCAACCTATAAAAACCCGATCCACGAAATTACACGAAATTACACGAAACTGCTCCACGAAATCACGAAACTAAAGCAGGCTTTGCACAAAAAGTCCAAATTCCACCCACGGCAGAGACTGTGTAAAACCTCAGAGGAATCTGCAGTCGCGATTGGACCACTCAAGCCAAGTAAATTCGCAGGTCGGGAAGGGGGCAGTCGTTAGGTTGAAGGTTCGGTGAGTTCAAGGCGCCCCCGCTCAAGTTGCCGAGGCTTCGTCATCGAAAAAATCACTCACTAAACGCGGAGGCTTAAGTGATAGGCATAAGCACTGGCATTCAAGCTTGAGCGGGGCGCCTTGAACTTACCGGACCTTCAACCTAACGCATGCCCCCTTCCCGACCTGCGAATTTACGCGGCTTGAGTGGTCCAGTCGCGACTGCAGATTCCTCAGAGTGCTGCCCCGCAATATCTCCTATTGCTTTCCCATACAAGACGGATTATATTCCTATGGCCACGCCATAGGAGACCCAAACACGTATGGGAACTAAAACTGAGATCTGGCAGGGGACTCTCGCATTAATGATCCTGAAGACCATTAAAACGCTGGGACCGCTTCATGGATATGGAATCGCTCGCCGGATCGAGCAAATTAGTGGAGATCGACTCTCTTTGAACTACGGAACGCTCTATCCCTCGTTACTAAAGCTGGAACAGGAGGGATGGATTGCTTCTGAATGGGGCCTCTCTGACAATAACCGCAAGGCCAAGTACTACAAGCTCACACGCTCGGGCCGGAAACAACTGGCAAGAGAAGAAAAAGGGTGGAATCAGACTACCGCGATCGTCGCCCGGTTTCTCGAACCAGCGGAGGATCAGTCATGAGAAAACTTCGCGCCTGGCTGTTGAGATTCAAAGGGCTGTTTCTGAAAGATGCTCGTGAACGCGAATTCGCCGACGAGATCGAGAGCCATCTGCAAATGCATATCGACGACAACATCCGCGCCGGTATGTCGCCGCAGGAGGCCAGGCGAGTCGCGTTGATGAAGTTGGGTGGCATCGATCAAGCAAAAGAAGCTTACCGCGATCGCGCAACACTGCCATTTCTCGAAAGCGTAGTGCAGGATCTGCGCTTCACGCTCAGACAGCTTCGCAAGAATCCGGCCTTCACCTTTACTGCTACTGTGATGGTGGCGCTTGGCATCGGCGCGAGCGTGGCGAGCTTTGCTTTCGTCGATGCAGCGCTCATCAAGCCGTTGCCCTATCAGAACCCTTCGCGTCTCCTCTTTGTCACAGAAACAACTCCAGACATTCCCCGCGCCAACTTTTCATATCCTGACTATCTCGATTGGAAGAAGCTTAACAGAGCTTTTGACTCATTAGAGGTCTACGGTCAACGCGGGCTGGTAGTAAGCACGTCCGCAGGAATGGAAATGGTTGACGGCGCGCGTGTGAGTGCAGGCTTTTTTCATACACTTGGTGTCAGCCCTTTGCTTGGTCGAGATTTTTACGCAGGCGAGGACCTGCCCGAAGCGCCTCGCACTTTAATCCTCAGCTATGCCTCATGGCAAAAGCGTTTTGGCGGTAAACAAGAGATCATCGGCCAGTCGATTACCCTCAACGAGATCCCTTACGTCATCATCGGAGTGCTTCCCCAACACTTTCATTTTGCCCCGGTCGAGAATCCCGAGTTTTGGACCACTCTTGACCCCGGCCGCGGCTGTTTTATCAGACGGAGTTGTCACTTTTTGAACGGAGTTGCACGGCTCAAAGACGGCGTGGCGATCGAGGCAGCGCTCGCTGATGTCACGCGCATCGCTAAAGACCTGGAGGCCCAGTACCCAGACTCAAATCGAAACCAGGGTGCAACCGTTGCGCCGTTGTCCGAAATAATTGTCGGAGACGTTAAGCCGATTCTGCTGCTCCTACTCGCCGGCGCCGTGTTGTTGCTTTTGATTGCCTGCATCAATGTCGCAAGTCTCCTGCTCGTGCGCTCGGAAACTCGTCGACGCGAGTTGTCTGTTCGACGTGCCCTTGGCGCAACCAGATCGCGCTTGATTCGTCAGTTTGTGATTGAGGGCCTGGTGATCGTTGTCGTGGGAAGCATCGCAGGTCTTATTAGTTCTCATTGGGCCACGCAGATCTTAAAGGGACTCATTCCGACCGATATGATGGCTGGCATGCCATATCTCAATGATCTCGGACTGAATTCTCGTGTGCTCATGTTTGCACTCGCAGTCGCTGGATTTGCAGCCGCACTCTTTTCGTTCACCCCGACATTTCGTCTATCGACTTTGGACGTGAGAGAAGGAATGGCGGAGGGTTCTCGTGGTAGTGCAGGTAAAGTCTGGAGAAGAATCGGATCCAAGCTTGTGATCCTGGAGTTAACAACAGCGATGGTGTTGTTGGTTGGAGCAGGACTTCTCGCCAAGAGTTTTTATCGTTTGCTGCGAGTAGGTGCAGGCTTTGAAACAAAGCACCTGATCACAATGAGAGTTAGAGCACCACTTTCGGCTTACGAAAAGGATGAGCAAGCTTTGGCGCTCCAACGAAAGGTGGTGGACGAGGTCAAGAGCCTGCCCGGCGTAACATCAATTGCGTTAGCCACGACTCTGCCACTGAGCTTCAATGGCAACACAGATTGGATCAGGTTTGTGGGTCGCGCATACAACGGGGAGCACAACGAAGTAAATCAACGCGGAGTAAGCTCAGACTATTTTCAAACACTGCAAGCGAATCTCTTGCGAGGCCGAACATTTACAGACGCGGAGGATATGAGCAAGCCTCAAGTCGTCGTCATCAATCAAACTCTGGCGAAGAAGTATTTTCCTGGTGAAGATTCGATTGGTCAAAGATTTGGCGATACCGATCTGAATCCCAAATCGATAAAGGAGATCATCGGCATCGTCGACGATATCAGAGAAGGGCCGTTGGATTCGGAGATCTGGCCAGCCTATTACTATCCCATCAATCAACATCCTGATATCGGTTATTCAGTCGTGGTGCGGACCTCCCAGGCAGACCAGTCACTCATACCAACGGTTAGCGATGCGATTCGTGGAATCGACTCAAGGATCAATATTTCAAGTCAAACAACGATGACGCAGAGAGTCAACGACGCGCCGACAGTTTACTTGCGTCGTTCCTCGACGTGGCTTGTTGGAGGGTTCGCGGCGGTGGCGTTACTGCTGGGCGTTGTTGGACTTTATGGTGTGATCGCGTACTCGGTGAGTCAACGCACTCGCGAGATTGGAGTCCGCATCGCACTGGGCGCACAACGCAGTACTGTTTATCGACTAATCCTAAAAGAGGCAGGGGCGTTGGCACTCGCAGGTATTGTGATTGGGATCGGATGTGCGATCATCGGTGCCTCACTGATGCGCAAACTTCTCTTCGGCACCCCGCCATGGGATATCACAACGCTTGTTTGTGTTGCGGTTGTGTTAGGAGCGTCTGCATTATTGGCCAGCTTCCTTCCGGCACGACGCGCGGCTTCAGTCGATCCGATGACTGCATTGCGCGCGGAGTAGGTTGATCGAAACATCTCATCCACAGATTACGCAGACTACACAAGCTACTTAAATTTGCAGGTGGGGGAGGGTGGCTTGCCCAGCTAAATTTGCAGGTTGGGAAGGGTGGTTGCCCCCGCTTATTCGATTGGTTCAATTTCCGTTTTGATAGCAGATTCAGTCGATAACTGAGTGTTGCGAATCAGCGGGGGCAAGCCACCCTTCCCAACTGCGAGTTTAGCTGGGCAGAACGATCGCGCGGCGGACGTTACTTCAACATCAATGCTAAAATCTTTTGTGTACCTCTCACTGCGGCAGAGTTTTCACTTGTTGTGTGTGACTATGAGATGCCGGAAGGGTTCAGACAAAGGTACCCTGAAAACATATGGGCGTTGAAGATGGCAGCCTGGGCTCATTAGATGAAACTAAAGATTGTTCAAGCAGGCGATCCGGTCTTGAGAAGGACCAGCGGGCTTCTGACGGCGGATGAGATCAAAAGCGCATCCGTGCAACAGCTAATAGAACTGATGCGAGACACGATGCGGGATGCACCAGGCGTTGGCTTGGCAGCACCTCAAATTGGCGAGTCGATACAACTCGCTGTAATTGAAGATCGAACGGAATACATTCAGGGGCTTGCGAAGGATGAAGTCTCAGAACGTAAGCGATCTGCAATCGACTTTCACGTCATCATCAATCCGACGATTTCCATTTTGGGGGACTCGTCCGCGGAGTTCTTCGAAGGCTGTCTGAGTTTAGCTGGGTTCGCCGGCGTGGTTCGGCGCAGTCTGAAGATCACCGTCGAGTGCCTAAACGAACGCGCCGAACCAACTATTATTCAAGCTGAGGGTTGGTATGCTCGCATACTCCAGCACGAGATAGATCACCTGAATGGCACGCTGTACATAGATCGGATGGAGACGCGTTCGTTCGCTACGACAGAAAATATGAGCCGTTTCTGGCAGGGCCAAACCATTGAACAGGTTCGCGCGGCCCTGGGTCTGCGAAAGCAGTAAACAGATAGAATGGAACAGCATGGGCAGGAAGGTTCGTAAGGCAAGCAAGATCATGTTGATACGGCACGGTGAAAAACCGGCGCCGCCTGCTCCTCCGCACGGGATACACCCCGAGGGGAAGCCCGACAAGGAGTGCCTTACAGTTCGAGGGTGGCAAAGAGCCGGCGCGCTGGCTGGTTTTTTTGCACCGCCAAATGGCTCGCTGCAAATTCCAGACATTGCGAAGCCCCACTTTCTATTTGCTTCCAAACCTCTCAAGCGCGGCGGGAGCCAACGTGCGGTCCAAACTCTCACGCCGTTGGCAGAGAAATTGGGAATAGAGATCAACATCAAGTATCGCAAACAGCGACTAGAAGAAATGCTGGAAGAGGTCTTCTCTTGCGATGGAGTAGTGCTAATCAGTTGGCAACACGATTTCCTTCCCCTCATCGCCAATCACATATTAGGCAACAGCACAGTGGTGGCACAAAAATGGCCGGTAGGCAGATTTGATATGGTGTGGGTCTTCGATCGAAAACCCAAATCTGACACTTATCAGTTCAAGGAAGTGCCGCAGTGTTTGCTCAGCGGAGATTCAACAACTCCAATCAGTTGATTGAGAATAGTCCCGCGCGACGAAGTTGGAGACAGTTCGTGTGTCTTCGTTTCGTGTTCATTCGTGGATCTGACTTTTTATCTCGCCCAAGAAAAACGATCCACGAAATCACACGAACCGAAGACACGAAATCACACGAACTTGCCCGGCAGGCATTAAATTGAAAACCTTCTCTTTACGCCGCCGCTGATTTCTCCCCCTTTAAGAACGCCAAAAGGTCGGCATTGATCTGGTCGGCGTTGGTGGTGGGCATCCCGTGCGGAAAACCTGGATATACCTTTAGCTTGGCATTCTTCACAATCTTCGCGGACATCAGCCCCGCTGCAGCGATCGGCACGATCTGATCATCGTCGCCATGAAGAATGAGCGTTGGCACATCGAACTTCTTAAGGTCCTCAGTAAAATCCGTCTCAGAGAAAGCCTTGATGCAGTCGTAGTGGGGTTTAATGCCTCCCATCATGCCCTGCAACCACCAGCGCTCCCGGATGCCTTCCGAAATCCTGGCGCCGGTCCGGTTGTAGCCGTAGAACGGGAGCGTAATGTCTTTGTAAAACTCCGCCCGATTCGCCACAAGTTGGGCTCGGAGCCCGTCGAAGACCGAAATAGGCGCGCCGCCGGGATTCTTTTCCGTCTTCAGCATCAATGGTGGCACTGCGCTGATCAGCACGGCCATAGCGACACGTTTTGTGCCATGCCGCCCGATGTAACGGGCAACTTCTCCGCCACCGGTTGAGTGGCCCACATGGATTGCGTTCTTCAAGTCGAGTTTTTCCGTCAGAGCGGCGAGATCGTCGGCGTAGGTGTCCATCTCGTTACCATCCCATGTCTGGGTGGAACGTCCGTGTCCTCGCCGGTCATGCGCGATGACTCGATAGCCGTGCTCGCCGAAGAACATCATTTGTGCATCCCAGTCGTCCGCCGTTAGCGGCCACCCGTGACTGAACACTATGGGCTGGCCCGTTCCCCAGTCCTTGTAATAGATCTGCGTGCCGTCTTTTGTGGATATCGTTCCCATGATTGCCTCCTTACCTTTCTTTTGAATTGTCATTGTCCACCGATCCAAGTCGATGTATCACGCAATCGGAGTCTCTTTTAAATACCTCCGATGGATTATCAAGTGGTACCACAATGGTGTTAATTCCATTAGAACAAGGAGCCATGAGAATCACATCGGGCTGAACCCTTGTTCTTGGTACCAACGCAAGAGTTCTAGTTCAGGTCGTTGGTCTAAGGCTTTAGCCGCGCCAGGCTTTCGAAGCAACTTCTCTTTCGCCATTTTGCAACTTTGGAAGTCGGACCTCAAACGTGGAGCCACATTGTCCAGTCGCTCGATTTGCTGATTTTGATTTCAGTTTAGGCTTGCGAGTCATTGGACACGGGGGAAAGAGAGACACGGAGAAGGGGGACACGGGGAAGGCGGTGCTTCTACGTGTCGCCGCGTCACCCCTTCGCCACGTCGATCACAGCCCGTAATTGACTCGGTAACCCCTCTAGCAGTCTTCGGTGAACTCATCTACAATCGAGCCAGGTGATCGTTACTACGAGCTCTCGCTAAAATACACAGCTATTTTTTTGTTTTCCTACTGAATATGAGCATTGCCACCGGCACACTCCTCGGACGTTACGAGATTCGCTGCAAGATTGGCGCGGGCGGTATGGGTGAGGTGTATCTCGCTAAAGATACGACGCTCGAACGAATTGTCGCTCTAAAGATACTGCGTACTGAAGTGGCCTCTGACGAGGACCGGATGCGTCGCTTTGTCCAGGAAGCTAAAGCCGCGGCCGCTCTTAATCATCCTAATATCGCTCACATTTACGATATCGGTGAGGCCGACGGCGCTAAATTCATGACTATGGAGTTCATCGACGGTGTAACACTGCGTGAAAAGATCCACGGCGATAAGACCGAACTGAGGAAATTACTCGAATATTTAGCGCAGGTCGCTCGTGGTCTGGGAAAAGCCCACGAGGCTGGAATTGTTCACAGAGACCTTAAACCGGACAACGTCATGATTACCGGCGATGGATATGCGAAAGTACTTGATTTCGGTCTGGCGAAACTAGTTGAGCCACAACACCTATCAAGCCTCGGGGCAAACAGTGCCGAGGTTGATACCTTGCTGATTTCCGCGCCGCAGCACTCAACGCCGGGTATGGTTCTGGGCACGCTGGGCTATATGTCTCCGGAGCAGGCGCAAGGAAAAGTAAAAAAGGTAGATCGCAGGTCAGATATCTTCTCTTTCGGTTGCCTGTTGTATGAGGCGGCTACTAAGCACCGGCCATTCGAGGCTGACTCCGCCGTTGACACGTTGCATAAGATCGTTTACGAACCTGCGCCTCCGATCAGAGATTTCAATCCAGTGGCTCCGCCGGGTTTGCAAAGGATTGTTCGCCGGTGCATGGCTAAAGACCCGGAGGAACGGTTTCAAAATATAAGAGATGTGGTTCTGGAGCTGGAGGACCTGCTGTTGGAGCGGGACAGTGGGTTAGGTGTGAACCGGCATTTACAGCGCCCGCTTGAAAGCAGGGCCGCTTCCGGCGCGACGCCAACATCTGTCATCACACCCCGTGGTCGCGACTCCCAGCCAAATCATGGAGATACTAATCACGTTGTTGAACCTGTTGCCGGAGTAACGGGATCACAGGGTTCGTCGGACACTTCCGGGATTCACGAAGCGGACTCGCAGGAAATTAAGCAGACGAGCGGCGCCGTTCCTCTCAATTCCAACTTCTATATAGTGCGTGATACCGATGCGGACTTCCTGCAATCAATAAAGCGGCGCGATAGCATCGTTCTGGTCAAGGGCGCGCGTCAAATGGGGAAGACATCACTGCTGGCTCGAGGGCTGCAACAAGCTCGGATGGAGGGTGCCGCAGTCGTCCTCACTGATTTTCAAAAGCTGAACGCTGCTCATCTCGAATCCATCGAGAACTTCTTTCTGGCCTTATCGGAGATGATTTACGATCAGCTCGATGTTGATACAGAACCCGAAGACGTATGGAGTCCGCGGCGCGGGCCCAGCATTAATTTCGAGCGCTACATTAGACGCGTGGTATTAAAGCAGATCGGCTGTCCGCTCGTGTGGGCCATGGATGAGGTGGATCGCCTTCTCACATGTCAGTTTGGTAGCGAGGTCTTCGGACTGTTTCGGTCGTGGCATAACGAGCGCTCACTCGATCCCTCTTCACCCTGGGAACAATTAACGCTTGCCATTGTTTATGCTACCGAGCCTCATCTTTTTATTACTGACCCGAACCAATCGCCATTCAATGTAGGCACTAAGCTGGAACTCAGGGATTTCACTGTCGAGCAGACTGCCGACCTTAATGAGCGTTACGGTGCACCACTTAACGACGAAACTGAGGTGTCCCGCTATTACCAGCTTGTCGGCGGCCACCCTTATCTTGTACACAGCGGCATTTTCGAGATAAAGAAACGCGGCTTGACCCTCCAGGCGTTCGAAGAATTAGCAGACGAGGACGAAGGTCCGTTTGGTGACCACCTCCGGCGAATTCTAGTTCTTCTCGCACGCGATCCCGCTCTCACCGAAGCCATGCGGGAGGTATTGCGTGGCAAGCCTTGTCCCACGACAGATACCTTTTATAGGCTTCGCAGTACCGGCCTGGTCTCAGGCCATTCGGCGCGCGAGGCAACGTTGCGCTGCCCGCTCTATGCAAAGTATCTCGAGCGCCAGCTTTTATAAGTCAATAGCGAAATGTCCGGCAAACTTCAGTTTGTCGAGACCTTTGAGAGCAGCTCCTGGCTCTGGGACACGACAAACTGAAGTTTGTCGGACATTTCGCGAATGAGCCGTCATTGTTAAGCAAACCGCAATGAGCGTCACTGAGACGAGTTTCTACGTAACCGGCGGCACACTCCGCCGCAATGCACCCTCTTATGTTTCGCGACGTGCCGATACGGACTTGTACGAAGCCTTATCACGACGTGATTTCTGCTATGTGTTGACGTCGCGCCAGAGAGGCAAGTCGTCCCTTATGGTCCGAACCGCCGTACGCCTGCGCGAAGACGGAGGAGCCGTGGCCGTATTAGACCTTACGGCGATTGGACAAAATCTGACTGCAGAGTACTGGTACTCCGGCTTGCTTGGCCGCGTCGGCGAACAGCTCGACATTGAAGATGAGCTGGATGATTTCTGGCTTGCTCACGAACGGTTAGGCCCATTGCAACGGTGGATGCTGGCTATCAGGGAAGTTGTGCTGAAAAAGTTCAGTGGCTCCGTCGTGATCTTTATTGACGAGATAGATGCTGTTCGCAGTTTGCCTTTTTCAACCGACGAGTTCTTTGCCGGCATTCGCGAGTTCTACAACCGCCGCACGGAAGATCCGCAGCTCGAACGACTCGCTTTTTGTCTACTCGGAGTCGCGACGCCTTCCGATTTAATACGGGATACCCGAACCACGCCGTTCAATATAGGCCAGCGGATCGAGTTAACCGATTTTACGGAGCAAGAAGCCGAGCCACTGGCTGCCGGACTCGGTCGAGCTGAAAACGTAAACGCTTCTTTGCTGCGCCGAGTCATTTATTGGACGGGTGGACATCCGTATCTGACGCAGCGACTGTGTCAAGCGGTCGCGCAGGATGTAGGCGTCAATAGCGCGCGGGCTGTTGATCGCCTGAGCGAAGCATTGTTCCTCTCGTCACGCGCGCGTGAGAGTGATGACAACCTTTTATTCGTCCAGGAACGCCTGCTTCGCTCTGAGGTTGACCGGGCCACTCTGCTCGATCTCTATGCTCAGGTGCGACGGCACAGGAGCGTGAGAGACGATGAGTTTAATCCCACCGTCAGTATTCTCCGGCTCTCCGGCATCACGCGCGTGGTCAGCGGTTACCTCCACGTGCGGAATCGGATCTACCGTCGCGTCTTTGACCGCGATTGGATAACGGCGAATATGCCTGATGCCGAGCTCAGGCGGCAACGAATCGCCTACCGTCGCGGCCTGGTGCGAGCGGCGTCTGTCGGAACCGTAATTCTGTTGGTGATGGCTGGGCTCGCTTTCGGTGCCTATAGACAGAGGAGAATCGCCGATCAGAATAGAGAGTTTGCTGAACAGGAGCGCGTGCGAGCGGATCAAAATGCAAAACGGCTTGCCAGCACATTGGAAGAGCGCGAAGTGGCATTAGGGGAAGCCAAAAATCAGCGTTTGATTGCCGAAAAACAGCGCGAGCGGGCAGAGGAACAGCGACAAGAGGCGTTTAAACAGAAACAGATTGCGGAAGCCGCGACCGCGCGCGCGTTGTTGGCCCAACGAGCAGCCGAGAATCAGAAGCAAATTGCAAACCAACGAGCGGTCGAGGCCGAACAACAACGGGAACGGGCTGAGGGTCAGACGAAGCTGGCGACATCGACCCTGTTCAACGTGATACGGTTTCTCGTCGGCTCAGGCGAGAAGCAAAGAGCAGTGGAATATCTTAAACAGTTGGCTCAGGTTTACCATCAGTCGAACAAAAATGTCGAAGAGGCCGAGACAATCCTCAATATTAGCGAGATTTACCTGCAGCTCAAGGATGAGTCGAAGGCCGAGGAGCATTTTAATCAAGGGCTAAATATCTTTCGTAATAAGAAAGACGTCGCCGAAGAGGGTCACACGCTTCTGAAAATCGGCGATCTCTATAAAGCAGCGGGCGAGCAGGAAAAGGCAAAGACCTATTACAACCAGGCGCTCACACTCCTCCAGCAGGCCCTACCGGCGTTACACGACAATCAGAGGGAAGCGTATGCCCTTTATTATCTGTCACTCACGTACAGCGCGGTAAATGATGACCGCAAAGCTCTGGACTACTCGAACCGCGCGCTTTCAATTTTTCAGTCCTTGCGGGACAGTGTAATGGTAGATATTATCGGCATCCGTATTGAAGAGCTGTCCCAATCCATCAAAGAGAAGTAATACCTCGTCCTAGAGGGAACTCATGCTAAGCATCAACAGGAAGACCTTTCGAATTGTTCTTTCGTGTTTGGTATTTTTTGCGCCCTCATATTTGCTGCCGGAGACAACTGTACACGGACAAGCAAAAACAGAGCTTGCGCAACCAGCTAAGCCTGGGGATAGCAGTACTCAGACCGGATCAACTGCTGCGATTCCGGTTCCTTCGACCACAACCGGACCAACCGACGATTCAGATAAGGAAACGATCCGGCAAATGCTCCGGCGTATCGAGGATCTCGAGGGACGAATCCGAGAGCTTGAGGCACGGCAAGCGCAAACCGCGGCACCGACCGGAACCGGGACAGCGACCGCCCAGCAAAACGCTGCGACCGAGGGCATTGATTCGCCGGCGGCTTCCCCAACCAACACGAATGGCGGCCAGGGAGCCATCCCGCCTGTCGCTATCACACACGACGATCATCAGGATTTGCCGAATGGTCCGCCCCGCTTGCAAATACAGGGGTTTGCCGATGTCAACTTTCGCGCAACTAATGAGAAGGGTAGAAATAATTCATTCTTTTTGGGACAGCTTGACCTCTTTCTGACATCGCGCTTGTCAGAGAAGTTCAGTGTCCTTAGCGAATTAATCCTCGAAGCCGGTGAGGATAATGCGTTTACATTCGAGATCCACCGGTTACTCTTGAAGTATTCAAGGAACGAGTACTTTAATCTGAGTGCTGGCCGGTACCATACTTCGATCGGTTATTACAACACCGCCTTCCACCACGGATCATTTTTTCAGACGACCGCCAATCGCCCATTTCTCTTCGCCTTCGAAAGCAGAGGCGGTATTCTCCCGCTTCACAACGTCGGTCTATCGCTGACGGGACGCATCCCTTCAGCCCCCCTTGGGCTGCGTTATGTCGCCGAGATCGGCAACGGTCGCGCAGCTCGTCCAGGGGCTCGGCCGGTTCAGACCGTAGTTGACGAAAACAATGGTAAGTCTTTCAACCTCGGAATTTTTGCACGTCCTCGCCAGGTGCCAGGACTGCAAACTGGATTCTCTGTCTACCACGACCGACTGACACGCCCCGGGGTTCCCACGGTTGATCAGACAATAATGGCGGGGCACCTCATATACGTGAACGACCGCACGGAATTGTTGAACGAAGCAATTGTTTTTCGTCACGCGCAAGCAGGGAGAATTTTTTATATACCGGGCTTTTACACACAATTCTCGCGACGATTTGATAACTTGCGACCTTTTTTCCGTTATCAGTATGTGAACGTGCCTGGCGACGATCCGATCTATCGTGCTGTCGGTCGTCGAAACGGGCCTTCTGTTGGAGTCCGCTATGATTTGAGTGACTTTGTGAATTTCAAAGCCCAATACGATCACACGGGTCGCCGTCGACTGAGCGCGCTTGATGAACTGATACTGCAACTATCTTTTACTTTCTGAGTCGGAGACCAACGTTGTTCAGGGCCAACCGGATTCTTAATATTTTGCTCATCCTGATGTTGATGAGTGTACCGATACTAGCGCCTGCAAATGCGGTCGAAGAGCGATTGCTTTCACCGTCACTTCTTCTGCGAACGCTACAGCGCGGCGACTTGGCGATCATCGTACATAAATCAAATCCTGTTCAGAATCTCTCGATGGCTGAACTGCGCGAGTATTTCCTTGCAGAGCGGAGTCATTGGTCAACACAGCAGAAAATAAGAGTTGCCATGCGGGAACCTGGGTCACCTGAAAGAGAGGCTGTGTTACGCCTGATATGCGGGATGAAGCGGGATCAGGATTTCACCACATACTTCCTGCGTGCAAAATTCAGTGAGCAAGTAGTCGATGAACCTCGTAGTCTGGATTCAACGCCAAACATGATCAGGTTCGTCGCCAATGTATCCGGCGCAATTGGCTACGTACGAGCCGACGAAGTCGACCCTTCAGTGCGTGTAATACGAGTGGATAACCTTTTACCGGGAGATCCGGATTACAAGCTCGTTTTACCCTAGACAACTCAAGCTGCGAATTTACGCAGCTTAAATTGTCCAAATCCTCAGCTTCAAAGCTCCAAGGCATCCTAAGAGTTTTCACAGTCTCGGCGCTTCTTAGAGAAGATCTGAACAATCCACACACTTCCGTGTGTGGGATTCAATTATGAGAATCACATCTTGAAGTCGAGTGTAACATCCGGTCGCTTCGCTCCCGGTACTGTACAGACCATCGCATCTTTTTGTGCAAAGGTTCAACGCGGAGCGAATTGTCGCCCCGCAGTAGAAAAGTTCAGTTAGGGGAAATGCGTTCCCCGATTACGCTCCCGGGAACCTGAAACATGAAGTTACCCAATGGGTCATAGAAATCCAGTGTGAAGGATCCGTTGTGGGTGTTGTCCCTATCGCCAAGGACCAGCGTCTCGTTCAAGTTGATCGTGCCCAGGAAATTTCCACTCGCATCGTAGGACCATACTCGGTGAGTGAGCTTGAAAGTCCGCGGCGCCGCCTCTTTCCGCGCGCCAAGGCAGATGCTTCCGGTCCTTGGATCGACATTCGGATTGTGAGCTTCGGTGCCGCCAGTGTTCCAGATCTGAAATGCTTCCTGGATGGTCTTATCTCCAACCAGGAAACGGATATGCCAGAGTCCAACGATGGAAGGGTTGACTTACTAATGCGCAATTCGGACGGAAATCCTCTATCGCTTCGCTCCCGGTACTGTACTGATCGCGCTCCACGTCCCGATAGTCAGGACTCTTTGTGCGAC
The DNA here is from genome assembly GCA_035644135.1 of Pyrinomonadaceae bacterium. Classification (GTDB taxonomy): domain Bacteria; phylum Acidobacteriota; class Blastocatellia; order Pyrinomonadales; family Pyrinomonadaceae; genus PSRF01. Next base: position 46,300 of record DASQPD010000031.1, read on the forward strand.
GTGTAAGGGGATGCCATGTTTGTTGGTCACTACGGTATTTCATTTGCAGCCAGGACTGCAGTGAGACGAGTGCCGCTCTGGGTCTGGTTTATCGCTGCGCAATGGATGGATATCGTCTGGTCGATCCTCGTGCTCTTGGGCATTGAGAAGCTGCGGATCGTTCCTGGCTACACACAAGCCAACGCGCTCGATCTTTACTACATGCCATATACGCATAGCTTGCCGGGATCGATTGTGCTCTCGTTGGTCCTCGGTGCGATTGTCTCGCTGTTTATCTCAGGACGCCGGACAGCGACTGTCCTTCTCGTGGCGGCGGCGTCATTCTCGCACTTCGTCCTTGATCTTATCGTGCATGTGCCGGATCTGCCGCTCTACGACAATTCAGCCAAGGTCGGCCTGGGTCTCTGGCGGCATGTTATTTTGAGTTTTCCGCTCGAGCTGATCGTGCTCGGTCTCGGTGCATGGCTTTATGCCCGTATGATGACATTCACCAGTCTCAAAGGACGATATGTGTTTTGGGGCTTCGTGGTTTTCCTGGCAGCTATCCAGGTCTATGCGAACTTCGGTCCACCGCCTTCTTCGCCTGAAACCATGGCCATCATTGCGCTGGCGTTCTACCTGGTGTTTGCCTTGTTGGCCGCATGGACCGAGCGGGTTGCGACTGAGTAGTGTCCTAATTTGTAACGCAAACTGTTAGTTTGCGATGATTGAATGGCATTCAACGTTCTCGCAAGCTAACAGCTTGCGTTACAAAAAACGAAATCAGGACACCTTGCGACCGTCTCGACTTGACGCGAACCAGAGCGCGCAAGACGCCCTCTGGGCCCAAGGTTGTTGATGTTCGACCAATTTCAAGGAGGAATTCACCCATGAGTCCTTCTCTAGTAATGCTTCTGGCGTTTCTCATTGGCGTAATCGCCGGATTGCGTACCATGACCGCGCCTGCCGTCGTGGCTTGGGCCGCTAACCGGCACTGGCTCAATCTCCACAACTCGCCGCTCTCTTTAATGGGGTCGACTGCGGCCGTCGCAGTCTTCACTGTGCTGGCGCTCGGTGAGTTAGTCGTTGACAAACTTCCTTCGACCCCGAGCCGTACAAAACTTCTCGGACTCATTGGCCGCAGTGTGCTCGGCGCTCTGTCCGGCGCGGCTGTCGCGGCGTCCGGGGCGCAGTCGATCGCACCAGGCGCCGTTCTTGGCGTGGCCGGTGCGATCGTGGGTGCCTTTGGGGGCTACGAAATTCGCCAGCGCCTCGTGCGAGCTCTCAAGGTTCCGGACTTCGTCATCGCTCTCATCGAAGACACAGTAGCGATTGCCGGAGGACTTCTAATTGTGTCACGGTTCTAAACTCGATGAGTGGTGGCGTGAAAACTATCGAGAGAGAGTCATTCACTTCGGAGTCAACCGCGGCGATCGTCGCGGCGATCATTGGCAATCTGGCTATCGCGCTGATTAAGTTCGTTGCGGCCGCCTTCACCGGCAGCTCTGCGATGCTTTCGGAAGCGATCCACTCGCTGGTCGATACGGGCAACGGGGGATTGATGCTTCTTGGTGTCCACAAAAGTCGCGAGCCGCCCGACGACGAGCACCCTTTTGGTCATGGGCGTGAACTCTACTTCTGGACGCTTATTGTCGCCATTCTTGTCTTCGCCGTTGGTGGCGGCATGTCCGTCTACGAGGGAATTACACACCTCTCTCATCCAACTCTGCCAGGCAGTCCTTTGTGGAACTATACGGTGCTCGGACTCGCCTTTGTCTTCGAGGGCACCTCATGGTTTTTCGGCTGGAAGGCGTTTAACGCCGAGAAGGGAAGTAAAGGTATTCTGGAAACGATTCATGATACTAAAGACCCGACGAGTTTCTCCGTGGTGCTCGAAGATTCGGCCGCATTGCTCGGGCTATTGTTCGCTTTCCTTGGCATCTTTCTGGCCAGGCTACTGGATCTGCCTTATCTCGACGGCGCAGCCTCAATTGTCATCGGTCTGCTGTTGTGTATGGTCGCGGTCTTGATGGTCTACGAGAGCAAGGGCCTGCTCATTGGTGAAGGGCTTGACCATGAGACGCTAAACTCCGTGCGCGCGGTGGTGGAAGCAGACTCTGCGGTTGAGCGGGTTCAACACCTTCATACATTGTACCTTGGCCCGCACCAGGTGCTGCTCGCCATTGAACTAAGCTTCCGCAGCACTATCTCAGCGCTCGAAGTGAGAGAATCGGTCGCGCGCATAAAGCGGAAGATTCGGGACCAACACCCTGACGTGACGCACATCTTCTTTGGCGCGGAGTCTATCAGCGGCGAGGACGACCTGTCCTGAATCCACGAAATCACACCAACCGAAAAACAAAATAACACTAAATGTTCCTCTGTTTATTTCGTGTGATTTCGTGGACCCATGTCTTAGCTGGGTGTTTTCACCAGAATGGGTTTTTTTGCCCGCGCCACTAACTGTCCGTTAACGTACTTCTCTCGCGCGATGGCAGCCGGATCGCCTATCCAAACGGCGTCGAGCCCGTGCCGAGAAAGCGAAAAGGAACAGAAATGCTCTCGTATGACTCGGTGGCCGGAATTCGCGAATTTGAGCGTCTCAACCGCGCTGTCATGGATGGGAATCTCGAGGTCCCAATCGCTGGAACTTACAGTCTCGCTAGCGCCGCGAAAGCACACAAGCGAATTGAGAAAGGGCACGTTCTCGGCAAGATTGTACTTCGGATCAACTAGGCTCGCTGAGCGCTCCCGGCAAATTTTAGTGGGCAAACAGTCTGAACAAAGATGTTTAACCGACAATTACTCAAGATACAGAAATTAGCAGGTTGGGAAGGTGGGCTTGCCCCCGCTCAAGATCCGCACCTCCTCAACTCTGAATTGACAGCCCAACCTGAGGACCTTTTTCGCAATTTTTAGTGTTGCGTGGGTGCGGATCTTGAGCGGGGGCAAGCCCACCTTCCCAACCTGCGAATTTCCGTTCCTTGAGTGGTGGCAAGCTCCACCAAATAGAGATGTTAGTGACGGAAAAGGTGCATACGACCGGTGCAACTGAATCAGGAGTTCGTGAATCTTATAGTCGGTCGTTTGATACGAAGTTTAAATTTAGTGACTACCTCAGGTAGTTGCCTTTTTTCCCCGAAATCAAGTAATCCACTGAGTGTTGTTCGATCAAAGGCCTGGACGCCCGATTATTAATTAACCCTGTGTTCGACTACTTGAGGAGATTTTAAGATGAATTTTATTAGAAAGTTTTCGCCCGCGCCTATCGCCGCAATGGCGCTAATTCTGGCCCTTTCCTCCTTCTCCTTTGCAAAGCCAAAGGATACCAATTTTCCCAACATCAAGATCGATAACTTTGGTCAAATGGATGAGCAGTTTTATCGCGGCGCCCGGCCCAAACCGGAAGACTTTAAAAACCTCGCGGCTCTGGGAATCAAAACCGTCATCGATTTGACTGACAATTCCAGGCAGCGCGAGGAACCCGCCGTTGTGGCTGCGGGAATGCGCTACGTGAACATCCCCATCGTTGATAAAGCCTATCCAACCATGGAACAAGCTAACGAGTTTTTGAAGGTTGCTAACAATCCGGCCACCGGCAAGTTTTACGTGCACTGTGCGGGCGGACGGCATCGCACCGGCGTGATGGGCGCGGTATACCGTTTCAATCACGACCACTGGAACTATGACCAGGCATACGCCGAGATGAAGCAGTACGACTTCTACACCAGCAACGGTCATGGCAAGCAGCTTGATTTCGTTCAGAACTACTGGCAGCAATTCAAGGCGAACAGTGCAGGTGTTTCTGCAGCTGCTACTCGCTAAAGAGAAACGACAGGATTTCCATGAGGGCCGCTCAAGCTTGGGCGGCCCTTTTTATTAGGAGAAATAGGAGAAATAGGACCTATAGGACCGATAAGACCTATTCAGCGCCAAATGCCGGCCGAATTGTCTATCGCTTTCCTACGGACACCAGAGTGACAGGGTTTGTTTTACACCGTCGCTCAAGCATTGCTCTTGCCATTCGGGTGAAGCTGACAGGTGATCCCAGATTGGCAGGCCTGCTTGAAATTGTTCCTTGACGTAAGCGCGCCAGCGATAGTGCTCGTAAGTAGCAAGGCAGGCAACGGAATATGCTTCGGCGAGTGCCTTGTTTCCATGAATCACTACAAAATTCTCGTCGTTTTTCTCGCTGGCCGCTTTCGAGAAGTTGTGCGAGCCCGTGATCACCTTGCAATTGTCACTGAAGGGATCGATGACAATCATCTTCGCGTGTGTGATGGCGTGCCCAATACCTTCGTGGTGGTCGGTCGTAAGAAACTCCCGGCGCGTCACTTCCTCTACCCAGGCCGAAAAGCTCTTGCCGATCCCCTCAGGTTGAATCAAAGCTGTTTTGTATTCCTTTGATTCCCGGTCTACTCCCAGAAGCGTGAATTGCTCTTGGTTAGTGGACGTCACCGTGCTGACGACTCCCTTTACAACCATGTTTGGTTCCTGGGCTCTTAAGAGGATACTCGCGAGTGGCTGCAGGCCCGGCTGAAACATGATGTAAAGAATAATGCTCTGTGCACTGTTCACCAGTTCGATCAAAGTCTTAATGTCTGCACCCGGCTCAGCATGCGGTGGCGAGGAATTCCTGACTCGCGTGAACCAAACGTTTATGTTGTCGACATTCTGCGGCGACGCGGCATTGGCACTCACTAGGTCCGCTGGAAAGCCATTTCCTGCTATAGCCAGTCTGTCCCATTGCGAAAGATAAGCCTGAGCAACGGCCTCATTCTCAATGAGAATGCCATTGTTAAGCTGGGTGCAAAGTCCTGTGGACGCCCAGTTGGTGCTGCCGGTCCAGGCCTTGAGCGCCTTCTTGCCAAGCGTCCGGACTACTACAGCAAATTTGTTATGGCCCAGCCCCTTACTCCCCAGCATCCGATTATGCACGTCGACGTCGGCAGCATTGAGTGTTGCTCGCGCTGCCGCATTTTCGTCGCCACTCGTATCAGACCCATTCGACAAGACTATATGCGCCCGTCCTCGCAGCAGCTGCAGGCGTTGAATGAGCTCGTTATCAGAAAGCTCATATAAAGCAGCATAAAAAGAGAGGTCAGGGTTCTCTATGACTTCATCAAGCAGCCGCAATAGCTCAATTCGCAGTTCGCCGGCGAGAAACCGTCTTAGGGGTTCCTCGAGTTCGGCAATGTGTTCTTTAATCTCTACCGCGCTCCAATCGTTCTTGCGGGCGATACGCGCTACATACTGCGACATCACGGTGCCACGGTTGAAATAAGCTGAGATACCATTCTCAGAGTTAGCATCAACCCTGATTGCTTCAGTCCAGCCGGAGTCGGCGATTGGTTGGAGTTCAACATCGCCTGGTTGACCTTGCGGCAATCCCACGGCAGTCACTCTATACATTACGGTCTGACCACTATTCGCTCCGTGATCGGTCCAGTCATAACGCTGAAAGGGCCAAATTGAAGATGGCTTGGTCAAGTACTGTGGTAAGCCGTCTGCGCCAACCGGTAGTTGATTGGAAAAGCCAACGCGGTTACGTAGTACTTCTGTTGCGCCCCAAACATCGGCCGAAGTTTTCCGGCGCCGCGCAATGGCGAAACCCAGGCAACCGGGAATCGCGACGTCCGGCTGACCATTGACAGTGGGTCGCCAAAAGAGCTGAACGTCGTCGCAGTTATGATAAGCAGTTAACTTGATCCCGATACCGTTCGTAAGATTGGAAGTCGAAACTGGCATAACACCTCCCGGCGAATTTGATCGAATTTCCAGAAAGATTTCAATTTGCGGTTGCTGCTGGAGTAAATCCGGAGCTCTGCGCGCAACATCACGAGACTATTGAAACGGCGCGAAGAAGCAATAGATTGATTAACAATACAAGGCTTGCTCGATGCGTGAGAAAACAGCGCGAGGGAGTCAAGCCAGTCGGTGACGAGGACGCGCGAATATTAAATCGGGAACAGAGCGGAAAGCAATCAGTAGACAGCAGCGTGGCCCTTTTTTCTGCAACCTAAAGAAGCCGATCCACGAAATTACACGAACCAACGCCAGGGTTTTCGCGCCGTTTCGTGTGATTTAGTGGATCGGCTTCTTTGGGTTGCAGAAAAAACGGCTACGCTGTGTCTCAGTGGTGAATTCATCCCGCAATCACTCACCAACCGCGCGGCTGAGCTTAATGTAGCTGCCTTGAACTGCTGATACTTGCAGACTATCCTTCCACGCAACCAGGGTCGGCACGGCACAATATGAGCAAGATACATCAGGGAGAACTGGCGATGAGAAAAGCAAAGGCGTTGCTATGGTCCATCGGTCTTTCCACGCTGGTCCTTGCAATGTTGGTCTTGGCAGCCGGCGTGCTTGCGCAACAACCGGCGGCAAAGCCGGCTTTCACTTTCGAAGAAGTGATGATCCCGATGCGGGACGGCGTGCGGCTTCAAACCGTGATTCTCGCACCGAGCAATCAGAACGGTCCGCTGCCGATCCTGTTTCGTCGCACACCCTATGGCGTACCCGCGGGGCCACTGCAGCAGGTGCCGCTGAGCGTCAAGGAACTGGCGCAGGACGGCTACATCTTCGTGATCCAAAATCTACGCGGGCGTTTCAAGTCGGAGGGCGTTTTCAAGCTGACATCACAGGTGAACCTCAGCGATCCGGCTTCGACAAACGAAACCACCGACGCCTATGACAGCATCGACTGGTTGGTCAAACACGTGCCCAACAATACCGGCAAGGTGGGCATGTACGGTGTTTCATATGATGGCCTCACCAGCGCGCTGGCCTTACTGCGGCCGCACCCTGCTCTCAAAGCGATCAGCGAGCAGGCGTCGCCGGTCGATCAGTGGATGAATGACGATACTCATCGATATGGCGCGCTGCGCGAGAGCTATGCGTTCGAATACGCCGTGCTCGAGCAGGCTGACAAGAACAAGAACACTCACTTTGTCTTTGACACCTATGATTCATATTCCTGGTACCTGGCGTTGGGGCCGCTCACGAACATCAACGCCAGGTATCTGCATGACTCTATTCCTAACTGGAGCGATATAGTTGCCCACCCTGACTACGACGAGTTTTGGAAAAAGGAAGCGTGGATCAGGCAACTGCACGGCACTACCGTTCCGCTTTTGAATGTCGCGGGCTTTTGGGACCAGGAAGACCCCTGGGGACCATGGCAGATCTTTCGGCATGCTGCTGAACACGACCCTGAGCATACGAACTTCATGGTTGCCGGTCCGTGGTTTCACGGTCAATGGCATACACCGAAAGCAGACAGCATCGGGCAGATCACTTTCGGCGGTCACGAAACGGCACGCGAGTTTCGTGAAAACATTGAAGCGCCGTTTTTCCGCTACTATCTCCACGGCCGCAGTGAAAAGCCCTCGTGGAAAGTCTCCACCTTCCAGTCAGGGGCAAACCGCTGGCGCACTTACGATGAGTGGCCGCCCCGGAAAGCAAAGTTAACGAACCTCTATCTACATGCCGATGGCACGCTGTCATTCGAGGTGCCGCGGGCGAGCGCGCACGGGCAAGCCTATCGCGAATACGTCTCAGATCCGGCGAACCCGGTTCCTTATCGACAGCGTCCTATCTCACCGACCTATCCCGGCGGCGACTGGCAGACGTGGGAGGTCGGAGATCAGCGTTTCGTGGAAGGCCGACCAGATGTGCTTACATTCACCAGCTCGCCGCTGAAACAAGACCTGACAATCACTGGCGAGGTGTTGGCCCAGCTATTTGCTTCCACATCGGGCACTGATGCAGATTTTGTCATCAAGCTGATTGACGTCTATCCGGAAGATGCCCAGAAGAATGGGTGGGATCCTGATTCGGGGCCGCGGGCCGGAGACTACGCGCGATCATTGAATGGCTATGAGCTGCCGATTGCGATGGAGGTGCGTCGCGGGCGTTACCTGAAGAGCTTTGAGCAGCCACGAGCGCTCGCGCCAAATGTACCGGTCGAATGGAAGATCCCCTTGCGAGATCGCGACCACGTTTTTCTCAAGGGACACCGGCTTATGGTCCAGGTGCAATCGACCTGGTTTCCGCTGATCGACCGGAATCCACAGCGGTTCGTGCCCAGCATCTATCAGGCGCGGGCGTCCGATTTCATCAAGGCAACACAACGTGTTTACTGTTCCGCGTCAATGCCTTCCCGCGTAGTGCTGCCTGTAATGCCCTAGAGTAATTAGCCACAGATAAACGAGATAATTAGCCACAGATGAACACAGATAACGCGGATCAGAATAAAATAGTGAGCAATAGCTTTGCCTCAAAAGACCGAAATCCCAGCAACTGCGGAGACTGTCAAAACTCGGAGGAATCTGGCAGTCGCGACTGGCAACTCAAGCCGAGTAAATTCGCAGGGTGGGGAAGGGGGCAAGCGCAAACTCAACCATGCGGACACTCAAGATTCAGCGCGCGCCCCCGCTCAAGATTAAACAGGCACACCATTGAATCAATCATTCACTCTTTTTTCTTTTGTGAAAACCATACCAGCCCAACTTCATTGCTGCGGACAACTTTTCTGAATCTTCCGGCCACCACCAATCATGATGCACTGCTAACGGCTCATCACCCTGTGAGTAGAAAGAGCGAAAGCTCGACCAGTAATAGACTCTGGCAGATTTTACCAACCCAGAGATCTTCAGTGAAGACTGGGAGTCGGTTAAGGAAGTTGCCGGTGAAGTAATGCAAAGCTCCGTGGAGGTTGAGGGTTGACCATTTGCGAGCCATTGTGAGGAAGCTCCTTTTCTTAGCAGTGAGATTAACAGGGGAGTGATTGGTTCAATGTTGAGTAGCTTGGTTTATTGAGCGGGGGCGCGCGCTGAATCTTGAGTGTCACGATGGTTGAGTTTGCCCTTGCCCCCTTCCCGACCTGTGAATTTGCGAAGGTTGTGTTGTCACTTCAAGGTTGAGTGCCTATGCAGCTTGAGCGGGGGCGCGCGCTGAATCTTGAGTGTCACGATGGTTGAGTTTGCGCTTGCCCCCTTCCTTATCTGTGAATTTGCGAAGGTTGAGTGGCTCTTTTGAAAGGTGAGTGGGTTGGTTCATTGAGCGGGGGCGCGCGCTGAATCTTGAGTGTGGCCATGATTGAGTTTGCGCTTGCCCCCTTCCCGACCTGTGAATTTGCGAAGGTTGTGTGGCTCTTTTGAAAGGTGAGTGGCTTGGTTACTCGAGCGAGGGCGCCTTGAACTTACCGAACCTTCAAACTAACGACTGCCCCCTTCCCCACCTGCGAATTCACTCGGCTTGAGTTGTCCAAAACCTCAGCTTCAAAGCTCCAAGGCATCCTCAAGAGTTTTCTCACAGTCTCGGTAGTTGGTGGGATTATTTTGACTCTGAGGCAAAGCGGTGAGCGATAGTTCTCGCATGCTTTTAACTTCTTTCTTCTGATCCGCGTTATCTGCGTTGATCTGCGACTAATTTCCCATTCAAGCATTCGGTTCCATACGCAAATCTGGTATCCTTACCGCTCAAGTTGAAGAGAGTGTTTTGCGCTATTCTTCTAGTCTCCCCAGTATTTTTTTGCAAAGGTTTCATGTCAGCTTCGAGATTTCAGAATACCTTGCTTCGCACCGTTGTTCTGGTGATCTGCGTCCTGGTCTTTTGTCCCTGCTTCAGAGCGCAGTCGCTTGACGCACGCTCGCCGTCTCCGGTTCGCAGCAATGAAATTGTAGGCAGGATAGCCGCGCGGGATCTTGGCGACAGTCGCTTGACTGATCATTTCTACGCGTTTACGGGGACACCCGGCGATCTGCTGATAACGATCGAAGCGCAAAACCTCAACGGAGACATTGATGTTTTCACTGCCGGATCGTTGCGACCGGTTTTGAAGGTCGCGTTGTATGCTGAGGCCGGCTTGCCCGTTGCCAAGAGTGTTTATCTGCGGCAACGAGAGGACTTGATCCTGCGCGTTGAAGCCCGCAGTCCAAATGACGACGATGGGATTTATCACATCCGTTTCGGCGGGTCTTTTGAGCCGATTGCGGGCGCGGTTGAAGCGGCCGAGGAAGCGAATGCGACGCCGGAAACACCAGGTCAACCTCGTCGAGGCAAACGCGTTTCCTCAGTCGGCGCCCGAATAAACGAACCTCCTCCACCAGTCGAAGTCGCAGCGGCGCCAACCCCGGAACCAACTCCGGCCGCAACACCCGAGGAGCCTAAGACGGAATTGAAGGCTGAGGCGCCGGCGGAAAAATCACCCGGATCAACCGCTGCGCGCTCGCGACCTGCACCTCGTCGTAGTAGTCGCAGTAAAACAAGAACGAGCGAGGCAACCGCGACAAAAACGGAGACCGAAGCCGTCGAACCGAAAACAAGTGAGGAAGCAAACAGTCCCGAAACTGCGGCTGCGCCGGGAGAATCCGAGCCTGCGCCAAAGAGCAACACGAGCGGAAAAGGCCGAAGCTCAACAAGAAAGTCTGCCGACGTTTCCAAGGCGAGGGAATCTGACTCCACGCCGCCAGAAGTGCGAACGTCGAAGCGCGCTCCCGACGTTTCAAAGGATTCTACGGAAGCTCACGGCGAGCCGAAACTGATCATTGAAATGATGGATGGAAGCCGAATTGAGCGGCTGATGAGCGAGATTCGGCGAGTAACGCTGGAGAGCGGCCAAATTGTAGTCACAGGAACAGATGGCAACGTCGAAAGAGTTCGACTCGCCCGCGTGTTGCGAATGTCAATCGGACAATAGAGTCTGGAGTCGGGAGTCTGGAGTCGAGAGTCTATGATGATTGGGTGGCATTCAAGATAGCCACTGGGATCCACAGATTACGCAGATTACGCAGATTAGGAGAAGGCAGTTAGCAGTTGACAGTAGGCGGTAAGCAGTAGGCGGTAAGCACCGGGCCAAATGGCAGTATCAGAGCTGCTGGCTTGGGCCTTCTGCTTACTGCTACCTGCCTTCCCCTAATCTGCGTAATCTGCGTAATCTGTGGATCCCAGTGGCTATCTTGAGTGCCACCCAATCGTCACAGTCGGGAAGTCACCTTATTTCGCTTTCAAAGTCGACAGCTTGTCCTTGAATTGTTTCAGGTCGACGTTCTGCGGATCGAGCTTTTCAAGCTTCAGAATGCACGCCTCCGCCTCTTTCGTATCTCCCGCACCCAACGCCGCCGCACAAAGGCCATCAACCACCGAAATGTCATCGGGCTTTTTCATCAGGGCGGCCTTGTACCACTTAATACTCTGGTCGTAATGGCCCGCATCCAGATTGACCATGCCGAGGTTTGCGATCGTCTCGTAGTCGTCTGGCTTTAGCCGGTTTGCCTTCAGCAGAAATCCGATCGCCTCATCAAAACGCTGAATCTGATATTCCAGCCGAGCAGCCGAGACTTGCGCTTCAAAGTTTTGCGGCTCTTCCCGGGCCTTCTTCATCGAGGCCTGTACATCCGCGAATGTCTGTTGCGCATCGCCGCCGGCGCCGGATACCGGGGGATGATTAGCCGGTAAATTCTGAGTCGAGGCCGCACTGGGAGAAAATTGCCGCTGGGCCATGTTACTGGCAAAGAGGAAGCCAACGATAAAGCCTGCCAGCACTCCGATAACCGCAAACAAAAGATTCTCTCTGGTCATGTTTTTCTCAAACGCGACTGTAGTCGATCCACGAAACTACACGAAATCACAGACAGCATTACGTGTGACGCGCGTGCATCGATCAAGACGAGGATTGTCTCACGGATTGGCATTGCCGCTGTTGGCAGCGAGACGTTTTGCCTCTTGCAACTTCTCGGTGACGGCCAGACCCAGTTGAGACTCCGGCGGTATTTGCTTTAAGAGTTTTTCCCAGTACTCGATCGCCTGTTTGTAGTTTTTCTGAGCGAAGGCTGCCCCTCCGGCGAGCCCGAGAACGTTCGCGTTGTCGGGATCGATTTGCAGTGCCTCCCTAAGCAATTCCATTGGCCGGCCCTCAAACTTTTGCCCGTTCGCCATTGCCAGTGCAAAAGCCAGCCTGGCAAGCAGGTCTGCGTCACGCGGTTTGAGCGCTATAGCTTTCTCATAGGCTTTGCTCGACTCGTTATACTTTCCCAACGTGTCGTAAGAACGGGCAAGCATAATCCAGCCCTGCGCGTCGGCAGGATTGCTTTCCATTCGCTTGGCTAGCTTCGCAACATTCGCTTCGATCTGAGCTTGTGACATTCCTCCGCCCTCGGAATTCGGGGCGGCAGCGGCAGGAGGAGATTCAGTCTCAGCCGATCGCGCATTGATGTTGCCGAACTTCGCGTAAAGGACTATTGCCAAAAGCGGTAGCGCGACAGCGATGGCGTACGCCGTGCGTCTCTCGGCCGGGTGTTTTGTAACTCGCTCCGATGTTGGGCCGGATACATCATCAAGCAAGCGACGCTTAATCTCATCCCGATCCTGCTCGTACTGGTCCTCACTGATGATCCCGTTTCGCAGGTCAGCCTCCAGCTCAGTCAGTTGATCTCTGTAAATGGAAATGTTCTGTTCGCCGGCGTCATTTTCATTCGTCGTGGGTTCGCCCTCACCTTGCCACAATGGCGGAATTATAAACGCCAACGCGATCAGAATGAATAATCCGCAGACGAGCCAAAAAATCATCATGCCGGTTTTTCTCGTTCCTTAAGTATCTCCTCGACTCGACGTCGCTGCTCGTTGGTGAGTGGCGCCTCGGGGATCATTTGGCGGCGGTGCTTCACATAGCGGAACAAAACCAAAAGCCCGGCAAGCAGAAAAACGAAAGGGCCGAACCAGAGCAGATAAGTAGTTGGCTGGATTGGCGGACGGTAAAGTACAAACTGCCCGTATCGATCGGTGAGATAGGCGAGAATCTCCTTGTCCGTTTTGCCGGCTTTCATTTGTTCGCGGATCTGGGCGCGCAGATCCTGAGCTAAATCGGCCTGGGAATCCGCCAGCGTCTCGTTCTGGCAGACCAGGCAGCGCAACTCCTTCGCCAGGTTTGCTAAGCGTTTTTCCAGCTCCGGATCGTCCGCAAGCGGTTTCGCCTCCTGCCCCGAAACAGTGAATGCAAAAGCGCAAAGCAACAACAAGGTTAAGACTGCGTCCTTCATTTATTCAGTTCTCGAGCCAGCGGAACAATAGTCTTCTCCCAGACATCCGGAGTGATGGGCCCGATCTGTTTAAAGCGAATCACACCGTTGCGATCAATCAAATAGCTTTCAGGGGCACCGTAAACTCCGTAATTTATTCCGACCCGCGCATCTGTATCCGAGGCGCTCAGTACATAGGGGTCGCCAAGTTCACCGAGCCAGGCCAGCGCGTCTTCGCGCTTGTCTCGATAATTCAAACCATAGATCGGCACAGCTCCCGTGCGCGCATACTCGAACAACAAGGGATGCTCGTCTCGGCAGGCGACGCACCAGGAAGCCCAGACATTCAGTATCCAAACTTTGCCGCGCATCTCCTGGGCAGAAAACGTTTTTGTGGGATCTTTCAACTGAGGCAGTTGAAACGCCGGCGCCGGTTTGTTGATTAACGGTGAAGGTACTTCGTGCGGGTCACGGCTCAGACCTATAGCCAGGAAGGCTACCAGCACGAGAAACAGACCCAGCGGAATGATAAATCTACTCATGTTTCTTTAACGGCGGTTGCGGCCAGAGCAGGAGCCACATCCTTCTTCACTGCTTCAATTGCTGCTCGTTGCTTGCGGGCCGCCAGCGCATAGCGACGATCGCTGACAGCCAATCCGCCACCCAGGGCCATCAAGAGCGCGCCACCCCAGATCCAATCAACAAAAGGTTTGTAGTAAACACGCACTGTCCACGCGCCGCCACTCAGACGATCACCGAGCGAGATATACAGGTCGCGGAAAAATCCAGTGTCGATGGCCGTTTCAGTCATCACGCTTTGCGTTGCCGTATAGGTTCGCTTTTCAGGAAACATCCTTCCGACTTCGTTGCCATTCCGAGTTACCTGAATCTCTGCGCGCGCAGCTACGTAGTTCGGTCCATCAACCTTTGTTACGCCGTTCAAGCGGAAACTGTAACTACCGGCAGTCACCGTGTCGCCCACATTCATCTTGACATCCTTCTCGGACTGATAACCGGTAACGAGTGTCACGCCAACAACGAAGACTGCTACTCCGACGTGGGCCAACTGCATCCCGTAATAGCTGCGACTCTGCATTCTCAGCTTATCGAACATGCCGAGCTGGCCGGACGTGCTGCGCGCTCGTTCCCAGATATTCAGCAGGGCAGTGGTCACAACCCAGAGTGCCAACAGCAGACCCAGGCTTACCAGAGGTTTCCACTGTCCCAGGATGAAAGGAAGAATTAACGCGGTGATCGCACTGGCGATAAATGCCCAGCGCAACCGGACTGCCAATTCCGGAAGACTGGCTTTTTTCCAACGAGCAAGCGGGCCGACACCCATCAGAAACACTGCGGGAACCATCAAAAGCACGAACACGGTGTTGAAGTATGGCGGCCCCACCGAAAGCTTGCCCATTCCCAACGTATCAACAATCAGGGGATACAGAGTGCCCAACAGGACGGAGCCGGCCGCCACTGTAAGTAGCACGTTGTTCGTTAGCAAAAACGACTCTCGCGACACCACGTCAAATTTTCCACCTAGTCCGACCTGCTTTGCCCGCCAGGCATACAACAGCAGCGAGCCGCCAATTACAAAAACGAGAAACACGAGAATGAAGATTCCGCGTTTGGGATCGCTCGCAAAGGCATGCACCGAAGTAAGGACGCCCGACCGAACCAGAAACGTGCCAAGCAAGCTCAACGAGAACGCCGCGATGGCCAGCAGGACGGTCCAACTCTTGAAACCGCCTCGCTTTTCGGTGACTGCCAGTGAGTGGATCAATGCGGTTCCAACCAGCCAGGGCATAAAGGAAGCATTCTCCACGGGATCCCAAAACCACCAACCGCCCCAGCCAAGTTCGTAGTACGCCCAGAAACTGCCAAGCGCGATGCCGCAGGTCAAGAACATCCACGCTACGGTGGTCCAGGGCCGCGACCAACGAGCCCAGGTGGCATCGAGCCGTCCGCTGATCAAAGCGGCAATCGCGAACGCAAACGCCACGGAAAACCCGACATAGCCCATGTAAAGCATGGGCGGATGGGCCACCATTGCCGGATCCTGAAGCAGGGGATTGAGATCTCTGCCGTCTGGTGCTGCTGGTATCAGGCGGGTAAAAGGATTGGAAGTGATCAGCATGAACAGCAAAAATCCAACGCTGACAACGCCCATCACGCTCAATACGCGGGCTACCATCTGCTCAGGCAGGTGACGGCTGAAGAGAGAGACTGCGACGGTCCAAAGTCCAAGCATCAATGCCCACAGCAACAAAGAGCCTTCATGCGAACCCCAGGTGGCGGCGAGTCTATATTGCAGCGGGAGTTGCGAATTGGAATTTGTGGCGACGTTCAAGACAGAAAAATCATTGGTGATGAACGAGTAGGCGAGACAGCCAAAAGCAATGGCCACGAATATAAACTGTGCCTGCCCGGCAGGGGCTGCCAGGGAGATCCAGGATCGATTGTTGCGCGCTGCGCCGAGCAGCGGAATAGTCGCCTGCGTTAAAGCGAGCAGCAGCGCGACAATGAGTGCGAACTGTCCGATTTCAGGAATCATATTGTTGCGGTTCGACCTCTGGGAACGCGGGCTTCCAGCCCGCCGGCTTTCGGCAGTTTTACTTGTCCACCAGGGTCTTTTGCATCTTTGCCTTGTCGATCGCCTGGCCCGCCTCGGGAGGCATATAGTTTTCATCGTGCTTCGCCAGTACTGTCTCGGCGTAGAAAACGCCGTCAACTCCAATATGACCCTGGGCGACGCAGCCACGTCCTTCTTTAAAAAGATCCGGCAGAATACCTTTATAGACTACGGGAATGCTCGTAGCCGTGTCGGTGACAACAAAGTGAACCGTAAGGCCGTCGTTATCTCGTTTAAGACTACCATCCTCAACCAGGCCGCCAATTCTGAATGTTCGATTCGTGGGTGCTTCTTTGGAAGCGACCTGCGTCGGACTGAAGAAAAACACCAGGTTGTTTTTGAATGCGTTGAGTACCAGGAAGGCGGCGACTGCAAGGCCCGCCAGTCCCGCCAGGATAAAGAAGATTCGCTTATGACGTCTTTTCATCGTATTTACTTTCCGGAAGGGAGAAGTTTACTTGTTTTTGAGCGTGTCTCCGACGCCACAAAAGCAGCACCTCTCCGCCAATAGCTATGAATGCGATTAGATACGAGCCCCATATGTAGAACGCGTAACCGCCCATTGAGAAGAATTCTGACAACTTCATATTCCGGCTGTGGCTGCCGCGACTTGCGCAGCGCCTCGCTCCCTTTCGACAATGATGAAACGCAGTCGATAAAGTACAATCGCGATTGAATAGAGCCAGCAGGCTGCCAGCATGATGAGCATCGCCGCCAGCATGGGCGGGGCCATCGTGGGCTTGTTAAGAATTCGGATAGTAGCGCCCTGGTGCAGAGTGTTCCACCATTGCACAGAAAAATAGATGATGGGAATGTTGATGACTCCCACCAGCGCGAGAACGGCTCCGGCGCGATCGGCCCGTCGCGGATCGTCGATGGCTGACTGCAAGGAAATGAAGCCGATGTACAAAAACATCAAGATCAGCGTAGAGGTCATTCGCGCATCCCACACCCACCAGGTTCCCCAGGTTGGTTTGCCCCAAAGCGATCCGGTAATGAGCGAAAGAAAAGTAAACATCGCCCCGGTGATTGAGATCGAAGAGGCCATCATGGCCGACAAACGCGCATTAAAGGCCCAACCAATTCCCGCGTAAACCGCCAACAGGATATATAGGAACATGCCCATCCACGCCGCTGGTACGTGGATGAAAATTATGCGGTAGACTTCGCCCTGCTGAGCATCAGTTGGCGCGACAAAGAACCCGACATACAGACCAACTATGAAGAGAATTGCTGCGGGGATTGCGAACCACGGGATCATTTTGCCGGCGAGCGGGTAAAAGTTTGCCGGTGAAGCGTATTTGTACCAGTTGAATTTGCGCTTTGTCATTGGATGTCTATTCCAAAGATATCCTCAGCGCCGCAGAGGTTGCCCAGGGCGAAAACACCAACGCGATCGCCAGCACGGCTCCGAGTAACGATAGGTTGGCCTGCGGACTAACGCCGATGATACTGGCGTCCACGGCCCCTGCCCCGAAAACCAGCACCGGAATGTAGAGCGGTAAAACAAGTATCGCGATCAACACACCGCCCCCTCGTAAGCCGAGCGTCAAGGCTGCGCCGATCGAGCCGATTAAAGACAAAACCGGCGTGCCCAGCATCAGGGAGACTGTCAGGATCAGTAGAGTATCCTGCGACAAACCGAATTGCACTCCCAGCACCGGGGCAATTAATGCTAACGGCACACCAGCAACGAGCCACGACGCTAACACCTTCGCCAGCACGATTAAGTAGAGTGGTTGCGGGGTCAGGAGCATTTGTTCGAGTGTCCCGTCCTGGTAGTCGTTTGCAAATAAACGTCCCAGAGAGAGCATTGATGCGAGGAGTGCGGCTACCCAGACCACACCCGGCGCGATGGAACGCAGCAGTTGAGTCTCGGGACCTATGCTCAGGGGAAAAAGACTTACTACTATCACAAAAAAAAAGACTGTCGATAAAACGTCGGCTCGGCGCCGCCAGGCTAGTATCAGGTCACGCCGCACCATCCAGCGGAACATCGTTAGCGTCGAAGGTGATGCAGTCACGATGCCAGTTCGAGCCGCTGAAAAGAGCCTGCAGATAAATTTATTTCCTGGTGCGTTGAGACAACAGCCATGCCACCATTGCCCAGGTGATCTTCAATAAGAGATAGAACCAGCGCGACCGCCGTTAGATCCAGCGAAGAAAGCACCTCATCCAGCAACCACAGCCTGGTATTGCAAACCGCAAGCCTCGCCAGCGCCACTCTGCGCTTCTGCCCTTCGGAGAGGAGCCTCACCGGAAGCAGTTCGCGCCCCCCAAGACCCATCGTTCTTAATATGTCTCGCGCCGCAGTGTCGCGGATTTCAGTTCCATCGAGGGCGCTTGAAACCCGGAGGTTCTCAAGTCCGCTAAGTTCATCCTTGATGGCGGTTCGATGCCCCAGATACGATATGACCGTGGAATATTCCTCACGAAGCGAGTGAATATTCGCACCCTCCCAACGGATCTCACCCCGTGAAGGCGCCAACAGTCCGCAGATCATCCGCAGCAGGCTGGTCTTGCCGCTGCCGTTTGGTCCCGTGAGCTGCAGAAATTCCCCGGGACGCAGAACGAAATTGAGGTTACTGAATAATCTGCGATCACCGCGGACGCATTCCAGATTCTCAGCTTGCAACATCTTGGTTCAATAAACTTTTTGGGCGCTTAATGGCGATAACCAAGATTAGTGACAAATGCCTGGCCGAAGCTAAATCATAACTGACTGACTATGATGTTGTCATTGCAAGCATGTGACCGATATCAGAGATAGGGATATCACTCAAGGAACGGGAATTCGCATATCTCACAGAGCTTTTGGTTTGGAATCGACCGGGCCGTTGACCTTTAGCCACTCGTTCCATCCGCCCTTGAGAACCCGAACGTGACTGAAACCTGCCGCGGCCAGAACCTGCGCAGCCCGCATGCTGGATTCGTCGCTTGGACAAGCGCAGTAGGTTACGATCTCTCTGTCATGGGGCAGGTTACTCAACGGCCGCATGCCGAGTCGATATCTTAGCTTTCTAAGTTTTACATGGATGGCGCCTTTGATCCTATTCTCACTGTTCGAGAATTCGCTTGACGCTCGAACATCGATTATTGCTACGGGTTCGTTTTTCGTTAATTTCGCTTTGAGCTCCTCAGCCGTGATGAGCTCTATCGCATGCGGCTGTAGCTGCGGTCCCTGAATTTTCGTCGGGTCACGAACCGCGTTAGCTTCCCCAACCTGGATCGGAAGACAGAACACCAGAGCCATAAAGACTCCTGTGGCTACCTTATTCAAGCTCATCTCATACCTCCTTAAACGCCCCAGGTTATTTGTTATCCCTGGGCATCATACCTGGATGCACCAGCCTAATTGCGGGTTCCCCTCTAAAAGTTTTGGGGTCGTACCACGAATAGGTTGGCCCGGCATAGTAGAGATAACCGGAGACGCCACGAACGACTTCGCGGATTAGATCGCCTTGCAGTCGAGGGATCCGCTTGCCGGTATGTGCGGCCAGGAAATCCTTTCCCTTGTTTAGTTCCATTCCTGAACCGACCACATTCTTGAGCAGAAAAGTCTGCGTCGCCTGTGGGTCGCGCCAATCGTTGTCACCATAACCGTGAATTACCGCCAACAAGACATCGCTCTCTTCGATGCGAAGAGCAGAGTTTGTCGAGCGAGGAGCGAAGGGATCCTTGAGAATCCAGGGAGGAAACTCCTGGTTCATATCGGTAATCTTGCCGGCCGCCGGTCTGATAACCACGGCCATATCCTGCGACTGATCGCCGTTAAAGTCGCCGACAAGAAAGCTGGGTTCCCGGCTGCTATCGAGGATGGCGGCATCCTTGAAAACGCGTTTCACGGCAGCTTGAACCTCATCCAGTTTGGCGGGCAGCTTTGGTACTTCCGTCGCTTTCGCGGGCGGTGACGGTTGATAAGCAGGCGGGGTCTCGACCAGGCGCCCTTGTGACGAAGCACAACTCGCCGCGAAACAGGTCAGGGCAATGAAGATTATGGAAAGGATTTGTCTCATTATGACCTTCCGTGATTACAGGTTGGATGGAGGCAATGTTTGGTTCTCGGCCAATTCCCGGAAGACGAGGTACCGCGCCTTGAAGATCGCATTTGCTAAGAGGCGCTTCGAGTCTTGAGGATGAAGCTCGCCGGAAAAGCACTCCCGACGAGCTTCGGTTCTATCGTCCTTTAGCGCTCGAGTAAAAGATCTAGAGCGATAAGACGAACGCGACTACGTCAGCCCGGCTCGCAGCGGACAGAGAGTTGAATGCATTTCTTGCCGCTGTAGCCTGACCAGCATGACGGTTAATCGTCTCAGTGATATTCACACTCAAGCCATCATGCATAAACCTATTCCGGGCACGTATGCCCCACAGCGGTGAAGTGCGCATCTGATTTCTCGATCCCTGACCACCGTTTTGGACAATGCCGTCCCCAGTGCCGACGTCGTGAAGTGCAAAATCGCTGAATGGGTGGATGATCTTGTTGCCAAGAGCCGTTGGAACCGCGAACGCTCCGCCATTAATCAGAGTTCCAGGAGCAGCGGTTTGGAAAGTTCGGGTATGACAAACAGCGCAACCGATTTGGGTAAAAAGCGGATCTCCCCTCACGGCTGCCGCTGGAAGTGGATTCTGACGGCCAGGAGCACTTGTTGCCGCCATAAAATCTGCGAAGGCAATCACATCACCGCCGTCGTCCTCAGGATCCTGTACCGGATCAAATGCAGAGGGGAACGTCACGTTAATGACACCGTCAGCGGTGCTGGCGGGATTCTCCTGCGTTCCCGCATTCGCATCCGTTGAACTTCTTCCCGCGAAGCCATCAAACTTATTGGTAATCCCCATCTCGTTAAGATAGGCATCGCCGGCAAAGGACAGCAGGCTGGCCTGTTGAGCCTTCCAGCCAAATCTGCCAATGCGAAGCGCATTGTTGGCTTCCACAACTGGGACCGTTGTCAACGTTCCACGCTGTCCGGAAGGTTGTGCTGCGACGTTATTCTGAAGTGTCGTATTTGAAAGGCACTCCACAAAGCCGTCGCCAAGCGCACTGGTTACGACTCGAAATGCTCTTTCGGTTTCGGCCGTAGTGATATGCTCGACAATGTCGGAATCAGTCGAGCGAGCGTGAATTAGCTGGCCGCCAGGATTGTCGACGAAGCTGCCGTTGGAAAGATGGCCGGCCCTGAACTCCATCTGCTGCGCGAATGCGCCCGTATCCGGGGCTTGGTGACACTCGACGCATCCTGTGTCGTTGTAGGTTGGTCCCAGGCCTTCGTCAATTTCCTCCCGCTCGGAGAAAATGAACTTATTGTCTTCGAATCTGCCATTGCCGCGAGCTGTTGGGGCAACTGGGTCGGCGACGCAGGGATCTATCGCCGTACCTCGCGCACCGAAATTGTTGAAGAGGTCATCGGTCTTGGCATCCATGTCAGTGGTGAGAGCTTCACTGCCGCCTTGACCTTCAACCGGGGGTGTCGACATCCACATCGGCAATGCGAGTGCCGTCACAAAAAGAAGTAGAGTTATTACCTTCAAGACTCTCGCCATTTGATTCACCTCCTAGGTGAGTTACAACGCACTTGTGAGAAGGAAAATTGCAGCTTGCGGTAAGCAAACTGCCAGAATTCCTTTTAAGCCCAGCTTGAGAAACCGCTTGATCTTGGAAAGCTGACTTGGTTGGGTGAATTGTTAGAAAGTTGAAAGCTCTAGTCGCGGTAAATCGGGACTAAAGGAAAGGACTCCCACTACTTAACTTTCTGCCCGCTCCTGAACTGAGAGCGAACAGTAGTCGCGATATCAAAGGCCGTTTCAGATAAGCCTGTCGGGTAGGCCGATTGGGGCCTATTGGTGAAGTTAGCCTTTGCCTAGAATTTGGGGGATCTTGAGAAGGCGCGCACACTCTAGAACTGAACAACCGTGTTGTCAAGAAAAAATTTAGCTAACAAATTCTCTGGAAGTCGCTCGCTCTTGTTTCAGTTATTTCGCAGGTCAAAGAGTGATGATTCGAGTGGTTTGGGAATGCTCAAACTGCGGTATCAACGGTTGGGTGCCTTGCCCGGCGACCCTCTTTTCAGCTAAAAGATTGCGAGCGTAACTTTGTCATCGACCGCCGGGTTGACCACAACCCGAGATCCCTTAGGAATGAAACGCGCAAAGCAATGAAACCAGACAAGCCTTCTTCTCGCCCAAGAGACGGGAGCGAAAAACGCAAGTCAGGTCAAAGGCGGCGGGCCTTTCCTTTTAGTGCGATCGTCGGCCAGGACGAAATGAAGCTCGCACTGATACTCAATGTCATCGACCCGCTTATCGGAGGGGTCTTAATAATGGGGCACCGCGGAACAGGAAAGTCCACGGCGGTCCGCGGTCTGGCCGAGCTGCTGCCTGAAATCGAGGTTGTTTCCGACTGCCTTTATCGTTGTTCGCCG
Source organism: Pyrinomonadaceae bacterium (assembly GCA_035644135.1). GTDB lineage: Bacteria > Acidobacteriota > Blastocatellia > Pyrinomonadales > Pyrinomonadaceae > PSRF01. The sequence continues at coordinate 68,352 of DASQPD010000031.1, forward strand.
ACCGCAAGAGAGAATCTCTGCCATACCTGCGCTCAGAGATGGAAAAAAAAGAGAAAACTAAAGAGTGAAAAGGTTCCAGTCAGAGTCGTCGAACTTCCGCTGGGGGCGACAGAAGATCGCGTTTGCGGAACCATCGACATCGAGCGAGCAATGCAGGCAGGCGCCAAAGCTTTTGCACCCGGGTTGCTGGCTCAGGCCAATCGCGGGTTCCTTTACATAGACGAAGTAAACCTGCTCGAAGACCACCTCGTGGATGTCTTGCTAGATGCCGCCGCCACCGGACGGAACAATGTCGAGCGCGAGAGCATTTCAATTGAGCATCCGTCGCAGTTTGTACTCGTAGGTTCAGGAAACCCGGAGGAAGGTGAGCTTCGCCCGCAGCTTCAGGATCGATTTGGGCTGCATGTCGAAGTCACGACTGAGAACAGCCCGGATCTAAGAGTATCGGTCGTCCGGAAGCGAGTGGCTTTTGACCAGGATGCCGAAGCGTTCCTACAAGCCTCGAGCGCTGATCAGGAACGTTTGCGACAACAGATCGGTCAGGCCCAAAGCAAGCTTGCTGAGGTCAAGCTTGACCGAACCGTTCTGCGTAAGATTGCCGAGCTTTGTTCGGAGTTGGAAATTGACGGGCATCGCGGCGAGTTAACTATCGCTCGCGCCGCTAGCGCACTTGCCGCATTCGAAGGCCGCCGTCGAGTTGGGGCGGAAGAAATTCGACGGGTCGCGATCATGTCGTTGCGACATCGGTTGCGTCGCGATCCGCTTGAGGAGACGGCAAGTGGGCGGCAAATAAGCGAAGCGCTCGATCGAGCCTTTCCCTCCCAGGGAAACACCAGACAAGATAAATCGGGCGGTGATCGAGATCCTCAAAGCGAAAAGCAACGTAATGGTGACACCCAGGTAGAGTCTTCAAATCTCGAGTCGCGCGTGGTCAGGGTAGGCCCTGCCACAGCCGCCAGTCCAAAAGGCGAAGAGGACCCTGAAGGAGTGGCAACACCGGCGGACAAGCCAGCCGCCATGGCGCGCATTTCTGATTTCACCGTGGCCGGCCTTCGTTCTCAATCGGGTAATTCCGGGGCGAGCAATTCGCGCGGCCGCCGAGGCAAGGCAACGAAAAGCGGAAATGTGCAAGGCGAGCGCGGCCGCTATCAACGCGCCGTCATGGAGAAAACAGCTCGAGTTGCTTGGGATGCTACACTGCGAGCTGCGGCCATGCAGCAAATGTCAGCAGTGGCTGAGCCTGGCCACAAATCTATGATTCCGGTCGAGGCGCTTCGCTACAAACTCCTGGTCCGAAAGCAAGGCCCACTCTTCATTTTTGCGATCGATACATCCGGGAGTATGGCCCTGCGCCGGATTGCTCTTGCAAGGAGAGCCCTTCTGGATCTGCTGAAGAAGTCTTATCTTGCCCGCGACCGCGTCGCAATCGTGGCTTTCTCAGGCACTAACGCAAAACTGCTTTTGCCCCCGACTCGCAGCATATTGCGAGCTCGTTGCATCCTCGATTCGCTTACGGTCGGCGGTGGGACACCGTTGCCGGCGGGGCTCAATTGTTCACTCGATCTTGCTCGGCGAGTTTCTGGGCATCTGGGTCTGTCATCGGTGCTAATGCTTTTCACCGACGGAGGTGCGAATGTCTCTCTGAGCAGACCAGGTGAGCCTGATCCCGTCCAGCGGCGACATCTGATTGATGAGGAAATCAAATTCCTGAGCAAAGAGCTACGACATTCGCAAGTCAGGGTCTTAGTTGTGGATACGGATGATCCTTTCAGAGCAAATGGGAAAGCAAAAGAGCTGGCCGTTAAACTGAACGCCCAGGTTGTTCGCATCTCGAACCCCTTCGTCTCTTCGCAATAATGCAACCAGATCAGGATCTCAGCCCAAACGAACGTGATCGGAAAGTACTTAACCTCCACGATCGATTATTGGAGATTGAGCAGCGCCTTATCCCTACAGGTTTGCACATCTTCGGGCGGGCATCTCGAAAGCGGGAAAAGCTGGATCTCTTGCGGATGGTCGCTTCGTTTGACCGGCCCGAAGCGGGCGCCCGGGCCTTACCCGATCTGGTTGCGGAAGGACTCGGTCTCTCCAGGCCAGCGGAACAGGAAATAATTACGGAGCACGCGCGCAGAGTGCAAGAACAGATGGACGAGATCATCTCCAGCGCGCTCGGAGTCTTTCTCCAAGAGGGAAGTGATGCGGCGGTAGCGCATCTGGCTCAACGAGCAAACGTGCCTGCATCTGATTCTCGACCCCTGGTTGCGCTGCTGGAACTCATCGTAAAGCAGCTCAACAGCAATTCCGAGATGGATGCTCTGATCAGAGGGTTGCGAGGAGAATACATCCAACCCGGCCCGGGCGCCGACATTGTTCAAAATCCGGCGATCCTGCCCACTGGCCGAAATACTCATGCGATCAATCCTTATTCGGTGCCCTCAGTCAGCGCTTTTGCTCGAGCGGAATCTGTAGCAACGGCCCTATTAACTCGTTATCGCGACGAGCATGGTCGCTATCCGCGTTCGATGGCCCTGGTCCTTTGGGGGCTGGACAACATCAAGACGCAGGGGGAAGGTGTCGCCCAGGCGCTTTGGCTTTTAGGAGTAAGGCCTTTGCGCGACAAGCTGAATCGCGTCACGGCAGTTGAGCCCATACCCCTGGCGCAGTTGGCTCGACCGCGGATCGATGTGGTCCTTACCGTGTCAGGGATCTTCCGAGACCTTTTCAGTCCCACCGTTGAGCTTTTGGATAAGGCGGTACGACTGGTGGCGCAGCTTGACGAGCCTGAAAACCTAAACTACGTCAGGGCCCACGTTCAATTACAGATGCGCGAAGAGTCATGCGGGGAAGACGATGCGGCAACACGCGTTTTCTCGAATGCGCCAGGTAATTACGGAACCAATGTGAACTTCATGGTGATGGATTCACAATGGGCCCAGGACGAGACATTGGGGGATCTTTTTGTTACTCGGAAGTGCTTTGCCTACGGACGGGACTCGGCCGGCCGAACAATCGAGGGCAGAGAAGCACGGCTCGCAATGGATCGGGCATTGGCTCGTGTAGAGGCCACGTATCAGAACATCGATACGATTGAAATTGGAATCACAGACGTCGATCACTATTTCGAATATCTCGGCGGAATCTCGAAGGCTGTAGAACATCGGGCTCAAGCGCGGCCCGCAATCTATTTATCCGACACGCTGACGCGCGACACAAAGATTCGAACGCTTGAAGAGACTGTCCAGCTCGAGACCCGAGCAAAGACCTTGAATCCCAAATGGTACGAAGGGATGCTCGAACACGGGTTTCGCGGTGTCGCCGAAATCGAGAATCATGTGACAAACACGTTCGGTTGGAGTGCCACTGCCGATGCGGTTGATGACTGGATCTATTCGGAGGTAGCTAAGACATTCATTCTCGACGCGCAGATGCTCGAGCGCTTGCGATCGCTTAATCCTGATTCAGCGCATTCGCTGATCGGACGCTTACTGGAAGCTCACGGCCGCGGCTACTGGGACGCGGAAGATGGAGTGATCCATCGTCTGCGTGAAATCATCGAGAATCTGGAGGATCAACTTGAGGGTGTAGTACAAAATTGATATTGATCTTACGTGTATTTTATTAAGGTCTCGATGGTTGCATTCACGGTTTCGTGTTATTTCGTGGATCGACTTTAATGTGAGCGGCCAGGGATCCACGAAGTAACACGAAGAACGGACGAAAAGACACGAAATAAACCTCACGAAAGGAACCTCACATGCACGAATTAATCCTCAGGGAAGAAGTCTATAGAATTGTAGGCGCCGCCCTCGACGTTTACTACCGCCTGGGACGGGGATTCCTTGAACCAGTCTATCAAGAGGCAATGGGAATCGAGTTGAGACGAAGGCAGATCCCATTTGAACCAGAACAGTGGTTGACGATTTATTACAAAGGCGAAGCACTGGAAAAGCAATACAGGGCCGACTTCATCTGTTACGGGCAAATTATTGTTGAACTGAAAGCCCTGGAAGGACTCACCGGCAGAGAAGTGGGGCAACTGCTGAATTACATGAAGGCTACCGGGATGCACGTGGGTTTATTGTTCAACTTTGGCAGCGCAGTTAGGCTCGACTGGAAGCGATATGTAGTGTAATTCTAAGTGCAAAGCTCATCCGCGTATTTGTTTCGTGTCAGTTCGTGTAATTTCGTGGATCGGATTTTTCCTAAGGCGATGACCGATCCACGAAATTACACGAACTGACACGAAAACAATTAGGTTTAATTTCTCGTTGGCCATTTGGTAAGAGGCAAGGGTGAAGATAACAGTTGCGTATGTTGGATCGAGTCTGTTGGGGCCGCTGAAGAGTGCCGAGCGGGAGATTAATCGCGTCTATTCGCTCGGACTCCAGGTTGCCGCTCATAACTTTGGCGCACCCCTCAGCGACGCTGAATGGAAAGTCGTCGAGCGCGACCTC
>DASQPD010000032.1:0-5580 GCA_035644135.1 Pyrinomonadaceae bacterium
ACCCACAGGCCTATGGGTTCCGGCCACCTGCCCATATTGTGGAAGCCGTCGCGCGTGCGCTCAAAGAAAGCTTCACTGGCTATACACACTCAGCTGGTTTGCCCGCTGCGAGAACAGCAGTTGCAACTTATGCAACCTCCCTGGGATCGCCCACCGCGCCGGAACAGGTGCTGCTAACTTCCGGCGCGTCAGAAGCAGCCGAGCTGGTGCTAACGGCATTGGTTAACGATGGCGATGAAGTTTTGCTTCCGGCGCCGGGTTACCCAATCTATCCTGCCATCCTAAACAAACTAGGTTCTATCGCGCGCTATTATCACCTGGTTCCCGCCCGCCAGTGGCAACCTGACATAGAAGAAATAAACTCGCTAATCACAAACCGAACACGCGCGGTCGTTTTGATTAATCCGAATAACCCGACCGGATCTATCATTCCGGATGCAGTGACCAAACAGATTCTGGAACTAGCGGCGCGACAGAGGTTGCTGGTGATCGCCGATGAAGTCTATCGAGAACTGTGTTTCGAAAAGCAACCAACGTCCGCTTCCGTTCTGGCCCAGGAGATGGACGTGGCGCTGATCACTTTAGAGAGTCTGTCGAAAACTCATCTGGTGCCGGGCTGGCGGGTCGGTTGGATGCGCTACACTCATGAAAAGCAGATGCGGGACCTGACAGGCGCTATCGGTCGCCTGGCAAGCGGACGGCTTTGTTCACCAACCCCGGCGCAATATGCTGTCGAGCCTGCGCTGTCAGGGAGCCGTGATTTTCAACGAGATTTTCTACGCGAGCTCAAAAGCAGGCGCGACTTGTGCCTTGATCGTATTCGTAAAAACGAAAGCTTAACCTGCGAGAAGCCCGCGGCAGCCTTTTATCTGATGATCAAAGCGGAAATGCCGGCGGACCGGACCGATGAACGCTTTGTGATTGACCTGTTAAAAGAAACCGGTGTGCTGGTCGTACCCGGTTCCGGGTTTGGAGTGGATGATCACCTGGGTTATTTCCGAATGGTGTACCTGGCTGACGAAGGCACCCTTGGAGAAGTTTTCAACTGCATCGATCGATTCATGATCCACGAAATCACACGAAATCAATAGAGAAACATTTCGTGTGAGTATGTTTTTAGTTCGTGTGATGCGCGTGGATTGATTTGTTTACTCGCAAAATTGTTACTTTCTTACGCAGATTACAGAGAAACACACCGTTGGAAGTCGGTAACCAGCTGACTGTTGGGCTGTTTTCAAAATCTGCGTAATCTGTGTAATCTGCGGATAGAACTTTGATGTATGGAAAATCTTCTACCTGCATTTAGGAGATGCACATGACCGCACGTAAGAAACCGCTCGGCATTAATACCCAACTGGTCCACGCGGGTGAAAGAGGCGCCCTGCCCCACGGCAAGCCTGTCTCCAATCCAATCTATGCGACCGCCACGTTTACTTATGATTCCATGGCCGAAGTGGACCAGGTTTTCGCAGGCGAGCAACAGGGCTATATCTACACCCGCTATGGCAATCCCACCGTCGCGGCGCTGGAAGAAGCCATGCGCGTGCTTGAAGAGGGCGCCGCTGCTTGCGCGTATGCCACCGGCATGGCCGCTCTGCATGCGTCCATCTTCGCTTGCGAGATCACTACCGGCGCAAAGATTCTCGCGTCGCAGGATCTTTACGGCGCCACTAGTGATCTGCTCTACAAAGTGTTTGGCACGTATGGGATTAAGACCACAACAGCGGATTTCTCTGACCTAGGGGCTTTGAGAGCGAAAGCTCTCGAGGTGAGACCTCAGGTGTTGATTGCGGAGGCGATTTCAAATCCGCTCCTCAAAGTTTGTGATATTGCCACCTGCGCTGAAATCGCGCGGGAAGTAGGCGCGCGTTTCATCGTGGATAATACGTTCACTTCTCCTTATCTCTGCAAACCCCTCAAGCACGGCGCCGACTTTTCCGTACACAGCGCGACGAAGTATCTCGGAGGACATGCGGATGTGATGGGCGGAGTAGTCGTTGCTCGTGATGAGTTAGACCTTCCAACGCTAATCGGCGTGATGAAGCTTGTTGGCGGGATCCTCGGTGTTTGGGAGGCGCATGAAATTCATCGCGGGTTAAAGACACTATCGGTGCGCATGGATCGCCAGTGTGACAACGCTCTCCGTTTGGCGAAATATCTCGAAAGCCATGAAGGCGTATCCCGCGTTTATTATCCGGGTCTGGCGCCGCCGCAAAACCAGGAGACGACTAAGCGCACTGTGCGCCCGCCTCATTTTGGCGCCCTTGTCTCAATAGAACTTCGCGAGAGCACGCGCGAAGCCGCCTTCCGGTTCATGGACGCGCTCTCGCTTTGCGTGCGTTCGACTAGTTTGGGTGATGTCTTTACGGGTGTACTGCATCCAGCAACAGCTTCACACCGCGAGGTAGCTCCAAAGCGGCGGCTGGAACTAGGTATTTCCGAAGGTCTCGTGCGAATCTCAGTCGGTATCGAGGATATCGAAGACATTATTACCGATATCGATGAGGCTTTAAGGCGCTAGGAATTCTTCGTGTGAGGCGCGTGGATCGAGACTTTGCCCATGGAAGGCGATCCACGAAATCACACGAAAAGTTCCTCTATTTATTTCGTGTCATTTCGTGGATCATGTATTAGTTTTTTGGGAACTTCAGCTCTACTCGCAGGTTTGATCAATGCTGATATGTTTGGAAAGACGGCTAATCAAAGGAGCTGCCAATGACGCGCAGATTTTCGGTTTCGTTCCTCATCGTGCTGTTCTTTACCCTCGGATCTGAAACAGCGCTCGCCCAAAGATCTCAGCGACCGAGAACTATTCCCCAGCGGACGCGCAGGTACTATCTGGACGAACCAACGACAAAGCTGGAAGAGATTCAGGACCGCCTCGAGCAGGCAATCTATAAAGGATTCCTGTCGATTGGCACCGTCAGCGGGCGCAACGGCTCGGCAGAGGTTAATGCGGTTGAGTTGCGCAGCAATACTGAACCGGCACGCGCGACCGGAATTGCTATTCAACTTGCGGAATCAGCCCAGCCCGCAACCGAGATCCAGTCTTTTATCGATTATGAGGAGATCGATCCATTGATCAGAGGATTGGACCTCGTCGCTCGCGTTGACGATACCACCACCCGGATGCCGAACTTTTCCGCCAGTTACCGGACTCGTGATGATTTTGGAATCGTGGTCTTTAAACAAACTCGGAGCGGCATCGCGGTAAAGCTCGAGAATAGCTCGCTAAACGGAAATGCAGGGATTGATCGGGCGACGATATACATCACGCTCGACGAACTTAACAAGCTGCGCGGAATGATTCTGGAAGCTAAGCAGAGAATTGATCAAATGAAACAGTAATCCCCGAGCGCCTGCTGACTGAATTCCGCTAACCTGCGGACGATCCACGAAATCAGATAAACCGACACGAATTGATATTTTCGGTTCTCGCTGCCATCTCTGTGTCCTCCGTGTCTCAGTGGTGAGCGTCTCTTTGTCATATTCCACCACGGAGACACGGAGGACAGGGAGTAGCGGCAGAAAGCCCACAACATGACACTACCTACCATTGACTAAGCTTTTCGGATTGCATAAAAACGGGGCGCTCTGACACCCCAAAGCAGGAGCAAGATAATGAGACAACTATTGTCAATAGCTTTTGTGTTTCTCTCTTTTACCTCTGCGACGTACTCCCAGTGCATACAATCCCCTGGTGTGCAGAGGACTATTGAAGCAAATAACAAAAGATTCATCGAGGCTTTTAACAGGGGCGATGCAGCGAGCGTAGCAGGAATGTACAAGAGCGATGCCCTTCTGATGCCGCCGAACAGTCCGATCATCGGCAATCGTCTGGGCATCCAGACGTTCTGGCAACAGTTAATCACCGCAGGAATCAAGGTAGTGAGTTTAAAGACTGATTCGCTCGACGCCTGCGGCAACACGGCAATTGAGACTGGCCATTATGAACTTACGATTCCGAAAGCCGGCGGCGGAACTACAACTGACTACGGCAAGTACATTGTGGTTTGGAAACGGCAGGGTAAAAGCTGGAAACTTACGCGCGATATCTGGAATACAAACATGGCTGCGGGTGGTTAGGCAACCCAAAAAGGAAAGCGCTGACCAGTCAGCGCCTTTGCACAAAAGATCCTGACTACCGGCACGTGGAACGGCGATCAGTACAGTACCGCGTGCGAAGCGACCGGATGTTGCGCTTCGACTAACTGATTGACTGGCTGCCAATTATGAGAATCACATCTGGAAGTCGAGTGTAACATCCGGTCGCTTCGCTCGCGGTACTGTACAGACCATCGTGTCTTTTTGTGCAAAGCCCTAGTCAGCGCACTCCAAAGCTGATGCGGCGAATAGGCTTGTCACAATAGACTTCATCACTTTTTACTAGAGAAGCAGCTTTGCCTCAGAAGCCACAAAGAGGCACAAAAAGTGCAAAGGTCTTCCATTAATCGTTTGCGCTTTTTGTGCTTCTTTGCGGCCATGCAAAGCCGAAGTAGACTTTTGAGGCAAAGCTCTAGAGAAGAGATTTAATCCAGCCGCCATCCACCGCAATCGATTGTCCAGTTATGTAACTCGCGCGTTCGGAAACCAGGAATGCCGCCAGCGCGGCAAATTCCCGCGGTTCGCCCAAGCGCCGCATCGGAATCTCTGCTTCCCAACGCGAAGCGAAATCTGCTCGGCTGATGCCCTCTTTATCTGCGAGCATCTGCGCCAACTCCTCCAGGCGCTCGGTCCGGGTATAGCCGGGCATGATGTTGTTCACGGTGACGCCAAAGGTTGCTATTTCGTTTGCCAGGGTCCGAGCAAACCCGGTGACTGCCGCGCGCAAGCTGTTTGAAAGCATCAGGTTCTCCACCGGCTGTTTTACGGCAATGGAAGTGATGTTCAAGATGCGGCCCCACCGTCGTTCTTTCATGCCTGGCAACACCTGTCTCGTCAGTTCGAGCACGCTGTAGAGCGTGAGCCGTGTTGCGGCTTCCCACTGCGACTGCGTCAAATCTTCAAACTGGCCGGTTGGTGGACCACCATTGTTTGTGACGACAATGTCGATGCGGCCAAACTTCTTTAGGCCAGAATCCACTACTCGTTTAATATCTTCAGCTATCGTTAGATCTGCTGGTACCGCTACTATCGTTGCGCCAGTGGTATCAGCAATCTTTTTTCGCGCAGCGTCAAGACCTTCGGCACCGCGGGCACACAACACCAAAGCTGATCCCTCGGCGGCAAGCTCTTCGGCGACGGCGCGGCCAAGGCCGGTGCTCGAGGCCGCTACCAACGCTACCTTGTCTTTCAGTCCCAAATTCATGGAGTCATTTCCGATTGCCAATTGCCGATTTATGGCCTATTCCGCACCGTCGCCAACAAAACCCACACCCGGGAAACGCAATCGGCAATTGGCAATTGGCAATCGGCAATCCTTAGACGATAGCTCACCCGCGAAGATAATCATCCGTCTTATCCAGCCAGTCCTGCCGCGGGGGACTGAAAATATCCACGTCAACCGTGTCTTCGAGCGCTTCCGCCTTGTGTTTCACCAGCGAAGGAATATGCAATACCTCGCCGGCCCTTACGTCGATC
>DASQPD010000033.1:0-17449 GCA_035644135.1 Pyrinomonadaceae bacterium
ATTGTCGTTTTGACAACCTACAGCGGTGATGCCCAGGCACGCCGTGCATTCCGAGCCGGCGCTTGGGGATATCTACTGAAGAATATGGTGCGAAAAGAACTGATCGAGACCGTTCGCTGCGTGCACAGCGGCAAGAAGAAGATTCCACCTGAGATCGCCGTTGAAATGGCGGAGCACCACATGGACGACGCGTTGACCGACCGCGAGATCGAGGTGTTGCAGCAGGTGGCCGCCGGCAATGCCAATAAGATCGTCGCGATCAACCTCTGCGTTTCCGAAGAGACGGTCAAAACTCACATGAGGAGTATTCTGTCAAAGCTCGGCGCGAACGATCGCACCCATGCGGTAACGATTGCGTTGAAGCGGGGGATAATCGACATCCAAGCCGTTTCTTCTTTGCGCCGGGATGCCTAGCTCTCGTAGCTCCTCGCAAAGACAGAACCGGATCGGCAGGCGTCAGGACTTGTGCAAACGTTGAGTGGGGGGAATAAAAATCTCACGACGCCCGAAAAAGAGCGCGTCGAGTGAATACGCACCGGGTCCGAGAAAGGCAATCGCGGTAGCCATGGCGATCACATCTATAACTGCCAGCTTACTGTCTAAGAGATTCGCGCTCGGGGCAGGGAGCCACGAAAACGCGTAGCTGATAGTGCCCAACACAACGAGCAGGCTCGTGATGGGTGTTAGAATCCCAGCCAGCAGTGAGACCCCACCTACAAACGCGAAGGTAACGGCTATTAATGCGTCAAACCTCAGATTACGCCAGTCGTTGAGATAGGCTGCGCCTTGAATCAACAGGGTAAGACCCGCCACGGTTCGCAGAAGTAACAGGCCAACCCCTGGCCACCTGGCCGGAAAAATTGAAAATAACCTTTGCAGTGCTGCCATCCTTCAGTGTGCCATTCATCAAAACACACGCAAGACAAAGGTTAACGAATACGTTCTCCAAACGAATCCACAGATCATGGTAACTTTAAATACTTCTTTCGGGTGATTGTTTTCGCGGCAGCGTGGTCCTTTAGAGGTGGATGATCCCTCGGCGTACACCGATGGCGACGGCGTCGGTGCGATCACTCGCGTGCAATTTCTCCATGATATGTTTGATGTGAACTTTGACGGTCTCTTCAGAGATAAAGAGTTTTTCAGCGATATCCCGGTTTCGATTTCCATCGGCAACCGCCCGGAGCACCTCTATTTCACGTTGAGTTAGGAGTTCATCACCCATATGTTCCGCGAGTTGGGAGGCTACTTCCGGAGGAATTCGCTTTTTTCCTGCGTGAACCTGGCGGATCACATCCAACAGCTCCGATGGCGGCATGCTCTTTAGCAAATAGCCACGTGCACCCGCCGCCAGGGCGCGCTGAATTTCGACGTCACCCTCAAAGGTGGTCAGCATAACGATCCGTGCTTCAGGAAATTCGCAGAGGATGGCCATCATCGCGTCAATGCCACTCATGTCCGGAAGCCTGAGATCCATTAGCGTGACGTCGGGCTTATGTTCTCGGAATCCCTGGACTGCTTCAAGGCCACTGGCCGCCTCAGCCACCATTGTCATATCTAGTTCGTTGTTGATAAGAGTCGCGACTCCCTCGCGCAACAACGGGTGATCATCGACGCTTAAAACGCGAATCGCGGGTAACTTGCTCATTGCTATTTCTCACTTCCATTCGAATCGGTCCGGCCTCTGAACACCCTGCCGAACCAGCGGCGAGAGCGTTGCGAGGAATTTAATTCGTAAGCTGTCCGTCCTGGTACAGACAGTTCGATTTCCGTGCCGGCGCCGGCGCGACTGAAAAGTTTTAGACTGGCCCCGATGACTTCGGCCCGCTCGCGCATCCCGGATATTCCCCAGTGACCCTGGCGTCCGGCAGCAAGGACTTCGGGTTCGATACCGCGACCATCGTCACGGACCAGAATTCTTAACTGTTTGATTCCATACTCCAACTCCACTTCGACTGTATTTGCTTTAGAGTGTCGGAATGCATTTAGCAATGCTTCACGGCCGATCAGATAAATCTCATCGCGGACGCTGGGATGCAACGGTCTCGAAGTCCCTTCGACAGTGACTCGATAATTGACTTGCTCATGAGTAGCCAGCTCTTTCTGAATTCCGGAAAAAGAGAGGGCCAGATCACGAGGGTTGGTATTGGTTGAGCGCAAACCCCTCAGCGTGGTTCGGCCTTCCTCGATAACCTGACTCATCAGTTCCAGCACCCGACCGACCAAAGGCTTGGCCGGCGAGTCGCTCGGTATCTGACGCTCCGCCACGTGCAGTTGCATCGAAGCGCTGAGAAAACCCTGCAGCAAAGTGTCGTGCAGATCCTGGGCGACGCGCGTGCGCTCACCGACGCGCTCTTCCAGGCGAATATTGAATTCCTTGGCGAGCTGGTGCAGGCGATAACGGTACAGGAACCACACCAAAAGAAGAATTAAGACGGCGGAGCTGGTTCGGAACCACCACGTTTGCCAGACCGTCGGTTCAACTTCGAACCCGACCACAGCCTCGGACTCACTCCATAGCCCTTCGCTGTTACTGGCGACTAGCCGGAATCGATAGGAGCCGGGCCCAAGATTCGTGTAAACGGCTTCTCGCGCTGAAACCGGCTGGCTCCAGCTACTGTCGAAACTTTCGAGAAAATATCGAAAGCGAACCCGCCCGGGCGCCGCTAGGCTCAGCCCCGTGTACTCAAACGTGATTCTCCTTGGAGATGCAGGAATTCGTACGGAGGCAGCGAGGTTTGCGGTATTGTCATCGGCGGTGATCGCCTCGATGTGAGGCAGCGGGGGAACTGAATAGTCCGTGATCTGGGATGGATCAACAACCGACAAGCCGCTGCTGAGTGAAAACCAGATCCTGCCCGCTGAATCCGAGACCACCGATCGGCTGCGCCTCACTCCTTCAGTGCTCTCGAGACCATCGGTCTGGTCATACTCGCGAGCATCGACTGCCTTCACAACACCGCGTAGCAGTTTGTCGCGCGGAACGCGTAAAACATGATCTGAGGTCGCGATCCAAAACCTTCCACTCCTGTCCTCCGCCATTCCGACTATTTGTTCGCGCAAAACGTCGGGCGATTCATGCGGAACTTGAAAACGGTTAGAGGCAAAAAAGGCAAGACCAGCAGACGTTCCACTCCAGAGAGTTCCGGATGAATCCTCGAAAAGGCAGTTCACCTCTGGCGAAGGCAAACCCTCTACCGTTGTATAGGTTCTCCATTGGCCGTTTGAAAAAGAACTCAGTCCGCTAGGTGTGGCAAACCACATTGCACCATCGCGGGTTTCAAGGATGGACGAGACGGTATTCGAAGCGAGGCCGTTGGTCGTCGTATAAGTGGTGAAGTGCCTATCTTTGAATTTGCTGACGCCGCCGTTTAGCGTGCCGGCCCACACAGAGCCATCGCGGCTCTCATAAACAGCATAGGCACTGTTTTGGGCCAGTCCGTTTGCCTCTGTATAGCTCTCGGTCCGTATCGCCCCGTTGCGAAATTGTAGACGAGTGATTCCCCCGCGTTGACGTCCGGCCCACACCGCATCTGCCCATCCACTGATGGAATAGACGACCTCATTTGGTGGTATCGATGTAACGGGTTGAACGTGTCCATTCTGGAGAATATACAGCCCACCTTGAGCGGGAGCGAACCAGGTGCGGCCCTCTCGGTCGACATATATAGGCCCACTATGCTCGAGACGAGGATTGTTAACAGATGAATAGGTTATGAACGCGCTGTCTCGAATGCGGCCTAGCCCTCGCGCACCTCCGATCCAGAGATTCCCTTCGCGGTCCTCAAATAGAGCATTAATCCCTCCGTCTCCGCGAAGCACATTTTCATCTGAGAACGAAATCCCTCTCGCATTAATGCGCAGTAGCCCGCGCGTCGTACCCGCCCAGATATTCGAGTCACGATCGCGCAGGAGGCTCAAAACCGGGACATTACCGAGAGATGAAGGCAATTCGAGCCGACGAAAGCCGTTGCCGTTCCCGCGATACAAGCCCGTGTCGGTGCCGACCCACAACTCGTCAGTACTGATCGCCAGCAGACAATCGATCTTTCGGTCGGGCAATCCTGCGCTGACCTGAGTAGCTCGCCCGCCCGCAAGAAAAAAGAGGCCAGCGCCGAGTGTGCCCATCCAAATCTTGCCGTCGGCTGTTTGGGCCATAGAGATTACTGGCGGTAACCCAGGTACGACATCGGCCGCCAGTTTTTGAACGTCGTCTCCCATAAAACGGAATGTGCCCTGCTCGACGTCCGAAACCAGTACTCCGCCGTTGTTATCTTTTGACAGGGCGGTGATTGCGGGTAAACCGTATCCGACGCTCTCAAACTTGCCATCTTTTTGGCGTACGACATAGGCGCCCTGTGGACGGACCCACAATTTTCCGCCGGCATCCGTAAGCAATTGCGATATCGAAACGTTCGAAGCGCTGGCGATGGAAGTAAACGACACAGGCCTGAAATTAAAACCGTCGAAACGCATCAGGCCTCTGTCGGTTCCAATCCAGAGGTATCCGTCAGCGGTTTGCGCGATGCCGTTGACTGCGCCGCCGGGAAATCTGGTTTCATTGGTCCATTGTTCGCGGACGTACTGCGAAGGCAGACGATTGGGATCGAGCGCACGTGTATCGGTGACAAGGCCCGCTAGCGCGATTCCAATAAGAGTCCATCGAATTTGTTTCCACCAGCAAATCACGGGAGGTACTCGAATTTGTCGATTATGACCTCATTTTCGTTTTTCAGCGGAATATGGCCTTGATGAAATACATACAAGGCGATGCGCACCGATTGGCCCCCGGGGGAAGGCACACCGGAGGTAAACACATGCTGGTTAATGACACGGCCGCCGCCTGTATTGCCCGATCCTGCTAACGTCGAAAATGTTACTTTCCGCGGTTCCCACCGAAACGAATGTGTGTAGAGACCAGGCGGCGCCCGAAAGGCAACAATGTTAGCTGGAACGTAGTAGGGCTGGACGACATAATTCACGTTGGTATTATCGGGGTCTCCCCAACGACCGAGCTCAACGTCCAACTCGCGCCGGGTGCTCTCTGTGCCAACGCCGTCCCAGGTGATTAGTGTCAAAAGGGCAGAAGGTTCGAGATGAGAGACATCGCGCACTTGGAACCTGTATGTTCCGTATCCCAGGCTGCGCGTGAGCTTCAGCTCCGCCCCAGCCCACTTTCCCGGGCTTCCCGAGATGCGAAGATGCAGTGCACCTCTTTCGTCCGTCCAAACGTTCGCAGGATCGAAAAAGTTTCTTGACCCAGCGCGAAAAATCGGACCAGCGCTCGTGGTCCACTCGTAACCGCTAAAGTTCAGTATCTTGGGCGACGGGAGTATCGGCGCTGGCCCATCTCCGTTAACGACTGCCAGCGCCACAACGCCGTTACCGGCGATCGGCAACGATTCAGTTTGTTCAGGTGGATTGTAGGTCGGCTCAACCAACAGAGCGGCATACTGTATTCCTAAGTGGACTGAAGCTTTCCACCGGCCGTCACTCTCGATATTGGTAAACGGCTGACCTGATTGCTGGCACAGGCCCCATCGGCCATCTGTTTTTGCGTACAACGCGATTCGCTGCCCGGGTCGAGGTCCTGTGGCACGACCTTCGGTCATGTCTGTCTTGTAGTCACTTTCGGTTATGTCTATCTTGTAGGGACTCTCCTGATATGCGGCGGGGACCTTGCTGAAAGCAACCGTTGGAGCTGAATTTTTTGGTGAAGAGTGGCATCCAGTCAGCACAAAGTACACCAACAGCAATGAGAATGTTGCGGTACGTGCGACTATGTGCGGGCGCGACACCATCGATCTCCGTCACGATCCGAGGTAAAGCGGCCAGGGCTGCACCCACCATTGCCCGCTGTGCGCATAAATAACGATCTGCTGTTTTGGTCCAGCGTTCCGTACCCGTCCAGAGATCGTATCAACTCTTTCTTTTCCACCTTGCGCCGCCCGCGGAATATGGGTGAACTCGATCGAGGGGCTCGCGCTGTTTTTCTGGGAATGGCATCCATAACCTGCAAAACCTAGTCCCAAAATCATAAGGATGAGCGCCAGTCCGAGTCGTTTCGGCGCAATGCGTGCCACCCACGCCCACCTTCCTTGAGGGTACCTTTTTGCAAGCATGTTAACTCCCGGTTTCAGCTCTGACGATAGAACACATCTGTTACGTCTGCAAACGCCAGAGCGAATTCTTTCGACCACTGGATGGGCCATTTGGCGGCCCGCCTGAACTTATCCGGCAGCCGCTCAAGAGCACAAAACAAATCAGGAGCGTCGTTGGGATGCATGAGAAGTTTTTGACGCTTTTCGTGTTCATCGCCGGTTCACTAAGGCTCTCAAAAAGGGCCTGCCCCTGTAAATGTTGAGCGGCCTCTCTGAACTGATCGATCCCGACACTATTGGTAAGCTTGCTTGCGAACATCTTACCACGTTCGTGGTATCTCAGAATCCTCGAAAGTAATACTAATTAACAGACCCATCTGGTGATGTTGCGGGAGCCGGGCGCCAGTATAGTGACCTGCGTCAGGATAAGGGGTCAGTAGCTAGAGCAAACATTAGTTTCGCAGGAGCGATGAAGGGAAAACAGATCATGACGAACCAAAGCAATTTCAGTTTCACGGTCAGTCCTGAAGCTGCCGCGTCTTTTCATGACGACGGAATAGTGATCTTACACGCCGGGCACGGACGCTTGTTCAGTTCCAACGGAACCGGCGCGCGCATCTGGCGCGGACTCGAGCAGCAGCTGACACTGGAAGCTATCGCGGAGGAAATCAGCGGTGAGTATCAGATTGCTCGAACCATAGCGCGCGAGCACACGCTCAATTTTCTGACCGTACTCGAACAGCACGCGCTGATTCAAAAGGGGGCGCCATCATGAAAAGGGCGTGGCTCATATTTGGAGCGCTTTACGAGATCGCTCGCTACGAAGTGATCGTCGCGTTACTAGGCTCCGGACACATTCTGTCGCAGTTGAAGCGGCAATCCATTGCGGCGAAGCCAACCAGCCGCGAATTAGAACAGGCGATTTGCGACGCCGTCCTGCTCGCCACCTGTTTCTACTGGAAGCCGGTGCTTTGCCTGCAGCGATCAGTGTGCACGGTCCGTCTGCTCAGAAGGCACGGCATTGTGGCGCGGTTAGCGATCGGTTATCGCCCGTCGCCATTCTTCTCTCACGCATGGGTAGAGGTTGACGGCCGGGTTGCGTATGGCTCGCCGGCCTACCAGAAGCGGTTAAGGTTGCTCCAGGTTGCTTAACCGAAGGTAACGAAGATGCTTATTAATACACCAGAACAGATGTTTAACGATGGCCGGAGCCGGCGCGATGAGCGAACTGAAGTGCTTCACTGGGACGGCCGGCTGGATAATCGCGAAGACTTGCTGCTGCGATTGAGAGACTCGCTGGGGAGTGAGACGAGTAACGCGGCAATCGCGCGCGCCAGCTACGAGCGTTGGGGGACAAACGGTCTGGTCCACCTGATTGGCGATTGGAGTTTGGTTGTTCGAGATCACGCTAACCACACGACTATCCTGGCGAGCGACTTCGCGGGGGTGCGCCCCCTTTACTATTACGTACGACACGGACAAGTTCAGTGGTCCAGCCGCTTACAGTCTCTTGTGGAAGCGACGGGCATCTCGGATCTTGACGAGCAGTACGTGGCCGGATTCCTGATGTTTGGTGGATGCCCAAACCGCACGCCATACAAAGGCATTTACTCCGTTCCTCCTGGTCACGCGGTCTGCGTGTCGTCTGAGGGAACGGGCATTCGCCGGTTCTGGGCGATGCCAACGGGCGATACGATCCGATACAAGAGCGAGCGCAGATACGAGGAACAACTTCGCGAATTGTTTCGAGAAGCGGTGGCTGTCCGATTGCAAACCGATGCGCCTGTGCTGGCGGAACTCAGCGGCGGCCTTGATTCGTCGTCTGTAATCTGCATGGCAAATGATCTGATTCGAAGCCGCGCCGTCAGCGCTCCAGGTCTCGCCGGTGTGAGTTTCCTGTGGCGCAACTCGCTCGACGAACCGTTCATTCGCGAAGTCGAATCGCACTGCGGGATCGATGGAGTGCATATTTCGACGCACGATGTTCCGCTGGTTGCGGAAGCGCAAGTTGGCAATGCGATGCCTGAAGCTTTTCAGCCGCTGCGAACATCGGTTGCGGCAATTGCGCGCGAGCTTGGCGCAAAAACTATTCTGACGGGACAAAACGGCGACCTCGTGATGGGGAATTGGTTCGATGACAGCCTTCAGGTGTCAGCGTCCCTGCGCCGCTTTCGTATCAGACAGGCGTGTGAGGAAGCGCTCGCCTGGAGCAAGATTCTCCGGACTCCTATCTACCAGATTCTTAGCCGCGCGTTTCAGGCGGCCCTTCCAGCACCATTGTCGCCCACCTCCATCTACGCGGCCGCCGACGGTTCGTATGTGCCGAAGAACGTTGAAACGTCTCTGGTCCCCGGCTTTAGTGACCGAACCGGTCTTTCCGAATCGAGATTCTTCTCGAACGCCTGGATGCAGGCGCCACCAGAGCGGCGGAAGTATTTTCGGGCGCTCTCGACGATGCTGGAACTGCGCTCGCTGCAGCCGCCCGAGCTCTTGCAGCACCTTGACTACACGCACCCGTTCGCCCACCGGCCGCTGGTTGAGTTTCTCATGACCGTTCCGCCGGACATTCTCTGCCGGCCGGGTGAACCGCGAAGATTGATGCGCTCCGCGCTGTCGGATCTGTGGCCCGTCAAGTTGAGGACGCGTCGATCCAAGGGCTTGTTTAATGTCCCGTGGCAGGAAGCGCTGCGGCCACTGGCGCGTGTCCTTCTTAACGCCCCGCAATTGAATTTAGTGGAGCGCGGATTTATGGACGGCGCCAGCGTCCGCTCGCGTTTGGAACGCCTTTGCGTCGGGCTAGAGTGCAACGAGTCCCAGTTGCGGCAGATCATTCTGCTCGAATTGTGGCTAAGCAATCGCGAGGATGGTGCGCTGTCGGGGCAACTGCTTGGAGCTGCTTGAACGAACTAATTTCTAAGGGTGAGTTGGTAAAAAGAAAGAAAGGAGGTAAATCCAATGCATAACAAATACGAGGTTCCCGAACTGACGCTGATCGGTGAAGCAGAAGAAGTGGTCATGGGCACAACTTGGGGGGGCGTTGACCTTCCAAACCAGGCTGCGTGGGATTTCGAATTCGAGCAGGACTAAAATGATTTCAGAGACAGGACGTGGCGGGTGTCCACTCGTTACGCGCTTTTGCAACCAGCGCAACGAGTGGAAGGCCCGCCGCCTTTTTTTCCGCTCATACTCAATTAGCCCAGCGTCACTTCTCTAACCGTTTTTCAGGATTCGTAGTAGACTCCCGGTGTAATTTCATTTTGCAAATCCGACACGATGGCGCGACGCTTGGTGCCGACGGGCTCGGGGGCGTAGAGTCATTTCGATCTCGAGAAATTATGAGCGCCGGCAACCGCATTCGGATCTTATCCGTAGATGATCATCCGATGCTGCGCGAAGGAATTGCCGCGGTCCTCGGCACCGAACCGGACATGGTTCTCGTCGCCGAGGCGAGCAATGGGCGTGAGGCAATCGAGCAATACCGGGCGCATCGCCCGGACGTAACGCTTATGGACCTGCAGATGCCGGTTATGAATGGAACGGAGGCAATTCTGGCGATCCGTAAAGAGTTTCCTGACGCCCGGATTATTGTGTTGACCACCTACGCCGGCGATGTCCAGGCAGTCCGGGCCCTCAACGCCGGCGCTTCCGGGTACATACTTAAGAACATGGTGCGAAAAGAGTTAGTTGAGACAATTCGGACTGTCCATGCCGGCAAAAAGCGAATCCCACCGGAAATCGCCGTGGAGATGGCTGAGCACCACTCGGACGATGCGCTCACCGCCCGCGAAATCGAAGTATTGCGAGAAGTGGCTGCCGGCAACGCCAACAAGTTGGTAGCTGCTCACCTCAGGATCTCAGAAGAAACTGTGAAGGCTCACATGAAGAGTATTCTTTCAAAACTTGGCGCGAACGATCGCACCCACGCCGTAACTATCGCGCTTAAGCGCGGCATCATCGACATCTATTAGTCTCACGCTTTCGGAGCCGCATCGTTTTTACCGGAAGAAGGTCGAAGCCAGAACTTCTTCGACTTGTCATGAGCTGTTTGATAGGCGCTGGCTCCCGGAATGATCAACTCAACTTCGGTTCCGGTCTCAGGGCGGCTCCATAACTTCAATTGCCCGCCGATCTTTTGTGCGCGTTCTCTAATCCCTTGCAGACCCCAGTGATCAGAGCGGCCGCCTTCTTCTAAGATTTTAGGATCAATGCCCCGGCCATCGTCACGGACCCGCAGGCGAAACTGTCTCGGATCGTAAGTGATTTCCACTTCAACCTTGCGGCCATTGGAGTGAGTGAGAGCGTTGACGACCGCCTCTCGCCCAATCCAATAACACTCTTCCCGGACCATGGGGTGCAACTCCCGCACCCTGCCTTCGACAACCGTCTTAAAGGTTGCGTCGGCGCCCTGCGGGATCTCTTCCGCAACCAGCTCGAAGGCCGCAGGCAAACCACCGAATGGGATCGATGTGCCGCGCAGATTTCGCAAGCGGTCTCGTCCTTCAGCCAGAACCTCGTCGGCGTGATCGAGCGTTTTCTCTAAAGCGTCATGAGCCGGCTCATCACTAGGAATCTGTTTTGCGACGGCGTGGAACTTCAGGATCAATCCCTGCACGCTTTGCAAAAGAGTATCGTGCAAATCTCGAGCGATTCGCTCGCGCTCTTCGAGTCGCTCTTCCATGCGTGCTCGCACTTCCCCCGCCACCTGACGCACCCGCAGTTGGTAGATCACGCCGAGCAACATGAGAAAAGCGATCGCGAGCAGCACCCGGAACCAGGTGGTCTGGTAATAGGCCGGAGCGATGGTGAAATCGAAGTAGGTGCCGGCCTCGTTCCACACGCCGCTGTTGTTGCACGCCATTACACGAAAGCGATAGTTGCGTGGCGGAAGGTTGGTATAAAACGCTTGCCTCCGATTACCCGCATCCTGCCAGTCGCGATCATAGCCCTCCAGCTTGTAGCGAAATAGTATTTTCTCCGGCGCGACCAGACTGAGCGCCGTATAGTCGATCTCGAGATCGCGTATCAGCGGCGGCAGACGAACCTGTCCGCTAGCATCATAAGTCTTGCGGTCAGCGATGAACTGTTCGACGTGCACCGGCGGCGGTAGTTTGTTGAGGTGTAGGTTGCGCGGATCGAAGACGCTCACGCCGTCCCCAGGCAGGAACCAAATTCTTCCGTCCGAAGTCTTGGCGACCTGCGGGCTGTAGTGGCCACTGGCGGCCAGACTTCTGACTCCGTCGGAAGTATCGAAGACCGTGGTTTGGATGGCCCGCTCTGGATCAGCCACCCAGGCGTCCAACTCCGATCGTGCAATGCGCAGCAGGCCACAGGCGGTGTAGAGCCAGAACGCATGGTCGTCATCTTCTATCAGCCCATTGACCGTATCGCAGGGCAAGCCATTCTTGCTGGTCATTGTGGCAATGCCCCCGTTTTTCAGCCGGCTCAACCCGCCTTCCTCGGTGGAGATCCAGAGCGCGCCGTCGTGATCGAACTGAAAGCCACTGACACGACCGGCACCCAGCCCATCAGCGGTTGTGTACGACGCGCGTGCCTGACCGTCTTCGAAGTAAGTGATACCGCCCCGGAAGAATCCGATCCATAAACCGCCGCGCGGATCGGCGGCCAAAACACTGGCGTGTTCCTTGTGTCCGAAAGTTTCCCAGGCGATTTGACTGACTGCATTTCCTGCCTGCACGTGAAACAGCCCAAGATGCTCATTCGTTAACCACATGTCGCCGGCACGGTCTTGGGCGATGGCAAGCACCAAACCACGCTGCGGGACTCCGCTAATTGGGACAAAGCGCCGGCCCTCCAAATAGCCGAATCCCGAGGTCTTCGAGACCCAGATTCGGCCTGAGCGGTCCTGGAAAAGGGAAGCGGGGTCATTCGGATTCCTGGTCTGGCCAAGAGGGTAGGTTTCGATCTTGCCGTCCCGCCACCGGTCCAGCCCTGCGAACGTGCTGAACCAAAGGCTTCCGTCCTTATCTGCCAGGACCGCAGCGACGACATCATGCGACAGACCCTGTTTTGTGGTCAGCGTAGGAACCGCGAAGTTGCGGAAGCGGTCAAGGCCGCTAGCGGTCGTCACCCAAATGTTGCTCTCCCGATCCTCAAAGAGCGCGTGGACTGAATCGCCTGAGAGGCCATCGAATTGCGCAAACACATCCGTGCGGCCCGAATGCAGGCGCAAAATGCCGTGCCTGTAGGTCGCCAGCCAAAGGCTGCCGTCATGGTCGCGGAATATCTTTCTTACCTGTATCGGCTCTGTGATCCCCGGCAGCGGATAGGCCTCGGTCCTTCCGTCGCGGAACTTTTGCAGCTTGCCATTCCAGGCCACCAAGAGCGTGCCGTCCTCCGCTTCACCGAGCCCTTGGATGCCGTTAGGTTCGCCCGGCAGTGAATAGAATCGAGGCGGCCCGGGGCTCCAGCGCCACAGTCCGTCCTTCTCTCCCGCCCACACAGTACCCATGCTGTCCACGTAGAGATTGAACGCTCCGCGGCCAATCGTCCCTTCGCCTTCGCAGCTCATGCTGCCGTTGCGAATGGCGCAGAGCTTGCCGAGCGTCGTCGACAAGGCGCTGACCCAGACCGTACCCGAGGGGTCTTCGACAATCGCGAATATGAAGTGCGCAATGGTTTCCGGGTAAACCGTGAGCTTGCCGTTTTTGAAGCTGGCTAGGCCATTCACAGTGCCGATCCAAAGCGTTCCATCGCGGGACACCAGAAGGCTCATGACCTGATTGGAAGGGAGATGCTGATCTTGTGGCGGCTGCCAATTGTCGCCCTTTACTCCATCAAAGCGAACTAATCCGAACGTGGTACCCAGCCAAATGTAGCCATCGGGCGTTTGGGCAATGGAGCCGACTTCGCCTTTGAAAAATCCTTCGCGGACTGTCCAGGCGCGGTGCGAGTATTGGTTGATGTCGAGTGACGGAACCAACGCGAAGGCAGAAGGGCACGACGCCAGCAGCACGCAAGCCAGTACAATCCCGGGCGTGATGAAGGCTAGTGCTTGTGCGTGCACTTTCGGCATAAGGTGCACATCTTATATCAAAGGCTGTTCAGCCTTTGATAATCCTCCGAACAGAGCGCTGGTTCAGTTTTTTGGTCTTTTGATTCACACCGCGGCTTTAGCCCGGTGTCCCGGTGACTACAGATCAAGTGAAACCGTTTTAAACGGTTTCACTTTGACCGCGTTAGCCCGACTCGCCGCGCTGAAGCGTCGGCGTGAATGAGAATAATTTTCAAATTGAACCAGTACCCGAACAGACCTCGTCGGCTTAATCTACTTTGCGACTGAAACACGAGCATCACTCTTTTTGGGTATTGGCAGGCCACCCAAATCGGTATTGACCACCGGTTCTACTCCAGAGTAGCCTCATGCTTCCAAGATCGCGTGGAGATTTCGCTTATGCGTAGAGTTCCTGTACTCGCGGCGCTTCTTCTTCTCTCGTTAGCGTCTGTTCTGCGCGCCCAATCCACAAACGCTTCGCTCGCCGGTCGCATAACCGATCCGCAGAAGGCCTTAATTGTTGACGCCAAAGTTGTCGTCATTAGTGCCGACACTAATGTTCAATACGAAACCACTACGAACGGCTCGGGCGAATACTACCTCGCCAATCTTTCACCAAACCTTTATCGCGTCGAAATCGAAAAGACAGGCTTCAAAAAGCTGGTTAAGCCGGATTTGATCCTTCACGTCCAGGATGCTCTCAAAATTGATTTCGAGATGACAGTCGGAGATGTGACTGAAATAGTTACGGTAGAACCGGGGGCTCCTCTTGTGAATACTGAGTCGGCCACTGTCAGTACAGTGATCGATCGCAGGTTCGTTGACAATCTCCCTCTCAATGGCCGCACTTTTCAAACGCTGATCGCGCTCACTCCGGGCGCGGTCCTGACCCCGACTGCTCTTTTCGACCAGGGACAATTCAGCGTTAATGGCCAGCGCACAGATGCCAACTATTTCTCCGTGGATGGGGTCAGCGCCAATTTCGGCGTCACCGGCTTCCTGGCGATGGGCCAGAGCGCCAGCGGGGCATTACCCGCGCTCACCGCTTCAGGTGGAACCAACAGTCTGGTTTCAGTCGATGCCATGCAGGAGTTTCGCATCCAAACGTCTTCGTTTGCTCCCGAGTTTGGACGGACTCCTGGCGGACAGATCTCGATTGCGACGCGCTCAGGAACGAACACCTTTCATGGGACGATGTTCGAATATTTCAGGAATGGCGCCCTGGATGCCAACAACTGGTTCGCGAATCTCAATCATCTGCCGAAACCCGTGGAGCACCAAAATGATTTCGGCGGCGTCTTCGGTGGTCCAATTTTCAAGAACAAGAGTTTCTTCTTCTTTTCTTATGAAGGCTTGCGGCTGCGCCAGCCATTCACTCGGCAAAGCATAGTTCCGGACGCTGCGTCGCGGCAGCAAGCTCCCGTTGCAACGCAGCCGTTTTTGAATGCGTATCCGATGCCGAA
This sequence comes from Pyrinomonadaceae bacterium, assembly GCA_035644135.1. Lineage (GTDB taxonomy): Bacteria > Acidobacteriota > Blastocatellia > Pyrinomonadales > Pyrinomonadaceae > PSRF01. The sequence continues at coordinate 14,577 of DASQPD010000033.1, forward strand.
TGGTCCAGCCGCCGGGCCCGGCGTGGCCCAGTTCAACGCAAGCTACTCTGATCCTTCGTCGCTTGATGCTTATAGCGTCCGCGTGGACCATGCCGTCAACGCCAAGCTGAATTTGTTTGCACGCTACAACTACTCTCCGTCAGACCTGGCCCAGCGGGCTGCTCCCTTTACCACTCCCGCACTCAGCACGGTTGATTTGATCTCATCAACGGTGCACACGTTCACGCTTGGCCTGACACAAGCGATCACACCCCGAATCAGCAACGAAGTGCGGGTGAACTACAGCAATCAGAGAGTCGCCGCTAGATTCGCCGTGGATAACTTGGGTGGGGCTGTGCCGCTGCCGGATTCTCTCCTGTTTCCCTCTGGCATCACGTCCTCCGATAGCGCTTACTTATTCATAATCTCAGGCGTGGGTGAGTACGGTCAGGGCAAAGGTGGCACGGACGAGCAACGCCAGGTAAATCTTATCGACAATCTATCGATGACCAGAGGCAGCCATCAATTGAAGTTTGGCGTGGACTATCGCTGGCTGGCCCCGTTTACCAGCCCGTTCTCGTACCGGCCATTTGTGTTCTTCACGGGAATGACCGCGGCACCAGGCGGCGCTCTTTCAGGGATCGCATCATTCGCCCAGCCCGCCACGTTTCAAACGAACTCACTGCTGTCACAAAACTTCTCGTTCTACGGCCAGGACGCCTGGAAGATCACTCCCCGCTTGACCGTGACTTATGGATTAAGGTGGGACATCAATCCGCCGCTGAAGGGCAAACACGCGCGCGACGATCCATTCACGGTGACGGGGTTGGATAATCCGCCGACGATTGCGCTTGCGCCTCGGGGCACCGCCCTTTACCAAACAACTTATGGAAATTTCGCGCCCAGAGTTGGGTTTGGCTATCAACTCGCGGAGAGGCGAAATTGGGGCACCGTGCTCCGAGCGGGATTCGGCATCTTTTACGACCTGGGGCAAGGGTCGCTCGGAGTGGCCTCCAGTTCCTTTCCATACAGCGCCAACAGAAATCTTTCGCTCGTTCCGTTTCCACTGAGTCCACAGAACGCAGCGCCCCCGCCGCTTACCACCAATCCACCGGTCAATACGATTTTTGTGGCCGTCCCGAATTTGAAGCTCCCGCGCACGTATCAATGGAACGTCGCGCTGGAGCAGTTCATCGGAAAAAGCCAAAGTATGTCGGCGACCTACGTCGGCGCGATTGGGCGCGATCTGCTCAGGGCGACCAATTTGTTTAATGTCAATCCGGATTTTCTCTCCGTGGGTGTAACCGACAATTCGGCGACATCCGACTACCACGCTCTACAACTCACATTTCAGAGGCGCTTATCGCGTGGGCTGCAGGGATTGGCTTCGTATTCATTCTCGCATTCGATCGATATAGCCTCGTCCGATACCGCCGCTGGGAACCTCAACACACCAGGCTCGATTGCCAATCCGCAAGTTGACCGTGGAGATTCCAATTTTGACATCCGGCATTCATTCACAGCCGGCGTAACCTACGATCTGCCCTCTCCAGAGTCGCACAAGCTCGTCAGCATGGTACTGCGCGGCTGGTCACTGGATAGTTTCATTTTTGCCAGGTCGGCTCCGCCAGTTGACATCGTTGGCGGAACCTTCTTTGTTGCTGGTGTTGCCCTCGCCCCTCGCCCGAACGTCAATCCCGGAGTGCCTCTTGAACTCTTTGGGTCGCAATATCCTGGCGGCAAGATTTTCAATCGCGCGGCTTTCACGCCGGCACCCGTTGGACAGCAGGGAAATTTCGGACGCAATGTGCTGCGAGGTTTTGGCGCCTGGCAAGTTGACATGTCAGCGCAGAGAAATTTTCATCTCACCGAGAAGGTGGGACTTCGTTTCCGGGCGGAGTTCTTCAACATCTTCAACCATCCAAACTTCGGCAGTCCTATCAATCTACTGACCAGTCCTCTGTTCGGTCACTCGACACAGACACTGGCGAACAGTCTGGGATCAGGAGGCGCGAATGGGGGCCTCAATCCTCTCTATCAGATTGGCGGACCGCGTTCGATTCAGTTTGCGCTGAAGCTTCAGTTCTAGACGTTGGCCGGCAATAATAGACCTGGGTCATAGCCCACTTGCGATTATTTACCCATCCCTCAAAAGGGTGATGCGAAGCTAGCCTCAATTTGGGTATTGCAATTTAGAGATAATCGTTAACCTCATACTCATGCAGCGTCTCTACTCCATGTTTCCACGAGGTGGCCCGGGTTTGGGGCTTCTGCTTTTGAGAATAGCTACGGCAGCGATGTTTGTTTTGAATGTCACGCATCGCTTCAACTTTTCTTCACCCGCTATTTACTGGGCGGTTGTCTCCCTCATAGCCATGATTTCGTTCTCGCTCTGTCTCGGCTTTTTGACGCCAGTTCTCGCAGTAGTTGCGTGCGCGACAGCTGTCGCAAATCTCTTTTTGGCCGGCCAGCCAGGCAATTTCGTCTATATCTTAAGAATACTAACCGCGGCCGCACTCATCTTTCTCGGTCCCGGAGCATATTCGGTGGATGCGAAACTGTTCGGACTACGCGTAACCATCGTCCCTCCGCGCAAAACACACACTTGATCTAACCCTGCATTTGCCTCGCAGTAACAAGCTTTGCCTCAAAAAGTCTAAAGCCAGTTTGCTCTAATTCACACCGTGCTTTAGAGACTGTGTCAAAACTCTAATTTGCCTTGGGACTTCGTTGGTGTTAGTTCGTGTGATGCGCGTGGATCGCTTTTCTCGGAAGGTAACAGGCGATCCACGAAGCCACACGAACTAACACGAACAAGAGACTGACGCCAACCCGAGTTTTCACACAACCTCTTTAGCCCGGTGTGACTGAGAGGTCAATCTGATCGGCTTTTG
>DASQPD010000034.1:0-3286 GCA_035644135.1 Pyrinomonadaceae bacterium
GCTGAATGAGCGGCTGGCGAAGGGCCCGATCAAGTTCAAGATCACGGTTCAGGTTGCTGAGGACGGCGATGTTGTGAATGACGCGACAGTGCATTGGCCAGCCGAGCGGAAGGTGGTGGAGTTGGGAACCATTGCGCTGACCAGTACAGTTGCCAATCATGCTCACGAACAGAAGCACATTATCTTCGATCCGATTCCTCGCCTGGATGGGATTGAGCCTTCAGACGACCCGCTGCTTGAGTTGAGGGCCGCGATTTATCTGATTAGCGGAAGGCGGAGGCGCACTGCTCCGGAGCAGTGAGTTTAAGCTTGTTGCCGGCAATAGTCGGCGATACGGATGCCAAGGCCATGAGTTCGCTTTTGGTGATCGCTCCCGCTAAAGGCAACCGGATTATACAGATTTTATCTGCAATTAATTACAGATTTTTGGGGCCGAATTCTCGTTAGGCCACTACGCACACGTCCCATTGAACAAAACCATATGACCAAAAAACCTATGCTGAAAATCATACTTATCGCGATACCAACCATCATCGTCGTCTTTATCATCGTCGTTGCCATGCAACCATCCAACTACCGAGTGGCGCGTTCTATTGTCATCGCGGCCCCGCCGGATGCGGTGTTTCCGCACATGAACGAACTTAAAAAGTGGGAGGCTTGGAATCCGTGGGGCAAGGCGGACCCAAACATGAAACTCACTTACGGCGACCCGGCATCCGGTGTCGGCGCGAACTACTCGTGGGCAGGCAATAGGGAGGCTGGCGCGGGTCGTGCAACCATTACCGAGAGCCGTCCGGGCAAATCAGTCAAATACAAGATGGAGTTCTTCAAGCCTATGCCGGGCTTCAGCGAAATGGACTTCACGTTCAAGCCGCAGGACAATCAAACCGAAGTCACGATGACTGTGACGGGAGAAAAGAATTTCATGGCCAGGGCGTTTTGCCTTTTTGTGAGCATGGACAAGATGATTGGCGGCAAGTTTGAGAGATCATTGGCGGATTTGAAAGCGATTGTGGAATCGTCCAAGGCCTAACCAGGCGATGCAGCGAACCGCGCCCCGCTCCGATGCGTGGCTTTTGTTTACTTAGTCTGTCCAGCTTGCAGCCACGCGCGCTTTCGGGCGCCGTCGCTGATCTTGTGTCTCGTTGGATGATATGCTGCCACCACACCCCATGAATAAGTTGCCTTGCACGGTATTGATCGTCATCGCATCCGCTATTGCGGCGGAGGCGGGACCAGCAGTAAACGTCGCGGTCATCGCACCGAGCGTCTCCACACGCATGGAGGCGCGCTCGATACTCGCGCGCCTCGGGTGGCACGAAACCGCTCTGCGAGACGCCAGCGCAATTCTCGTCGTCGTACGCAGCATGTTGTTCAATCCGCTGAGTTCATCTTACGACAGCATAAAAGAGCTGCAGGACGATGCAGAAGGGCAGCTCAACATTTCCGGCGAGAGCTTTCACATATACATCTACCGCATCAACTCGGATTTGAGTGTGGATCAGGTAAAGCACACATCCTACAAAGCGGATGACTAGTATGAGCACCGTTCAGAAAGTCCAAGTCACGATCGCGCTTCCGCCGGGTGACGCGCCACTCAAACGTCTTTTGTCAGTCGCGTTAGTTGAGAAGCTTGGGGCATATGCTCGTTTCACGTTTGAAAAAGTCGATTCTGGAAGATGTCGAATCATTGCCGTCCGGGTGCCACTCGCACGCAGTTGCACAACCAACGGCAAAGATGTAACAGGCCCTTCAACGTGGCGGGTGGCAGAAAGCATTATTTATCGTATTCGAAGCAAGGCTCGAACAGCCTAACGAGGTCATCTAACCAATCGCTGGAGCCAACCGCTGGCCGCTGTGAAGTTCAGATTTGATTTTATGAAACAGTTCCAGAAGTTTGCTACGCTCGCTCTCGCCAGCGGTGGCTCAGCTCCGTCTCGTTATGCCTTTTGAAGTCGTACACATTCACATCCCTTTGAGGGAGACAAAGAGAAAACAAAGTGCGCCACCCAAAACAAGCAGCCCAGGGGAAACCCAATGGGAAATCACCGATGCTACAGGTCACAAACCACGTCACCATCAACCTAACTAACGGAGGTCCCAGGATGCGATACTTTATAGCTGGCGGAGGCGAGTACGGTAGTCACTACGTTCGAAAACTTCGCATTGCCCTCGCCAAGGGAACGGTGGCTCTCGAGGAAATCGTTGTTGTCGACCGAGACCCTACCTGTTTGGCGATAAAAGAGATCGACAAGATTCCAATTGGCCGACTCTACGTATCGGATTGGGCTGCTTTCGGTGAGGAAGTATGGTCACACCGGCAAGCCTGGGCAGACGATGTCTGGGTTCCAGCCCCCATTGCTCCCCACATTCTCGCCGGCTGGATTCTCGAGCGCATTCGACGAGAGTTCGGGCTGGACGCCAATCCGGTTCGAGATGCAATGCCTCTCCCCAAGATCCCCTACGCCAAGTCACTGCCCGATGGTCGAGTGTTGTTAAGTCACGCTCCGGGACTCTGTCCGTTGGGCTGCATCGAACCTGGTGAGTGTGCCATCACAAAGAATGTCCGCTGGTGGGAGATGCGTCAAACCATCGACGAAATCGTAGCAAAGTCCATGAATCCGCCGATTGATGAGGTGGCGATGTTTTTTTGCAAACATCATTGTGACGCGGGCGAATACGATGTTGGTGGAATCCGAATCAAGACCATCTACGAGGAAGGAGACCGGGTCTGCGACATCGCCAAATCTGGTCGGGGTAGAATTGGCGTAGCAACGTTTTCCTCGTGTCATGGGGTCTTGAACGTCTTTGACCTTCAGGCGAGCCTCGTGCGCACTCAAAAATGTGTGCAATGCGGTTCTGAGTTTCGCTGTGGTGCAGAAGCGGGCAAAGACCACTGTTGGTGTGCTGAGTTGGCCCACGTGATGCCAGTTAGGGGCACCGGGGGCTGTTACTGTCCAGAATGTCTAAAGTTAGAAATCGGGTTGCGTCTGAGAGGCACAGGTCTGGTGACGTTGCAGGAGGCATAACCATGCGCTGCAGCGAACCCGGCCATCGCGCTCTGATTGCAATTCAAGCGTCCCGCGGGCCGGGTCGCTGAGCTTGTTCTCGTTAGGCATAAAGGAGGCCATGCCATCATGACCAAGATAAAGAGTTTTACCGTCGGCCTGCCCGTCACAGAGCTGAAGCGGGCTGTCGAGTGGTATCGCCAGTTGCTGGGAGAAGTCGAGGAGGTCAATCCAGCCCCTGGAGTTTGGGAATTCCAAATCGTCCCTTCGGGCTGGTT
>DASQPD010000035.1:0-11080 GCA_035644135.1 Pyrinomonadaceae bacterium
CCTTTGACGGTTGACTTTTGACATTTGACATCCAAAAGCCAACACGGGTTTCACCCCGGAGGGGTGACATGTTTATAGCTTCGAAGCCCTGAAAACCTCCGGCGCGGTTCGGAGGGGCGGAACTCAACGTGCCAAATACCAATCTAGTCTCATTCCGCCCCTCCGAACCGCGCGGGTGTTTTGTTGCCAGGGTTAATCTATAAACATTTCACTCCTACGGAGTTGAAACCCTCCGCAGTGAAGCGCGCGTTGGGTTTTCTATGTCAAATGTCAAACGTCAAAGGACCAACGATTTCTTTTTACACAGTCTCGGCAGTTGGTGGATTGTTCAGATCGGCTTCTGGGAATACAGAACCGTTGGAAAGCTTCTGATGTCCCAACTCTACACCTAGGTAGAAAGGATCTGAACCATCCACCCACTGCTGTGGGTGGTATTTGGCCTTTTTATGCAAAGCCGGCGAAGTCATTCAGCGTGCAAGCAGTTGATAACCATTTCCCCGCCCTTAACACGACGCATCACCTGAGCAAGGTACGGATCTTTTATTTCCAGTGCGCAACGGATCAGATCGGCTAGCATTACGATTTGAGCGATTCAAAACTGCGGCGTAATTGAAATGAATGTTCCTCAGAGTCGGAGGCGAGAGTGAAGAGGCCACCTTTTGATAGTAGCCCGCCACTGACCTCGTTTGGTTATGACGTTCGTCAATGCCCTATGCGCAACTTCATTGGGCGCCACGCCACTCCGGAAACTGCTCTAGGTAGTTGGTGTTTAGACCGATTAGCCAAACGTAGTGGTCGTCGATCTTTTGCGGCGCAACCACTCTTGTCTTAACGATTCCGTAAATCACAGCGCCAAGAAATAGCGCCAAACCGACGAAGAACAAGCTCACCTGGTCGGCCACGACAGCAAAATAGAAGCTGGCCAACGACAGCAACACGAGCATCCACGTAACGAGAATGGCTCTCTTTCGTGCCGCAGCGTGAGTTTCGCAAAGCCCCACGTTTATCGTTGCCGTCTTACTCAACACCATCGCGAGAAGGGCATAAAGCAAGAAACCCGCAATTATCAAGATGTAAAGCCCAGGTTGATGCCAACGGAGGTTGCGCTTGAGTTTATGGTGCGTTGGTGCGTTACATTTAACACACCGATCAGGCAATGGCGCTTGCTTGGTCATTACTAGAACTGACTTGCTTCGCCAAATCGTAGGTAAGTTTTGGGTTGGCGGTGGGAAGTAAGCTTCTTGCGACGTCATAACACTCCTTTGGGAAGTCGATTGGGTAGAAGGTTCGTGAATTGAGGAAAGCGGGACCAGTTCAACTAGCCAATCCATTCTGATGGAAAGACTGAAAAAAGGTCAAGAAAAAACTTGAGTGTGCGGATTGGGCACGCCTCAAAGTAATAGTCACCAGTCAGGTCCAACCAGTACAACCCTGCGTGCTAAAGCAGACCATTGCACCGAATCATCGACGGTCCGAGATGAAGCTCCACTTGTAGGGATTATCCGCATCGCGCCTAAGCATTTGACCTCGTTGCCACATCAAAGTGTCGCTGAAGCGAACTTGGTCAACAAAGAAAGTGGCTGATGCAAGATTTGGGTCTACGCCTGCTTCCGCCAACATCTTGGCGGTTAAGTTCCATGACCGATGGCTCACATAAAATGCGACCTCACCTCCAGGGTCGACAAATCCCTTGCTCTGTGGTGTACGAGTAAGAAACGTTAAGCTATAGCGCATGCGGGATTCTGGGAGTTTGAAATGCACATAAGCCGTAGTTCCATAGAGTGTGCGGTCCGAAACGTTGCGAAATGTGATTAACAGAGTCCTGAACCAATTGTCGTCTTGTGTGAAAGTTATGTTGTCGGTCTGCACATCACCATGAATGGATTTCGTGGTGATTTTAGACGTTAGTTCTTGCCCCCCGATCTTCAAATCGACCAGTTGTAGAGGTTGATCCGAATACCGCTCGATGTCCATTGATCTTTCAGATTCAGTTACCACTAATTGATTGGGCGCGCCTAGCACAAACAACGAGAGAAACTGCAGTAGACAAAGAACGGCGACCATCCTGAAACTCTTCTTGTAGGATTTCTTCATCTCAATCTCTAGCGCCGCGGAAAGGTTTGGGTCAATACACTGATTATGAGCGTGAGTTAGTATCTCTCATAATCTTCATCTTTGCCTAAGTCAGATAATTCAGAGAGCCAACTCACCTTACTCGCCTCGGCACTTCTCTGCGCCTCCGAGGTGTTTGATCACAGAGGATCACGCACCGCAGAAGCGAAAAGAGACGCCGAGAATTCGCAGAAGTCGGCCTTGCACAAAAAGTGCAAAATCCCATCCACGGCAGTGGATGGATTATTTCAGATCTTTTCTACCAAACACCTACTCGAACCTCCGGCGCGCTACGCGCGCAGATTCAGGACTGCGGCGCTCGTGTAGAAAGGATCCGAACGTATCCACCCACTGCTGAGGCTGTGTCAAAAGTCGGAAAGGAATCCCACACACGGCAGTGTGTGGATGGGTTCAAATCCTTTCTACAGCAGATTCGCCGGATTTATTCCTGCGCGCTTCGCGCGTCGGGTTTTATTGCGGCCACTGCGTTGTAGACAGGATCTGAACCATCCACACACTGCCGTGCGTGGGATTTGGCCTTTTGTGCAAAGCCGCCGCCGAAGTCATTCAACGTACAAGCAGTTGATAACCATTTCCCCGGCCTCAACACGACGCACCACCTGAGCAAGATACGGATCCTTTATCTCCAATGCGTACTTGATCAGCGATCGGGTTTGCCTTGGTATTGAACTCTTGGTTACGAGTAGTCGAGCGCGTCGTTTGAGAGAAGCGTCGATGATCTTAGGTAAGGCGTTGCTCTCAGGTGAGTTGATCTTACGAGACGCGTTGCTCTTAGGAGACGCGTTGCTCTTAGCAGAGGCGTTGCTCTTAGCAGAGGTGTTCGTGATGTCAGATGTTTCTTCGCGCGGAGTTGCGCTACTATGACTAGCCATGATCTTCATCCTTTCTATGGAAGGTTGATGGTCTAGGGTCGGCTTTGTGTTGCTGCACAAGTCGGCCCGCTTCTTTTTTGGGAGGCTCACGTCACTTTAGCGCATAGCCTCTCGCTTGTCATCCAATTATTTTTGAGCATCTCTCACGGACGTATATGTCAACCCCTTTGGCTGCTTGCTGGCGGCCAGACAATCGACGATGCGCTCCGTCGTCGTTGCCGTGCCTTCGCACAGATAAAACGAGCGATCAATACGTTCGATGGTCAATAGGGTCCTGCCTCTGCCGTGCCTCCATTGTTTCGTTTGCAGCTGTCATGGCGACCTGGCACCCCATTTCAAACTCCGGAAGCATAAATGCTCAAAGCGTTGGTTAATCTGCGCCAGGGATGAAGGTAGGCGTAAGTTTGATCGATTGGTTGGGGGCGAGAGGATTCGAACCTGCGACCTCACCGTCCCGAACCAAGCGAGACGGGAAAAGTTAACTAATTGAGTTTGAATCGAGATGAACGAGCAAAATCAATGGTTTTCGTTTTCCATTCAACTAGGGCTGTTTTCTATTTATTCCTACCAAAAAATTGCCACAGTGGAATTGGTCGACGTAGTCCGCAATACCATCGCGGTTACAGTTCCGAAACTTACAACTAACAGCGGTGATCTCATCCCGACGACATCAGGCGTATATCTCATGCCTTGTCAATACACTTCTGGCAATTCGCCACGACGTTTCATTTCAGCGTAGCTCTGAGCGACGCCCTCCGGTTTTGAATTCGAAGGCGGTATGTTTTGTTGCTGACTGAGATCTGGTAAGTCGCTAGGGTAGCGCATCCATTCAACAAACATGGTCCAATTGGTTTCCGCAAATGACAAGATGGTGCCAATTATCATTCGTCGACGATTCCTTGCCTTCGGCTCATCCAACGCTAACATTTCAATCAAAAGTCTTCCGCGCTTGTTGTCGTTGATAGCTTCAATTCGGCCATCTTTGTGGACCCGGAGACAATCCCCCAACGCTACGGCGCAGGGATCGGGCAGAAGATTAGCTCGCTTGAGGCTATTACAGGCAGGACAGAGGTATAACAGATTGGAGTATTCAGAAATCAAATCTTCATTTAATGACTGCGGCTGAAAGTGGTCGATGTGCATCTTGCTCCGCATGTCCTGCCAAACTTCCCGATGGAGACAGTACACGCACCGAAACGCAAACTCATCGCGCAGCCATGGTCGATATCTTTGGTAATCTTTCCAACCGGATGGCCCATGACGGCGATCGTGCGGCACATGGGGATACTCGTACGGTTGAGGAATCAAGCGCCCTGCCATAGTTCTCTTGTGCGCAATTCTGCTTCAATCTCTGCCAATTCCTTAAGCGAGGGGCTGGAAAGAAGTTCGCGTTTTAATTCAGCAAGCCGCTGCAGTCGCTGGAACTCTTCGATCTGTTCGGGGAGAAGTTTGTGAGCTGCTTTCTCCTCAATCAGCTTGTGGCGTTTCCTATTAGTGCTTTCCCAGTCTATGGTGATAGCTAGAAAATCCGACAAAGAAACCGGTTCGTCAAAGCCCTCAGGAAAATAGCGGTCTTGCTTAAACGGAACACCAACTCTCTCCCAACCGGTAAAGTAGTCAAGCAGTTGACGCTCATTCTCAATAGATAAGGCGTAGAGGCGAAGGATTTTGGCATCAATTCTCCAGTGAAGATCCCTCAGTCTAATCTCATCCTCTGCCTGAACGTTTTCGCTTCGAAGCCGAAAAGCGGCCTCATGCCGGTTGAGAGCTTCGAAATAATCACGAACAAGAGACTCAACTTGCGAGGCGTCATCAGTGCTGAATTTCGGAAGCGGAAACTTTCGCCAACTGCCAGTCAAGATGTTTCGTTTTGAAGAATGTGAATATGCATAAGCGTTCGCAAATGGCGAATTAAGAATCGCCCAAAGGAAATCAAGTGAGACTGAGCTCACCTTGGGCCGAAGAATAGTAAAACTGCTTTTAGCTGGCCGTCCCAAGCGATCAATCATGGCACGAAGGCACCAGGGAGCGATCTGTATTGGTGGTTGGTTAACGAGGACTTGTGGTATGCCGCACTTGGTGCCGCTGATGGCGCGTCTTACGACGGCCTCAGACAAGTTAAGCCATTTCAGAGGGGGCAGCTCATGCGTCTGAATTCCAGCGGGCCCAAGGTTCTCATAACCTTCGACTCCTCCTTCAAACTCTATGTCTGATATTGTTAGCGTTCCCGTCGGAAAACCGGGCTGGTCCTTTCCTAGGTGGCTAAATCCCTGGCCGACATCAACATAGTCCGCAAGTTTTGGATAGTTAATGCAATGTTGCCAGATTTGTTCCAAGTCTGGCACCCGCAAGTCAAAATCATCAGCCCCTTCGAAGCGACGCTGGTCCACCATGATCTCACTCGTTACTTCGAAGTCTCTCCTGAATAGTTCCATCTCACGAGGGCGAACTTGCCGGTACAGCACACTCGCGAAAGACCTTGAGTTCGGTGCATTTTTTCTACCTATCAAAGCCGCCGATTCATGCGCCGCGAAGTTGAAGACCTTATCAGGGAACAAACAAATTTCTTGAAATTCGAAATCCTGAACAAGCAGTTTGCGAAACTCTGTAGCATTCTTTCTATGAAGAAGGGTTTGTGGGACGATAACCCCGAACAGACCTCCTGATGGCAGCGCGGAAAGTGAGCGACTGAGTATTTCAGCTGCTTTACTCACAAAGCGTGGTTTACGAAAACTGCTGCTGTAGAAGGTGCGATCAGATTCTTTAAAATCTTCGAAAGGAACATTTGCAAGCAATATCGTTGAACGCTTTGCCACTCTCTCAATTAGGTCGGATGCGAAGAGATCGGCTGTTCTAACTGACCAGCCGTTGGGATTGGGAATATCGGTTAGAGTGAGCGAAAGACGCGCAATTTCCACCGCGAAATCATCTCTGTCGTAACCGTAAATCCGATCGCGTAGATATTGTTTGCGCGATGCAGGCTCGGCCATACTTGGCGAGAGTAGGCTTGTCAAAAGTCGAATCGCAGCTACTAGAAAGGCGGCGTGCCCACAGGCTGGTTCGAATACGGTTCGCTGATCTTGGTCAAGATTCCGAATCCACGGTTCCAAACGTCCTACTATGTAATCCACCAGATAGCTGGGCGTGCTGTGAGTGCCGAGGTCCGCCCGAATCTCATCTGATATGAGTGTGCTCTCATAGACATATGCGAGCGCCTCTGTCGTAGTTAGGCGCAAATCAACCGACGAGGCGATCCGTTGCGAGATCGGCTCAAGCGCACGGCGCATGCGATTGCTGGTGATCAGAATATCAGCCGAGTCACCGTAGTGTTTTGCGAGGCGGGAAAAGACTTCGTCAACATTACCAAAGTTCAAACGAATGAAGCCTTCAACGCCCTTATCGTGGAGCATCTTCGCTCCAAGTAACCAAAAAACAGATTTTACGAGCCACTGACCTTGGTTGAGATCCAAGGGCTTCGTCCAGCCCATCCTTTCACGCGCCTCGGCAACGCTATCAAGAAGTAGTCGTTCGATCATTTCGCCGGCTTCTTGCTCAAGTAGGGGCATCAACCCAAGATCAACGAATGTTCGCTGGTACTCTTTATCAAATCTTCCAAGCGTTTTAGCGCGGTAAATTGTAGAGGGGGCGAAGTCTTGCGCGTGTTCGCGGAAAAAACCTTCTAGTTGGTTCTTCGGAATCGCTTCACCAACTTGGTACGGTTCGCGGTCCGTTTGACTCCACCAGAGCAAGTGATTCTGATGACAAAGAAAGGTGAGTGGCGCCCCGACTCTTCTGCATGCCCCTGCGTCTGCGATAGGACTCGTAACGACATTCATAACCGTGAAACACGCAGACCTGTTGTCAAATGGACGTTGCGCGAAGCCAGCAAATGTCGCAGTTTGAGCATCTGTCAGTGAGACATCGCGGAGAATTTCGGAGGAGCGATAGCCGCACGCTTGCAAATACGGTAGAAGTTGCCTGGCAAACTGATTTGGTTCCAAGTCAGACATAGGATGACGAACTATTACAGTCCGCGTCTGCAGTTTAGGTCAAAAGCAGCAACACTGGCCGCAGAATCTGCTTTAAACGAATTAGTTTAACTTCAAGTAGTTCATGCAGTCATCGTGAAACATCGTAAACAATCGCACTTGCAAGGTCACGGTCTTTAATAGGTGAACCGTGGTTCACACAAATGTGATGGCGCCGCAAACATATCGGGTACGCACTTCGCGAACATTCTGCCTGAAACTGTTGGGGACGGTCTCGGCAATCTGAACACGCTGGTACGTAAGCCGGATCAATCATTATTAAGCTCAAAAGGGTACCCGCGCCATCTAAGAGGTCAGCTGCGAGATCCCGTTCTCAAGGAAAGAATAGAGGATCGATTTTGCTATCTTATTCTTGCTTGCGTGCCGCCGCAAGGTGGCGAGCTAAAGGACCTCGATAAGTGAGTCATTGGAAATGTTGAACCGTCGAAAAGCTTCCGGCGGCAACTCGTCTTGACCCCACGTACGCACCGACGCACAAACGGTCATAGTAAGACGCCGAGGCAAAGATCTCAGAAGCTCGTGAGATGGGGATCGTATGTAGGAGGGATGCTAAGAACTCCGGCGTCCGTCTTACGTCTTGGCAGCATTGGACCATCGCCAGCAAAAATATACCGACCCGGATGTATGTAACTCCTTATCGGTGTCGTTGGAGTTCCAAAATATACCCAATTAATGTAATAGGCGGGCGAGACATGAAGTTGCAGGTGTCACTGGCTGGCCTCTAGTTTATTACTCACACATGACCGAGCTTGGAGGCGCTTAACTGAATTACAAGACGATCACCAAGCTGATGAAGATTTGATCGCACTAACGACGTTAAGTGAAGCCGGATCTTTTTAGGAAGTAGCGCTTGGTCCCGCCGTCGGTTGAAGTGAACGTGCTTGATGGTTACCAGATAATCACCGCAGGGATAACTTATCTAAGACCGTTATGTGTTCACATCGTCGATGGTTCCGGCGACTGATCGCGGCACAGCTTTTCTCCAATCACAGTCACCCTCGATGTCGGCATTCGCAAGCCCGTCATGCTCGGCGTCGGCCCGCTTGAACGTTCAGCTGGCAATGAAGTTGGTGGTCTCTAGCTAGGTTATTTTACTCGTTTAGATAATGATCGGTTGGCCCCGCTGGCCTCGTCAAAGATAGCTTCACATCGTTCATCCAGGACTTCTTGCCACAGCGCGGGAATGGTTAGACTCGCATTGATAAAGTGTATGAGGGTACGCTGAATATCATCTTGAGTTTTGACGTTATCCATATTTACGGCGATAAAATCCCTAATAGATTGCATCTGAACCGGACTAGAGTTCTCCAGTCCCGCGGATTTGCGGGCTTCTTCCAATTGTTCAAACCTCTCTTTCACAGAACCAAAAGTCTCTTTCGCAACCCGAATAAAGGTTGCACTAAGCTGTTGTCGTTCATCTTCACCTGCAGCTTGATAATAGCCCAGTATGCTGCCAACTCCCTTACCCAAGGCGTTCAGTTCCCCGGCGGTGCGATCTACTTTTGTCTGATAGGCTTGAAACAAAAGTTCTTTTCCTCGAAGCCGAGCTTCCTCCTCCAGTTCTATTAATTTCATCCGATACTGCGTGCGCAGGCTCAACCAAGTTACGAATGCGCCAACCAAGACACCACCCAACGAACCTCCAAGGGTGCCGATAAGTTGAATTATTGCTGGGTCCAACATCTTTTCCTCCTTCGTGGTCCAATAAAAGCTAGGAATCACGCCGATAAATCGAAAGCAAACTCCTCGGGGTTTTCGTCATGAGGGAAAAATTTACGGACCCTAAAAACGGTTGTTTTTAACCCGGACAAGTCCACCATTATTGCCTCGTCTAACAGCAGGCCCATGCACCACGGTCGCTCTTTACATTGCTCTAAGTAAGCAATCCCGTGCAGCGCATGATTATCTTTCGTGTCAACAAAGTATGAGTAACCATGCGAAGACGAAGTAATCAATTGCATGAACTCCAACAAGCTTTGATCAACATATAGGTTAGGCCCAGTTATTCCAGACTTCGAACCCGCTTCATCCAGAAGAAAAGCCTTCGAGAACGCCGTGTTCATCTGTAGGGGGGACGGATTACTAATCATGATCGGGTTGCCTATCGCTTCTGATAATCTCGAAACGCCTTGTCACTGTCTTGTGTAATTGAGGATTAAGTCATCAAACCGGATCTCATCGAACCCGTAATGGGCACGTTCTCCGGCTGTCACGATGGTTCGCGTGCCGGGGAAACCGTTCTTTTTTTCGTGCTCATTCACATCTAGATGAGCCCAAACTACACCTCGGAACCAAAGAGCAAAGTATGCGCAAAAGAATTCATGCTCATCGAAGATCTTTGTTCTAACTACACCATCGTTAAGGATCAGCATGAACTCACTGGAGTGAACCCCAAAAATGAGACAAGGAGTTAAGACCCAAATTAAACTGAAAGAGGAGGGTCTATGGTCAAGTCTCGACGGGTGTTCACGCGAGAGTTCAAACTGGCGGCGGTCAAAGAACTGGAATCCGGCAAGCCGTTAGGCTATGTGGCGCGGCAGTTGGAAGTGAGTGCGAACACACTGCATCGTTGGCGCCGCGAATTCAAAGAACAACCTACGAAAGCGTTTTCCGGTCAGGGCCGACGGGTGTTGGCTGAGAGTCGTGAGGCTGAACTGGAGCGGAAGATCGGCCAGATGACGATGGAGAACGATTTTTTAAAAAGACTGTTGCGGAGTTTCGAGGAGCAACGGGCCCTCGACAATGGCGGCGGACCATCTACCAGAGGATCCAAGCCGAAGAAAAAACTATAACCAGGCTGTGCCGCGCCGCTGAGGTGAGCCGAGCCGGATACTATCGGTTCATCAAACCGGTAGCGGAGCAGGCAGAGGAAATGGAGTTGCGAGAGGCAATTCAGAAGTTAGCCGTGGAGATGCCGGCCTATGGCTATCGGCGCATCACAATGGCGCTGCGGCGGGCGGGCTGGGTGGTAAATCACAAACGAGTGCGGCGGCTGATGCGGGCGGACAATCTGCTGTGTCTGCGGCGGCGAGCGTTTGTGCGCACCACTGACTCGAGCCACCAGCTGCGAGTGTATCCGAATCTGGCGCGTGACTTGAAGGTGAGCGGCTTGAATCAGCTTTGGGTGGCCGATATTACCTACATTCGGCTGGTCTTGGAGTTTGTTTATCTGGCGGTGATTCTGGATGCGTGCTCGCGGCGTGTGATTGGCTGGGCGTTGGGCCGCAGGCTCGAGGCAGAGCTGGCACTGGAGGCGTTGCGGCTGGCGATCGCACGCGGGCGAGTCGCGCCCGGGCTGGTGCACCATGCGGATCAAGGAGTGCAGTATGCCTCAGGCGCTTACACCGAATTGCTCACTGAGCACGGCATTTTGATCAGCATGAGCCGGCGCGGCAATCCTTATGACAACGCCCAGGCCGAGTCATTCATGAAGACGCTGAAGTACGAGGAAGTTTATCGCACTGAATATCTCGACTTTGCGGATGCGCGGCGGCGGATTGGTAAGTTCATTGAAAGTGTCTATAACCAGAAGCGCTTGCATTCGGCACTGGGGTATTTGCCGCCGGCCGAGTTTGAGCAGCAGCATCTGTTTCAATCAGAGTGGATGGTGGGCCAAACATGAGCCGGTGCGGAAAAATCGGCTTCCGGGCAAAATGCGCAAAACTCTTCGCGCGTATTTGACCTGTAATCGATTTTCGCGACTGCGCCCAATGGTTTAGATGGACCAGAGAGATGTCGCATCCAATGAATTCAGAGCGGCTGAGTTTTTCGAGGCATCGGGAAATCTATCAATCCGATGAACGGAAAGACGAGCGGGCGCGGGAGAGAAAAGAGAGGGCGCGACCTTGCAGCCACGCCCTCGCTCATCGTCTTGATGAGTTTCCCGTTGGTTATTCCTTGGCGAGTTGCTCTCCAGCAGAGCTCGCCTCCGCTTCGCCAACCAGACTGATTGTCAGCAACGGTCCAGTCGAAGGCAACAACTTTTTTCGATTGGCCGAGGGAGTGTCTTAACTTTTTGTCTCACGA
>DASQPD010000036.1:0-18129 GCA_035644135.1 Pyrinomonadaceae bacterium
TCACAAAAGAAAACTGACCGCTGGCACGGTCAGTCTCGATATTTGCTAAACTACTGAGCAGTGGAAAGTAATTCTGGAGCCGGCTATCGGATTTGAACCGATGACCTTCTAATTACGAATCAGACGCTCTACCAACTGAGCTAAGCCGGCTTGCAATGCGTTAGCATCACATTGAATTGCACTATACGAATGCGCAGTTTGGAGTGTCAAGCACCGTCTCAATAAACAGGAGGAAATCAATGTCAGTTAGAGGAAGAACGCGGAATATCGAAGGACTGCGACTGGGCGATAGAGAAATTAACGAATTTGAGTACGAGCAAAACCAGGGAGAGATGACCGAACAATCTCACTATCAGCCTCCGGCAAACGAGGAACAAATGGACCTCATCCCGGAGAGAGAGCCTGAGCCCGTTGTCGCTGCTGAACCACCTGCTCCGCAAGAAGCGGCGCCGCGGAAAAAGAGAGCTCCCGTTAAAGCGCGTCCCGCAAAACGCCAAGCAGCAAAGGCCACCAGGAAGGCGGCAACCAAAAAAGCCGCTGCCAAACGAACTACCCGGAAGGCTACCGCCAGGAAAACCACCAAGAAGAAAGCGGCAGGCAAGAAAGCAGCTAAGCGAGCTGGAACGAAGAAAGCGGCGGCCAGGAAGGCTGGGAAGAAGAGAGCAGCGAAGGTCCGAGGCCGCGGGACTGCCGCCAAGGCCGCCAGAAAGGCGCGTAAGACTTCGCGAAAGGCTGCTCCTAAGCGAAAGAAATAACTCCCGCCAACGAGGTGAAAATCAGATCGAGAGGTTTCACGCTGGATCGGCTGCGCTATGCACCATCGCGGTGGCGGCTGTCGTACCTCTTTGCGTTCTTACTAATCTCAGGCGGCGCACTCGCAGTTTTTGGTCAGGCCAAAACGGCTCCTACACCAAAACCCCCCTCGGCTGAGAAGATTGTTGAAAGGTATCTCAAAGCCCTGGGAGGTAAGAAGCGCGCCGCCGCAGTCACGGACGCGACCTACGATTGGATTATTCAACTCAAAGAGCAAACGATGGGCGCCGCTCGAACGCAGATCAAGGCGCCGGGATCGTTTCGCTCTGAAATGACATTCGCCAACGGTCAGATAATCTCTGCCACAAGTTCCAGCTCAGCCTGGACAACAGGTCTGGATGGTCAAACACGCACTTTGACCGGCCCTGATGCGTTGGCGGCGAAATTGCAAGGCTTGCTCGAAGCTTCACACTTCATCGATTACAAAAAGGCTGCGGTGCTGGTCCGTGTTACATCAGTCGAGGGCGATGTTTCTGACAGGGTCTTTGTGGTTGAGTTTTCTACCCGCCACGGCGCCCATCTGAAGTATTCATTCAACGCCAGGACAAACCTGCTTGTAAAAATCACTGACGAGACCAGGCACACAGTAACTCGTCTGGATGACTATCGAGCCGAGCAGGGATCGCTCGAGCCGCATCGCCTTAACGTGAATATAGGTGGCACGGGTGAATTAGTGTTCCTGCTTCAGCGGGTCACCTATAACTCCGGACTTTCAACTGCGGTCTTCGATGCACCGCGCGCCGCGGAAGGTTTGGACGTACCCGGACTGTTGCGTGCGGTAGCCAGGAACCAGGATGAGATCGAAAAGCGAGTAACTGAGTACGCCTTTACACAGAAAGAAACTGATCGCGAGATCAATGGCAAGGGCGAGGTAAAGAAAGAGACGGTCAAGGTCTATGAGATTTTCCCGGTTGCTAATCGGGAGCCAATTCAAAAGCTGATCAGCGAAAATGGTGTTTCGCTTTCCGCTGAGCGGGCTGCTAAAGAAGAGAAGCGCGTTCAGGAAGAGTTTCTCAGGGCCGAGCGAGATCGCGAGAAGGATGCACAAAAGGAAGAGCGAAGAAGGGCTGAGCGCGCCAAAAAGCAAAGGAACTCCACGGGGGGCGAAGAAGGCGAAGATGATCCGGAAATATCGCAGTTTCTCCTGGTTTGTGAGTTTGTATCTCCACGTCGCGAGAAATTTGCTAATCGGGATGCGATTGTCTTCGACTTTCGTCCGCAGGCCGGTTTTCATCCGCGCAACCGCCAGGAAGCATTGATTGCGAAGTTAGTTGGAGCTGTTTGGATCGATCCGCTCGACAAGCAGGTAATCCGGCTGGAGGCGCGGCTGGCTGAAGGTTTCAAGATGGCTGGAGGTTTATTGTTGTCGCTTCGACCGGGAGCCGCATTTGTTATTGAGCAAACCCGGATGGCGGAGGGTGTGTGGCTGCCCCGGTTTGCTCAGATCAATCTCTCGGTGAAGGTGCTGCTGTTTGGTGGAGGTGATTTCAACAAGACAATCGAATGGAGCGACTACCGGCACTTTCAGGGCGACGTCAGCGATTACAAACTCGACGTGCCAAAGAGTCAGGAGAAGAAACCTGAATGAATCAGGTCGTGGTAATCGGCGGGGTGGCCTGGCCGGTGTAGAGGCGGCCTGGCAAGCGGCAAATCTCGGCGTGCAGGTGCGCCTTTACGAGATGCGGCCACAGAAAAAAACGCCCGCTCACCAGACCGACAAACTGGCGGAGATTGTCTGCTCAAACTCTCTTAAGTCTGATGAGCCGGGCACCGCTTCGTATCTTCTCAAAGAAGAATTGCGTCGCGGGGATTCGCTGGTAATGGTGGCAGCTGCGGCTACGCGTGTGCCGGCCGGGGCCGCGCTGGCGGTGGACCGGCATAAGTTTGCCGAGTATGTCACGTCAAAGATAGCCGGACATCCCAACATTAAGCTGGTCCGTGAAGAGGTAACGGTGATCCCGGAGAACGAGATCTCAATAATTGCTACCGGACCGCTTTCCTCGGATGCGTTGACTGCTGAAATCATGAAGCTGACCGGCAGCGATCAGCTTTACTTTTACGATGCGATTGCTCCGATAGTCGCCGCTGATTCGATCGATCGATCCGTTGTTTTTTCGGCGGCTCGTTACGACAAGGGTGGGGCCGACTATTTGAATTGTCCGTTTAACGAAGAACAGTACGCGCGCTTCTGGCGCGAACTGTCAGAAGCGAAGAGCGTCCCTTTGCAGCGTTTTGAAGAAACGCGCTGGTTCGAGGCCTGTCTGCCGATAGAGGAACTGGCGCGGCGGGGCGTGGACACCTTGCGCTTCGGGCCAATGAAGCCGGTGGGGTTAAGAGACCCACGCACTGGCCGACAGCCGTACGCGGCAGTTCAGTTGCGCCAGGAAAATTTAATGGCCGATGCGTACAGCCTTGTAGGGTTTCAAAATCATCTACGCTACGGTGAACAGGCGCGAGTGATTCGTTTGATACCCGGTTTGGAAAGTGCTGAATTTCTCCAGTTTGGTCAAATCCATCGCAACACTTACATCTGTTCACCCCGGGTGCTCGCGCCGACTATGCAAATGCGCCAACGGGCAAGAGCCTTTTTTGCCGGACAGATCACCGGAGTAGAAGGGTATGTCGAGTCGGTCGCGATGGGTTGGTTGGCTGGTGTTAACGCGGCCCGGCTCAGCCTAAAGCAGGAACTGGTTGAAGCTCCGCCTCAAAGCGCAATCGGAGCGCTGGCACGGTATGTCTCCAGCGCGGAGGTAAAGAATTTCCAGCCGGTGAACATCACCTTTGCCTTGCTTCAGCCTCTTGCTGAACAAGATCAGCGCCGGTTTCGTAGAAAACGCGATCGCCGTCAACTACAGGTGGAACAAGCGTTAAAGGAATGGCAGCTCTGGGTCGAGAGACTTCAAGCGAGGAACGAACCCGCGAGCGTAACCGCGAGGTAATAATCGCTCTGCGCCAGGCCGTCTCGGGAGGCCTGGTTGTCTATTTCTGCCTGGTGCTTTTCATTTCCGGCGCCCAGGGGCAATCGGGACGGCGTAAGGACCCGAAAGCAGAATCCCCCACCCCGAAGCAGCGGCCAGGACCGATAGCTGAACCTGCGCGGACCTCAACCTCATCTGTAAAGGACACCGCAGCGAAGAAAGATCCGGACGAGATAGACCCTGGGGATGTTGTACGGATCACCTCAAATCTGGTCCCCATACCAGCGTCGATTTTCGACCAACGCGGCATCGCCATCACGGGCCTAAAGCTCGACGATTTTGAACTCTGGATCGACGGGCAAGTGCGGCCGATTAGCGAAATGACTCGAACCGAAACGACCGTGCGCATGGCGATGCTGTTCGACAACAGCGGCAGCCTGGATTTCGCGCGGGAATTTGAGAAGCAGGCAGCGATACATTTCTTCCGCCGCGTCATGCGGCCGGTGGACGAAGCAGCTATCTATTCGATCGAAACAGACAGTTACCTGGCCCAGCCATTGACGCATGACGTGACGAAGCTGGAGCAAACGATTCAAAAATTTGGTAAGCCTGAGGGCTCTACTTCGCTTTTCGATGGGATCATCGACGCTTCCGGTTATCTTCGACCTTACGTTGGCAGAAGAGTGTTGGTGATTGTGTCCGACGGTATCGAAACAACCAGCCGCGCTGACTTTGAGACTACCATGCAAAAAGTCCTGGCCGCTGATTGTCAGATTTTTGTGGTCCAGACGGGTTTATACGAAGGGGCAAATGTTCGCGCGCTGGCTGCCGAGCGACGAATGGAGCAGTTGTCTGGTCAGACCGGCGGCGCGGTTTATTTGCCCAAAAGCGTGGCCGAACTAAATGCTGCGTTTGATCAAATTGCCGCTGACCTGGCCCAGCAATACGTTCTGAGTTATTACCCGGCCGGCGAGCAACGCGACGGCCGCTTCCATGCCATCGAGTTGCGTATAAGGTCTCGAAAAGACGTTCGCATTCGCTCGCGCAGAGGTTACTATTCACCCAAGCCGGGAACTACGTCTTCAAACGGTTGGTAGCCGAATCAGAAGATGCTCGAGGCGCGGTGTGGTTCTTGCCATCCGTGCCGCTTTGGATGACAACTACCGGTCCACGAAATCACACGAACAAGGGACGGACAAACACGAAGATTGTCACAGATTAGCATGTGTGATTTCGGGCATAAATGCTTTGGATTTGATTTAGACTCAAATGGAGAAACTGGTAGATCAATTTCTCGAGCATCTGCGTTACGAGAGGAATGTCAGCGAACACACGCTGCGCAATTACTCGAGCGATCTCGAGCAGTTTCTTGACTACCTGGCTCCTGCCGATCTCAAGAGCGGCAAACGGAACCTCCCCGACATCAAACAGATTGACCACATCACCATTCGCGAATGGCTCTCGAGTTTGCATTCGGCGCAGAAGAGAAAGTCTTCCATCGCCCGAAAGCTAGCCGCCCTGCGCACCTTCTTCCAATTTCTCCTGCGCGAGGGAATCGTTGAGACAAACCCCGCGAAGCTTGTCGCAACGCCGCGCCTTGAAAAGAAACTGCCTCAGCACCTCTCAATTGAAGAAGCGATTCGCTTCATCGAAACTCCCGATCCCGAAACGGACCTGGGTAAGCGTGACCGAGCAATACTGGAATTGATGTACGCCACCGGAGTCAGGGTGGCTGAGCTCACCAAACTCGATGTTGGGGATGTTGATCTGCGCAACAAGTTGATTCGCGTGACGGGAAAACGACGCAAAGAACGAATCGTGCCGTTCGGTGAACCAGCGCTTGAGACTTTGCAGCAGTACCTGGGTGTGCGGGAAGGCCTTCTGTCGCAGGCGCCGATTTCGCTGCGCGACGAGAGGGCTTTATTCCTGAACTATCAGGGGACACGCATCACTACGCGCTCGGTGGGACGGTTGGTGGAAAAGTACATTCGCATCTGTGCCGGCATGCACAACATCAGCCCGCACGCTTTAAGGCATTCCTTCGCAACTCACTTACTGGATAGCGGGGCAGATTTGCGCGACATTCAGGAATTACTGGGTCACGCGCGTCTCTCCACCACCCAAATCTATACTCACGTCTCGATGGAAAAATTGATCGAGGTCTACGATAAAACACATCCGAAGGCTTGAAGGTTCGTCTCAGCAAATTGCAGGTTGTGAAAAGCCCCCTTCCCTAACTTGCGCTCACTCTAAACAATTTTTCCAAGTGTATCCTCTGCGGCTGGATTGCAGAACGACGCAATTGTCACTTTCAAATGTTCCGGCGATCAGACGTTTGCCCTTGCCGACCGAGCCGACCGAGCCGACCGAGAAACCGCCATCGCTTAGATCCGACTGTTCGTCGAGAAACGAGGGCGCACTCCCGGTCCGGACTGGTCCATTGAAGACCGCCACGGCAAACTTCCAGCGCCGCTTTTTCTTATTGATGAGGGCGACGGCGAAATCCTCTCGGCCATCACCATTGAAATCGCCAACCGCATAGTACGGATGATAGTTTCGGCCCTTCTCTTTTCGCATTGCCGCTAACCCGCTTTTGTTAGTGCAATCGTTAGCAGTGGCCAGCCGCAGATCCGGTCTCCGAGCGAGCCACCGCTCAACTACATCCCTATGTTGCGCAGATAAATAGGTAGCTTCAGCGCCAGCCTGCGCTCGTGTTACTTCGACCAGGCAACCCAGAATCAGTATGTCTAATGACAGCTGAACAATGATAAGGCCGGCGCTTGAATGTATTCGACGACGGTTCACCGCTCCTCCCGTCACTTCTTCAAAATGATCTCAACTCGACGGTTCTTCTGACGCACTTCCGGATCATCTGAACCGTCCGGCTTCGTGTTGGAGGCGACCGGCTTCTTTGCACCGAACCCCTGCGTTGTAAACTTCAGACTAGCCAGACCTTCTTTATCCGTCAGCCAGGACTTTACGGAATTCGCGGGATCCCGGCATGATCAGAATTTCAGCCTCGGGTACGGTGATATTCGTAAGTTTCTGCGCAAGCTCTGCGTTCGGCGCCTTCGCGGCGAATCCTTTCAGGCTACACGCTTGACCCCAGACGTAGTTGGATCTTCATAAGTCTTAGCGTGGCGCGCGCCAGAACAGTTTAGGAGATGGATGTAGTGGGCGGAATTCTAAGCCAATTTCTAATTCCGGGACAATAGGAAGGGACCAATTATCTCGCGCCGACTTCGTATTGGCTTAAGGGTTGAGTCTATGCTGGCTTGGCGAAAGAGGTATTAAAACTGTTGCAGGGGAAGGCTTGCGGAGACCAGGCTAATCCTGTCGATTCAAAGTGAATGAGTGTCCACTCCTTTTGCCTGTTCAATTATTGCCTGACAGTTAGCATCGTATCGCGCGGTTGGTAGTGCTTCCAGCCGTCGCTCATCGATGTCTCGGCCACATCTGGCACACTTGCCGTAGGTCCCTTCCTTGATTCTCAACAATGCCTGGTCGATGTCTGCCAACAGTTGCGACTCGCGGTCGCCCAGGGAAAAGGCTAGCTCCTTGTTTACATCCATCTGCGAGAAATCGACGCTGTCTTTGACGTCGTCGTCTCCAGACTCAAGAGCAGCGATCCGATCGGCACGAATATGCGGCGCATGCTCTTCCCGTTGTTGGAGCAACAGTTTGCGAAAGTGTTCGAGCTTTTCAGGCAGCATAGCGACCCTTGTTTCCGTTCTTCTGTTCGTCTCCGACTTATTAGTGAGTCGAGTCGTCGAATTATAGCTTACCGCAGGCCTTTCGAGTAATTGGTGAGCAAGCGATCCACGAAATCAACCAAGCAGTTCGTGTGCTTTTCGTTGAAAAGTATTTTTGAGAGCCTCGAGAGGCTCCACCTGAAATACGAATTTCTGCTCCAGGCGAAAGGATCTCATCTCTCTTCTTTTGAGCCTGTTTGTGCCTTCAGTGCTAATTCCCGCGCCTTTAATGGTTTTGCCGAAACAGGAACAACACTTGCTGAGTTCTACCGCCGCAAGATCAGACGATCGCGGAGGAAACACACTTGGCCTGGGAGATAAAGCTGTTTCAACGAACTGGATTGGCCTACTACGAAAATTGTTTGAGGCTGTTCGAGGCTTATGCGAATTCTGCACCGTTCTGGGAAAGAGCCTTGCTCTCCGCCTATGTCGGACTTGGCCCACCTGTCGCGCGGATCTTCGGCGGCAATACAAAAACGGTCTGGGCGCAGGCTGAGTTAATAATTGCCGACCTGTTCGCGGTTTCAGGTATGACACCGGACGGGGTGTTGTCGGAACTGCGTCGTTACATGAAAATCAAACAAGAGCTCGACAATCACCTGCAATTCGAACAAGCCTGTGAGCTCATCTACAATCAGAACTTCTATCCAATCGTCACGCACTTTACCTTTGCTTTTCAGTCGTCAGCCGTGGCTCGGTTGCGGTTTGTAAGACGAACAGCGTCAGCAGTGGCATTCAGCCAGGCAACCGTTGCCGATCTTGGCTGCGGCTCCGGTGCAATGTTGTGCGAGGTGCTGCAATCGAACCCAGGATGGACCGGCTTCGGTCTTGATATCAGCCGCGAGTCTGTCGACTACGCTCGCCGGCTGGCGGCGCTCAAAGGAGTCGCTAATCGCTCGCACTTCCAACAGGGGAGCATTGGCGACCTTCCGTTTCGTAACGGATCAGTTCATCTGGTAATCGCTTCGGAAGTGATCGAGCATCTGCCCGAACCTCAGAAGGCTTTCTCGGAAATCGCTCGTGTACTCGCACCCGGAGGTCTACTGGCCTTGACAGTGCCGATCGACAGTCACACTCCCGCGCACATGAACTCACTGAGTGACGAAAATGATTTCCACGAGTTGTGCCGGCACGCCGGTCTGAGCGTACGGAGTCTTAAGTCGAAATGGCATTTGACCTTTGGCGATGACTCGCGACACCTGTTTGCCGTGGCGCAATCAGGGGGAGAAGACGAAGTTGCCCGGGATCGCGTCTATTCGTTATCGCCACAAATAAGTTCGGCCGCGAGTACTGGAATCGTTAGTTCGTGATGTCCGGTAATGGCATAACCATGGCCGGCGCCGTTGGCAGTGGGTCGACGAACCACGTTGGTCAGGGGCCTGTAGGATTGAATGAAATCAAAATTTGCCGTTGTGATGTCTTTCAGCTCATGACCGAGATTGCGCACGAGGGTGACGCATTTCAGAAATACTTCGGGAAGAACTACCGCTGAGCCAATGTTCAAGTAAACGCCACCGTCTTTCATTCGCCTTACCAATTCAGCCAGCAAGCGAAAGTCAGTATGCGTTGTCGTGCCCAGTGCCCCGGCGTCGACATTCGGGTGGAAATGACCGATATCCCCACCGATTGTTACGTGGGCGGTAAAGGGCATTCGCGCGGCATATGCAGCACAGAGCAGGGAATAGTCACGGTGCGGGGGATTCCGCTGCAGGAGTGTTCGGCCCAGGGCTTCACCCAAGCCGATTCCGTCGCGCGCACCATCTTGTGCTGCTTGATTTAGGAGTTGTCCTGTTTCTTCCGCGCCACCAAAGGATCCTTTTCCGAGCGTGGCATCGACATCTTCGGAAGTAGATCCGACCAGAGCAATCTCCGCGTCATGGACCAGTACCGAGCCGTTTGCGGCGATTGCCGTGATAAAGCCGCGCTTCATCAAATCGATCAGCACTGGCGCGAGGCCGGTCTTGATTACGTGGCCGCCGAGGCCCCAGATGATTGGCTTGTGCAACTCGCGTGCGCGACGAATGCTGCGCGCGAGCGCTCTCAAGTTTTGAACCGCAAGGATATTGGGAAGACTTCGAAGGAAACTCTGAAGGGATGATTGTTCTTCAATAGGAGTGGCAAAGCCGATAAGGGAGACTTTACTTGGGCGCGATGCGAGTTGATACGTGCTGACCTCATTTAAACTCAGCGGTCGGAGGTCATCTTTGTAGATTGACATGGTTCAGCAAGCCCTTCTCACTCTGTCATCATCCTGATCGAAAATTGTATTCAAGCTGTACGTACATTGACACGGGCTTCCCATTCTTTACTGCCGGTTCAAACTCTATCTGGCGTGCGGCCTCAATGCTCCTGTCCACAAACAACTTGGCCAGGTCCTCTGGCAAGTTGTCTGGAACGACTCTCGCTAATTTTATGTTGGTAACCTCTCCTGAAGATCGAAATATGGCCCTTAGGATTACGGTCGCTTTAATCTTCTTCTCGCGCGCTTCATCGGGATATTGAGGTTGAGGTTTGTATTTGATGCGAGCCTTCGCAGTGTCCTTGGGAAGACTCATGGCGGGGCTGGCACTAACTCTTTCAACCTGGATTAATGAAACCAGGCAAAAAGCGAGAAACAGTGCCAGAGCAAGTAACCGGCGAAAATTTACCATGTTTCTACCTCATGGATTAATAGTCAGTTTCAAAAAGCACATCAGGCAATTCTTTTATCTGGACGATCGGTGAGGCCATTACTATTGCGTCCTAGGCCATTGAGCAACGGCCGCAAAACCTGTCCCGTGTGCGAGCGCCGTGAGCGCGCAACGTCTTCCGGAGTGCCGCTGACAACAACCCGTCCGCCATGAGAACCGCCTTCCGGCCCCAGATCGATGATATGGTCTGCGCTCTTAATCACATCCAAATTGTGCTCGATTACCAGCACAGTATTGCCCAGCGAAACCAATCGTTGCAGCACATCAAGGAGTTTGTGAACGTCTGCAAAGTGCAGGCCCGTCGTTGGTTCATCAAGAATGTAAATCGTTCTCCCGGTGGCGCGCTTCGAAAGCTCCTTTGCAAGTTTTATTCGCTGAGCTTCTCCGCCTGACAGAGTTGTGGCGGATTGCCCGAGTTTGATGTATCCGAGACCAACATCCAGCAGCGTTTGAAGCTTCTGTTGAATCTGCGGGATATTTTCCAGCAACGGCAGCGCCTCCTCGACCGTTGTATCAAGCAGTTCCGCAATCGACTTTCCTTTGTATTTCACCGCGAGCGTTTCGCGGTTGTAGCGAGCACCGCGACAAATATCACAGAGCACATAAACATCCGGCAGAAAATTCATCTCGATGCGCTTCATGCCGTCGCCTTCACAAGCCTCGCAACGCCCGCCTTTGACGTTGAACGAGAATCGTCCCGGCTTGTAACCGCGCTCACGTGACTCGGGTAACATGGCATAGAGTTCACGTATGGGAGTGAACAGGCCCGTGTAGGTTGCCGGATTTGAGCGTGGCGTTCGGCCGATCGCCGATTGGTCAATCTCAATTACCTTGTCGATGTGTTCAAGGCCTTCGATTGCGGTATAGGGCCCCGGCTCTGGAAGTGAGCCATAAAGATGACGTGCCAACGCGCGGTACAGAATATCGCCAACCAGGGTTGATTTTCCGGAACCGGACACACCTGTGATAACCGTCAGCAACCCAAGCGGGAACGAAACATCAATCTCTTTCAGATTGTTTGCTCGCGCGCCGTGAATGGTCAGGTACTTGCCGTTGGGCGACCGGCGCTCTTTGGGCACTTCGATCTTCTTCAAACCGCGGATGTAAAGTCCGGTAATCGAGTTGGGATTACTCGCGACCTCCTCGGCTGTTCCAATGGCAACCACCTCTCCGCCGTGCGCGCCGGCGCCGGGGCCAAGGTCGACAACGTAATCTGCTCGCCGGATCGTCTCTTCGTCGTGCTCGACGACCAAAACCGTATTGCCCAGATCGCGCAATGCTGCGAGCGTTTCCAAAAGCCTCTGATTGTCTTTGGGGTGGAGTCCAATTGAGGGTTCGTCCAGAACGTAAAGGACACCCCGGAGCTGCGAGCCAATCTGAGTTGCCAGGCGTATACGTTGACCCTCGCCTCCTGACAGCGTTGAGGACGACCGATCGAGTGTTAGATAACCCAGTCCTACCTGTTGCAGGAACCGCAACCTGTTCTTGATCTCGCGCAAGATCGAACCGGCAATCTGCTCCTCGCGAGCGTTGAGTTTGATCTCATCGAAGGCTTCCACCGCATCCTCAATCGGCAGGGCAGTGTAGTCAGCTATGCCGTGCCCGCCCAGCCGCACGGCCAGCGAATCAGAGCGCAATCGTCGTCCTTTGCAATCGGGACATGCGATGGGCGAGACAAGTTCCTCCAAAGCCAAACGAACGCTTTCAGACGGCGCCTCGTTCAACCGATCTCTCAACCAGCGAAGCGCGCCTTTCCATTGACTTTCGTATGAATACAAACCCTGCGTGAACTTCAGCCGGCCGCTGACTCCATTCAAAAAGCCGTCGCAAACCTCTTTCGCTAGATCAACAAAAGGGGTCTTTAAGCTGCCATTGAAGTGTTTGACAATTGCTTGCAGCGCGCTCTTGAGATAAGCCGAACCCTGGCGATCGGCGGGCCCCATAAAGGAAAGTTTTTCCGCAGGCAGGGTCGCATCAGGAATCAGTTTTCCCCGGTCAACCTCTAACACCGAGCCTAATCCGTGACAACGTTTGCACGCGCCGTAGGCCGAGTTGAAAGAAAAGGAGCGCGGCTCGAGTGGCGGCACATTAATGCCGCAGTTCACACACGCCATTCGTTCGGAATAGAGTTTCTCTTCGCCGTCAACCACCGAAACGAGTACTGCGCCAGTCGTCAGCTTCAGAGCCGTTCGAATGGACTCTGTCAAACGCTCAGCAATTCCTGATTTGATCAATAGACGGTCGACTACCGCTTCGATGGTGTGGTTCCGCCTTCTATCGAGCTTTATCTGCTCGTCGAGTGATAGCAATTCGCCATCGACTCGTGCGCGCAAGAACCCATCCTTTGCCAGTTTTTCGAGTTCCTTACGGAATTCGCCCTTCCGTCCGCGAACGATGGGGGCCAGAATCATGACCCGCTCGCCCTCCGGAAGCGCCAGGACGTTTTGCACAATCTGCTCCACGCTTTGTCGAGTAATCGGTGCGCCACAAACATGGCAGTGCGGTTGTCCAATCGACGAGAACAGCAAACGCATGTAATCGTAAATCTCCGTTACAGTTCCGACGGTGGAACGGGGACTGCGCGACACGGTTTTTTGCTCGATTGAGATTGCCGGCGAAAGCCCATCTACAGAATCAACATCGGGCTTCTCCAGTTGATCCAGAAACTGACGGGCATAGGCCGAAAGAGATTCGACATAGCGTCGCTGCCCTTCAGCGTAGATGGTGTCAAAAGCCAGGGAAGATTTGCCCGAACCCGAGAGCCCGGTAATGACGGTGAAACGATCGCGCGGAATTTCTACGTTGATATTCTTGAGGTTATGCTGGCGGGCGCCTCTTACTGTGATGCGATCGATAGCCATGACTTCAATTTGATGGATACCGCCACAGCGGCGAATCTTGTGTGGCGGGGAATCCCTGATTCTAGCGGAGCGATAATCAGAGGGCAAGCAGAGGATTCTGGGCGTTGGGATATTACACGAAAACACACGAAAATCATCTGAAGGATTTTCGCGATTTCAGCAGCATAGAACTATTGCTTCTGTTCGGAGTTCGAGAGGTGTTTGGTGGTGCCTTCGGTGACGCTGAAGTCGGGAGGGATGAATTCAGCAGTATTGGCAGGACGTAACGCACGAGGATCGGTTGCGCCAGTCAGACTGTTCGTGTTCGCACCCTTCTCAGCAGAACGCTGCGTGATGTCTATCAGTCTCTTGCTGACAACTACGCCATTTATAATGAGCGCAAGACCCACCATCACAGGAATTATTCCGGCTATCCATATGCGGCTGAGGATTTCAGCAGCACCCGGTGTGACGTTGCCGCTGAGAATGATCCCATGCATCAAGGCATATAGAAAGACAGATAAACCGATACCGACGCTGCTCGTGATCACTCCAGCCTTGATTTCGTTGTACCGTTTAACCTCAGGTGTGAGTCCCTGTAAACGTTCGATCTCTGCCTGTCGTCGTACAGCTTCCTCTCCAGAGAGAAACATCTCCGCGAGCCAGGTTTTACTCCGGTCGAACTTCTCACCAGCTTCCCGGGTAGCTACGACTTGACGTACCGCATACAAATTTGCCCCGCAGACCGTGCAGAACTTCAACTCGTCATTTTGCGTGGAACCACATTGCGGACAAAACATCACTCTGCTCCAAATCTATTTTGCGAAGATACGCTGATGCTAACCCCAAGGTTCCTGTTTGGCCATCTTTCAGAATGCTTTGTACATGCTTCATTATCAGACCGTCGCGCCCAAAATATCTCCCCGCGGGCCTTAGCAAGAATTCTAGTATTGTCTTGACTCGCTTTCTACCCGAGTCCTACACTCGTCAATAATTCGCGTAATGCTTCGTGGTTCGTCACTTCGGCGGTAATCCGTGAATCTTCCTAACTCTCTAACGCTGCTCCGTATTTTCATCGTCCCTTTGCTGGTGGTCGTTCTCCTGACGCCGTTCTCGGAGAGCTGGTTTGGCCTGCCGCGTCACATCCTCGGGGTGGTGATGTTTCTGGGCGCTGCTCTCACCGATTTTTTGGATGGCCACTTTGCTCGCAGCCGCGATCAGGTAACTCGTCTGGGTCAACTGCTGGATCCGGTTGCCGACAAGCTCCTCATTTCAGCAGCTCTTATTTCCCTGGTCGAAAATCAACTCGCTCCGGCCTGGGCTGTGGTGATCATCATCGGACGAGAGTTTGCCGTTACTGGGTTACGCTCGATTGCGGCCACTGAAGGGGTAATTATCTCTGCGTCAAAGATGGGAAAACTAAAGATGGTGGCGCAGGTTGCGACGGTAGCCCTGTTGATTGCTTCGAGCGTCGCTGGAAAACCTCCGGTGGCGAATTTCGGCAAACCTTTTCCAGCGATAGAATTCTGGTCAGTGCCGGAGCTCCGAGCTGCCTGGCAACACTTGCTTGGTAACGCACCCATGACGGGGAACGATTGGCAGGTTCTGCTCTACACTATTGGCCGCGCCATGCTTTGGCTGGTGGTAATTTCTTCCTGCCTTTCCATGTACGGTTATTTTCGATCGTTCCGTCGTTCTGTGCTCGCCGGTCGAGCCGAAGACCGGGACATAAAAGCAGCGAAGGTTGCGGTGGCGCGTGATTAGACTCAGATAGCCGAAGTGCCCCTCCGCGTCGTAGATGTGTCCGAATAGGTCTGTTTGGAGTGCCAAGGGCGCGGGAGTGTAATAGCATGGGCGGGCCAACGGCCCTGGAAAGCAACAATTGGATCAGAGCGCTGAAGACGCGCAACACGGCCAATTTCAGAACCGAGGAGCGAGCGACCGGGCCGGCACGCCGGCATTTCAATTAGCTTTCTTGTACGCTTTGATGAAAGTCTTGGCCAAAGTTAGTAGCTGGCTTCTTTTCAAATAGGTTTTCCTTGTCTTCAAAGCTCAGAAGAAATCTTATATTGTCTCCCCTGGGCAAGAAGATGATACCAGTCCCGGTTTGGATTCTTTGGTAATCTCAGCAGGGCACTAATACCTGGCCCAGGTTTACGTTCCACCTGTAGTTGTCGATGTTTAGGGTAGAGTGGTTGTCACCGTTTGTCGTTGCGCCACACGGTTCGCACCTCACCGCTGCACAGACTAATAACCACTGCCGTTGACTCTTTCTTCTTGCGCTTCAACTCAACCAGAGCACGAACATCACCCGGCACGTTGTTGTGTACTTCGACCAGCTTTCCGTACCGCAGCGCTTGTTGTATCTCTTGCTCTGCTACACCCTTCTCAAGCTTGCGTTGTCTTGCGTGCGGTGCCAGTGCATAGTCAGCGTAGGTGTGAAGCTTCGACTCGATAAGGTTTATCTCCACTTCAGACATCTGCGTGGGGTGCTTCCGAACCTGGAGCACACCCGGCTCAATGCCTTCAGGAACCGACTGTTGCTTAAGGTTTGTAACTGTTGCTATAAGTGGTTGAGATGCTATGCATCACTCTGCGCCTCCGTACATCACGATATAAGAGGACTCAGTTAAGCACCCGCTCGGTGTGAATGCTTGCTGCAACTCTGAAGTTCTCTTACCAGTGGAGCTTGAAACAGTGACGATGAAATGAGGCCACTTGAAGCATTGGGTACAAAGAGACCATTGCTTGCAATGGGTTTAGATACCTTAAGGCCGAAGAATAAAGGATTTCAGCTTAAACAGAAATTACTTTATTTCGACAAAGTCTCCCGTGTGAACTTCCTGAGCAGTTCGCATGATGATTGCTGTGGCGGTCCGCACCTGCACGTTTATGATCATCGCTTCGCCGACGACCTTTCGCGGCATTTCGGGTCGCTTCTTTTTGATTTCGGTAGTCTTGATTGGGCTGTGCCGGTACTGGCCAGGTTCGTCCTTAACGTCTTTGGAGCGTTGCGCCTCCTGGGAAAAGGTGCCGCCACGGTATTTTTCGCTGCCGAATCCTCGATCGGATCGCCGCGCCAGCTCTTCATTTTTGATCACACCCAGATTTCCAGTGCCCACTTTCCGGTAGATCGTTAGCATGTCGCCAGCAACTGCCTGGTCCTCCGCGCCGATGTCCACATATACCAGATCCCCGACAGTCACCATCTCACGTCCGTCCCTGGCCATCATCAGCCGCCCCGTCGGCTTATTGTTGGGATCGGTAAAGCGGTCGATCGTTATCTCGGCCCGCGCGGTGGGTGAAACCCGATCGGGAAGGCCGGTAAGAAGGTCGCCGAGCAACAGTGGGTCGCAGGCAAAACTTACTTGTGCGACAGAGACCCTGTCTTTGACTCGAATTACTCGAAGTTGACCGATTTCCTGCACGAAAACTCCAAGATTGCCTTTTTTCTTTCGATAAACGCGTTCCACCCAGCCACGCGGCCGAATGACGTGAAATTCTTGTCCTTCCTTGATGCCCTGTTGCGATCCGGCATCGATATAGACGATGTCTCCTGTGGCATAGACGCGCTTTTCCTGTTCCTGTTCACCACCGACGATCTGTGGCAGACCGTAAAGCGGAGGCAGGCGAAAATAGCCCGCACACTCGAGATTCGTTCTGCCGACACCGATATCTACGGGCGCGGTTGGCAATTCGACTTGTGGCGCCAGTTTCCGAGTTTGAGGACTGGTCTGTCCATTCGCCTGCAGGGAGAGGCACATGCTGACAGCTAGTAAGGCCATCAGGCATCTGGCGCGGGAGAAGACATTTCTACGTCCGAAGGGAGTGTCGAGCATCCTAAATCTCCTTTTTTCCGATCAAAAGTGGCAGGTTTTTGAAATAAACCAATGGGACTGGAGAACGTTGACGGCGACCGTCTGGGATGGGGCCCCGGCCAATCGCCGAGGGTAGGGCAACCTGAATCTTACTTGTTCGTCTCTGAGAGAGTCAACGATATTCTTTTTCGGGTTTTACGCCAGTGTTAGGCTCACTCAAGTAACTCAGTCGCTTGCGTTTTGACAATCGTGTTGGTAGTATCCGCATTTTGTCGGAATGCGCTATTTGCACACTGTAGCAGGCCGGCGTAGCTCAGTTGGTAGAGCATCTGATTTGTAATCAGAGGGTCGGGGGTTCAAGTCCCTTCGCCGGCTCCAGCAACTGCCGATAACTACATGCAGGGGTGGTCGAGTGGTTAATGGCACCGGGCTGTAAACCCGGCGGGCTCACGCCCTACGCAGGTTCGAATCCTGCCCCCTGCACCAGGAGGCAGAATTTAGAATTTAGAATTGCGAATTTGGAATTGACGAATTGCCCGCGTGAGCAACAGTTGCTGCTAAGGGACAAAATTCGCAATTCTAAATTCGAAATTCTTGGGCGGGTGTAGCTCAGTTGGTAGAGCATCAGCCTTCCAAGCTGAGGGTCACGGGTTCGAGCCCCGTCGCCCGCTCTGTCGGACGCTCGCGTAGCTCAGTCGGTAGAGCGCGTCCTTGGTAAGGACGAGGTCACCGGTTCAATCCCGGTCGCGAGCTCTGGGAACGACGAATTGTTACTGAAGCGAACACTCATCAAGGAATACGAGAGCAATGGCAAAGGCGAAGTTCGAACGGAACAAGCCCCACGTGAACGTCGGCACGATCGGCCACGTGGACCACGGCAAGACGACGCTGACCGCGGCGCTGACGAAGGTCTCGGCCGACAAGGGCCTCGCGACCTACATCAGCTACGATCAGGTGGCGAAGGCGTCGGAGTCGCAGGGCCGCCGCGACGCGACCAAGATTCTGACCATCGCGACGAGCCACGTCGAGTACTCGACGACCGAGCGGCATTACGCCCACGTCGACTGCCCGGGGCACGCCGACTATGTGAAGAACATGATCACCGGCGCCGCGCAGATGGACGGCGCGATCCTCGTGGTTTCGGCCGTGGACGGCCCGATGCCGCAGACGCGCGAGCACATCCTGCTCGCGCGGCAGGTGAACGTGCCGGCGATCGTGGTCTTCCTCAATAAGGTGGACCTGGTCGATGACCCGGAGCTGCTGGAGCTGGTCGAGCTGGAACTGCGCGACCTCTTGAA
>DASQPD010000037.1:0-10880 GCA_035644135.1 Pyrinomonadaceae bacterium
TCATGCCACGGGGCGCCAAGTGTCGGTTTGGGGGATGGTAATTGATCGCTTGGAGAGCGGAAAGATCAAGGAGACGCGAATATTGATGGACGCTTTGGGACTGATGCAACAGTTAGGCGTGTTATCTGCGCCCGGGGTAGGCTCCTGAGCGGAAGCGCGAGCATAACAACTCATTCAACCGGAGCGGAATCAGCTTGAATGTCATCGTCAACTTGGATGCTGCTCGGCAATTCTTCCCGCCCGGTTAATTCGGGAGTTATCTGGCTCTGATTCTCCTATGTGCCATTCGATTCTAAAACGCAGCATTACTTGGCTCTTGATAGTAATCGCGGTGGTTGGCGTCTACGTTAGCTATCGTGGGATTTACATCCTGTTAGCATATTTCGCCACAGGACTACCACCGTGGATAAATCTTGCGCTTGGAACCAGTGGAACCGCTTGGCCTCGTCACTGCAGGCTTCGCTTGGGTGAGGCCGCGCCAGAGAATCGCGATGGGGCTGGGATTGTGTGCATTTGGAGCGTGGCTTCTTTTGTTGATATTGATGTTGACCGTTTTCGGCTTCCGGCCCCGCCAGATAACAACACGTTGGACCGGAGCGGCGGTAGCGCGTTTCTCAAGTAGCTTGTTTCATCCAACGTCCTTCTAATCGCGCCGCCCGGTCAACGTGAGCGTTATGCGGCTTCCTCTCATTTATGAAAACACCTTATTATTCTTCACGTGAAAGTGCTCGAGGTACTCAAGCTTCTTGAAGACGATGGCTGGTATTTGGCAAGAACCAGAGGAAGTCATCGTCAGTTTAAGCATCCAACCAAACTTGGTACAGTTACGGTATCCGGTAAGCGTAGCGTTGATATGCCGCGTGGAACTCTCAATAGTATCCTGAAGCAGGCGGGGTTGAAGCCGGAGAAGGGACCTAATAAATGAGATATGCCGTCGTCGTCGAAGAGGGTGAAAATAGCTTTGGGGCGCATGTTCCTGATTTGCCGGGGTGTGTTGCCGTTGCCGATACAAGGGAAGAAGTGCTGGCCCTAATTCAAGAAGCTATCGAATTCCACATCGAGGGCCTGCGTGAAGACGGACAACCAGTTCCTCCACCATCTTCCAGCGTTGAATATGTAGAAGTCCGCGCCGCATAACAACTCATTGCACCGAAGCGCGGGATAGCGCGGTTCTCAAACTCGTTCCTGAGATCGCTGCTTGAATGCTGTTCGCCCGCGCCCGGTGAATTCGATCGTTATGCTGCTATCTCAATCGTCCCGAGTCTTGGGTATGGAAACGAGCTTGACTATTTTTATGATTGCTCTCGCCTTAGTCAGCTCTGGTTGTTGCCGGACTTACTACTATGATCTGCCGAGTCGTCCACGAGTCCAGGGATGGAAGAAGCAGTCCTCCAGCACTAGTACGATCCTCACAATCGGTTCCTTTTTGTTGGAAAAGGGCCAATCGACTGAGAATGAAAGATTGGGAGTTAGGCTCGTTGATCTTACGCCAGCAAGGCATTGTATCGGTTTACTCTCTGAGCCTTCCTCAGCGAAAATAGTGCTTCAATTCTATAGACCCTCGGATAGACGCGTTCTGTGCGAGACGACAGAGTCAATCGCGGGCATCTCCAGCAGCGGAAACTTAAATTGCCCGGATGAGTCTGAATTGCCACCAAGTGTTGCCATACGTGCCTATAATGCGAAGGAGGGCTGGGTCTGGCTCGAACTGGTCTCTTCTGTAGGGGATGCCCGTTGGTGAGTCAGCGCAGCATAACAAGCGCTTGGAGCGGACTCGCCATGAGCGGGCCTCTTTGTTAAGTTGCGTGGGCGAGCCGCTCAAGCGCAGCGTTATGCTGCTCACACCATTGATTGAGGAATGTGGTCACGAACATGAAAACGCTCATATCGCTACTCGCATTTGGTGTTGTCACTTTTGTTTCCGCTGCCGCGATCTTGCCTTCCTCGGAGTCTTGCGGGACAGATGAGCATACGGAATGGATTGCGAAAAGCCTCAAAGAGATCGAAAGCGTCAAGGTTGGCATGACGAGGGTTGATCTCCTTAGAGTGTTCAAAGAAGAAGGCGGTATCTCAACGAGGACGTGGCGGCGTTACGTTTACCGTGATTGCCCGTACATCAAAGTTGACGTGGAGTTCGAGCCGGTCGGCGAGCCTGAGAATAAGGTGAGTCAAAGCCCGAGAGATAAGATTATCAAAATCTCTAAGCCGTTCCTTGAGTCGTCGATCATGGATTGAAGTTAGCGAGGCGCTACATACCAATGGGATGTAAAATGTCTTTCGTTACGCGTAGCATAACAAGCGCTTGCAGCGGACTCGCCGGTGAGCGGCCTCTTTGTTAAATTGCGTGGGCGAGCCGCTGAAGCGCGACGTTAGGCGCTCGGTTGAATGAAGCATACATGCAGTGAATTGTGAGCCGAATCACTATTGACTCGCCCTCCAGATTTAGTATAGAAGCGCCTTACTGATCACCTCGCCTGACTTTTTCCGCGTACAGAAAGGAGGCTGACATGTTACTCGATGGGAAACACGCCCTGATCACCGGAAGCTCGCGCGGAATCGGCCGCGGGATCGCTCTGATGCTGGCGGAGAAGGGTGTCAGGGTGGCCATTAACTATTTCCAGAATGAGGCCGCCGCCAAGGATACCCTCGCGAAGGTCAAAGAGCGGGGCTCCGATGGTTTTCTCATCCAAGCCGATGTCTCACGCCCCGACGACATCAGCCGCATGTTCGAGAAGGTTCGGGACGAGTTCGGCAGGCTCGAGATCTTCGTGAGCAACGCGCGAACTGATCTCCCCACCTTCTACCAGAAGCCGCTGGAGATCACGCCGGAGCAGTGGGACATGGCCATGGATTCGCAGGCCAAGGCGTTCCTGCTGGGGGCGCGGGAGGCGGCCCGTCTGATGAGTGATGAGGGCAGGGTCATTGCCATCACCTACTCGCCCGGCGGCCGCACCGGGAGTTGGCAGCCGTGGGTGGCGATGGGGTCCGCGAAGGCCGCGCTCGAATCGCTGGTGCGCTACTTCGCCGTGGCCTTGGCCCCGCGCCGTATCACCGTCAACGGCATCAGCCCCGGCGGCGTCTTCGGCCCGCCCAATGTAGTCGAGGGTGGTGTCTTGCGCTCTCTGCCGCAAGACATCCAGGACGCCACGCGAGCCTGGCACGAGGGCGGGTGGACGCCGATGAGACGGCTCGGGACCCCGGAAGACATCGGCAACGCCGTGACGCTCATGTGCATGGAGGAGGCCGGCTTCATTACAGGTCAGATCATTCACGTGGACGGCGGGGCGTCCATCATGGACACTGTCTTCCCACTTGAAATCCAGCGGGGGTAAAGGTTGAACCGGAGCAGCACATGG
This sequence comes from Pyrinomonadaceae bacterium, assembly GCA_035644135.1. Lineage (GTDB taxonomy): Bacteria > Acidobacteriota > Blastocatellia > Pyrinomonadales > Pyrinomonadaceae > PSRF01. Next base: position 3,357 of record DASQPD010000037.1, read on the forward strand.
TGGGGCAAGTCATCTGCTTAAAGTTGTAAAATTGCGGCGCGCCTAACAAATTAAGGATTGTTGTCGCGCGAAACAACTTGGACCGGAGCGGCGGTGGCGCGTTTCTCAAGTAGCCTGTTTCCTCCAACGTCCTTCTAATCGCGCCGCCCGGTCAACGTGAGCGTTATGCACCTTCCTCTATTGAAAACCATGCGTCTGGCTCAAATAATATTCGCTACGACCATTCTTCTTTCCTTGAGCTGTAACGTTCAGAAGGACAGCCTTGACGCCGAGAGAGCCGCCGAACGAATCCATTCGCTGCAGAAGGCCCAGGATTTCAATCCATATATCGAGAGTCTGGGGATAGCTTCAAGAAAGAAGGGGACGAATCAAAGTTTGTCGCCGCAATGCACCAAACTTTCGACGCGACTGGTCCGCTGAAAAAGGCGACTCCGATTGCCTATCAATCCGGTTTCGATTCGAACGTTGGAGCGAAACACGTGTTAATCTTCGATCTCGAGTTTGACCGAGGACATGGGAAGGAAACAATCACCTTAACTCGATCCAAGAGTGGCCAAATGCAACTTTGGAATTTCGTCATTGAGCCGATAGACTGACTGACTAGACACCGGGTGCATAACAAGCTGTTGCACCGGACGGCTCGATAGCATGCTTCTCAAACAGTCTTATTCGATGGTTGCTTGAATGGTGTTCGCTCGCCGCAGCTGAAGGCCAGCGTTATGTTGCTCACTAACCTCGTCGATCAAATCAATTCGCACAAATGGCTTTAGCTCGACCGGCTTTACGAGGAGAGTGACCTAGAGTTGTGTGTGATTATCGATGAAGCCAAAATTCAAGGCGGCCAACTCGAAACATTTGAAAATGCCTCGGCCTACGGCGCAATTGTGTCTTACGAGACGTGCATTAAATACAAAATCATCTTCAAAAATTACGTGGCGTATTGCGTGACGAACGAAACCTGCGCAGGCTCTGATCCTGGCGAACAGTTCGCCGGCACGGTGTTTCGCACCTATTCCAAATCGCGGTTTCTCGATTACATTGCTGCGTCCGGCGGCGGGCTCATTGAAACACTCGATGGTTACACTCATTATGAGGTCGTGACCTTGAATCAGATCATCGACGTTGCTGCGACGCGTGAACCCGAAATTGAAATTCTTGGTTCAGCGGGCGCAACAAATCGTTGGACGCGAGCTGCGGGAGCGTGTTTCGCATCACTACTGGTCCGGCGAGGCTTGATTGAGTTCGCGCCGCCGCGTCAACTCAAGCGTTGGGCGGCTACCGTGTTGCAGTGACGAACATAGGGAGAAAAGGAGCGATGCGATGCATGTCCTGGAACATCTGTTTCTGGTCGGCGAGTTTCCCGCGCGAGCCCACCTGCTGTCCGGGCTAACGCTCGAGCAAGTCACGCTATGTCCGGACGGCGCGTCGCACTCGATCTACGAGGAGCTGTGGCACGTTGTGGCGTACCAGCAGAGTGTCATCGAGCCGGGCGACCCGGCCGGCGACGTGTACCCGAGCGCGGCGCCGGAGCACGAGCACCAATGGCACGACTTGGTGCGAGTGTTCCTGGACGGCGCTCGCGCTGCGGCAGCGATGGGGCAGGCGCCTGAGCGGTTGGCGCTCGAGGTAGAGCCGGGCGTGACAATGGCCGACGAGCTGAACAGTGTGGCGGTACATAACGCATATCACCTTGGCAAGATCGTTGCGTTGCGGCAGCGGATCGGCGCGTGGCCGCCCACGGCAGCGTCGGACGGGTCGTAACCGCAGGCGCGGTGGGACGCCGCCCAACTAGCGGTTGCACCGGACGCCGCGCATCCACTCTGTTCCGTTCCTTCGAGCGCCGTCGCGCGGCGCCGGTGAACCTTAGCGTTAGCCCGCTTCTTGATGTGGAGGATCTGCTATGGATGAAGGTTCAGAGTGCGAATGCTCATTTACCATCGAGGAAATGCGGAGTGACGATCCCAGACTGAGGCAACTTCTTGAAATACCTGAGGAGGAGAAACAGTCGTCCTTCAGTGCCCTCATTCAATTAATCTCCGACCAGATGGGTTGGAGATCGAGGATGTTGGTCTTTGGAATCAGTTTTACCTTACCGATGAAGATTTCAATCGCCTCCTTGCAATCGGCTTAAAAGGAACGTTGCGCGTTATAGGCTGGGGGACTTCGGGGTACGCCCCGTACAAGGCTCGGGCACTCATTGTGGTGCGACATCAAATAAGAGAGGCGATTGATCTCGCGCAGCCAGATGCTTGCGACGTAATCTACTACCAGGTGGGTGATAAATGGCGAAGGTTCCCGGCGGACGCCCGAGTGTTGAAGAAACGGTTCCGGCTGAGTATCGATCCGGCAAATGAGAATCGGACTAACATTTGGGAGGAGGCTTACTTCGGGTCGAAGGCGGGAAGCGGAGGGGGCTTTACCTGGGAGTGCGCGGGCTAACGACCTGTTGCAGCGGAGCGGCGACAGCTCATCGCGCAAGTTGATTGCTTCTTTCCAGCTTGAATGGATTCGCGCCGCCCGCTGAACAGGATCGTTAGATTTCTTTCTCGGTATGGATCTCGAAAATATACACCCACCAAATAATCCTGATAAGTTCTTCCCTTGGTTGAAGGAGATGAGCGAAAGATATTGGGAGACTATCGAAATCAACCGAGGCATTTTCGGATTTCAAATCCAAAAAGCGACGAAATGGTTGCCTGGCTTATCCGACGAACAGATTGCCGAGTATGAAAAAGAGATGGGCTTCTCTTTTCGAGAGGTTTACAAACTCTACTTGAGGCAAATGAATGGCACAGACCTACCAACCATAAATATCTATGGGGAGTGTGGAGAACCGTATCGGTGTGCGTCTGGCTATTATTCTTATCCCAGAGATTTAACTACCGTGAAGGAAACAATCAAATGGGTACATGAGGAGTTCGGCGTAACACCTGAATTCATCGAAGAGAATAAAATCCCTCGAATCATGCCGATTGTAAGCCATAGATTCTTCGTGGTGGATCAGTGTGCAGAAGCTCCTGTCCTTTCGATGTACGGTCGAGATAGCATCTTCTATGCACCATCGCTTGAAAGCTTTTTGGTAAACGACATTTTTAAGGGTGGCAGAATTACAATCGTCGCCGATGACTCAGCCGTTGAGGTGAAATTTTGGCTGGATGATGAAGCCGCAACTAATGTAATTGAAGCGGAGGGCGAAATCTAACGAAGCGCTTGCAGCGGACTCGCCGGTAAGTAAGCTTTATCGTTAGTTGCGTTGGCGAGCCGCTCAAGCGCAACGTTGCCGCTAGGTTAATAATATGGTCAGCTCTCGCTTACGTAGGTCGTTAGGGACGATGTTTCTCGTCCTCTTAGGTTGGCCCCGCGCGTACAATACGCGTACATCGAAGACCCTAAACTAGCCCAAATCGTCCTACAGTATCCTAAAGAGCCATTCGCGAAAGCTCTTTAACTTCAGTTAAATCCATTCATTTCAAACCACTTCAGCGATTCGGTAGGCGGCCCTGAAAAGGCCGGCGTCGGCGGTTCGATTCCGTCCCTGGCCACCATTCTTTTCAATAACTTAGCGATAGCAAAAAGCGTGTAAGAATTTCTCGCGCGCACAATACGCGCACATCAGTTTTCACAATTTTTACTTTTGGCGCCGCTCATTCAAACTTTCCAACCTCCCGGTGCGGTGCTACGTGGGTAAGCTCGCCGTCAATAATGGAGTCTGAAACCAGGTCTGAACTGGTTCGTAAAGAAAGTAGTCGAGCTCGTGGACGAGGCTGAAAGGATAAAAGCTATGTGCCGGACTGATAATATGAAAGCAAATCTCGGGCAGTCGTCAGTAATCATCCCTTAGCTGTAAGCACGGCCAAATCACCCACGTGCTCTTCTTCGTAAGGTCTCGACAGTTGCACATTGTAATGATCCATCAGCCACAATTCAGGAATTATTTCCGCGACTAATTTTCCGTCGTCGAAGACTCTTACCATCGAGCTTTCCGAGACCACGATCGCTACCGCATCAGTAACTTGAGAGATCGAAGCGCCGGCCAGATGACGACTGGCCATGCCGTAGGACAACACCACGTCTGAAGCCATAGCATCGAGATAACGACATGCCGAAACCACGATGCCTTGGTCTGACACCACAAAAGCTCCATCGAGTTGCGCGAGTTCCTTGATTGTGCCTCGCAGATTTACATCTCGTATTTGTCGCTCTTTCTCAGTGTGCCCTGCAAGTGGATCGAGTATCAGCGGGCGGGAATGTTTCAGCACCGCGTCGGCATCACCAAAAGTGAAAAGTGTGCCAATGCGGCGACCTTCGCGACCTTCACGCGCAATCTCAACAGCAAGTTCAATCAACGGTTCCAGATTCTTCTTGTCGCACCTGCGCACCCGCCGACAAATTGACTTGAACATCCCTCGGGTGTGGCCATTCGTCGACGCTTGTTTTGGCAGCGGCAACGATTGAGTTGACGAAGTAACATTAGATGCCTCGTCGGAGTCAACGTCGTCGGAAACAAGCAGTTCGTCGATATAACACCAACGCCAACTTTCATCCGGTTCAAGAGATTTAATGACCGGATGCTGAGTCGAGCAAAAGTGCGCCGTTGCATGTTTGTTTTTTGAATCATCGCAACACCCGACATGACCACAGCTAAGACACATTCGCAGATGAACCCAGTCTTCGCCGCTTTGTAGGCACGCTTCACAGCCTTGCGTTTTCGGCGAGACGATTCGGAACTGTTCAAGGTGCGTACAAGTTGTCATGCTGAGGCGGCTTCCGCAGTCTGAACTCCTTCACCAGCGGACTTAACCGTGACCGACTCCTGGATGTCCGCCACTTCAAGAGTGATGTTTTCAATCAAAGTTTCGCCCATTCGAACCACCACTACCTTGCTAACGTTGAAATGATCGCCACTGCTCTACCCATGATTTCTCTCCCACTTGAGTAAAGCAACAGGCGTTCCAAGAAAGAGTTCTTAGATTTTGGTGAGATTTGCAGGATCGCGGTTCGTGATTCCACGACGAGCTTCGTGAAATCGTGATGAGAAGCGGCTGGCAGCCTCGCTACTGCTGCCAACCGCCACCGAGCGCTTTGTAGAGTTGGACCAGCGACAACAATTCGTTGCGTTTCGTCTGCGCAAGATCCAACTCCGAATTAAACAGTTCACGATCTGCATCGAGCGCATTGAGCAGCGTATCAACACCGCCTTTATATCTCAGGTGCGCTAGTTTCGAACGGTCTCGCAGCGTTGTCACCAGCATCTCCTGCTGCGTGCGAACCTCATTCACCTTTTGATGTTGGACGAGGGCGTCCGACACCTCGCGAAACGCGTTTTGAATTGTCTGCTGGTACTGGACCAGCGCAAACTCTTGTTGCGCCTTCGCAAACTTAACGTTAGATTTCAAACGGCCCGCGGTGAAGATCGGCTGCGTAATCTGGGGCACGAATGTCCAGGCGCCGCTTGCGCCCGTGAACAAATTTGAGAGCTTGCCACTTTGAAATCCGAAGAGTCCGGTGAGGCTGATGCTGGGGAAGTAAGCCGCTTTCGCCGCACGGACCAAAGCGCCCTGCGCTTCCAAATTGGCCTCGGCAGCGCGAATATCAGGCCTACGCTCAAGCAGCGACGACGGCAAACCAGGAGGCACCGACGGTAATCCTTCTTGTAGCGTCAGCGGACGACCTCTGGGAATCGCTCCCGGGTTATTGCCAACGAGCAGACTCAGCAGGTTTTCAGTCTGGGCAATTGCGCGTTCGGTATCGGGGATTGTTTTCGACGCCTCGTAAACCAGCTCTTCGGCTTGACGAACGTCCAGCAAGTTCGCGACGCCACCCTGGTAACGTGCCCTTATAAGTTGAAGTGAATCTTGTCGTGTAGCCAGTGTTCGCTTATCAATATCCAGTTCGCCGTCAAGTTCAAGCAGACTGAAATATCCGGTGGCCACATCCGCTACGACGGTGGTTAACACTGCTTTGCGGTCTTCCTCGGAAGCTCGCAGTTCCGCGCGCGCAGCCTTAGTTTGCTGGCGCAATCGGCCCCACACATCCAACTCAAAGGTGAGCAGGCTCAACAGAACGCTGCCAAAACTACGTGTTCGACCACCCTGACCGGCGAACCCCACCGGGCCGTTTTTGGACTCCCGTGTGGTGGTGAGATCAGCACTGGCCGCAAACTGTGGGAATTGGTCCGACCTTGCCAGACCGAGATTGGCACGCGCGGCGTTGATGCGCGCGACTGCGGCACGCAAGTCGTAGTTTTGAACCAACGCCGTCCGCACTAGCTTCTGCAACTCTTCATCTTTAAAAACTTCGAACCACTTGAGGTCGCCGATGGAGGTCTGATCCGACGTGCTATCGGCGCCGCGAAAAGTATCAGGTGTCTTCACCAACGGGCGCTGATATTTCTTTTGGCCCAGCGACGTGCTGACGAGTAGGCTAATAACTATGGTTGCGATTAGACAGTGCTTCTTCATTGCTGGTCTCAATTACCCATCCTCAGTTCGGTGAATTGTTCCGCGCTAAATTGACAAATTGGTAATCGGCAATCTCAAATCGGCAATCCGCGCTTGGCTTTGCACAAAGAGTCGGATTTGTCGAGCCGCCAGTACAGTACCGCGAGCGAAGCGACCGGATGCCACACTGAACAAAGCGATCGTGAGAATCACAGCGAAAATTGAGTGTGGCATCCGGTCGCTTCGCTCGCGGTACTGTACTGGTGACGTCTTTACTTTTTGTGCAAAGCATCCGCACTCAATCTCCTGCAGCAGGCTCCGGAGTTGGCGAACCAATCTCGTGGTCATGCTTCCGGCTGAAGCGCATCGTAAACTTCTCAACCAAATAGAATGTCAAAGGGATAATGAAAATGGCGATACATGTCGCGGCCAACATGCCGACAATCACGACGGTGCCGAGGATGCGACGCGCTTCTGCGCCTGCGCCCGACGCAATCCAAAGAGGCGCTGATCCTAAGATGAAAGCGAACGAAGTCATTAGAATCGGCCGCAGGCGAAGACGCGCGCCTTCGAGTGCCGCGTCGATCAAGTCGCGACCCTTCTCTAATTCAGCCTTGGCAAATTCGACGATCAGAATCGCGTTTTTCGCCGCGAGGCCAATCAACACGATCAGTCCGATCTGCGCATAGACGCCAAGGTCGTAACCGCGCAGCCAGATGCCAAGAAATGCACCGAAGACCGCTACGGGGACGGTGAGCAGAACCGAGAATGGCAGGGACCAACTCTCGTAGAGCGCGGCCAGAATCAGGAAGACGAAGACCAGCGACAGGCCGAACACCGTTGTCGTTGTTCCCGAAGCTTTGCGCTCCTGATATGACAGGTCGGCCCAGTCGTAACTGATCTCGGGCGGTAGTGTCTGCTTCGCCACCTCCTCAAGCGCGGCCATTGCTTGTCCTGAGCTATAGCCAGGTGCAGCACCGCCGATCACCTGCGCCGCGCGATAGACGTTGAAGCGGTTGGTGTATTCGGGGCCGGAAATTCTGTGCGTCGTGACCAAAGACGAGAGCGGCACCATCTGGCCATC
>DASQPD010000038.1:0-73546 GCA_035644135.1 Pyrinomonadaceae bacterium
GTTGGATCGAGTCTGTTGGGGCCGCTGAAGAGTGCCGAGCGGGAGATTAATCGCGTCTATTCGCTCGGACTCCAGGTTGCCGCTCATAACTTTGGCGCACCCCTCAGCGACGCTGAATGGAAAGTCGTCGAGCGCGACCTCGCAAACAGCGATGTCGTGTTTGTCATTCACGTCATGGACGGTGAGAACGCGTCGCGTTTGCTCGACTCACTTGAGCGGCATCGCGCACAACACCGCGCCGTAGTAGTTATCAACTGTATGCCCGAGTTAATGCGACGGACCAGAATGGGACGCCTCGATTTCACGACTAAAGCTGCAGAAGCTCAAGGCACGGTTGATACGTCTGGCACTTCATCCCCTGGGCGCAGAAAGACATCGCGGCAGACCGTGCGTTTGCTGGGCAGCGTAGGTTCGTGGGTCGGTAAACAGGCCCGCCGGGGTTCAGCCCGGAAAGGAAACAATCACGGTCAATACCTTAAAGTGATTGACTTATTGCCGGGTTTTCTCAGGCTGGTGCCGGCCACGGGCAAACTGCGGGACGCGAAGAACTACCTGTTTCTGTTTTGCTACTTCCTCCAGCCGACGCCTGCAAATATTCGCGCCATGCTGCTCTATGCACTCAGGGAATATGTTCCCGACGAGCGCCTGCGCAAGCTTAAAGTCGAAACACCTCAGGCGATGCCGTCCGTGGCGATTTATCATCCTGATGCACCGAACCTTTTCGAAACGTTTGAAAAATATCAGCGATGGTATTTGGCAAGGACCAAAAAATCGAACGGCCACGGCCCAGGGCTTTCGCTGGATCCGGGAGAAACGATCGGACTGCTGTTAATGCGACCGCAAGTGGTGAGCAGAACTACCAGGCACTACGATGCGCTGATTCGAGCGATCGAGGCTCAGGGCATGAGTGTCATTCCGGCAACGTCCACGTTGATGGACAATCGCGAGGCTTGCGAAAAGTTTTTCGTCAGGCCAGAAGGCAAAAAAAATAAAAAGTACAAAGAAACAATCAGCGGGCACTCGCGGGTCAGCCAACTGCTCTCGTTAACGGGTTTCAGCTTTGTTGGCGGCCCGGCGATGAATGATAGTGAGGCTGCTGAAAGATTCCTCTTCAATCTCAATCGCCCTTATCATTCCATAGTCAGTTTGGATATGCAGACGATTGAGTCCTGGACCAACTCGCTAACCGGGCTGAACCCGGTCCAGGCAGGAATGCAAATAGCCATTCCGGAAATTGACGGAGCGACCGAGCCTTTGATCTATGGAGGCATACCCGCCCAAGGCTTCGAACCAGTCCCCCTGGATGATCGCTGTTTCAGACTAGCCCGACGGCTAAAACGCTGGAATTATCTGCGCACGGCGCCGCGCGATCATCTGAAACTCGCCCTGGTGCTCTTTTGTTTTCCACCCAACAAAGGAAACATCGGCACCGCGGCTGACCTCGATGTTTTTCCGAGTGTGTTTGATACGTTGAAAAGACTGAAAGCCGAAGGCTATTCGGTTGATGTCCCACCCTCAGTCGACGCGTTGCAACAGTTTTTGTTGGGCGGTACCGCTGAACGCTTCGGCACTCCAGCGAATGTCGTATATCGAATGAAGGTGGACGAATATCGTCAACTGTGTCCCTATGTTGAGGAAGCGGAACGAGAATGGGGAAAGGCTCCGGGCAAGATCAATTCTTTTGGCCAGGAAATACTGGTTCAGGGAGTGATGCTCGGCAATGTGCTGGTCGGCGTGCAACCGACGTTTGGATACGAAGGGGATCCGATGAGGCTCATGATGGCCCGAAGTGGCGGACCGCATCACGGTTTCCTGGCTTTTTACACATACCTCGAAAAAGTCTTCCGCGCCGATGCGGTCATTCATGTAGGTACCCATGGAGCACTGGAGTTCATGCCTGGAAAGCAGGTAGGTCTTTCCGGAGCGTGCTGGCCCGATCGCTTAATCGGCGAAACGCCTAATCTCTATCTTTACAGTGTGAATAATCCATCGGAGGGTTCCATTGCCAAGCGTCGCTCGTACGCCGAGCTAATCTCATATTTGACTCCACCGATCGAAAATGCCGGCTTGTATAAAGAATTGGCGAACTTGAAAGAGCTGGTAATGGCCTACCGCCAGGCTGAGGCTGAACCCGAACGGCTGCGGCTGTTCCAGGCAATTGAAGAATGCAGCCAGCGTGCGAACTTACCAGCGTAGGTAAAGGCGATTGGTGGCCGTAACCAACCTAAAACATGATCCACGAAATCACACGAAATAAATAGAGGAACATTTCGTGTTATTTCGTGGATCGCTTTGTCTACTCGGCAAAAAAAAAGCTGCTCAAAAAGACAAAAACTTGTCACTTTGTTAGACGAAGACAGCGAATGTGCCTCGCGATCGCTTTCCTGAACTGCTGGGAGTCCACCCGATGTTTGAAGGCCTCCTGACCGTTGATCGTAACCACAGGAATATCATAGCGGTAGCGACGGAGGAGGTCCGCGTCGGTTTCAATGTTTACGACCTCAAGATCGAAGGTTGCTGCGCAGTTTGCGGCCTCAATCGCTTCTTTGGCTTCATCACACAGATGACAGTCTGGCCGGGAATAGATCGTGACGTGCGCCTTCAACATGTAGTTAGCCCAATCGAGCAGAGTAAACAAAAGGTAGTGGGCTAAATGTGTGGACGCGCCTTAGTGCTTTTGCGTAACTTTGCGAAATCCCTTGGCGTTCTTTGCGTTTTAAGAATTCTTTCAACGCAAAGGACGCAAAGGGTGTCGCAAAGAAACGCTGAGTCCACCCTTTTAGTCAAAGGAATTGTAAATCCTCTTGACCATTAAAACAGGAAATGGTTATAAATACTGCTACCGAGCCCGATTATAGATATTATTGGCACGGCAGTCTTAATGATTACGCTAATAATTCGAGCCACTTCGCAGAGAGTGATCCCTGCAATAAGGGGAGTTGTATAATTGGCACTCTACTGAGAAGGTGAAGTGTACCTGTGCGAACGGAGTCAATAACGTTCGCTGGATTTCTACTGACGGAGGATTGCCTGGTGGATAGTAAGACAGAGGAGCTGCCCGGCCACACAACAGCCAGCCCGGACAAACCTGCGGTGACTCCCGCGCAGCCCCCCGCGGTGAAACCGGCTGCTCCAGCCGCGCCTCCTGCCGTCGCACGACCTTCCGGTGCTGTGGTGGAGAGCGCGAGCGACCCACCCGTCAACAAAATGCGGCGCAGGATTGTTTGGGCGAGCATTGCGGGTTTTCTGACCACTTGTTTTCTGATGTTCCTCCGGTTTTTTCTACCGCGCTCGATAACCGAACCTTCAAGCGTTTTCAAAGTAGGGTTTCCGGCTGACTATTCACTGGGCGTAGACACTAAGTGGCAACAGCAGTACCGCGTCTGGGTGGATAAAACTTCTGACCGAATGTTTGTGATTTATGCCCGCTGCACGCACCTTGGATGCACACCCGACTGGCGAGCCAGCGAAAATAAGTTCAAATGTCCATGTCATGGGAGTGGCTACGACAGTGAAGGCGTCAATTTTGAGGGTCCGGCGCCTCGTCCAATGGATCGCGCCGAGGTCAAGCTAGATCCGGAAGGGCAGATCGTCGTCAACATCGCAAAGCTATTTAAACAGCCCAAAGGCGAGCGCAGCGAGTTTGATGATGACGGCGCGTTCATTCCACTCTAGTGTCTGAACGGTTTTAAAGCTCGCGGGTTCAGCGTTTGAGCTAGTTGAGGTTTCATGGAATCTGAGGACTCGAAGCAAAAAGAGACGAAGCAGCTGACTACCGGAGACAAGTCGGCGAGCGGCAGTCTGATTGAGCGCGCGCGTGAAACCGGCGGTGCGTTAAAGGAGCGCGCAGTTGAGGAAGCCAAGACTTACAAGGACCCTCAGGATACTCAACTTTGGAAGTCGATCTTCCGCGTCTCACACGATCGTTCAGACCCCCGCAATCGTTCGCTGGCGGTTCTCTCGAATGTGTTTCTGCATCTTCATCCGGCAAAGATTAATCGCGACGCAGTGCGTTACCCATATACCTGGGGCATGGGTGGAATTACTTTTTATCTCTTCATTGTATTGACGTTCACGGGTGTGTTGTTGATGTTTTATTACCACCCGACCAAGGTCGACGCTTTTCGCGATATTCTTTATCTGGAACACGATGTCCCTTTCGGGAAGCTGCTGCGAAACATGCATCGCTGGGCCGCGCACCTGATGGTGATCACGACCTGGCTGCACATGTTTCGCGTTGTTCTGACCGGCTCGTACAAGCGGCCGCGCGAGTTCAACTGGTGCGTCGGCGTGGTCCTGCTGGTGCTGACCTTGCTGCTCTCGTTCACTGGTTATCTGCTGCCTGACGACCAGCTCGGTTTCTGGGCGGTCACGGTGGGAACGAATATGGCGCGAGCCACGCCGATGTTCGGTCACGAGGGTCCGTTCGGAGCGCAACTGGGAATGACGCCCTACAACGACGTTCGCTTCGGACTGCTGGGGGGATCGATCGTCGATTCGAATGCTTTGTTGCGCTCGTATATCTGGCACTGCATCGGCATTCCCTTGGTGGCTTCGATCTTCATGGCCGTGCATTTCTGGCGAATCAGAAAGGATGGAGGAATTTCTGGCCCGGCGCCAGTCGTGCTCGAGTCAGAGATGAAGGCGGTTAAGAAAAAATAACGGATGCGAAGACTCATTAACAAGTGGACGATCCTTGGAGTCTTGCTGCTGCTCGTAGTCGTGGCCGCGCTCTTTGTCCAGGACTGGCATCAGTTGTGGATCATCGCGTCGGCTCCGGACAACGTGCCGATCGTGGCGATGCTTTTCCTGGTGCCGTTTTTTACCTGGATGGGGATAAGACAATCGCGGGCCAACGATCAATTGATCGCCGAACTCGAGGCTGATCCGAAGCTGGCCAAAACTCACCACCGAAAAGTCGAGCCGTGGCGACCGGGTTGGGCGCGCGAGGTTCACGTTTGGCCTTACCTGGTGCGCATTGAGTTTCTGGTGACTCTGATCGTGACCGTCATTTTATTTGTCTGGTCCATCACGCTGAACGCGCCACTGGAAGAACCTGCGAATCCAAACCTGACGATGAATCCTTCCAAGGCACCCTGGTATTTCCTTGGACTTCAGGAAATGCTGGTTTATTTCGATCCGTGGATCGCCGGTGTCGTGATGCCGAGCATCATCATGATCGGTTTGATGGTCTTTCCGTATGTTGATTCCAACCCGCTGGGAAACGGTTACTACACGCTGCGACAACGGCGCTTTGCCCTATGTATGTTTGGCTGGGGCTTTTTGATGTGGATCATGCTGATCTTCATCGGCACCTTTATTCGCGGCCCGGGTTGGATCTGGTTCTGGCCTGGACAGACCTGGGACCACAACGCGGTGGTTTTTGATAAAAACGTCGACTTGCACGACTGGATTGCTACCAGCCGCCTCGGAAAGACTCTCCACTTGGGATTTCTGTCTTCAAATCCCTGGAAGTTCTTGTTCGGCTTCATCGTGGTTAGCGGCTTTTTTGTGCTTGGCGGACTGTTCTTTCACTGGTTGATGACCGTTGATTTCAAGAAGATCACATTCCGGCCGCTAAGTCTTTTTCCAAAAAACGAGTTCGAGCAGAAGATTCTGGCGCGGACAAGCATCCTGCAATATCTGACGTTCCAGTTTTTTGCGGTCAGCGTTCTGCTGGCATTGCCGGTAAAACTGATCCTGCGACTGGCGTTGACCATCAAATACGTCTGGGTAACGCCGTGGTTCAACATCTGACAAGTCCGGAGGGACGATCGAGTGTCTGACTCTCGTGCTGAGTCGTTAGTACGTAAAGAGCCTGAGGTTCCGACAAAAGACCCCATCGTCAGTCGCTCGACGAGCGGCCTGATGTTGATTTGCGCGCTGCTCCTGACTGGCTCACTTGCCTGGGCGCTGTACGACGAGGCTTTTGGCCAGCGTCCCTGGAAGACTATTCAGCGAGAATATGTGAGCCGCTATCGCCGCTTTCTGGACAGCATCAAACCGCTGGCAGGCAAGAGTGAGAAGGAAATAAAAGAGAGTCCCGAATATCAGGCTCTCGATGAACAGGCACGCGCCGCTCACGACGAAGTCAAGGCTGAAACTGCGCAGATTGACGCTGAGGTGAAACAGATCCAAGCCAAGCTTGATGCTGTCACCGATCCTTTTCAGAATCAACGCGGCCGCCTGACCGTAATCAACTACAACATCGAGATCGCCGACAGCCGCGCCAAAGACCGCTACAGAAGGCAAGCCGAAAATACAAAGAAAGAGATTGTCGAGGTGGAAATGCCTGCCGACGACAATCCTGCTCGTAAGCAGGTTCAGCGGATGGACTACCCCACGCTGGAGAAGACCTACAACGATCTACGTGACTTGAAGGCGCAAAAACTGGGTCGAAAAGCCGCCCTGTTGAAAACACCGTCCGAGTTGGACAAGAAGCGCGATGACTATTTGAAAAACCATTTGTTCGGACTGTCGCCGAGCCAGATTGAAACAGCCAAACAAGGGCTGAACAGCTTTGATTATTCCATCCTCGGACATCAGGTCAGCGTCAATGAATACAATATCGTAGACCGCTGTGAAGTTTGCCACCTTGGGGCTCGCTCGTTGCTCAATATCAAGGCCGAAGACATGGCGCCTGATGGTCCAGGAAAGAAACCTGACAGCCTCGCGCGAGCTTTCGTCAGCCACCCCAACAAAGAGCTGCTCGACATTCATAAGCCCGACAAATTCGGTTGCTCAGGGTGCCATTGGGGAAATGGCCGTGCCACTACCAGTGAATTGAAGAGTCACGGTCAGAATAAATTCTGGCTGTGGCCGATGTTTGAAAAGGAAAACACTGAAGCCGGATGTCAGCAGTGCCATGCAAAAGATCGCGTCACTCTCGGCGCTGAAACTTTGAATCTCGGACGCGACCTCTTCTACCAGCGTGGCTGCGTAGGATGCCACCGGTATGAAGGCTTTGATCGGGAAACGGATTCCTTGTCCAACACCAGGCAGAGTATCAGTCAGATGGAAGATCAGATCACGGCAAACCAAAAGCAGATTCGCCAGGACGAGAATCCGCCCGAGGGGACAAATGACGAAGATGCCCGAAAGATGCTGGCTAACTCTGAAAGTCTCAAGGTGTCAAACAGTTTGCTGGCAGCGCGGATCGACCAGTTGAATTTGCAAGCCAAGTACCTGATGCAGGATCAGAAGAAGGTTGGTCCGAATCTGAAAGACATTCGGCTTAAGTTACGCAAAGAGTGGGTTCCGGTCTGGTTGGAGAATCCGCAAAACTTCCGGCCCGGCACCAAGATGCCCACGTTCTGGCGGTTTGCAAACAGAAGCGATCCCTCAGGAGTGAAAGCCGACAATGATGCCGGCGATCAAATTAAAGCAATCGCTGCGTATCTTTGGCAGGACGCCTTTGACGGCAAGATTCCCGCTCAACAAAGGGGAGATGCCGGGCGCGGCAAAGAGCTGTTCGAAACGCGTGGCTGTCTTGGCTGTCACTCCATCGGCGAAGGCGATAGTCAAATGGGTGGCGCCTTTGCAGCGAATCTTTCCAAGGTTGGCGAGAAAGCGAATTTTGACTACATTGTCCGCTGGATCCATAACCCGCGCGAGCGTTTTGCTCCCTACTGTCCAAAAGAGAAGCGCGACCTGACTGCGGAAGACTACGCCAAGGCCGGCAAGCCTTATGTCTTCGACACGGAACTGCATTCACGATGTCCGAACGACGGCGCCGAGCTGCAAGTGCAGAACATGACGGTGATGCCGAACTTCCGTCTGACCGAAGCAGATTCCCGGGACATTGCCACATATCTGTTCTCCCTTTCTTCGCCGCCGCAATATCAGGATGCATCCTTCATGGATGATCCGAATCTTAAAGACAAGGGCTTTGCTTTAATCAAACAATATGGCTGCGCGGGCTGTCATGAGATCAAAGGATTTGAGGAAGAGCAACGAATCGGCAAAGAACTAACAGTAGAGGGCGCAACCCCCATCGAGCGTCTTGATTTTGCCCTGCTTACGAAGAGGGCCGAGGACGGCGATGATCCGCTGAAACTTCACGAAGATAAGAAAGAGCGGCCCTGGTATAACCACAAGGGCTTTTTCGAACACAAACTTGCGAAACCAGGCATTTACGACGTCGGCAAAGAAAAGGATCCAAAGGATCGCCTGCGTATGCCCGAGCCGTATTTAACTCCCGAGTGGCGCAGTGCTTTGACGACGTTCCTGTTGGGAAGTGTAGGCTCGGAAGGTTCGAACGTGCCGGCTTCGTTGTTCTACTCGCCTGAGGATCAACGGCGGCAGGATGTGCAAAACGGCTGGTGGGTAATCAAGAAATACAACTGCATGGGTTGCCATCAACTGCAAGTCGGACAGAGATCAATTCTCATGGATCTGCCGCAGTATCAAGGGTCGGCCGAACAATTGCCGCCGCGCCTGACGAGTGAGGGCGCGCGCGTGGATCCAACCTGGTTGTTGCGATTTTTGCATGACCCGTCGTTGGCGGAAGAGAAAACCGCCGAGCCCGCATCGCAGGCCGCCGCGACTGCGGCGACTCAACAAAAGGCGCCAACTCCGTCCGCAGTGGGAAATGCGGCTGTTAATAAAGGACCGTCGACAGCACCCTCAGAACATTTGAAACCGCAACCGGGAGCAGATCGAAACGGTGTTCGTCCTTATCTAAAAGTCCGCATGCCGACCTTCAACTTCTCTCCGAATGAGCTGCAAACGCTGGTTCGTTTCTTTATGGCCCTTTCCGGTCAGCAAGAGCCATACATTAAGGAGAAACTCGAGCCGCTCACTGAGCAGGAGAAGCTGGTTGCGAGACAAATGTTTACTTCGGGAACGCCGTGCCTGAAGTGTCATATCACCGGCGATCCGGCACATGACGAGAAGGCCATCGCTCCGAACTTCCTGCTGGCGGGCGAAAGACTGAAACCTGACTGGACGTTCCGCTGGTTGCTGGATCCGGCGCAGATCAGCCCGGGAACGGCAATGCCTTCAGGGTTGTTCCGTAAGGAGGATGACAGGTGGGTGATTAATCTGCCCAATCCTCCGCAGAGCGCGAACGACTACCACAGCGATCATGCAAAGCTTTTGGTGCGTTACATGTTTCTGTTATCGCCCGCGGAACAAAGACAATTGCTAGCCACTGCGCCCGTGGCGCCGGCCGCAACTTCAGCGCCGCAGACCGGGAAAGTGCAGCGGAGTTCAACAAACAAAGAAACGGGTGCCATTCGTTGGCGTCGTCGTCGAAAAACTTTTGCGCTTAAAAGACCGACCAACAATGCATTTCGTGCAACGGTTCTCGGTGGCCTTTGATGTCTGCTTAAAACCCGATCCACTTCTACCTGTTTAGTGTAATTTCGTGGATCAGTGTAGCTACTAAAGAGGTCAAGGTAACAAAATCAGAGTGCGACATCGTGCAGGCCTGCAATATCCGAGTCGCCGTGCTACAGTTTATCGGAAAGTCATTCTAATTCGGAGGATTGAATATGAATAAGCAGACAAAGGTCTGGCTTGTGATTTCGCTAGTACTTGGGCTGCTCGCTCTCGGATCGGCCTGTGGCAACAAGCCTTCGGAGGAGACCAAAAGCGAGACGTCGACCGCGACGAAGAAGATGCCTGCAGGAGCTGCAAGTATCGTTGGCATTGTGACGTTTATCGGGACTCCTCCAACCCCCAAGAAAATTGACACTTCCGCAGATCCGGTTTGCGGCCAAAAGAATCCAAACCTGACCACTGATGACGCGGTGATCAAGGACGGAAAAGTGGCGAACGTATTTGTCTACATCAAAGATGGTTCGCTTGCGGACGGTTCCAAGATAGGCGATTACACTTCTGATGTCCCCTCGCAGGCAGTTACGCTGGACCAGAACGGCTGTCATTACCGGCCGCATGTCCTGGGAATTCAGACTAATCAGAAGCTGCAAGTCACAAACAGTGATCCGACCCAGCACAACATTCACCCTACTCCAAAGAACAATCCGGAGTGGAACCAGACGCAACCGAACGGCGCACCGCCAATTGAAAAGACTTTTGCGCGGGCCGAGATTTTGATTCCGGTTAAGTGTAATCAGCACCCCTGGATGAAAGCCTACATCGGCGTTTTGAAACACCCATTCTTCAGTGTCAGCGGTGAAGATGGAAGCTATACGATCAAGGGCGTACCGGCGGGGACCTACACCGTCGTGGCCTGGCGCGAAGGTGGCGCTGCAGGTACTGAAAAGACAATGCAGGTGACGGTGCCGGCTACTGGTAGCGCGAAGGCCGACTTTTCGTTCGGTGAAGCGGCCGCGGCTGCAGGACGTCCAAGCACACTGGAAGTAATGCCGGCTCTCGAGATTCCCTTGCGGCACTGATCTTACTTCCTATTGTCGATTGCCGATTTGCGATTTTCAATTGCAGGATCGGCAATCGGCAATCGGCATTTGGCAATTTGTAAATGGACAAGGGTCTACACCGATTCTCTCTAATAGTCGCTTGTGCGACGTTTTTATTGATCATCGCCGGCGCTCTCGTCACCAGTCATGACGCGGGGCTGGCAACTTCTGACTGGCCCCTGTCGAATGGACAAGTGTTTCCCAAAATGGTGGGAAACCTTTTTTGGGAGCACGGGCACCGTATGGTTGCGACGACCGTAGGCATGCTTACGATCGTGCTGATGCTCTATATTTTCAGAAAAGAGAAGCGACCCTGGGTCAGATGGCTCGGTGTATTCGCGTTGCTGGCAGTGGTTGCCCAGGGACTGCTCGGCGGGCTCACGGTAAAGCTCATGTTGCCGCTGATTGTTTCGGCGGCGCACGCAACCCTGGCCCAACTGTTTTTCTGTACGACGGTGAGCCTGGCAGTATTCACTTCCAAAAGCTGGATGAGTGCTCGCCCGGCATGGGAAGAAGAGCGCGGCGTGCCGATCAGATACCTATGCCTCGCCGCAGCAGTTACGATATTTCTGCAACTGATACTTGGTGCCACTCTGCGGCATTCGGCAACCTGGGATAAGCCACTGCCGACCAATCTTCTTCTGGCCCATATCGGTGGGGCGGCGGCCGTTACGTTGCTGTTAGGAACAGCTGCCGTGATTGTCCTGCGCCGTTATGCAGCCGAGCGGTTTCTAACTCGGCCCGCCGCAATTGCCCTGACATTATTGGTAGTGCAACTTTTTCTCGGGCTGGCGGCTTACATTACAAGGCAAGCGTCACCTAACGATCCGCAGCCCTTGAACCCAATGGTGGGAATCACTGTTGCTCATGTAGCCTGCGGGGCCCTGGTCTTTGCGTCAACCATTGTTCTGACGCTGCGGGCCTTCCGAGCCTTGCGTCCCGCAGCATCACTGGAATTCGTTTCGAACTCGCAGAGGCTCTCCGGAATATAGAACTGATGGAAGAATTCGTCGTAAAACTTCATCCGGGAATCGCCGAACTCGAAGGCGAACGCCTGGGGATTCGCGAACGCCTTGGGGCCTACGCTGAACTTACCAAACCGCGGATTACTTTTCTCATAGTGTTAACGTCCGCTGCGGGATTCTGTCTCGCGTCGCGCGGCGGCGTGAACTACTTGGCTTTGGCTAGTTCAATGTTTGGAATCGCCCTTCTTTCTTCAGGGATCGCCACCTTGAACCAGTACCTCGAGCGGGATCTCGACAGTTTAATGCGCCGCACCGCCGACAGGCCTTTGCCCTCCGGCAAACTTGCTCCCTCTGAGGCGTTGTGGTTTGGCGTGACTCTGACGGTTGGGTCGGAAGTCTATCTCGCCGCATTTGTGAACCCACTCACCGCATTGCTGGGCCTGACGGTCATAGCGGGGTATCTGTTTGGCTATACGCCGTTGAAGACTCGAAGCACGCTGTCGACGTTGGTGGGCGCCTTTCCTGGAGCTGTGCCGCCGTTAATCGGGTGGACCGCAGCACGTGGCGATCTCAGCGTGGAAGCTTTCGTCCTGTTTGCCATTCTTTTCCTTTGGCAGTTTCCGCATTTCCTCGCGATTGCCTGGATGTATCGCGAGGACTACAGTCGTGCTGGCATCCTGATGTTGCCGGTGGTCGAGCCTGAGGGGCGGGTCACCGCGCAGCAAATTATTGTTTACACGCTGATGCTTTTGCCGGTCAGCCTGCTGCCGACCCTTCTGGGTCTGTCAGGCAAGCTTTATCTCTTTGGCGCGATCATTCTTGGTTTGCTGTTTCTCTATAGCAGCGTTCGCGCCGCTTTCTCAAAATCAAGACAACAGGCGCGGCGCTTGTTACTGGCATCGGTTGTTTATCTGCCGCTTCTATTTATCTTGATGGTGTTCGATCGGTAATTAGTTTCAAGTTTCAAGTTTCAAGTTTCAAGTTTCAGGTTTCAGAGTTCCAAGTTTCAGAGTTCCAAGTTGAAATTCGCGGTAGAAACCTGAAACTTGAGACCTGAAACTTGGAACTTGAAACCTGAAACTTGAAACTTAAAGAACTTGGAACTTATTCACTAAGGAGATATAGCCGATGGGACGAGTTCTTGCGGTTATTATCTGGGTCATAACCCTCGCGTCGGTAATTTTATTTGTCAGCAAAAAGTGGTGGTTTCCACCCGCGATCTCAGCGCACGCACCAGCACTTGATCGGCAATTCCTGATTACTATGATTGTCGTCGGCATTGCGTTCACTGCCGCTCAGGTTGGTCTGGGCTGGATGGTCTGGAAGTATCGCGATTCAGTCAGCGGCCGCGCGACCTACACACACGGCAGCAATCGTTTGGAAGTAGTTTGGACTATTGTGACCGCAGTGGTCTTTATAGCCCTCGCGGTGATGGGCCAAAGCGTCTGGGCACAGCTTCGCTTACATGACGCGCCTGCCGGAGCCTACCAGGTCGAAGTCGTGGCCCAGCAATTTCAGTGGAACTTTCATTACGCAGGCAAAGACAACGTATTCGGTCGGACCGATCCTAGTTTGATCGATGATTCGGCGCTGAATTTTGTCGGTTTGGACGAAACGGATCCGAACGCCAAGGATGATTCGGTTACGGCTGCGCTGGCGATCCCGGTTAACCGGCCGGTCGAATTGCGTCTCCGCTCAAAGGACGTGATCCATAGTTTTTGGGTGCCGCCACTTCGCTTCAAACAGGATCTGGTGCCGGGTATGGAGATCAAGGTGCATTTCACCGCGACGAAAGTGGGCAAGTATGAGCTGGCTTGCGCCGAATTGTGCGGCCAGCTTCACTTCAAGATGAAGAGCTATATGCTGGTTCTTCCCGAGGATGAACATCGAGCCCTAATCGCATTACCGCAGGAACAGTTTCAGGCTCGTATGCAGGAACTATTGGCGAAGTATCAATTGCCGCAGTACTGAACCTGGGGGCGTGGGCATCTTGCCCGCCCACTGGGAGAGCGGGCATCCTGCCCGCAAACAAGCCGCGGACAAGATGTCCGCTGTCCAGGAACTAACGTTGAGGAGACGATGAGATGTCAGGTGAAACTCACGAGGCTGTGCATCGGCACGAACCCCCGAAAAGCTTCATACGCAAATACATCTTTAGTTTGGACCACAAGGTAATCGGCATCCAGTACATCCTGCTGGCGCTCGCCGCGGTACTGGTAGGCATGACCATGTCCCTGCTGATGCGTTTGAACCTTTCCTGGCCGGGAACAAACTGGCCAATCCTCGGCACCCTCTTTCCCGGCGGCGCTCCGAACGGCGTGATGAACCCCGAGTTCTATCTATCCCTCGTGACGATGCACGGCACGATCATGGTTTTCTTCGTGCTCACGACAGCCCCGCAGGGCGGCTTTGGCAACTACTTTCTGCCGATCCAGATTGGCGCAGACGATATGGCGTTTCCTTTCCTCAACATGATGTCGTTCTGGGTAACGTTCATAGGGTTTGTCGTGATCCTTGCCGCTATTTTCTTCTCCGGAGCACCCTCGACGGTTGGGCCAATCGGTGGCTGGACGGGTTACGCGCCGCTGAGCGCGCTGGGCCAAATCGCTGGACCTGGACAGGGTATGGGGATGAACTTATGGATCATCAGCATAGCGATCTTTTGCGTGGGTTCACTGCTCGGCGCGCTTAACTTCATCACAACGCTCTTGAATATGCGCACGAGAGGCATGTCTTTGATGCGCATGCCTCTGACCTGCTGGGCCTGGTTTACGACGGCCGTGCTGGCGCTGTTGTCGTTTCCGGTGCTGCTCGGCGGCGGTATTCTGTTACTGCTGGATCGCCTGGCCGGAACGAGTTTCTTCATTCCCGCCGGACTTTATGTGAGTGGCATTCTGTCGGGAACCAACCCTAACTTTCCGCTGCACACCGGGGGCTCGCCGATTCTCTGGCAACACCTGTTTTGGTTCTTTGGCCATCCCGAAGTGTACATCGCGATCCTGCCCGGCATGGGCGCTACCTCGCACATTCTGGCGACGTTTGCTCGCAAGCCGGTATTCGGTTATCGCGCCATGGTATTCGCGATCTTTGCGATTGGGCTGCTGGGGTTTTTCGTTTGGGGCCATCACATGTTTATCAGTGGCATGAGCCCCTACTCCGCGGTCGCTTTCTCGATTCTCACCCTGTCCATTGGCGTGCCTTCGGCGGTAAAGACCTTTAATTGGATTGGCACGCTTTGGGGCGCGAGAATTCGCTTTACCAGCGCAATGCTCTTTGCCATCGGTTTTGTTTCGCTCTTTGTTGCCGGGGGCATCAGCGGCTTGTTACTGGGACAGAGCTCATTGGACCTCCCAATGCACGATACGTACATCGTGCTGGGTCACTTCCACCTGGTAATGGGAGTTGCCTCGATCTTCGGAATGTTTGCCGCCACCTATTTCTGGTTTCCCAAGATGTTTGGCCGCTTCATGAGCGAGCGGCTCGGCCAGATTCACTTCTGGATTACCTTCGTAGGTGTGTATGCCATCTTCATTCCCATGCACGTGATGGGACTGGTAGGAATGCCCCGGCGATATTCCTCGTTTACGGAGTATGAGTTCTTAAGGACGCTCCACCCGTTGGTGCTGTTTGTTTCCATAGCGGCAATCATCACGATTGCAGCCCAATTCATTTTCTATTTCAACCTGATCTGGAGTCTCTTTAAAGGGAAGAAGGCGGGTGACAATCCCTGGGAAGCGACTACGCTGGAATGGAGCACAGCTTCACCTCCGCCGCATGACAATTTCGCCGGCATAGTGCCAACGGTTTATCGTGGGCCATACGAGTTCGCGGTACCGGGGGCCCCGAATGATTTTGTAATGCAGACTGAGGCCGATGCAGAGGTACCAGGCGGCAATGGCCACGCGGCTCACAGGCACTAAGGCTGTTCCAAAGAAGGGAACTCAAGCTGGCGGTGGACCGGGATTTCCCGGCCCCAATGGAAAAGGGCCGCGAGGAAACGGTTGGAAGGGCGGAGACGAGCCAAAGCGAAGGCTTTCAGCGGCGGCCTACCGGATTACGATTTGGGTCGTCCTGGCCGCAATCCTCATGATGTTTGCAGCTTTGTCGGGCGTTTACCTGCTTTCAGGCAGAGACCGGTTGCAGAAGGTAGGAATGCCGCGGATGTTCTTTTTGAGCACCGCCGTAATCCTGGCAAGCAGTTATTCGCTCGAGCGCGCGAAACGATCTTTGAGACTGGGAAGACAGTTGCATTCCTTTCGTTGGGCGGAAACGACGTTGCTGTTGGGTGGGATCTTTCTGGCGTGTCAGCTACTGGGCTGGCGAGAGTTGAGAGCGCAGGGCCTTTATTTTAGCGGCCAGCCTCACAGCTCGTTTTTCTATTT
This sequence comes from Pyrinomonadaceae bacterium, assembly GCA_035644135.1. Taxonomy (GTDB): domain Bacteria; phylum Acidobacteriota; class Blastocatellia; order Pyrinomonadales; family Pyrinomonadaceae; genus PSRF01. The sequence continues at coordinate 15,730 of DASQPD010000038.1, forward strand.
CTTCACTGGTGTTCATGGCGTACACCTTCTGGGAGGAATAGCAGCACTTGTTTATTTGCTGACTCGAATGCGGCAAAAGCTGGCGCCGCTTTCCGAAAAGACGGAGATCACGGGACAGGTAGTTTCAATCTATTGGCATACGATGGATGGCGTGTGGCTCTGGCTGTTTCTGCTCCTGTTAATCTGGAAATAAATCATGGTTGCTTTAGTTCAAGATAATCAAATAGCGCAAGACCCAAGGTATGGACGATACCGGCTCGGAATGTTCGTTGGGCTGGCCAGTGTCGTCATGCTTTTCACCGGATTGAGTAGCGCCTACATAGTCAGGGCCGCATCGGCGCCCGATTGGCTGGCGCTGCCCCTGCCGCGGATGCTCTGGGTCGGAACAGGAGTGCTGCTGATCAGCAGCGCCACCCTGGAAGCTGCGCGCCGCTCGCTTAAGCGCGAGCTGGACCAGAATTATCGCCGTTGGCTCGGCGTGACCAGTCTGTTGGGAGCAGCCTTCTTATGCTCGCAGTTATTCGTCTGGCGACAACTGGTGCGGCACGGTGTATACATTGCCACGCATCCACATAGCTCCTTCTTTTATCTGCTGACGGCAACCCACGGTTTGCATCTGGCTGGTGGATTGCTGGCGCTGCTTTATTTGCTGGTTCGCCATCGGAGCTCGCCGCCTGACCGGCCGGCTAAAGCAAAACGGTTGGCGACTACCGAAGCCATTACCATTTACTGGCATTTCATGGACGCCCTTTGGATTTACCTTTTTCTGCTTCTATTTCTTTGGAGATAGATTCGCACTAGCGAAGCCGTCGACGACCTGCTGTCTGGTTTTCAGTCCAAATAAGCTCAGACCAGGGTCTGAGCAACTCGGAGGTGACAGGTGAGTACTGAAGCACGCGCAGAGACCTTTACCGCAGCCGACTGGGGCGGCGGTGTACTGCCGTATCGTGTTGGCCATCGCAAGCTGGGCATGTGGCTGTTTATCGTTTCTGACTCGCTCACGTTTTCGGCCTTGCTAATAGGCTACAGCTATCTACGCGCTTCCAATAACTGGCCGACCCCGTTTCCGTTTTATCCCAGCATCGTGTTCGCGACGGTGATGACGTTCTGCCTGCTGTCGTCCAGTCTAACCATGGTGTTCGGAGTCTCAGCTTCGAGCCGCGGTGACAAAGCGGGTGCCCGAAAATGGATACTTTCCACCATCTTCTTTGGCGTAGCTTTTATCGTGTTGCACTTGATCGAGTGGAATCATTTGATTACTGAAGGCTTGCGCCCCTTTTTCCTTCCCGAACACTGGGTCAAGGTGTTCACTGCCTCAGACGGCACGCCGCCCACGCCGCTGTTTGGCGCGACCTTTTTTGCCATCACCGGTCTGCACATGTTTCACGTAGCCACGGGCGCGGTCTATCTCAGTGTGGTGGCCGCCCGGGTCAAGAAGTTAAAGCATGAAGACGTTGAGATCAGCGGGCTTTACTGGCACTTTGTTGACCTGGTATGGATGTTTGTATTCCCCTTGATCTACATCTTGTCGGTGGATGTAGGCGGGCATTTGGCCAAGTAGAGATCTGTTTGCCTGGAGGAGACAACGAATGAGTGCGCATGCGGAAGAACACTTTGCGGGCAGCAATAAACTCTTTATCTCGATCTGGATCTGGTTGCTGGTTCTGACGGGGATTGAGGTCTTTCTGGCGTACAAGCCGATGCCCATCCATTACATGTTGACGATCCTGATGGGTCTCTCGATTATCAAGGCAGCGCTTATTGTTGCCTACTTTATGCACTTGAAATTCGAGCGCCTCAGTCTGGTTTTGACGGTGGTGCCCATGCTGGTGACCTGTATCTGCCTGTTCTTTGTGTTCTTTCCTGATAGCTTCAGATCTTCGGGACTTAGGTATAAATTTAAGGAGCAGCCGCCGGTACCGGCTGAGAGTCCGGAGAACCCGTAATGACAAGCCCGCGCAAACTGAATTACCTGATCCTGATCGCCGTGGCCATTGCTGTCGTTTTGTTGTTGCCGCTGGCAGTCGAGGCTCAGTGCTCGATGTGCCGGGCCGTGTTGTCGAATTCCAACGCAAAGTTTATTAGAAACTTGAACCTCGGCGTGCTGGTATTGCTGGTGCCGCCGGTTTCTATGTTCTGCACGATCTTCATTGTCCTGCGCCGGCACAGTAAAGAAGTCGCGAGTCGGGAGCCTGGAGTCGAGAGTCCGGAATCTGAAGTCGGGAGTCAGGAGTCTGGAGTCGAGAGTCCGGAATCGATTGAGCGCTGAGTCCGGACTCCCGACTCCAGACTCGCGACTCCAGACTCCTTTAGTCATGGCTGAAGAAAACCTGCTGCGGATAGATGTGGAAAAGCGGACCACGCGGGGTCGTGTCTGCCCGCGCTGTGGTGGGAAGATTATTCCGTCGGACCGTGCTGTCTACCAAAACACCGGTGATCCGAATGCGGTTTTTCCTATCTGGCAGTGCGAGCGCTGCGGCTACGAGGAGATGAGCGATCGCCCGGTAAAGCCAAAAGGCAAACATTAATCCACCAAGACACACGAACGCCGTTAGCAGCCTTTACTTCGTGTGATGCGCGTGGATCGTGTTTTAATTGAGCAGGCAAATGGAGGATGGACATAACAGTGGCGAGTGCTGAGGCCGGCGTAATGAAAAAAGAAGTAGGGCTTTTAAATGCGATCTGCATCCTCGTGGCTCTCGGATTTATTGGACTGGCCATCCTAAATGCTTTAACCGCCCCGCAGTTGTTTACTACCGACAATTTATTTGTCATCACGGTGTGTTTGGTGATGGCGCTAATGTTCGCTGTCAACCCACTCCTGTACCTGAAGTCCGAGGGTCGTCTTCCCATTCCCTTCGCGAAGAGGTTGGCTCGCAAGCAACCGCCTCCCCAGGTCGCTTCTCCTTCAAGCGCCCCACCGCTGCTGGATGCCAAGGGCCGGCCCGTTCCGCCTGATGTGCGGCAAATTGCTGCCAATCTGGGTCACCCGCAAACAAAGGACATCTAACCCAACTGAGTCGATATTACCTTGGACGAAGTATCAAAACGCGTGTTGGGAATGTTTCGTACGTTCGGCAAGGAGAGTCTGGATCTTCATTCGCTGTTCGAAGCCGGCGGCAACGATCCCGAAAAGCGCACCGCGGTGTTCGATTCGGTGGAGCGGATGGTAGCCGAGGGACTGTTGGAGGAACTGGGAAATGACTTCTATTCACTAACTGAAAAGGGAAAAGCGGCCGCGAAAAAATAATGAAGAGTCGGGAGAAGAGTCGGGAGTCAGGAGTCTCGAGTCTCGAGTCAGGAGTACAGCGAGGCTCTTGACTCTCGACTCCAGACTCTAGACTCCCGACTCCAGACTCTCGACTCTCGACTCCAGACTCCCGACTAATCTAATGTCTGACTACATCTTTCTTCTGCCCCACCTCAATGCGTTGTTGAATGCAACCAGCGCCGTCCTTTTGATTGCCGGTTACAGTTTTATCCGACGAGGACAAGTGAGCGCGCACAAACGCTGCCAACTGTCGGCGCTTACTACTTCGAGCCTTTTTCTCGTTTCATATCTGACATATCACTACTTCCACGGGGCAACTCGTTTTGCCGGGCAGGGAATTGTTCGCCCCGTGTACTTTACGATCCTGGTGAGTCACACCATCCTGGCCGTCGTAATCGTTCCTCTGATCCTCATCACGCTTATCCGAGCTTTACGCGCCGACTTTCTCCGGCACAGGCGAATTGCGCGAGTCACTCTACCGTTGTGGCTGTATGTTTCGGTAACGGGCGTGCTGGTGTACTTGATGCTTTATCACTTCTACCCGTCGGTTTAGTAATCGCGCTGATGATGGAAAATGGAAACAAGAAGGGCATCACAGTTAGTCCCACTGCCCGTATGCGGGCCTCCGGACCTATCCTCCTCCTGGCCATACTCTTCGTGGTCGCAGTTTTTTTAAGTTGGTATTTTACCTGGTTCGGTCGCGGTCTTTCCGACTCGGAGATCTCCCAATACCTGGCTGATGACAGACATCCGCGGCACGTGCAACATGCGCTGCTGCAGATTCAGGAGCGCATGGAGAAGGGAAACGGGGCGGTGCGGCAGTGGTACCCGCGGATCCTGGAGTTGGCAGCCAGTCCCGAAACAGAGTTTCGACTCACCGCGGCCTGGCTGATGGGCTCGGACAATCACTCAAACGAATTTCATCAGGCCCTGTTGAAGCTGATCCACGATCCTGAACCGGTTGTTCGTCGCAACGCGGCTCTGGCGCTGTTGCGTTTTCAGGACAGCAATGGGCGGCCGGAACTGCTTGCTATCCTCCAGCCTTATTCCTTAAGCGCGCCGCTACAGGGAATGGTCGTCAGCACTCTGAGGGAGGGATCGCCGCTCGCGCGCGGCACAATGTTGGCAAGAATAAAAAGCGCAGACGGAAACGTTCAGGAGATTCGTTCGCCGTTGCCGGGTAAGATTGACAAAATCCTGGCAACCAATGGGGCAAACGTTTCTCCCGGCGATCGGTTACTAACAATCACTTCGGACGAGGAGAGTGTCTGGGAGGCGCTGCGTGGATTGGCGTTGGCTGGCCAAACTGAGGATGCCGGTTTGGTTGAAGGCTATGCGCGTCCCGATGCTAACGTCTCAGAGAAGATCCGAGCGCAAGCGAAACTAACGGCTAACGCGATTCGAGCGCGCAATGAGAAGAAGTAAGTACCTTGTTCCGCGTTACGACTCGAGCTTACCGGATTCGCTTATTAGGACGCAGGCGGTGGCGGAGGAAGATCGGGGAGCGAAATACCATGCAGCGCTTCCCAGTCGTCTGTAGGCACCATCTCAATGGCGTCCCATGGACATCCGTCGAGGAAGGCGCCGTCCGGACCTTTAGTGGTGCATTTCTGACAACCTATGCAGAGGTATGGGTCGACCTCGATCCGCCCGAATGGCGGGTGATCTTCGTCGGGCACCCAGAACATGCAGGCTTCGATTGGACAGTATTCTACACAGGCCGGCGAGCCTGCGCAGCCGGTGCAGCAATCAGTGGTAATTGCCAGTATGCGCGGCCTTTTCTTCCGAGTTGCTTTACCGTCGCCGACCGACATTGGCCAATGTTTTTCAACGATGTCGTACACGCCTGAGTTCCCCTTAGAGTACGTTTACTTGCCTCGACTCTAACATAGCCTTGCTAATTTGCTCAACGATTTGTGTCGGCGAGGAACTTTGCTTGAGTGAGGCACGCACCGCGCGTTAAAACATATTCGCAACTACAAGGAGGAAACTATGGAACCAGTCGTTGGCATTTTCCAATCGCGAGCAGATGCCGAGCGAGCAATCCAGAAGCTTTATGCGTTGGGTATTCCAAACACTAGAATCGGTTTATTGACACCTGGAACAAGCGAAAAGAATGTTAAAAAGAGTATTCCAGTAACCGATGCCGAACCACCGGGAATCGGTAAAGCATTAGGTGCTACGGTGGGTGGGGCGATGGGAGTTGCCGGAGGCGCCACAGTGGGAGCGGCCGTCGCAAGTTTGTTTGTGCCTGGTGTTGGACCGGTCATAGCAGGAGGCTTGATTGGCGCCGCCCTTCTCGGCGCAGGTGGCGCGGCAACCGGCCTGGCAGCCGGTGAGGCGGTAGAGGAGAAGCTAAGCGACGGCTTGCCTCACGACGAGTTATTCCTTTATGAAGATGCCCTGCGTCACGGGAAAACCGTGCTCGTAGCCTTTGCGGAAGAGCCGACTTCAGCCGAGCAGGCCCGCAATGCGCTGGCCGAGGCGAACGCGGAAAGCGTCGACGCGGCTCGCGAAGCCTGGTGGCTCGGCCTGAGAAATGCCGAAGCCGAACACCTTAAGTTGAAAGGTGGGGACTTCACTCAAGATGAGGTAAGCTACCGGCGCGGCTTTGAAGCCGCATTGCACCCGCAGAGTCGAGGGAAATCCTTCAGTGAACGACAAGCACAGCTCTCGCAATCTTTCGGCGAGGTGTCGTCCACTGAAAGCTTTCGACACGGTTATGATCGAGGACAAGCTTATCAGCAGAAAGTGACGGAGACTCGCAAGGTTTGAAAGACTTCCTCTTGAATGTCCTGGTACTGGTGGGAATACTAGGGGGAAGTGCAGTCATTACCGGTTGGTTCGCGCGGACAATGTACATTCGCTGTGTGAGTTGCGGCACTTTGAACGCGCGGCGACGAAATAAGTGCCGCTCATGTGAGACTGCCTTGTCACGCAAGTAGGGCCCGCAAGGAGGACCAAAGTCAAACAAGACGCCGGTAGCCTTAACACAAAGGACGCAAGGTCCATCGCAAAGCTCGCAAACAATAGACTCACTGCGATCCTTTGCATCTACTCATGCCGATTTTTGCTTTTGAATGTTTTACCGCCGGTGATACTGGCCCTGGGCGTTTCATTCAACGCGATGTCGCAGAAAAACACCCCTCCAACCGACGCTGACTGGCAGACTTACGCTGAAAAGACCAGCTATCGCGAGACGCCCCGGTACGCCGAGACGATTGAATATTCAAAGCGGCTTGCCGCTGCGTCGCCATTAATAGAATTCAATACCTTCGGTCTAAGCGGTGAAGGGCGTGAACTGCCGCTCCTGATCGCCACTGCAGGAGGTACCTTTTCTCCTGAGGCGGCAAGGAAATCAGGGAAAGCGATTGTGCTGATTCAGGCCTGCATTCATGCCGGAGAACCCGACGGCAAGGACGCAGGTTTGGCGCTGTTGCGAGATATTGCAATACCCGGGCGCCACCAGGACCTGCTCAAGAACCTGGTTCTGCTCTTCATTCCTATCTACAACGTGGACGGTCACGAAAGGTTTGGGCCTTATAACCGAATCAACCAAAATGGCCCGACCAACATGGGCTGGCGCACAACGACTACCTACCAGAATCTGAATCGCGACTACATGAAAGCCGATACGCCGGAAACCCGAGCGTGGCTAGCGCTGTGGAACCATTGGGAACCAGACCTTTTCATAGATTGTCATGTTACTGACGGCGCCGATTACCAATACAACATCACCTATCAATACGAACATCATCAGGGAGTAGACCCTGATGTGCTAAGTTGGGAGAGAGCGATTATGGATGGCCGGGTCAAACCGGCTACTGAAGCCGCCGGTAATATCGTCTCATGGTACCTGGAGTTTCGAGACAACCGGGACTTCTCCAAAGGGATAGCAGACTTCAACGGCTCGCCAAGGTTCTCAACAGGCTACACTCCGCTTAGAAATCGTCCGGGAATTCTGATTGAGACCCACATGCTCAAGGACTATCGCTCCCGGGTCGTGGGCACCTATGATTTCCTGCGTTTCACACTCGAACAAGTCAGCCGGGATCCGGAGCAGTTGTTGAAAGCAGTTCATGCCGCTGACGAGCGGACCATTAAGGCGGGGAGAACGTACGATCCGGCTCGACAGATCGCGCTCAATTATGAACTGACGGATCAGAGCCGGTCGTATGAGCTGAAAGCAGTTGAATCCAGAACAGAAAACAGTTCAGTCTCCGGCGACCTCAGAGTCATTTTTGGTTCCAAACCACTGAACATAACCGTCCCAATGTATGACTCGTTCCGCGTGACGGCTGCCGTTGCTGCGCCGCTCTACTATATTGTGCCGGCGCAATGGAGAGATGTGATCCAACTGCTCGCAGCACACGGTCTTCAGTTTCAAAAACTCGCTGAACCCATGACTATTGAAGTGGAAAGCTATCGATTGAGCGATATAATATGGCCACCCGGCCCCTTTGAAGGGCGGCAGATGCCCAGCTTCAGCGTTCATCCGGTGCGGGAAAAACGATTGTTTCCCGCCGGGTCCGTCGTTGTGCCTATGGACCAGAAAGGGGCGAAAGTGGCGATGAATTTGTTGGAGCCTCAGGCGCCGGACTCACTCCTTGCCTGGGGCTTCTTCAATGCAATATTTGAGCAAAAGGAATATGGTGAGAATTACGTCCTCGAGCAGCTCGCTCGCGAGATGCTCGACAAGGATCCGCAACTGCGTGCGGACTATGAAAAGCGTTTAGCTTCCGATCCAAAGTTTGGCGCCAGTGCGCGAGCGCGCTTGCAGTTCTTTTATCAGCGCTCACCATATTGGGATCCACAGATGAACCTTTACCCCGTCGGGCGCATCACCGAACCTCCCTCATGGAGAATTCAAGCGGCAAATTAGTGAAGCCCAGCCCTGGCCTCTTAGCCAGGGCACGGGCATCGCGCAGGGTAAACAGTGTGTGATTCAGAACTTAAACGACCGGTCGTCGTCCTTGAATAATGTTAATTAACAACACCACGAGCGCAAGCACTAACAAGATGTGAATGAACCCGCCGATCGTATAGCTGCTCACCACACCAAGCAGCCAAAGAATCAAGAGAATCACAAAAATCGTCCACAACATGACGTACCCTCCTTCTGTGCACTTCTCATCTGAACTTTACTAGCTACTCCCGACTCGCCCGGTTCATCGGCAATGTTTATGCCATACCATTCTCGGATCACCTGACAGATATATAACTCCCGTTATTTCCGTAGTTACAGGCAGTAACGAACGCCTCCGTTCCAGTTGCCAAAGTTGTTTGCTCGAGCGTATGAAAACGCGCCACAGCAACACTGGTCGAAATGTTTTAGGTCACTAACTCTCCGATCTTCACACTGGACTTCTGTCGCTGAGGGCTGCTAAAGTAAACGTGCGCTCGCATTTGAGTCTCCGTGGGCGCACTGAGGACCTCCCAGTTTCCGCGTGCGGTTTGCTCCTACCCGAGTCTCCGTCGCTTTAACTCCCGATACTTGATTACTGTGGCCGCTTCTGTTTTGTGAAGCACACCGGAGAAATTTATGCGTTCCCCCTTAACGAAGACCATTCTACGTTCGCAGAAGCTTACGCTTGCTGTGGCTGTCATCTTACTGGCCGTTCTGGCTGCAATCACTTCGCTAATACTGCGTCAAAGGTCTCAACCGGTCATTCAACCGGCAAATTACTCGCAGCTTTATCAGATCGCCGAGAGTCATTCGGCGGTATCGCTGAACATTCAGGGCGACACTATGACGGTGCTGCGCCAGGATGGATCCCTTTTGCAGGCTACAGTTACGAATCAGGCTGCCCAGCAAAGTGTCGTGGAAGCCTTCCGAAATCAGAATGTGCCGATCGAATTCAAACCGCTGGAAGCCGGTGTGGCGACAACCGCTTTGAACTGGTTCACGCCAATCCTGACTCTGATGTTATTAGGGTTTGTAGGATGGCGCGTGCACGCGAGTATGAATGGTCGCGGCGAGCACTTTACGCGGGCCAAGAGCGACGTTGACAAGGAAGATGTAGGTTTCGATGACGTGGCCGGCGTGGACGAAGCCAAAGCTGAACTGGCTGAAACGATTGAATTCCTGCGAGACCCGCAGCGGTTTGGCCGTCTCGGTGGCCGGGCCCCGCGCGGAATTCTGTTGTCCGGCCCGCCGGGGACCGGCAAGACGTTGCTGGCTCGCGCTGCGGCTAACGAAGCAGGTGTTCCGTTTCTTTCGGTGTCGGGCTCGAGCTTTCAGGAGAAATTTGTCGGTGTGGGGGCGGCGCGTGTGCGGCGTCTATTCTCTGAGGGACGCAAGCTCTCCCCGTGCATAATCTTTATCGATGAGATCGATGCGCTTGGCCGGCAACGAGGACGCAGCAATGATTCTGCTTCGGCAGACCAGGACCAGACCTTGAATCAACTCCTTATCGAGTTGGACGGGTTTGAGCCGACCAGCAGCATAGTCGTCATCGGCTCGACCAACCGGCCTGATATTCTTGATCAGGCACTAACGCGATCGGGCCGCTTTGATCGAGAGATTACGGTGAACCTGGCTGGTGTCACCGGGCGGGAAGCTATTCTGAAAGTGCATGCGCGGGGTCTTAAACTGGAACCGGGGATCGATCTCCAGTGGATTGCGCGCGGGACGCCTGGGTTCTCCGGGGCCGAGCTCGCCAATCTTATGAATGAATCTGCAATCGCCGCGACCAGGGATAATGCAGACGCCATTGACCGATCACATATCGAATATGCACGCGACAGAATCCTAATGGGCGCCGAACGCCAGGGATTCACGATGGACGAAGAGGAACGATACGCGACTGCCGTGCATGAAGCGGGACACGTGGCTGTCGGACTGGCAATGGCACACGGAGATCCCATTCATAAGGTTTCAATTTTGCCGCGGGGCCGCGCGCTTGGCGTCACACAGTCACTGCCGGAGAGGGATCGCCTGATGAAGCGGAGAGAGTATCTCGAGGATCAGATTGCTACTCTACTCGGTGGGCGAGCTGCCGAGCAGGTGCTGCTTAACACCATGACCGCCGGTGCTTCGAATGACATTGAACGCGCCGTCGAAATAGCCAGGAGCATGGTAAGCGAGTTTGGGATGAGTCCGCTGGGTCCCATCCACCTGGGACGGGGTGATAGCCTGCACAGCCAGCAGCTCCTGGATCGAATCGAGGAAGCCATCAACGTGATCATCAACGATCAGTTAACGCGCTCATGCCAGATCGTCGAGTCCAGCCGAGAGTCAATTCAGCGGCTGGTAGTGCGATTGATGGAGTACGACACCGTTGACTCGGATGAGATTCAGCAGTGCTTCGCAAGATCAGAGGTTACACAGGCAGCCTAATCAAATAAGTAAAGTCCTCTAAACAACCAGATACAATGGATTTTCGAGTATCTTCTTGAGCGTTTTCAGAAACTTTGCCCCGGTAGCGCCGTCGATAACGCGATGATCACAGGACATCGTGACCCGCATCATCTGCCTTATCACAATCTGTTCGTCGCGCACCACGGGTTTTGGTGAAACTGCACCGATAGCCAGGATCGCGCCTTCTGGTGGATTTATGACTGCCGTAAACTCGTCAATTCCAAACATACCCAGGTTGCTGATTGAAAACGAGGCTCCGGTGTATTCTTCCGGACGTAATTTGCGATTACGTGCCCTCTCGGCAAGCTCACGCACTTCCGCGGCAATCTCACTCAGCGATTTCTGATCCGCCGAACGCACAACCGGCGTGATCAATCCTTCCTCAATAGCGACCGCCACTCCTATATCCGCCCGTTCGTAGTACCTGATGGCCCGATCCTGGTACGACGCATTGACCTGTGGGTGTTGGAGGAGGGCCGCTGCCACTACTTTGATTATGATGTCATTAATGCTGATCTTCAGTTCGGGATCGAGTGCGTTAATGCTTTTGCGCATCTCGACGGTTTTATCCATTTCTATCTCGGTGGTGAGGAAGAAATGCGGCACAGGACCAAGCGATGTCACGAGCCGCTTGGCAATTGTCCGACGGATTTCACTGGCAGGCTCGTCTCGATATGGCGAAGCACCAAACTGTTGTCCGGGCCGAGGCTCGACCGCGCGGAGTTGCGTGACTCTTGGCGACGTTGCCGGTTTGCCGCCTTTTGGTTGTTCAAGCGCTAATTCGATGTCTCGCTTGATGATTCGGCCGCCAGGTCCGCTGCCCGTCAAATCACGCAGGTCGATTCCGGCTTCGGCAGCCATGCGTGCCGCGAGCGGGGAAACTATCAATCTTCCGCTATCGACTGCAGACGGGGAAGGGGAGGCTTCTCGTCCATTTCCGTCTGCGCGTGACGCCACCAAAGGAGCAGGTGTTTCCGGCTCGGCCTTCGGCTCTGTCTTAGCTTCGGACTTGGGCTCGGTCTCGCCCTGAGCAGGCGACGGAGATTTGGCTTTCTCGGCAGAGGCGCCACTAAGCATTTGCGAGATATCTTCATCGGGCTCGCCGATGACGGCGATCATTTGGCCCAGCGGGGCTGATTCACCCTCTTTGACTAGAATCTTGCGCAACACGCCATTGCTCAACGCCTGCATCTCCATGGTGGCTTTGTCGGTGTCGATTTCAGCCAAAGGCTCACCCATGGAGACCGTATCGCCCTCCTTCTTGAGCCAGCGTGAAATCTGTCCCTCCTCCATCGTGGGAGAGAGCTTCGGCATGATTACTTGAGTTGCCATTCGCCTTGTCCTGAGTTCGAAGCACATGCCCGACCATAAAAGGAAGGGCTCGTCCTTTAATTGTGGTCTGAAAGCCGTTGCTAACGGCCTGAGCTATTCCAAATACGATACTTCGCGCACGGCAGCGACGATCTGATCCACTGTCGGGATTGCCAGATCTTCCAAATTCTTTGCGTAAGGCATGGGCACATCGGCGCCGGAAACCCGCTTTACGGGGGCGTCTAGAAAGTCGAAAGCCCGCTCCATGATCTCCGTGCTGATTTCAGCGCCAACCCCACAAAACGGATGAGACTCTTCAGCGACAACTACGCGATTGGTCTTCTTCACTGAAGTGACGATGGTTTCGATATCGAGCGGTCTAATCGTTCGGGGATCGATGACTTCGCACGAAACACCCTGCTTTTCAAGTTGCTCCGCCGCTTTCAAGGCCACCGGAACCATCAGCGATCGCGCCACGATCGTGGCATCCTGCCCCGCGCGTTTTACTTCGGAAACGCCCAACGGAATCGTGAAGTCAGGATCCTCAGGCACCTCGCCTTTGTTGCCGTACATTCGCTCCTGTTCAATGAACACCACCGGATCATCATCGCGAATTGATGATTTCAGCAGCCCCTTGGCGTCTGCTGGGGTGGAAGGCATTACGACCTTCAAACCAGGGAAGTAGGCGAACCACGATTCCAATGCTTGCGAGTGTTGCGACGACACCTGAAATGCCGAACCACCGGGCCCGCGAAAGACGATCGGGACTTTAAACTGCCCCCCGGACATGTAGAGCATCTTGGCGGCCGAGTTAATGATCTGATCAGTTGCGAGGATCGAGAAATTAAACGTCATGAACTCAACGATAGGTCGCAATCCGGCCATTGCGGCTCCAACTCCGAGTCCGGCAAATCCAAGTTCCGTGATCGGAGTATCAATTACCCGCTTGTCGCCGAATTCATCGAGCAACCCTTTGGTGACTTTGTAAGCGCCCTGGTATGCGGCGACCTCTTCGCCCATCAGAAAGACGTTCTCGTCTCGACGCAGTTCTTCGCGTAACGCCTGGTTTAGCGCCTCGCGCATTGTGATTACAGCCATTTTAGAATCCGTTTATTCGCTTAACTTTTTGTTGGATCAGCTTGGTTTCTTTTCAAGTGGAGCCGCGTAAACATCAGTGTAAAGCTCCTCAGGCTGGGGCAGCGGGCTCTCGTCCGCAAAACGTATCGCTCGGTCCACTTCTTCTTTCGCCCGCGAATCAATCTCTGCCAGATCCTTATCCCCAATGACTCCTGCTTCCCTCAAAGAGGCGGCAAAGAGTTTGATCGGATCTCGCTGCTGGTACTTTTCAATTTCCGCCCGCGTTCGGTAGTTGCCCGGATCAGACATCGAGTGACCCATGAAGCGGTAGGTGCGTACTTCAAGGAGCGTAGGCAAATACTCTTTTCGAGCTCGTTCGACCGCGCGTTCGGTGGCTTCGCGCACAGCCAGCACATCCATACCGTCTACGAACTCCGAGGCGATCTCGTACGCACAGGCCTTCTGTGCAATGTCCTGAAACGACATGGATCGCTGAAGCGATGTTCCCATTCCGTATTGGTTGTTTTCGCAGATGTAGACGCATGGCACCTTCCAGAGTTGCGCCATATTAAGCGACTCGTGAAAGGAGCCCTGATTAACCGCCGCCTCGCCAAAATAGCAAAGCGTTACTTGATCTGTGCCTTTGTACTTGGTTGCGAAGGCAACACCCGTGGCCAATGGTATCTGTCCGCCGACAATTGCGTGTCCCCCCAGGAAGTTCACCTTGCTGTCGAACATGTGCATCGAACCGCCCTTGCCACCCGAGCAGCCGCCCTCTTTGCCGAACAGTTCCGCCATGACGGATTCAAGAGACATTCCTTTCGCAATCGCATGGGCGTGTTCGCGATAACTGGTGAGAACGTAATCGTCCTGACGAATGGCGGAAATAGATCCGACCGCGACGGCCTCCTGCCCGATGTAAAGGTGGCAAAAGCCCCCAATCTTGCCCATGCTGTATGCCTCGGCAGACTTTTCTTCAAATCGCCGGATCAATAGCATCTTGTAATAGAGGCCAAGAAGCGTTTCTCGATCAAGCCCACCAAGACGGCCCTTTTGTGCCTGTTTAGCCTGCTGGTGATCCTCACGAATAGTACTGAGTTCCGCGGACTCTGAAGCTTCTTCGTCCATCACACCGGTCGCACTTTTCTCAGTTTTCGGGGATCGCTCTGAGGGTTGTTGTTTGCTCATCTGCTCGATCTGCTTTTTGTAAGCATGCTTTGAATTAGAATGCCCGGCTGAGCGGGCCTGGGGAATCCAGTATCATTTGGAATCGGAGTTCGGAATTATACGCGAGATGCATTAACTCGCGCAAAAGAACATGTTGGCTCCCCTGGCGCCTTTGAATCTTCTCTGTTGCAGGTACTCCCAGGATCTACTCTTTGGAGCAGAGGATTAGATCCACGAACTTACACGAAATTTTCGTGTGAATTCTGGATCATATCTTCGTTGCGGCGAAGAACTCTCCAAAACAGTAAATTAGTCGAGAAGTCGGAACCAGGGAAGGTGCAATGTCGGAGCCGCGGACCTAGGTCAAACTGTCGATGGCGCCCACGGGTGTATTCACTAAAGTCAGCACAGTTTTGCGACTGTGTTTGTCGCGCTGCATTCTGCGAGCCGCCGCGGTAAGCAATTCCTCGCTGGTCTCGCCGTCTTCCGGGAAACAAGCGACTCCCAAGCTCAGGCCAAGTTCCACAGTTTTTCCCGCCCTGACCGAATAACGGTGGGACTCGACAGCCATGCGCACACGCTCTCCGACGGACTGAGCCATCGTGGTCGAGGCCATTGGCATGATGGTCACAAACTCATCGCCGGCGTAACGCGTCAAAATATCCATTTGGCGCAGCTCTTTGCGAATCACGCCGGCAACGCTGGCCAGTACTCGATCCCCAATCGCGTGACCATACTCGTCGTTAATCCCTTTGAATTCGTCAATGTCCATGCTCAAGACCGCGAGCGATTCCTTGTTCATCCGCTGTCCTTCGGCGATGCGCTGCTCGAGCATCATGTAAAAGCCACGCGCGTTGGGCAGCTCCGTCAGTGGATCCGTCAGCGCACTCTCCTTGGTTTTTTCAAAGGTCAGCGCGTTGTTAAGAGCATTCGATGCGTGCTGGCAAACCGATTCAAGGAGCCGAACATGTTCAGTGGTGTAGGACGTCCTACTCATTGAGTACAGACTTATCGCGCCGAAAGCTCCGTCTTCTCGAAGCAGCGGTGAAACCAGGACCCCGCGGTATTGGCTCACGATCTCTTCAGGAACGCCAACCAGGTCGAGTTCGGGTGAAGCGTTGCTCATTGAGCGACCATTGGCGACGACCCAGCCGGTAATTCCGTCGCCAACGTTCATGCGTCGTTGCGCAAACAGTTCGAGATGCTCCCCGGCGGTATGAATGGCGTTCGCTTTTCCCGAACGTTCGTCGACTACGAAGATCACACAAGTTTCGAAGGGAACGATGGCCCGCAGCTTGTTCGAGACCAACGTTACGGTGTCACTGAGACTCAGCGAGGAGCCGATTGTCTGGGCAATTTCGTGCAGCGCGAAAACCTCGCGCTGGGCCTGCGTAATCGACCTAAAACCATTTGAGTCGTCAGGCGAACCCAGGATGTCAGGAGCGAGTCCCGCGTCGGGCTTCGTCTTTGTCCGGTAATCGTCTGCAGCTACTTCGGAGGGCACTTGCTCCTTAATGTCTTCAGCAGCTATTAGGCGGTCAAATTTCTCAACGTGTTCGACGAATTTGCGCACGACTCGGGGATCAAAAGCCGACCCGGCCATGCTTTGCAGCAGAGCCAGTGACTCTTCGCGCTTCATACCCTTTCGATAGGGCCGATCACAACGAGTGGCGTCATAGAAATCTACGACGGAAATGATGCGCGCGACCAAAGGTATCTGTTCGCCGCGAAGTCCCTTCGGGTACCCGCTGCCGTCCCACTTTTCGTGGTGATAGCGCACGATGTCTTCAACCGGATAGGGAAAGTTAACCCGACGAAGAATGTCACCACCGACCGTCGGGTGAATCTTCATCTTGGCAAATTCCGCTTCCGTCAGCTTGCCCGGTTTATTCAGGATGTACTCGGGTACGGCCAGTTTGCCGATGTCGTGCAGCAATGCTCCTGCGAACAGTGCTTGCCGTTCGGAGTTGGTGGCATCAACCAGGTCGCCCATCTGAGTGGCATAAATCTGCGTTCGCCGGACATGGCCGTGAGTCGTCTGGTCTTTCGCATCAATGGCGATGGCCAGCGACTCGATGGTGTTCATGTGGATAGTGGCCATCTCCTCGATGTGACGCCGTTGCTCAGCTTCGCCCCGGCGCACTTCATTTAGTCGCTTTTCATTAAAGCGATAGAGCAAGTGGACCAGCACCATGATGTGCAAGCCGAGCAGCACATAGGGAATGCCCGCGCCACGAATGGCGGAATAGAAAAGCACGGCCGCAGCCGCACCAGCCAGATGCGTTGTTAGTGTCCAGACGACACTCTCCTGCGAGGGTATTACGTGTCGCTTTCCGGCATCGATGCTGAGGAACCAAACCGTCGCCAAAGTGCTAAGGGCGTATTGCAGCACGGCCAGCGTACCGAGAGGAACGAGGAAAATGTTTAGTGGCAGACCTTGTTCCAGACGCGGGTTACCGTTACCGGCAAAGAAATCCACCAGCAGTCCATAGCAGGACGCCGAAATAGAAGTTGAAATGACGGCCATCGCCGTCGTGAATATCAACTCCCGTTTGCCGGTGAGCTTATAGGTCGAGAGGAAGGCGACGATTGCCGCGAGCAGCGTGGCAGGACCCGCTGTGTCGGCCGGCGGGATGGCGTAAAGCATCACCGCTAGAAAAACAAATGCGTCAGCTATTGATTTGCGACTCTGGCGAACGCCATCGGTGCTGGTGACCGTGACCGTTAGACGGCCAATCCCCAGAGTAAGCACCAGCAATACGAGCCATGAACCGAGGCCGGCTGGAGTGAGCAGCGGCATGCTCATGGTCGAAAGGATCGAGCCTAGCAATAGGACGCTCGCCGTCGCCGACAGACCAACCAGGAGCGCGGTACCCTTCAGATTTCTTTCCAGCATGAACCTGATGTTTTCCGCTCGTAGGGAACGGATCGACGCTTCGTTTAGGGATGAACTCCAGATGGCGGAGTAAGAAACCAGGAATTAAAGCGGCATCACCGGGAGATGTCGGCTGTTAACCAACATTGTTGGACACCAGCGCTAAATATAGCTTTTTCAGGGGATTGGAGTCAAGAGTGAGGCTTCGGAAGTTGCCCCTTGCTGGGTTTTCCACCGTTTGAAAAACGGCTGGCAGGAGCTTGGCCTCAAAAGTCTACTTCGGCTTTGCAAAGGCCGCCAAAAAGCGCAAACGATTTATGGAAGACCTTTGTGCTTTTTTGGGCCTCTTTGTGGCTTTTTGAGGCAAAGCGGGTGGCCTGGCTATCAGGATTTGCCGGTTAACTGATTCCGGAGGCTTTTTGCGTCTGTAACTGGTGCCTGGCAGGTTTGACGCTCGCAGACATAGGCGGTCGGCAGGTTGTTAACCGCCGGACGGTCATTGAGAAAGGGAACTAAAGCTTCGGCGCCGGGAGAGGCTGTGGCTGCAACCTTGTGGGGCAAATAATGTTTCCACACCTCATGCCGCAGTGCACCCAGATCGCCTGCTGAATCGGGGATCAAGGCGATCTCCTTCGGCTCTGAGAGATAAAAGTCGAACGCGCACAGTGTTCGGCCAAAGCCACTCGGATAGCGACGAACAAACTGTGCGATTTGGCGCAACGCAGTGAGCGCCCGATTTCTAGCTTCGGTGTTGTCCGTCAACAGGGCCAGCCGCAACAAAGCATCCGCAGCGACCGAGTTGCCTGAGGGTGTGGCATTGTCAAAGTAATCTTTTGAACGGACGATTAGGTTCTCGTGACTCTTGCCTGTAAAGAAAAAGCCGCCGTCCACATCATCCCAGAACTCGTCGACCATCTTCTTAGCCAGGCTCACCGCCTCTTCCAACCATCGTAATTTGCCCGTGACTTCGTAAAGCACCAATAGACCGTCGAGCAGAAACGCGTAATCTTCCAGATAGGCATTGAACTTTGCCTGACCATCCTTCCAGCTTCTGAGTAGCAGCCCACCAAGGCGTAAATTGGACAACAGGAACTCGGCGTTGAGCTCGGCGGCGATAGTGTAGTCGTCTCGCTGTAGCACAACACCAGCTTCGGCAAATGCGGCCATCATGAGTCCGTTCCAGGCAGTGAGGATCTTTTCATCGCGCTGGGGCCTTACGCGTTGTTCACGCGCAACGAATACTTTCCGGCCCCCCTCATCGATAACCAGATTCAGACGTTCGAGAGAAACATTTTCTCCCCTGGCTACAGCCTCGCGGGAGCGGCTGACATTGAGAATGTTCTTACCTTCAAAATTCCCCGCCGCGGTGATGTCGTAATATGAATTAAAGAGCCGGGCGTCATCGGCTCCCAACAGCTCAACTATTTCCTTCTGGCTCCAAACGAAAAACTTACCTTCGTGACCTTCGGAGTCTGCATCCTGACTCGAGTAGAAGCCACCGCCCGGATGGGTCATCTCGCGCAAAACGTAATCCAGAATGCCTTCCGCAACCCTGCGGGAGGATTCGTCACCGGTGACTTGGAAATAATGCAGGTAAAGCCTTGAGAGCAGGGCATTGTCGTAGAGCATTTTTTCGAAGTGCGGCACAAGCCATTTCGCATCGGTCGAGTAACGGTGAAAGCCGCCACCCAACTGATCGTACATGCCGCCATTTGCCATTTTGCGGCAAGTATGGCCGACAATTTCGAGGGCTTGTTTTTCACCGGTTCGCTTGTAGGTTCGCAACAAAAACTCGAGGGTCATGGCGGGCGGAAATTTGGGCGCGCCGCCGAAACCACCTTCAACGGCGTCGTAGTTCCTGATGATCCCCTGGTAAGCAGAATCGAGCAGCTCCGAAGAGATTGCTTCATTTGATCCGCCGCCAACATTCATGCGCCGCAGCTCACCGAGCAGTGTCGCGGTGGTCCGGGCAATGTCATCAGGCTTGTCGCGGTAGGCCTCGGCAACGCTCAGCAATACGCGCGGAAACCCTGGCATGTTGTACCGGTCCTCCGGGGGAAAGTAAGTGCCGCCATAAAAAGGCACTCCGTCGGGAGTAAGAAAGACTGTCATCGGCCAGCCACCATGCTGCGTCATCATTTGGATCGCGTTCATATAGATCTGGTCGACGTCCGGCCGCTCTTCACGATCGACCTTGATGTTGATGAAGTTATCGTTCATCAGGCGCGCTATCTCCTGATTCTCGAACGACTCGTGGGCCATCACGTGACACCAGTGGCAAGCCGAGTATCCGACACTCAAGAGCAATGGCTTGTTCTCCTGCTTTGCTTTCGTAAAGGCTTCTTCCCCCCATGGAAACCAATCGACGGGGTTGTAAGCATGCTGTAAGAGGTATGGACTAGTTTCTTTGATTAATCGATTACCCGAGCCCTGTTCAGACATAAAAATCCTTTTCCTTTTTCTTTGGTTGCATTCTACTGGACGAGGTTGGCAGGCGCGAGTTCAGATCAGCAGTCGATATGAGTTAGTCCTTAAACCAGTAAGGAGTGCGCTTTGCCCAGACGCTGTTTGGGTAACGCTTGTGCAGCAGGTCGTAGGCTGCTTTTGACCAGCGACCGGTTTCTTTATCGGTGCAACTGTACCTTGTGGTTTTTACGGCGAGGTGCAATGCCTCAGGCACCCTTGGATCGTCCGCGTTCTTCAATCCCCATTGGATGACCTGGCGGCACAGATAATTCGGTGCGGCGCCCAGCTCCAGCAGCGCAGCATGCTCGCGCGAAGCCTCAGCTCTTTCGGCCTGCGTCAAGAAAACGGGAAACTCTTTTGGATCAATGCGCCAGAGCGCTTTGGGCTTGTCCTGGTCCTCGTCGGTTGAAGTTGTCGCACCCGGCGGAAAAGCTGCACCGCACCACCAGTTGTCGCGATAAATATCTTGTTCGCCCAAAGGCGTTCGCCGGCCAACACCCGCATCGACGACCGGCTCAAGGCCGGGGAATTTCAACCAGGCGTACAGCGCGGAGAATCGTTTCGCATCCGTTTGCGGTGAACTCAAAAAGACATCAAGGAGAGTTGATGTTTCCGGGACGAGGCTTTTCAACGTCGGCGCGAGCGCTTCGGCGGTCTGATAATCGCCCAGCAGAATTGCCCTCAACCAGGTAGCCTGCACGAGGTCAAGCCGTAAGTGTGCAGGCAAGGTCTTGTTTTCAGCAGTTCGTTTCAACAAAGCGAGCGGTAGCCCCTGGTTTAGGACTTGGGCTGCATCGATGTCGAAAAATGCACGTCCCTCCAGCGACCGATTCGCTTCCTCCTCGTCCCTGGGATCGGTGGGAATTTCGCGCCCATCGTCGTTCCAACTGAAACCTGCCGGCAGGCGTTGCGCATACGTGAGAAAGTCATTGAGGCTCGTGGCCAGGGCCATCCTGAGATTCAGCAATTGGTTTAATGACGACGCATTGAAGGCGGAGCGATGTTGTGACAGGGAGCTATCCAGCCGCCGCCGCGCTTCGGCGATTCGACCCGCTTCCAGGTCTAATCGCAGAGTATGAAAGAGCGCCGTAGGGTACGCCGGAGAGTCGGGCGCCACCTTAAGTGCCTCAGCCAGTAACTCCTTTGCCCGAGGGTGGTTGGCGTCGATCTTTGCAAGCGCCGCAATCAGCCACGGCGTCGAATGCGTTTCCTGCCATTTTGCCACCGCGTGAGCGACACTATCAGAACCTTTCCCCTGGAACGTCAGAATCCAGTCACCGAGATCGTCTGCAGTGATCGAGCGAAGCAGATCCGGCTTATCGCCTTCGCCGATCAACTGGTCCAAAAGCACTGTATAGTCCCAAAGATCCTGTTTCAGATTCTCGGCGCGATCCTTCTTCAGCAAGAATTCAGACAACTCATGCAGTCGCTGCTCTGGATGCAGGCGAAGCATCACGATACTCAGCAATCTCCGCGCTGCTGCATGAAAGGAAGTGAGTTTCGGGGCAGAAAGGATCAGGTTCAGGTGGCGTTCTGCCTCGGCTAGATCCTGCTGTTTAGTTTCGGCAGGGCCGAGACTTGCTTTACGCAGCAGCGTGCGAGCGATCAGGTATGAAGCACTGTCTTGCCAGGGAGAATCAGCCTCGCCAGAGATCGCTTCAAACGTCCTTCTGGCGACATCGAAACTGCCGGAATAAAAATTGGCGGCGGCGATTTGGTAAGTGCGATCGGCCCGGCTCAACGAATCGCCTTCAGTCAGCGAGGAAGGAATGTGTTGACCTTCCGTGCAATTCGCAAAAACTTGATCCTGCGCTTCGACCCACTGTTTCACGGTAAGGCTTTCGGCTCCATATTTCTTTATACGATCTTCGAGCGTTGACGACGCACTTGCAAAGGCATCCTTCTGACAATTGAGGTATGTTTCGTATTCGTTTGGTTTTTCCCGGTGACGATACACATCAACGCCGGGCGCAGGACTGACTCCTGGTACCTTTGCGCGGGCAGTGTTCCATTGCTTTATCCACTCCTGCTCGTCACCCTCGCCGCGGAAATCGAGGCGGTCCTTCCAGAGATCAGCCAGGGCTTGCTGTTCCGGCGGATTAAAATCGATGCCACTTAAATGGCGGTAGGCCACATATAGGTACGAGCGCGCATAGCTCGAGTGAAGCACGCCCAGATTTCCCCGGGCATAATTAAGCAGCGGATATTCCGGATGAACTGTGAAGACGAAGATGGCCTCGAGTGAGAATGGTCCACAGGCGAGCGCGCGAGGCGTAGAAGTAACCGTCACGAATAGTAATGCAAGTGTTATCAGAGCTAATCGGCGTTCTGGGGTCATTTCTGATAAGTCTCCAAAGCAGCATTCAAGGAAGCGCGAGACCAGGGCAGCGGGCTGAAGATGTAGAGACGCGGAGCTTGAACTTTAAGGCTGGAAATCTCATCCGTAGAAACTCCGGCCGCTGCCCGGCAGGGTGGCGAATTGAATTTGGCGCCCGACTCCAATTGGGAAAGAATCTGTCGCCGCTCTATTCCCATGCGGAACAGCATCGGTACGGCTTCATCGATCGGCAACTTGGACAGCCAGTCGTCGCCGAGGCACCACGAAGCAAGAGCCGTTATCGACAGCTGAGTTGAAGCGGACAACTGCTGACGTAACTCGAGGATC
Organism: Pyrinomonadaceae bacterium; assembly: GCA_035644135.1. Lineage (GTDB taxonomy): Bacteria > Acidobacteriota > Blastocatellia > Pyrinomonadales > Pyrinomonadaceae > PSRF01. The sequence goes on from DASQPD010000038.1 coordinate 37,922, forward strand.
AACGCGCGGTAGAAATCCCGCTCAGACAGCGTGGCATCAAAATCGACTTGCACAGTTCGCACATTTGGCAAATGTTCCAGCTTTGCTATCTCGGTGGCGGTAGCCAGCACTTGAGCACGGGAACGGGTTGGAGGAAGCGCTGGATCCGATTCAATGCGTGCAACAGCTGTCAGCACCGTTCCCGGAGGTACCAGGAGCGGTTGCAAACGGGGTCTCGTGAGAACCTGGTCAGAACGCAGCGAGATTGTTTTCGCGAGGAATGCCACACCCACCTTTTCCGGATCAATGAAGTCGAGTTTCTCAGGGCGCTCCCAGGCCCACAGGAAAACCGGGGGAGAGCGCGGTGCTTCCCGGGGTCCAGCACCCGAGGAAAGAGCCACAAATGCCGAAGCCGCCACGATGGACCAGCTGATAGTCTTAATTAGCTTTGAGGTGTGCATTCAGATGAGCAGGGATGCACAGTTTACACCAGCCTAAGTTTGTGGTGAAGATTTCCGGTATAGGAGCCTTGGCGCAAGCATTCAAGCGGAGAGAATTTTGCAGGTCAGGAAAGGGGGCAAGGGCAACTCAAACTGGGTACTTAACGTGCAGCGCGCGCCCCTATAAGGTGGCCAAGAATCAATTTTGACGCAAGCACTCAAGCAAAGAGAATTTGCAGGTCAGGTAAGGAAGGGGGCAAGCGCAAACTCAACTGTGGTGATACTCAACGTGCAGCGCGCGCCCCCGCTCAAGGTGCGAATTAACAGTCTCGCGTTTAATAAAGTCGATGGAATTCGCCTACATGAGTCATAGAGTGGGTCACTCCACCATGAGTGCCATTGGATCTTGAGCGGGGGCGCGCGCTGCACGTTGAGTATCACCACAGTTGAGTTTGCGCTTGCCCCCTTCTGACCTGCAAATTCTCTCTGCTTGAGTGCTTGCGTCAAAATTGATTCTTCCCAACCTTTAGGGGAGGCGCGCGCTGTACGTTGAGTGTCAACATAGGCGAGTTGCGCTTCTCCCTTCCCGACCTGCAAATTCCCCTACTTGTTCTGCAGATTCTCTCTGCTTGAGTGATCTCTCTTGAACCGAGTGTCTTACTCCAAACTCTTTTGCTATACTCCGGAAAATGAATGGCCATTCATTTCTTGCAGTTCAATCAACAGCCTGAGGATTGTTCATGGAACGTGAAAGCCTGGAGATGGATGTTGTTTTCGTGGGTGCCGGTCCGGCCAACCTGAGCGGTGCCTACCATCTCGCACAATTGGTTAAAAACCACAACGAAGCGGTCGGCGGCGGTAATGGCGCAAAACCTCTGGGTGATATCGAGATTGCGGTCATCGAAAAAGGGGCGACTGTCGGGGCACACATTTTGTCGGGCGCCGTGATGGACCCTCGCGGCCTGGCTGAACTCATCCCAAACTTCCTCGAAGCAGGCGCGCCGCTGGAATCGCCAGTCAAAGAGGATTATTTTCTCTATCTCACAAGAAAACACGCCTTCCGCTCACCGATCACCCCTCCGCCTCTGAAGAATCATGGTTACTACATTGTTTCGCTGAACCGGTTGACGGCGTGGCTTGGGGAGAAGTGCGAGAAGGCTGGGGTCAATATCTTTCCCGAATTTCCGGGTGCCAATCTTCTTTACGACGAGAATGATTGTGTGCTTGGCGTCCGCACCGGTGACAAGGGAGTCGATAAGGAAGGGAAGCCGAAGCCCAACTTTGAACCCGGTGTTGATCTCCACGCAAAAATAACAGTTCTCGGTGAAGGGCCACGCGGATCATTGACAAAGCAACTCACCGAACGGTTGGGCCTTGACGCTGACTGTGAGCCGCAGGTTTACAGTCTTGGAGTGAAAGAGCTTTGGGAGCTTCCGGATGATCGCTATCCGGCCGGACGCGTAACCCACACACTTGGGTTTCCATCTGACACGCAAACGTATGGTGGTGGGTGGATCTACGGAATGCAAAACCGCATTCTGAATATTGGTTACGTGACCGGCCTCGATTATCAGGATCCGCTGCTGGATCCGCATGCCGAATTTCAGCGTTTTAAGACTCATCCGTACGTTGCGCGGCTGCTCCAGGGCGGCAAGATGATTCGATACGGCGCCAAGACAATTGCCGCAGGCGGTTATTTCGCTATGCCGCGAATGTATGGCGACGGATTTTTATTGGTAGGTGACTGTGCCGGCTTTCTCAATTCACAAAGGTTGAAAGGCATTCATTCGGCAATTAAGGGCGGAATGCTGGCGGCCCAGTCGATCTTTGAAGCGTTGCTGGCTGGTGATTTCTCAGCGAAACAACTGCAAAGTTATGAACATTTGGTAAACGAAAGCTGGATCATGCCCGAGCTGCGGAAGGTCAGAAACTTTCACGCGGGGTTCAAGCACGGCCGCTGGCTTGGTTTGATTAATACTGGGCTGCAATTTGTCACCGGCGGGCGCGCCTGGGGATTTCTGGATCGCGCAAAGGCAGAATCGGGACATGAAGCGATGAAAAAGCTTTCAACGTTCGGCTACAAAGATGACCGGCTTGAACAGCGTTACAAGGGGCTGCGGTTTGATGGCCAGCTCACCTTCAATAAAGTGACAGATGTTTACCATGCTGCGGTTGGGCACGATGAAGACCAGCCTGTGCACCTTCATGTTCTGGACACAAACATTTGCGCGACCCGCTGTGCAGAAGAGTATGCAAATCCCTGCCAGCGTTTCTGTCCGGCGGCTGTTTACGAAATGGTTGAGGCGGGCAATGGGAAGCGGCGATTGCAGATTAACTTTTCAAACTGTGTGCATTGCAAGACCTGCGACATCATGGATCCGTACCAAATTATTAACTGGGTAACACCGGAGGGCGGCGGCGGCCCGGATTATAAGGGGATGTAGAAATTGTCTTGAAGGCTGAGTGAAGTACAAAGGCTCATTTTCCATTTTCTATTTTTCATTTGTCGCGACAGAGCCTATTAGCTAACGCTGGTTTTTGATGCGCCAGGCTTTTCTTGAGCTAGATTGAGAACAAGGATTCTCTCTGTGGCAACAAATGAAAAATGAGAAATGGAAAATGATGAATGGAAAATGATCTTTTCCCGACGGCGTCGGTCATTCACCCTCCCGTGGCTGGTTCCTTATCGCCGTCTTTAATAGTGAAGTTCACCCTTCCGCGCATTACTTCTTCCAGAGCGATGCGGGTTGGTTTGTGTTTCTGCGCGTCGATATCGATTCGCGGTCGCGCGCCGCGCTGAAGCTGCTTACTTCGCTTGGCCGCGAGAATTATCAAACGGTACTTCGAATCTATCTCCGGTGAGCCATTGTCCGGAACCATGTTCTCAATGTCAGTTTGTATAGGCATGAATGCTGGTTTTCCTTCTCATTGTTGATGCTGGTCAAGTTGGCTTCTAGGCCGGTGCTCGGTCTGCACGCAATTAGCGGGCAGACGCAATCTCACAGTCTACGTCATAACCGCTCAAAACTGCGAATGACTTCCTGCACGACTTGTTCCTGCCGCTTTAGTTTGGACCGTTCAGCCGCAACAATCGCCGCGAGCAAAGCCGCGGCCCGATCCAGATCATCGTTGATAATCACGTAATCGAAAGTTGAGTATTCCTTCAGCTCCTCGGGAGCATTGCGTAACCGTATCTCCAATTCCTCAGGCGAATCCGTGCCTCGGGCAATCAGCCGGCGCCGCAAAACGTCAAATGATGGCGGCAAGATAAAAACACTTACGGAATCCATTACCAGTTTCCGAACACTGGCGGCGCCCTGCACGTCCACTTCCAGAATAATATCCCGGCCGGCGCAGGTTTCTTCGAGCACTTGTTTACGTGAAGTTCCGTAAAGGTTTCCATGGACGATGGCTGATTCCAGAAATTCGCCGGCGTCCATCATCAACTCAAAATCGCTGCGCGTCACAAAACGGTATTCACGTCCATCGACTTCGCCGGACCGAGGCGTGCGAGTGGTATAGGAGATTGAATAGCAAAGATCCGGTACGGCCTGTAAAACTCGCCGGATGAGTGTCCCTTTACCGCCTCCAGAAGGCGAGCTCACGACAAACAGAGTACCGCGGGCCGAATTACCGGGCGCGACTTCTTCTTTGGTCTCGAGGGTTTTTATGTCACTCGACATTCTGAACTTGTTCTCGCAGTTTTTCGACTTCCGCCTTGATTCCCAGTCCCGCTTCTTTAATCGATAGATCGGTGGACTTTGAAAGGGTAGTGTTGGCCTCGCGATTTAACTCCTGCAAAAGAAAATCCAGCATCTTACCGGTTTCACCAGGCGCATCCAGTGCTTCGCGAAACTGGGTCAAATGACTTCGCAGCCGCACCATCTCTTCGCTGACGTCGCTGCGATCGGCCAGATAGGCAACCTCCTGGGCCAGTCGGGCCGGGTCAATTTCTATCAGCTGTCCGTCGCGGCTTAACAACTCGCCGATGCGCTTCTGCAAACGGGCCCGGTAGGTGTCCACCAGGCTGGCCGCCGCAGACTCAATCGTCGGTACGAGGTTTTCAATCTTGCCAAGACGTTCCAGCATCTCCTCGCGAAGGACAGCACCCTCCTGTTCCCGCATCCGGTCCAACTCGTTCAGCCCTTCGTCTATTGCGCGTTCTACGCCGGCAATCATTTCGGCGGTAAGACCGTTTCGGGCCGGCTGAAGGGCTCCGGGCACTCGCGCCAGCACGTTGAGATCAAGTTCCCCGGAAACAGAAAATTCCTGCTGCATTTCGCGTAGCGCCTTGACATAGCCGGCGATCAGCGGCCTGTTCAATTCGTAGGCGACTTCGGACGTGCGCTCAAACGTCAGCGTAACATCAACGCGCCCGCGGGAAATTCGTGAGCCAATGCGACGTTTGATAGCCGGTTCCAACGCGGTAAGTTCTGATCCCAACCGCAGATGAACATCAAGGAAGCGGTTGTTTACGGTCTTCAAATCGATGGCAACGGTAAAATCCTCGCCTACAACAGATCCCCGTCCATATCCGGTCATTGATTTCATACTTTACTCGCTGCCGACCAGCTCCACCTCTTCGTCAGCAAACTGAAGTTCATACAGCCTGTGGTACTGACGACCGCGAGCGAGCAATTCCGTATGATTGCCCATCTCGGTGATCCGCCCCTTCTCCATCACGACGATGACATCCGCACGCCGAACCGTCGAGAGTCGATGGGCAATTACCAGCGTTGTGCGATCTCGAACCAGATTACCGATAGCCTTTTGCACTAACCGTTCCGACTCAGCATCCAGCGCAGAGGTCGCCTCGTCGAGAATCAGAACCGGCGCATCCAGCAGGATCGCGCGAGCTATGGCCAGCCGCTGCCGTTGTCCTCCGGAAAGGAAGATCCCTCGTTCGCCGACGATTGTGTCATATCCCCTGGGAAGCTCCTGAATGAAGTCGTGCGCGAAGGCGATCCGTGCTGCTTCATGGATCTCAGCTTCTGAAGCTTCAGGTCTTCCGTAGGCGATGTTGTGTCTCACGGTGTCATTGAAGAGCACCGTTTCCTGCGTGACCAGGGCCAACTGTCGCCGCAGACTGGAGATCTTTGCGTCACGCAAGTCAATTCCATCCCAAAGAACCGAGCCTGAAACGGGATCATGAAAACGGGGTAGCAATTTTGTCAGGGTAGATTTTCCGCCTCCGGATTCGCCGACCAAAGCCACCATTGTCCCTGCCCGTATTGTTAGATCCACATCTCGCAAAACCGCGCGCGATTCGTTTGCGTAACCGAACGAAACCTGGCGGAGTTCAATCGCCTGTTTCAGCCGTGGCAAGTCGATGGCGTCACGTTTCTCGGGAATGGCCGCATGCTCATCAACTATTTCCCAAACATGATGAGCCGCTGCCAGCGCCTGCTCCATGCTGTTTTGCAATCGCGATAGTTTCCGCATCGGATCGTAACTGCGAAACAGAAAGAAAAGGAACGTGAGAAACTGTGCAGCATTCATTCGGCCCGAGATGATTTCACCCTGGCCAAAGAAGAGGAGAAAGACAACGAACACGACGCCCACCATCTCAATAGTTGGCGGCGCAAAGCCGGAGATGCTTGCCGTCCTCAAGTTGGCCCTGACTATCCTCTTCGCTACCGACGTGAACCGGGAAGCTTCCCGTTGCTCGGCGCGATAAGCTTTGACGATACCCTGGTTAGCCAGGGCCTCCTGAGCTGTGTCAGTTAGCTCTTTGTTGCCCTCGAAACTCTCTCGAGCGAGTTTTCTCAGTGACGAACCAAATCTTGCAGTCAAGACGGCGATAATAGGCGCGATCGTCAAAGATCCGAGCGTCAGCCGCCAACTGTAGTAGAACGATGCCCCGAGAAAAGCAATCAGGGTGAAACTCTCGCGCAGCATGTCGCGAATTGTGCTGGTTACCGCAGTTTCGATGGCCGCCGCACTCGAGACCAGGCGTGACACAAGATAATTCGTCCGATGGCGTTCGAAGAATGAAGCTGACTGCCCGAGGAGGTGACGGTAAAGGTCCTGCCGTAGCTTCAACACTGCCGATTGGCCAATGTAGGCCATAAGGTATGTCGACAAATACTCGGCAAACCCCTTCGCGACCGTAAAGACGATTAGTAGAACCGAGATCGTCTTCCAGGCCCCGAGTCCTGATTCTGGGATTAGTTGCTGTAGTCCGAATAGCGTAGCTGTGCGGTGGCCCGGACCCTGGGCGAAGGCCTGATCAAAGATGGGAACAATCAATCCACCGATGGCTGTCTCGAGCACGCCGACCACAAGCATCGAAAAAGTTGCCAGCGCGAAAATCATCCAGTGAGGCCTTAGGTATTTTAGAAGTCTCTGGAGATCACGCATCGACAGTTGCGAAAGCCTCGGATCAGTTGCTATAAGGGAGGTACAAAACAGCCCGTAATGTTAGTCAACAACTATACTTATCGGCACTTATTGGCGTCAAGGAACGCTGACTGCGGGGCATGCGTGTAAAACGTTTGGGGAAGGCGACCTTTATAGAAAGGCCGACGAATAGGTATAATCCCATTCGAGAGTAGCTGGATTCGCCCCATCCCCGACGAGCAACAATTTTGGCGGAAGCACAATTAACGAGTAAGTACGCCGGCAAGCGGCTCCTGATCGTCGATGACGATGCAGACATGCGTGTGTTGCTGGCGGAGTATTTTCGTCGTCTGGGTTTCGAGGTCGACGATCGCGAAAGCGGAAGCGAGGCACTCGAGCCGGCGCTGACCGGCAAGTTTGATTGTTTTATTCTCGACGTGTCGATGCCCGGTTTGACAGGTTTGGAATTGCTGAAACGCTTAAGGGATCGGGGAGTGCAAACACCGGCGCTGTTTCTCACCGCGCACGATGCGCTGGATGATAAGGTGGCCGGCTTTGAGGCTGGTGCTGACGACTACCTGGCCAAGCCTTTTAGTCCGCGCGAATTGGAATACAGAGTTGAAGCACTGCTGCGCCGCTCGGGCGCTAGCCCTCAGGTCAAAGACGGTGAACGCATCGAGGTGGGCGATCTCGTAATTGACAAACGCCGTCACGAAGTAAGCCGGCAGGGAGAACGGATCGATCTCACTCCGCTCGAATTCCAGATTCTCGAGTTGCTCGCTTCCGAGCCGGGTCGCGCCTGGTCGCGCAATGCCTTGCTGGATCGCGTCTGGAGCACAGACTACGAAGGCTATCAACGCAATATTGATCCGCACATCAATCGCTTACGAAAAAAATTAGAGACGGATCCCAAGAATCCGCAATACGTTCTCACGGTTCGAGGTGTCGGGTACAAGCTGAATGAAGCTTGGTGAGAAACGGCCGGTATCCGGGTTCGCTCTCGAAGGAGAACTTCTGAATGTTGTGGATTGTAGCCTCCATCTGCGTTTTGGTCTGGTTCGTACTGAAATTTCTGTTTCATCAGAGCGGCTATGTGCATCTGATCCTGGTCTGTGGGATATGTCTATTCGTTGTCCAATTTGCCGCGGACAGACGAACCAGATATCAGCGATATTCCTCCAAATAGCAGCTTGACCTCGCCACCTCCTTCGGCAACAATGCCCCTGTCTGCTGCATCAAGATAATACCGTTCACCGGGCCTGACGGCTCAAGTGAGTGCGTGACAACTATCCCGACTGCATAATTCTAGAAGTGCACTGGACTAAAAAGTTTACCGAAACAGGAGTAGTTTCCATGATGCTGAGACTTCTTTTACGGCGATTTGCGTTTTGTCTCGCTACTGGTTTGATCTTTGCGGCGGTTGCATGGGCTCAAAGCGATTCGCCACGCCAGACGGTGGCGGTCACCTATCCTGTCGATGAGACTGTGGCAGTCAAGTTTCGGGGTACTACCGTATTGCCAAGACTGACTGGCGAAGCAAAAGTCAAACGCGCAGGTCGGCGTGGGACGCGCGTGGAGTTGAGTGTCGATGATTTGCCGCGGGCCTCTGAATTAGGCGGTGTCTACACAACTTATATTCTGTGGGCCGTCGCACCCGACGGACGAGTTGACAACCTCGGCGAAATCAAAAGAAGTGGGAGCTCTTTTATTAATTCCAAACTTGACGTGACCACGCCACTCCAGACCTTCGCGATGATCGTCACGGCGGAACCGCACTTCCTGATGAAAGTGCCCAGCCGGATGGTGGTGTTGGAAAATCTTCCCCCGCAACGACCGGGCAATAGTCAGATAGCCACGGTAAACGTTCAATACATAGGCAACTCGAGCGACTATTTCCGCGACCGGCGTGTTCCCGAGATCGCCGACGCCGACTATCGCACTACACCGGTTTCGCTACTCGGCGCGCGTCAGGCGGTCAATCTCGCGCGCTACGCTGGTGCAAGCCAGGATGCCCCCGAGGAATTGCAGCAGGCCGAAGATCAATTACAGTCCGCCGAGAAGGCCTGGCGCCTGAATGAGCCGCCTGCAGACGTTGATGTCAAGGCGCGCGCAGCTACTTCCTCCGGAGCTCGCGCCGAAGAGCTGGCGCTCGTCCGACGTGCGGCGCGACTACGACGCGAAGAAATTCAGCGGCGCGACGAAGCGCTGCGATCGGCAGAGCAGACAGCCACGGACGCCCAGCGCGAGATTGAACAACTGCGCGCGGCCCTGGATAAAGAGCAGCGGGCGCGTGAGTTGGCAGAGAGAGATGCGGCGGCTGTTAATGAGCAATTGCGGGAGCAGCGGGTGGAACTCGCACGCGTGCGCGAAGAATTACAGACGGTCAGATCAGAGGGAGAGGCGGCCAAGGTTGGTCTGGCCCGCCTGGAAGGGGAAAAGCGTGCTGAACAAGCGCGGGTTGATGCTGAACGACGCGAGCAGGATCGAAAAGCTGCCGAAGCCACGCTGAAACAGACTCTCGCGAAGTTTGGGACTGTCAAAGCAGCCCCCAACGGGTTTCAGCTAATCCTGCCGGAGTCGATCTGGACAGGCGCTCGGGCAACGAACTTGATCTCGGCCGCGGCGGCAAAGCTTGAACCACTGGCCGCTCTGCTGGCCAGCAACCCCGATTACCAGATCCTGATTGAATCCTTCACCGATAACAAAGGTGATGAAGTTACTTTGCAGCAGCTGACTCAGGAGCGCGCGCGCGTTCTATCGGACCGCTTTCAGGCGGCAGGCGTCGAACCGGCGAGGATTCAGGCGACGGGCATGGGAGCTTCCAATCCGCTCGCCCCCAATACCACCGTGTCAGGCCGGACAAAAAATCGCCGGATTGAGATAACGTTGATGCCACTGTCGCGAAATACTGCTGTCAGTAGTCAGTAGTGGTAACTACTGACCTCGGTTCAATGTCCCCACTCGACATCCTACAACTCCTCGGCTACAGCATCGGTGCGCTGTTGCCGCTGTGGATGGCGATCCAGCTTGTTTCTCACCGAGATCGTCTGACCGCTCTCGAGCGCGTGCTGTTTGCCCTCGCCCTTACCATGGGCGGTTGGCATACCAGCAACCTGTTCATCACTCTTCATCGTCTATTTGGCTTCAAGTTTGACACCTGGACCGACCTGCTGCGGCTGGCGGATACCATCGCGGTTGTCAGTATCACCTTCGCCTACTCGTTCCTGCTGCACGTTCACCTGCATCTCTGGGCCAACGCGCAAAACCGGCAGTTGACGCGCAACGAAAAAGTTCGGGTGCTTCTGTCCTACTTTCCAACCGTGTTTCTGGCTCTGGCGATCCCCAGAATCTGGAGTGGCGCTTATGCGCCAATGTTCACGAAGCTATCAGGGTTCGTTTTGCCCTTCGCCTTCTGGATCGCCTACGTCCTCGGCTTAATTGCCTTCACAGAATTGTTGATTGCGCGACGCAGCAAGAACCGCAGCGAAAAGAGAATCATGCGCACGCTCGCTGCCTCGTTCATTGGGATTGGCCTGGTCATCATGGCCGCGCTGGCTGTCGGCCTGGGCGAGGGAACCGTGCTTGGCCTGTACCTCAAGACAGTCGCAAATCTCGGGTCGCTGCTACCTTCGGTCCTGCTCGCTTACTACATCTACCGGTACCGTTATCTTGAAATAATCATCGAAGAGAGCCTGATTGTCGTTACGTTCGCCACGGTGGTTTTGACGATCTACATTTTCGGCATCCGCACAATCGGTGACTGGTTTACTTCACGCTACGGCGTCCGTCCCGGTCTTGTCGAAGCGTTGCTCATTCTCGCTCTGACCCTTGGCGCGGCTCCTCTGCGCGGCTGGTTGCAGGAACGTTTCCATAAACTATTCGAGCGCGAGGCGGCGCTTTACCGGCAGATCGTCTCGCGGATTGGATCTCACGCAGGCCAGTACAAACAGTTAAGCGAGCTGCTGCGGTTTGTAGAAGAGCGGACGACCGAGGCTCTGGGTTTTCGACGGGTGCGCATTCTGGTTAAAGGTCGAGCTGACCAGAATGGTGCTCCCGCACGCATTGAAGGCGAACCCTGGGTGGACGAGGTGCTGGATATTTCAAAACAGAACGACTGGAAGCCGGTGGAAGATGTACAGGTTCTGATTTCGGGCGGTTATCGTATTGCCTATCCGCTGCGCCGCGAAGACAAGATAACCGGCATCATGGTGGTTGATACGGGCTCTGCCGGGCTGACCACCGAATCTCGTGCGGTCCTGGAGTTGCTCGCAGATCAAGTTGCAATTGCGATTGACGATTCGCGGTTGGTCGAGGAAAACGTGCGCCTGGAGATCGAGCTTGCGGAAAGCGAACGGCTGGCGGCGCTGGGCCAGATGGCAGCAACCGTTGCGCATGAGATCAAAAATCCTTTATCGGCAATCAAATCCATTGCTCAGGTCATGCGTGAGGACGAGAACCTGAGCACGGCTTATGCCCGCGACCTTAGTTTGATAGTTGGCGAGACTGATCGATTGAGCAACAGCGTTACCCAGCTCCTCAGCTTCGCCAGAAGGGATAGTCCCGATGAACTGCCGTTGCCCGTCAACGAGCTCGTTCGCTCGGTGGTAGGCCTCTTTCAGGCCAGCGCCAATGAACAGGGAGTAAGGATTGCTTGTGAGGCGCCGGTGAATCAGGAGCTGAGCGGCCGCTCAGTTGCCGCTATTCGCGATGCGCTTTCAAATCTGTTGCTGAATGCCTTGCAGTCGACGCCCTCTGGCGGGTCAATACGCGTCGCGACAGAGCAAGAGAGGAACGGCCTGTTGATTGTTGTTCAGGACTCTGGGCCAGGCGTGCCGGCAGCTGTACGAGAGCGGATCTGGGATCCGTTCTTCACTACCAGGCAACGAGGCACAGGTTTGGGTTTGGCGATCGTGCGGAAACGCATGCAGGAAGCGGGAGGCTCAGCGCTCCTCGCGCCGGCGCAGCCGGACAGTGGCGCCCGCTTTGAATTGAGAGTCGCGTTTAATGGGAGTGATCCGTCGAACTAAAAAACTCATTTTCCATTTTCCATTTTTCATTTCTATTCATGACGAGCGCCTGTATTCGTCGGTTATTAGATCTGCGCATCTCGGTGTCTCTGTGTTTTCGTGTGATTTCGTGGATCATTAGTTTTTTGGAGTAATCAAATCGATCCACGAAATCACACGAACCGAAAACCAACTCACACAAAATAACGGGGTAGTCTGTATTGGAACTTTTGGGCGCTAAAGGCGTGTTAGGTGCGTGTCTGAGCTTTGGCGAAAAGGAGAAACTATGACCCTGCAAAAACTTTTCCGGAGCCTGCCCCTGATTGTCTTTGCTGTGTGCTTCATCTCACTTGCCACAATACCGGCCTTGGCCCAGTCAGGTGACAAGCCAGCGCAAGCGGCTCCCGACGAAACGAATCTTGACACGCAACTTTACCTGCTCGTTGGTACAAATCAGGAATCGGAGACCACGCGCTTGCCGGCCGTGCTGGATCCGGTGATAAAGCAATTGCACGCGACGCTTTCCTTCAAAAGCTATCGCCTGGCTGCAACCTTGATCAACCGAGTGAAGAATGAGGGACGTCTCAGCTTGCGTTGGGTGGGTGGACCACTTGCGCAAGGAGGCGCCGGACCAAGCACGCCCAGCTTCAGCGAGTTCAAAGTGAATGCGGTTAAACTTGTCACCGACAACCGCGGACAGCAGGCAGTGCGCATGGAAAATTTTAGTTTCGGCGCTCGCATTCCCATTCAAACCTCCAGCGCAGTCGCTTCCAACAGCCCTGGCGCGCCGATCTTCAACTACGAAAGCACGGGGCTGAACACTGACATCAGCATGCGAGAGGGTGAACCGGTAGTGGTGGGGACGCTGAACATCGGACCTTCAGGCGACGCGATCATCCTCGTAGTCTCGGCCAAACGCACGGCGCAATAGAATTGTGAATTTTGGAATTGCGAAAACACATTGTGAATTTGGAATTGCGAATTGCGAATTTAAAGAACCGCGCCGGAGGGTGGAACATAACGCCTTCAGCGTAGCAAGGCTGAATGCATGGAATCTTCAAACTGACCCACCGCCAACTCGAAATCCGCAATTCGCAATTCGCAATTCTAGTCTGTGGCACGCAACGCGCTAGGGAATTCTAACCGTAAGTTCTAAACTACCCTGCGAAAAGTGAGAAAAGAGGCGTTGCGTTTACTGATTGTTGATGACGAAGAAGCCGCTCGCTACGGCATGCGGCGGGCCCTCAGTACGTTTGGTTACAACATTTCCGAGGCCGGCTCGGCAGAAGCCGCCCGCGCCCTCATAAAACAACAACCTCCCGACCTGATGCTCCTGGACGTGAATCTTCCCGGCATTAGTGGCCTGGATTTCCTCCGGGAGCTACAAGGAGCCAATGGCAATGGGCCACTGGTGATCATCATCACGGCCCATGGCTCGGAACGGATGGCGGTCGAGGCCGTTAAAGGCGGGGCATACGACTATCTTTCCAAACCTTTTGAGCTGGACGATCTGCGGCTGGTAATCAAAAACGCTGCGGAGACGATTGAGCTCCGGCGCGAAAACTACTCCCTCCGCCGGCGCATAGAAGTCGAGCGCTCGCAGCGCGGTGCATTGATTGGCAACTCTGAGGCCATGCAACGTGTGCGGGCCATGATTGAGAAGGTATCCGAAACCGACGCCACCGTGCTCGTGCGAGGCGAGTCCGGCACGGGAAAAGAACTCGTAGCGCGTGAGCTGCATGAGCGAAATAGCGCTCGCCGCAACGGGGCCTTCGTCGCGGTAAACTGTGCGGCCCTACCGTCGGAGCTAATCGAATCCGAGCTGTTTGGGCACGAAAAAGGCGCATTTACCGGGGCCGCAGCGAGACGTCAGGGCAAGTTTGAGCAAGCCGACGGCGGTACACTCTTCCTTGATGAGATCGGCGACATGAGTGCCAATGTTCAGGCCAAGCTCCTGCGGGCACTCGAAGAACGGCGGATTGAGCGGCTGGGCAGCAACGACTCGATTCCAGTGGATGTGCGCATCGTCAGCGCGACCCATCGTCCGCTCGAGCAGGAGATTACCGCCGGCAATTTTCGCGCCGATCTCTTTTACCGGCTGCGAGTGGTGACAATCGACATTGCCCCACTGCGTGAACGTCGCGAAGATTTACCTCTGCTGGTAGAGACCTTCCTGCGAAATGCCTCTGAACGTTACGAGTTGCCGCCACGTCCATTGGCCCAGGCAGCCCTGCGCCGGCTGGTGGAATATGACTGGCCGGGAAACGTTCGGGAGTTAAAGAACACGATTGACCGGGCCGTAATCATGGCTGAGGGCGATGAAGTAAGTGCTCGTGATTTACCCGAAGAGATCATCGCAGGGCTGGCGGGCGGTCGTCAGGGCGAGGGTGCCGACGCGGAAACTGGGGGTCTTAAGGTCCCCTTCACGGCAGATTTTCGCGAGGACCGGCGCGAATTCGAGCGCCGCTATATCACCCGCTGTCTCGAGCACACACAGGGAAACGTAACCCGGGCGGCTGAGATTCTGGGGATGCATAGACAGTCGCTCCAGCATAAATTGCGACAACTGGGCCTGGGCCGGCGGTATGTTTCAGTTTCTTCGGATGCGGCCGAAGAGGAGTAGTGAGCGGTCGTATGATGCGCGTGGATTAGGTTCTCTATAGTACCACTGTCGGATGTTTTTGCTTCGACCTGTCGTGTTTTTGCTGCACTGAGGATTGAATGATACTCAGCATCCTGTGCGGCGCCTTTGGCACTCAATTCATTTTGATTGGTTCGCGATCCACGACCTTACGAGACTGCGTCAAAACTCTGAGGAATCTAAACCCAGAGGCTTAAGTGATAGGGATAAGCAGTGGCATTCAAGCTTGAGCGGGGGCGCCTTGAACTTACCGAACCTTCAAACTAACGACTGCCCCCTTCCCGACCTGCGAATTTACGCAGCTTGAATTGTCCAAATGCTCGGCTTCAAAGCTTCAAGGCATCCTCAGTAATTTATCGAAGGTAATTTATTTCGCGCGGCGATAACCCAGGAAAGACTTGCAGTAAATCGCAATGATTAAAACTGATGCGCGCGCGACGCTGGTTGAAGCAGCCGGAATAATTTCGGCGGGAGGGATAGTCGCGTACCGGACCGACACCTTTTACGGCCTGGGCGCCGATCCGCTCAATCGAGATGCGGTGCGATCAATTAGAAGTCTTAAGGGCAGGGAAGAGGCGAAACCAATTCTTCTGCTGATATCAGATGAGGGCGAGTTAGAGCGCTTCCTCATCTCGCGCTCCGAAGTTTTCCAGGGCCTTGCGCAACGGCATTGGCCCGGGCCATTAACACTCATTGGCCTCGCCCGGCCGGAACTCCCTGATGAGCTCACCGCCGGCACGGGGACCATCGGCGTTCGCCTCCCTGCCGACGAACGCGTGCGCAATCTAGTTCGTATCTGCGGCGGAGCGCTGACGGCGACGAGCGCCAATCTATCGGGCAGTCTACCGGCCCGCTCAGCCGAGGAAGTCCAAACTTATTTTCCTGACGAGATCGACTTGATAATCGACTCAGGCGAGGTGACCGTAGCAGAGCCTTCAACGGTTGTTGATCTCAGTGATAAAGGCCCTCGAATCATTCGCGAAGGCATAATCAAGCGCGAGCATTTGGGAATCATTGGCGATCCATTTTCTTCGTGACAGAGATTACAGAGTCACTTCGCTACGGTGAGATTTCGGACGAAGCCCCAATCACCACTGGCATTTACCTGAATGTTTCCCACGTTTTTCTTGGCAATCACCATGTTCGCCTGGTACCAGAGCGGAAATACCGGCAAGTCGCGACTGACAATCTCCTGTATTCGTTTGTAGAGATCTGCGGCCTTTTGCCGATCATAGGTATTGACAGCTTCGTCAAGCAGCGCGTCAAGCTCTTTGTTGCTATACCGGCTGCGATTGCGGGACGCTCGCTCCTGCGTCGGGATCTCGGAAGTGGCAAACAGGTCCTTATAAAAAATCGGATCCTGATTGCCGCCGACCCACTGACCATAGAAAATCTGAAACTGACCATAGCGCAACTGATCGAAAAGAGTATTTAGTTCCGCCGTCTCGATCGTCACCGGAAGTCCGACTTCTTTCAGGTAGTTCTGAATCACGCCGGCGTAATTCTTGGCTGAAACGCTGCTGCCGGAAACCTTGAAGACGATCGGTTTCGCCAGTCTCATCTGTGGCCCATCGCCGTCTGGATCCTTCAGACCTGCCTCGTCAAGAAGCTTTTTGGCCATTGCCGGATCGTGGGTGTAGGTATGCCCAGCAGTGTAGGCCCATGAATCTTCAGGGAGAATCGAGTGCGCCAGTTTCGCCTGCCCGAGCAGCAAATCGCGAATCATGCTTTCGCGATTGATTGCGTAGGCGATCGCCTGTCTTACTCGCACGTCATTGAGCGGCGGCTGACTGGTGTTGAACGTCAGCAGATTCACATTCGAGCCGGTGAATTGCTGCACCTGAAGGTTTGGATACTGCCCGAGCAGCTTGATTGCGTCCGGAGATAAACTGGTAGGCAGCGGCGCAATATCCACCCGGCCGGATTGCAATTCCGCCTGCAGCGCGTTTGTGTCCGCGATTACTCGCACCCGCAGCGATTGAATCCCGGCCGCACCTTCCCAGTAGTCGGGAAATGACTCGAGATCGAGAACCTGCTGCGAGCTGTCGTAGTTCTTGAACTTGAATGGACCGGTGCCCAGGGGATGCTGCTTCTCCAACTCGTAACTGTCACGAGGAATAATCGCGACCGGCACCAGATTGGAAAGCAATCCGACCCAGGGCTTGATCAGGGTAACCACGACAGTTTTCTCATCGGGTGCTTCGACACTTTTCACAAGGCTGTGCTTGTTTGCGCCGGAACCTTCATAGAAGCTGGCTGACTTGGCAAAGTTGCTGGAGAAAACCAGATCGAGCGTGTACTTGGCGTCAGCCGAAGTAAGGGGACGGCCATCGTGAAACTTGATGCCATCGCGAATGGTGAAGGTGTAAGTAAGTCCGTCGTCGGATCGTTTAACCGGATCGGCTGCCAATTCCCCAACGTAATCAAACCTCTCGTTCTTTTTCACGAGCGAATTGAACATAAGGGTGCGCACTCGCTCGCTGGCAGCATCTACGGAGGGAGAACCAATCGGATCGATGGTGCGAATGTTATCGCCGAGGGCAATAACGAAAGTGTTGCTTTGGCGGCGACAGCCAGCCGGAACCAGCGCCAGCAGGAGAAGAAAGAACAAGAGCAGCCGGCCGTTCATGCCCATCCTCATTTGTTAGAACCTCCGTACGTGTACTTCAGCTTGATGTTCAGTTGCCGAATTTCATCCGACAAAGCTTTGAATCGGGAGAGGTCCAATGGAAGTGGTGGCTCTACGGTCGATTTCATTTTGCAAATTCGTTCGAGTGAAGCGCTAATTCGTTCAGCGGGTATGCGCTCCTCCTGCACCGCCCTGAGCAAAGCATGGTAGCCCCGGCGAATAATTTCCGGATGCGCACAAATCAGCATCATGTCATTACCGGCGAGAAAGGCGCGGACAACTGCTTCTTCAATTTCACAGTGCCTCGAGATCGCTCCCATCTCCAGATCGTCGGTTACCACCAGGTGCTTGTAGCCAAGCTCTTCCCGCAGGAGAGTGGTCACGATGTGATGGTTTAGCGATGCCGGCTCGACCAGGCCCGCGGTGACTCCTTTTTGAATATCGATGTTGGGAAAGCCCCCGTGGCTGACCATCACACAACGGACGCGGTCGTCGCGACGCTGAAACAGCTCGATGTAAGGTGCGAGATCCTGGGCGATCAGGTCATCGTGCGACAGACTTACCATGGGCATCTGCTCGTGCGAGTCGACCTCACCGGCGCCAATTCCCGGAAAATGTTTTAAACATCCCGCGCACCCGGCGCCTTGCAAGCCTCGCATGTAGACTGTCGTATAACCAAGCACTTCTCCGGGTGAGCGCCCAAAGGATCTTGAGTAGAGGCCGTTGGACAACAGGTCGCGATCTTCGGTCATGATCGACATGACCGGCGCAAAATCCATGTTAAAGCCCAGAATTCTCAACACCTCGCCGGTTATTCGGCCCAGGGCGCGAGCGGCGGCGAGATCACCGTGCTCGCGGATCTTGCGGGCAGCGGGCATCGGCGTGAAGATGCGCCGCAGCCGATCGACCAGGCCGCCCTCCTGATCGATCCCAAACAAAGGGGGCACGGGCAGGAGTTCACGAGTACCATCAAGCAGCGAGCGCAACTGTTGCGGCGCGGCAACATTGCGGCCGAAGATGATGACGCCGCCAGGTTGGACTTCGTTTAAGAGGGACCTTGTTTCGGCATCGAGTTCTGTGCCGGGAAGACCAATGTAGAAGAATTGTCCGATTTTCTGTTCAAGGGAGAGCGACGAAAATGATTGCGCTGACATTTGATGAGCGTGCTACGCAAACTCCTTTGTAGGTATGAATTGAATATTTGAGCGCCGGGTGTGTACTGCGAACTGGCTAGGATGATGCAAGGCCTGCACACGTTGTTTTTAACGTAGTTCACTGGGACGGTCAAGGAGTGAGTTTGAGAGGGCGATTCGCTTCCATGGAGAGCTCGCTTTATGCAACAAAACAGTATCCACGAAATAACACGAAATTCGTGTAGGTTCGTGGATCGATCTTTAAACCTGGAGTTAGAACAAGTCAATCCACGAAATAACAGGAAATGTGGTGTTTCAGATCTTCCAACCTGGACGCCAGAGCAAAGGCTTGGCCCTGGGGGTGCAAAATAAACTTCTTTAGGATTAACGAAGTAACGTAGTATAGACGCAGCATGCCGCGAGAAATCACGGACAAAAACCGCATAATCGACGCCGTTCGCAACCTTCAAATCACCGCCGAACTTTTCGAAGAACAAAATGGGAAGCCAAAGTACGCCGGCGACCTGGAAGTAGTTGTACATGGCCGAGACTACGGCAACGGGAAAAAGGTCGGCCCATATGTGCGTTTGCTCGAATACGAGCCTCGTGAGGAGGTGATGCGCCAGGGAGAGTGGGGCGGCAACACCTTCTACATTGCCGTGAATGGGGTGCTCGACGTGTTTGTTCGTGGAACCGGAGGCGGCCAGCAACGAATAAGCCAGCTTCAACCCGGAGCTCTATTTGGTGAGATGGCTGTGCTGGCCGGAGTCGAACGAAATGCAACGGTCGTTGTGCCTGAGAATAACCAGGCTGTCGTGCTGGAAGTCACGCGGCCCGCGCTTCGTCTGCTACGGAAACTGCCAACCTTTGGACAGGTGCTGGATGACACCTATCGCAAACACGGTTTTGGCCGGGTCCTGGCGGATCCACTAATCAGCGACACGCTCAGCAAAGAGACGATTGAAGATCTTCGGCGCATCGGTCAGTTCATGATCTATGGCAAACATCATGTGCTGTGCGTTGAGAAGAAACCGATCGAGAAAGTTCTTTTCATCAAAAGCGGTTGGGTGCGACGCTCACGCGGCATCCCATTTGATCCTGCCGCCACCGGTATTGTTATGGGTGTCGGTATCGGCGAGGGCATCGGCGTCGATTTTCTGGGAGCTGGTAACTGTCTTGGGCTGGAGGGAGCCAGCGGTGCAAAGACTTGGGGTTATAACGCGACGCTGATGGCCCGCAGTGAAATTCTCGAAATACCTGTGAGTGCGCTCTCTACTCAGCCGGATTTGCGCGACAGGGTGGTCGCGGCTTTTGCGAAGTTCTCTACTGCGGACGACAAGCTGCCGCCGACGATAGAAGAACTTCCAGATTTGCGCTCAATGAGGGCAGCCGAGGAAGAGATTGCCACTGGCATCGTCGACGGGACGAATCTCCTGGTAATGGACATGAACCTGTGTGTGCGGTGCGGCAATTGTTCGCTGGCCTGCCACAAAGTTCACGGTCAATCCCGCCTGCTGCGCCGCGGCATAAGCATCTCGCGCCCAACCACTATCGGCTCAACGCGCACTCAAAGCGTTTTGATTCCCCAGGTTTGCATGCACTGCAAGGATCCGGAATGCCTCACCGGCTGTCCGACCGGTGCCATTTTTCGCGATCCTATTGGCCAGGTCGATATTGATCCAAAGACCTGCATCGGTTGTTTCGACTGCGCTACCCAGTGTCCTTACGATGCCATATCCATGGTTCCTCGGGTCGAGCCACCACTGCCAGCCGCTGGTGTGCTGGTGAAGTTAAAGCAGATGTTTAGCCTGAAACTTCCTGACCTCGTGCCGGCGCCTGTGTCTGACGATGTAGTTGCGATTAAGTGCAATCTTTGCGAGCAGACACCGCTCAATCCATCTGGAGCCCGGAGAAAGGCATATTCATGTGAAGAAAACTGTCCCACCGGCGCACTGGTCCGCGTAGATCCGATTGAATACTTTAGTGAGGCGGGGCGGACTCAAGGCATTGTTTTTCGAGATCAGACCCACGCGATTGGGCGGAACATTCACAAGAGCGATCCGCTGGCACGAACCTGGCACATCGTCGGGTTGCTGCTGGTGGCTGCGGCAAGCACCGCAGCAATCTGGGGACTGCGCAAATATGGGTTTGATACAAAAATACGCGGCAGCTGGTTAACGATGCGTTGGTTGACCGGCTTGACCGGTCTGTTTGGGATTGCCGCGGTCATGACTTACCCGTTTCGCAAACAGGTTTACCGGCGCCGGGCCGGCGCTTTGCGCTACTGGATGCTGGCTCATGCCTACGTCGGGTTGGTTGCGGGTGTGATTCTAATGCTCCACTCCGGACCACGCACCGGCAGCTGGCTTACGACCTTGCTTTTCCTGGCTTTCGAAGTCGTGGTCTTCTCGGGACTCTACGGAGTTGCCGCGTACATTCTCGCCCCCAGAATCATGACCAGCATTGAAGGTGAGCCGTTGTTGCTGGAGGATTTAATTGAACGGCGGCGAGAGTTGCAGGAGGAGCTAATTGCAAGGGTTGCGAAGGCCGAAGGTTGGCTGCGTGACGAACTCGAAAAGAATGTCGTCAAACGCTTTCAGACCTTTGGCTTTCTCATGAGGCAATTGATTAAACGCGAGGCGCTAAAGACCCTGCTGGCTGAAGCCCGACAAGAGTTCAAAGACAGGATTGTGCGCACGGCGACGAGCGAAGAACGCGAGCTGCTGCTTGCGACAGTGCAAACTGCCGTGACCCTTCGCAGGGTTGAGGCTTTAATCCTTCTTCATCAGCTTTTAAAACAGTGGGTGCCTCTTCACGTTGTCTCAACCGCTCTAATGTTGGCTCTAATGGTTGTGCACATCATCCACGCAATCTTTTTCACCATCAAGTAACTGATGGCTCAAAACAAATACATCGTTAGTCGCGAGGATTTACTGCAAGACCCCGTGACGATAATCACCGAAGGCCTGCTAATCGGCCGGTTGCACCTTTGCGATCTGCTGCTGAACCACCCCTCCATATCCCGAGCCCAGGCAGGCATAAAAGAGATTGATGGAGACTATTACGTTTTCCCGCTTCGTCCCTCCAATCCCGTAAAGCTAAATGGCAAGCCGGTCGAGGATAACGAAGCCCTGGCTGCCGGCGATCTTATGGAAGTCGGGCCGTTTATTCTCGAGATTGACAGCACTGACGATGCTCTACTGATCAAGGTCTCGTTGCAGATTGGCATGACGGCGGAAGGCGCCGATGTCAGCAGTGGCAGTTTAGTTACCACCAGACTACCCGATAACGATGTTGTTGGTGGAAAGAAAGCAGCCAAGCCGCGGGCGGCGCCCCTACCGGCCAATAAAGCCCTGGACATTTTCTGGGACAAGCGGATTCGAGATGCGGGAAAGATGATGCGTCATTCGCCGTTATTTCCACGGTCCCAGCGTCGGGCGGGCAAAGCACAGTTCAACTGGACCCCGACAACCGATCTTCTGTCGCGCTGGCCCGTAGCTGTTTTTGTTTGGGCCACTGTTCTCGTGGCAATGCTCTCAGCCGCGGCTGCCTACTGGTACACAAACGCCTATGCTCCGGGCCGACTTGCCAGCGCGCATACGAAATCCGAACTCAGTATATTCCCGCCAATCGCGGCGAGAGCGAATTCCGGATCCTGCACCTCATGTCATTCGCTCCGCGGGCATATGGACGCGAGTTGTGCAGGCTGTCACAAAGCGGAAAATTTCGTGGCTACAGTGATCAAACCACACCAGGATGCCGGCATTGGCTGCGTGTCCTGTCATGCGGAGCACCGCGGTTCCGATTTTCATGCTGCCACCGCCGCTATATATACCTGCACAGAATGTCACAACGATGCGAACAAGACCGTGTACAACGGCCGTCAGGTGGGAACACCGCATGGCGGGAGCTTTGGATATCCGTTCGTCGATGGCCGTTGGCAGTGGGAAGGACTTTCTGACGAAGATTGGTCGCTAAAGAAGATCGCGATCAGTCGTTTGCCCGCTGAAACTGACGAGCAGTGGCGCAGCAAACAGTTTCACGCGCTGCATGTGCAGAGGGTGAAGGTGGTTGCCCCACTGGTTGGCAATGCGCAGGGAGAGTTGTCGTGTTCCAGTTGTCACAAGGTCTTGAATCCGATCGATCGCCAAACACCCCGCACAACCTGCGGCGTCTGTCACAATGGGAAGATCGAGCCGGCAACAAATCGCGTGCTAATTGCCGCGGACAAGCCCAATTGCACCTCCTGTCACGTGCAGCATGTGTTGGATAAGAGGAAGAGTTAGCGATTTGGGATTCCATTTGTTTCGTGTTGATTCGTGGATCCTTACTAAGTCAAGGTAAAAGCTTTATCCACGAAATCACACGAAACCAAATTGAAATCCGCAATTCGCAATCCCAAATCTAAACGGGCTTATGACACGGAAAACAGTCGTTTGAGCCGGGCACTTTTCCCTTCAGCGCCGGCCGAGCCGCGATGGCTTTGTCGTGGCAGAGGTTGCAATTCATATGGTAGGCAACCTCGTTAGTGAGTTTGGTAGGAGCTGTCTTACCGGGATAGGTGACACTGGGTATCGTGGCGCTGTCATCACCGGCTTGCAGGTGGCAAGAGCGACACGTCTTCACTGGTTTAGAGTCCGCTGCTTGAAGCAGGGCCGCGGTCAGTAGAACATCACGTTCAGATGTTTTTAACGGCGGCTTTAGCGATGCCGGCGGCTGGTCCGTGTGGTGACACTCAGTACAGCTCAGGACAGCCGTGCCCTCGGGATTGTAGTTCTTAGTAGTGTGATTCTCGTGATTAAAAGGTACTTCACCATACTTATCTGACTGGCTGTCCTTATCAAGGACCGCCTCTTTGGGCTGCATTTTGCTCTGCTTGGCGGTGTCCTGAGGAAAAAACGCCGCGGTTCTGCTGGTTACTACCAGGGCAAGACAACTAAGCATCAAAATTGTTATCAGCAAAAGTTTCATCGAGATATCCCCTAACATTTGTCACTGAAGTTTGGAATCAGGTCCTGTTTTAGGTAGGAAGGGATTGTTTCAATTCAGGAAGACTCCTGAGCTAACCCTCTCTGGCATCTTAAGTAGCGGCCTTTGAAGCTGTCAACGATTTTTGCAATCGACCAGCCTGCGAAGCAGGCGGCAGCATGTAGCCTGGGGCGTGAGCCCCAGGATCGGCATCCCAAGAAATCACCAGCCCGTAAAACAGGCGACACATGATCCACGAAATCACACGAAATAAATAGAGGAACATTTCGTGTAGCTTTGTTTTTAGGTTCGTGTGATTTTGTGGATCGATTTGTTTACTCGCAAAAACAAAGCTGCTCAAGAAAACAAGAAACTGTCACTTTGCTACACAGAGGACTCGGAGATCTTACGTGGGCATTCGGAATGTCGCACTGGTATGACAACGGCGGCAGTTCTTAAAATCCAGATCGCCGCCAAATGTTCGTTTGCCGTTATGACAGCTCGAGCAACTCATTCCACGGGCGACGGGGAAATGTTCGCTGCCTGCGGGTGAGCTCACCTGCCGGCCCTGAGATGCGCCGGGCACCAGGTTGTGGCAACCCGAGCATTGCAATCGTTGACCGGCGCCGTGCTTTGCATGACTAAATGAGTAGCGAAACGAGCGCGCGTTGCTGGAAGTCGGCGCATATGACTTGGTGTCGTGGCAGACGCCGCACGAGGCAATTTCGCGACCGGCGGCTGATTTGCTCGCAGGTGTATGGCAGCTGTAACACTGCGTGTGCGCTGCGAGATTAGCGGGTATTGACCAGCCGGCCCCTCGATTGAGTGGGCGGTTGTGACAACCGGCGCAACCATTCTGCGGCCGCGCCGAACCGGCCATGTGCTGCGCGTGATCAAATTTCACATTGAAGCTCTCTTTGAAATTAGCGGGAAAGGCCTTGAGCGGTGGTTGTGAGGTGCTCGTATCCGTGTGACAAATGAAACACATCGGCACACCCGGCGTCACGAATTGCGAGAGATGGCAATTCGTGCAGGCTTTGTGACCGGGAAACCGCGGCACGGCTGAGTTGTCTTGCGCGCGCTCGTGACAAGCCGTGCAGGACTGGGATAAATGCTGCTGGCTTGAATGAAGAAACTTCGAGTAGTCGAGTTCGGACCCCTGAACCTCTGTGTTTTTTCGTGTGGTTTCGTGGATAGTTCCTGCCCCGGTGGCGATCCCCGCCGTAGCAAAAACAACGATCCACGAAATCACACGAAAAGAACCAGATAAATCGCATCTGAATCTCTTGTTCGGATGCTTTCGCGGATTCCTCACTTTAGATCCTTCCGCTTGAGCGGTTCACGACCGGCGATCAGATAGTGACCCGGTGGTGGATCAAGTCGCCCTACATTAGAGGTATGGCAATAGACGCAGCTAAAGTCTCGGTTCTTGTCCAGTGCTTCCAACTCCCGGTTGACATCCTGCCTCAGACCATCCTTGTTGTGGCATTCCGTGCAGGCAGTAATGGGTACATCCGCCTTTAAGCCGCGAAGAGTTGCGGCCCGGGTAATGTTAATGTGACATGTTGTGCATTCGGCCACATGCTGTTCCCGGTCGTGGCGAAACTTGAGCGAGATTCGTTTCGGAACCTCGTCGGGCATCACAGGTTTTTCTGCCAGCTTATGACACCCGCCGCAGTTTGTATTTACTGGTTGTTGCGATTTCCAGTGGCAGTTAAAGCACGCAGCATGATCTACAGGGAAGGACTTGAAGCTGGCAACCGTGGGAACGAAGTTATCGATCCAGCCGGCGCTCGGAGGCACCAGCGCTCCCATTCGCGACGTATGACAGAGCGCACAGTTGTTGTAGATCTTGTTTTTATCGTCTGCCTGATGAGCTAACAATGGGCGTGAGTTTCCTGCCAGGACAACTGCTGACCTGAACGCGTCCTGCCGCTTGAGTAAGGCGATCACGTCCTGATGTTTGTCATGTGGAAACTCAATCGCAAACTGCCGAGGGTTGTCTGATTTGCGAAAAGGAAAACGGGCATCATCCCGGGGAGAAACTTTTGTGTGACACCCCGTGCAAATTACCGGGCGAGCGCCTTTGAAAAACTGCGAACGATGACACCTGACGCAGGCATCGTGGTCCGGGTAATCAGTAGTGTCGGGAAATGTGCTGGCTTTTTGCCAGTTGGATGTGGGAATCTTGTGGCAGCTATTGCATGCCTGCTGGTGCTTTTTTGTCGAGTGCAAGAACCTTGCATAGTCGACGGTCCCAGTAGACGGCGGAGGGGACGTGGACCGTCTTCGCTGCTTGCGCGTCTGGGCAAACGCACTAACGAATGAAACCAGCAAGAGGCACAGCAGGAGCGACTTCGCAAAAGACAACTGCCATTCAATCGTCTGTGACTTAAGACATTTTCCATTCATCATTTTCCATTTTTCATTTTTCATTTGGGACCTTCGGAGTTTTCGTAATTCTCTCTGTTTGGGATGATCTCGTGGTTTCGTGGGATCATGGTTTCGTGTGATTTCGTGGATAGTGCATTTCGTAAAACCGCCAGGAACCACGAAATCACACGAAACGTCCGTAAGGCCCAAATGAAAAATGAGAAATGGAAAATGGATGAATGGAAAATGTACCCGTCTTTGAAGATTGAATTACATCCCACAATCTCATTGGGAGCTTGATGCTGTTGCCTCGCAAACAGGGAGAGGCTTTTCCACTCCGACACATTTGACGTTTTTGTCGGGTTTGTTCGACACAAGAAAGGGCTTTTCAGTCGCGAGATCTCCCGCCTTAACCACAACACCGCAGTTCCAGAGCACTGCAGTGTTTCCCACTTCTAATGGAAGGATGCTGGAAATCACGTAGGCTCCGGGTTCGAGGTCCGTGAAATAGGCCGTTCCGTTCCGATCACCCATCACCGATAAGACTGTTGCGCCCGATGTCGTTTCAGCCTGCTTGATGAGCGTTCGCAGTTCCTCCTGTCTGGCGCGGTAGAAGCCGTCGCGGATATTGTCGGGAAGATTTACAGTCAACCATCGGCGAGCGAGATCGCGATTACCAAACTCTTTTTCGCCCGCGACTAACGCTGCCTGAAACTCGGGCACGACATCTGGTCCGGCTACATCTTCAGCGACAATCTCGCGGCAGTAGACTGATTCGCAATCACTTTCTTTGAGCCATTTAATAAGTGCCTCGCTGGCGCCAATTCGTCGATAGTAACAATTCCGAGACAACACAGGGTGCCGCTCAATTGTTTCGAGCAGGTTTTTGTTCTGTTCGGCTGAGCCTTTGATAAGAAAAAATCGTTTACGAGAAAGACCCCTGGTCGAGTCGCTGATTTTTACCCGTACCCTCAGGCGAATAACGCCACGAGGGCCGGGAGGATTCGAAGGCTGCTGGGCCAAACAAATGAAGGCCAGTAGCAAAACGATTATTATCGGATACAGGGAACGTAGCATCATAGATTTGGACTGCGCGGGAATTTCAAGAACGGCAGTCGCACTCCTCGAACAAACACCTGATCAGTACGAATAGAGGGCGCCGGCGAGTAACCATTTGCGCCCGCTGCGGCAATGATGTCGTCTTGATCGACACCATCACCGCTGATCCCGATGGCCCCGGCCAGCACCCCGTTCTTATACAGTGGCACGCTGCCGGGAAAGATCTGGAGTCCGTTCGGCAAGGTCGAAATGGAAGTGCATGGGACACTGGCGCCGAAAAGAGCAGCCTGAAAATTGGTTTTGATCAGATCTAGTTGCAGCCCAACATTAAAAACACTCCACTCGTTAATCGGTCTGCTGAACGGTCCGGCGCCACTGTTGTTTATCCCATCGGGAAAGAAAGGCCGGTGCAGAAACCCGATGGCGCGATCGGAGTAGGCTATTGAACCGTCCAGCCTCAGTCCGTCCGCCGCTGCCCGGTCCGCGTAACCACCGAAGCCCGCACTTCTCAGCACCGAGGCAGCGTCTGACCTCGTAAGAAACACTGAGCTCCTGGCTTTTTGTACCGAAACATCGAAGCCAAATACCGGCGCATCCGGCTGGCGAAATAAGCCGAGCACACGTCCTTCTGTATCAACCACGGCCACGCTGACGCGAGCATTACTGCCAAGCGGTTGCCGAATCGCACCACGAGTGATGTTGGCCTGCTGGGCTGCGTGCGAGATGATCTGATCGACATCGGTCGACGTCAGGGAATTTGCCCCCATGGTGGGACTGGAGATAAAAGGAAAGAAGCGCGGATCGGCTTCGCCCCGGATTCCGCCTACCGTGACATTGGTAAACGCGGAGGGCTGGGCGCCCAGAATGGGAAAGAGCGTATCAACAGCTCCCGGCAAATTCGCAAACGCGATCGTCGGTGGTCGCAGTGGCTCAACCACATTTGTGAATGCAAGCCGGATTCCGTCTGCAAGGATATTGTCGGCCCGAATCAGCGCGGGAGTCTCAAAACCCCGAACAGCCGACAACGCAATGACCTCTTCAAAAGGGACATCAAAGTCAGTTGGGTCGCGGTCAATGCCGTACAGCCCATCGCCTTCAATACCGACCCCCCCCTGTGGCAGGCCATTCTTAAAAATCGGCATACCGCCAGGATCAGCGCTTAACCCCAGTGGGAGTCCGGGAATTTTTATGTCGGAGCAGGGAAGGGACGAATACTGAACGCCATAGAGCGGACCACCGGCGCGAAAATCAACTCCTGGAGGAAAGTGCTCCTGGATGATAAAGCCGGCCGTGCGGGTGCTGAAAGCGTTTCCTGAAGTACTGAACAAAGCCGCCGTGCCGGCCTTTGAGATGGCAGCAAAGCGAGAAAGCAACCTGGTGCCTTCAAGGCCGACGGGCACCAAACCGGTAATCGGATCCGGCGTCTGCAAGGGCCCGCCGCCGCGAACCTGCACCATGCCCGGTGCCCCAGTCATGCGAAAAACACCCAGCGTGTTGCCTTCCAAATCGGTCACTGCCACTGTCACGAGTCTGTTCAGAGCGACCGCTGCCGACACGGCTTGGGCAATGATGGTGCGGACCTCATCGGGAGTGAGCGTACCCGCGGTGATTGGATTTATCGAAAGTTCTGAGCCCAGTGGACCAGGCGTCGGCACAGCACCAGGATCATCCGGGGGTCCACCACCAACGTGGCCCACTGCCAGTCGTACGCGGTTGCTGGCCAGAGACCTGTAGAAGATCCTCACCAACACGTCGCCCACATCACCCAGATCCGGCGGAAGCTTTACTATGACTGCGGTGGCCCAGGTCTGATCAGGCACAACACCAACATACTCGACCGTTAATAGGTGAATATTATGTGATTCATCTTCTGCATCGGCGGTGACCGCACTGAATGTCTCACCCGCGGCGAGGTGAAGGTTCCCGGCGAAGAGCATCACACGCGTAGAGTGGTCGGCCGAAAATGAGAGCTGAGCAATCGCTGAGAAGGGTTCGCGCTTGTTTGTGACTGATTCAACCGCGATTGCACGCGTCGAATCCCTATCACTGAACAAGACCGGCCTGGTTGTCTGAGCAGATGTTTGCGGCGGCTGTGGACCGAGAACAGTCACCAGTAGCAGAAGAAAAGCCAGCAAAGCTGAAGCGAAGAACTTTCGGCTACGTACGTTGCTCATCGAGTCTGGCTTTTTTCGGGGTACCAAAAAGCAGAGAACCTGCAAACGCAGAGTCCCATTCAATTTATCACTAAACGCTGCTCAGTCAATCATAATTCTGAAGGCTGCGCCTTCTCCGTGTCTCTGTGTCTCCGTGGTTCAGCTTTAATTTCACCATGGAGACACGGAGACCCATCCATTCGACGAAATGTCTTGACTACACTGAGTAGCTAAACTATTTTCGCGCCGTCATACGATCTTCCAGGCTCGGGACACGCTACTGAGATCCACAAAATCACACGAACCGACACGAAACTTACTCAGTGCCGTTTCGTGTTATTTCGTGGATCGTTTTTCTTTTGCAGGCCGTCATCAGAACTCCACAAGAAATAATCCATTACTCCCAACTCTTCTTTTGACAATAATTTCAGTTACAGCACAGGCCCAGGACAGTGGACGAGTCGCGGGCGTGGTGCGCAACTCCAGTGGCACGCCGGCGCCAGGAGTAATCCTGGTCTTCACAAATCAGGTGACGAGTCAGAGCAAACGCCTGACCACCAAACAAGACGGCAGCTATTCGATTCGATTATCACCGGGAGCTTATCGCGTCAGTGTTGCGGATCCCTATGTCGGCGCCTTTGACAAAGACAAGACCTACGGACCGTTTTCCCTGCCGCGGGGAGACATTTTGGAAAACTTAGTGGTTGAGCCCGGCAAAGATCTCAATCTCGACATCCCAGTTGCGGAACTTAAACCGGAAGCCATAGCTGAGCAACCGGCGGATAAGCCAACCGGTTTTGGTGGAAGAAAGACCGTTCAATCTGCCCCGCAAACGAGTCGCGACCGTCATGAGGCCCGCGATCGCTGGCGCGCAGGCTTTCCGGAATACGATCGCTACGGTGATCGTGGCGCGCGCGGACGAGACATCCCCTTCACCCGCGGCCGCTGGTGGGATCCATACCACCAGAGCGTCTTAAAGGGTGACTATCCGATCAAGGGAAACAAGCTCTTCATGATCTTGTCGGCGGTAAGCACCAGCAGCCTTGAACAAAGACGCGCTCCGACACCTTCCGGTGTCAGCTCGGATGAGCCCGGGAGCGCGGAATTCTTCGGCCGGCCCGAACAGCTGGCCGTCAACGAGACTTTGCAACTGAGTTTCGAACTTTTCCATGGCGACACGACGTTCAAACCGCGCGATTGGGCCATAAAGATCTCGCCTACGTTCAGTATTCCCAACTATCTAAACGCGCGAGAAAATGGCGTAGTAAATATCGATGTTCGTAGGGGAACAAACCGGACAGATTCTCAGGTATCGCTGGAGGAGGCCTTTGGGGAAGTCAAGCTGTTCGATGTGAACGCTAATTATGATTTTGTTTCAGTGCGAGCGGGCATTCAACCGTTCGTCTCAGATTTTCGCGGCTTTATTTTCTCTGATAACAATCTCGGGGCGCGTTTGTTCGGGGCATTTGACAATAATCGTTATCAGTTCAACGCCGCCTACTTCTCAATGCTCGAGAAGGACACGAATAGCGGATTGAATCGCTTCGATACCCGCCATCAAAACGTTTACATAGCGAATCTGTTTCGCCAGGACTTCATCCGGAAGGGTTACACAATCCAGGGCAGCCTGCACTACAACGACGACCGTCGCAGTCTCAAGTTTGATCGCAACGGCTTTCTCGTTCGGCCTGCTCTGATTGGAGATGTGCGACCACATGCAATCAAAGTAGGCTACCTGGGCGTGAATGGCGATGGCCACCTCGGCCGGATCAATCTGACCAACTCGTACTACTACGTGTTTGGCAAAGACGAGCGAAACCCGATCGCCGGACGGGACGTCAGGGTCAAGTCGCATATGGCCGCAGTGGAAGCATCGATTGATAAAGACTATCTGCGGTTCAAGGGTTCCTTTTTTTGGGCCCAGGGAGATAGCAATCCCACAGACAACAAAGCTACAGGCTTTGATGCTATCTTCGACGATCCGAATTTTGCGGGCGGACAATTTTCATTTTGGAGCCGCAACGGGATCCGGCTGACGCAGACAGGAGTGGGATTGGTCCAGCCAAACAGTTTGCTGCCCAGTTTGCGCAGCAGCAAGATTCAGGGTCAGGCGAATTTCGTCAACCCCGGGATCTTCATCTACAACGCCGGCATTGATGTCGAGGTAACGCAACGCATCAAGACGGTTTTTAACGTGAACTATTTGAGGTTTCACCGCACCGAACCCCTCGAGTACGTGCTGTTCCAGAATCGCATCCGTCACGACATTGGATTTGACTACAGTGTGGGAGTTGCGTACCGCCCATTTCTCATCAACAACGTGGTGCTGACCTTCGGTGCGTCAACGTTGCAAACCGGACGTGGGTTTCGCGACATTTTTACGGACCGTTCGCGCAACTGTCCGCCGAATGTCGGAGATTTCTGTGAGCCCGATGTAATCAGCCCGCGCAAAGCGTTGTATTCGCTGTTTGCCCAATTGAAGTTGGTTTTTTGAGATCGAGGTTTCGTGTTTTCTTTCGTGTGAGTTCGTGGCTCTGGATTTCGTGTGATTTCGTGGATCCATATTGGCATTCGTAGTCGCTTCCCGGCCACAGCAGAAGATGATCCACGAAATCTTTTAGTGTTATTTCGTGGATCCATATTGGCATTTCGTAGTCGCTTCCAGGCCACAGCAGAAGATGATCCACGAAATCACACGAAGTAAAACAAAGAAAAATCGTACATGATACCTAGCGTAAAGAGAATTCATTGGTTTTCGTTACTATTGACTGCCCTGCTGTTCGTCTGGGGGCTCGTCGTTACAACTGGCTCTTTTGCCGTTAGTGAGAGTGTTACTGAAGCGGATCTCACTGGATACACGAAAACCGTACCGGTGAATTACACTCCGGAAGCAGCCACACAGAGCGAAGGGTGTGTGTTGTGTCACGGACAGATCGAGCCGATGCATAAATACGGCACGACGGAAACGCTCGAACAACTCAAGGATGGCAAGGATGCTGTCGGCCTCACATGCACCGCGTGTCATGGCGGTAATCCCGCGCCAAGAAAAACGAGCAACGATGCGCAAGAGATTGAAAGGGTCAAGAGTCTCGCTCACGTTCGCCCCCGTTTTCAAAACGAATGGAAGCGCGAAGGCAAGTACACCGGAGCAAATCCTGAGCGCACCAACACCTTGCTGGCCCGGGAGAACTGGGAATTTGTTCGCTTTGTAAATCCAGGTGACTTGCGAGTTGTGTCCCGGACCTGCTCCGGCTCGGGCTGCCACGACCTTGAGAGCAAGAACGTGGCGCGCAGCATGATGACGCACGGAGCCATGCTCTGGGGCGCAGCGCTCTATAACAACGGCAGCTTCCCGATCAAAGATGCGCGCTTCGGCGAAAGTTACAGCAACACCGGCGCACCTCAAACGTTGCTGCAGGATCCGTCGCCGGGCTATGAAGAGCGGCGCACAAAGGGGCTGCTTGCTTTTCTCGATCCAATTCCGCGCTGGGAGATATCACAACCTGGGAATGTTCTGAGAGTATTTGAGCGCGGAGGCAAGCGGCGACTTGAAGTTGGCCTTCCGGATAAGGATGAAGATCCCGGCAAACCGGACAAAGGATTGAGCCCGCGAGGTCCAGGCAGTAACCAACGCACCGATCCGGTTTTTCTGGGCTTGCAGAAAACACGGCTGGTCGATCCCACCCTCAATTTTCTCGGCACAAACGATCATCCGGGAGACTTTCGCTCGTCTGGCTGTACGGCCTGCCACGTTATCTATGCAAACGACCGCGACCCGGCGCATTCGGCGTTCTACAGTGCGTCAGGAAATCTTGGGCGCTCAGAGACGGCGGATACAAACATCAGCAAGAACGAGTCAGGGCACCCGATCAAACACCAGTTCACCAGCCAGATCCCCACCTCACAATGTATGGTCTGTCACATGCACCCCGGCACCAACATGGTGGCCACGTATCTCGGGATGACCTGGTGGGACAACGAAAGCGACGGCAGCAAGATGTATCCAGCCACGCAGCACAACCCTTCACAAGACGAGGAACAGGAAAAGCTCGATCGCAATCCTGAAGCCTCGAGTCTGCGTGGTCGCTGGTCGGATTTGAGTTTCCTGGCACAAACGGGGACGGCGGAATTCAATAGCCAACTCTTAAATACTCAGTTTGGCGACCTTCACGGTCACGGCTGGATGTTCCGGAAAGTCTTTAAACGCGATCGAGAGGGCAACCTGCTTGATGCCGCGGGCAACATCGTCTCGCCCACCGACAAAGACAAGTGGCGAAAAGCAGTTCATCTCGCGGACATCCATCTGGAGAAGGGGATGCATTGCAGCGATTGTCATTTTCGTCAGGACACCCACGGAGACGGGAACCTGTACAACGAGCCGCGCGCGGCGATCGAGATTTCCTGCGAGGATTGTCACGGCTCGATCTGTGAAAAAGCTAAACTCTTCACCTCCGGTCCAGCCGCAGCCGTCGTTACTGGTTCAGTCGCCGCACGCCGCAAGGCGCAGAACCAGCCACTCGTGGGTCAGGATCTGACGCGAATCCGCACTCGTGACGAGACTGGCTCGCGTGTTCCTTTGTTTCAACGCATTACTCGCGACCGCACTCGAAAAGACGAAAAAGGCAGCGACGTCCCGTTAAAGGCAGGCGACATCTTGCAGAACTCGATGGTTGTGCCGGGTCGTTGGTGGCGCGTGGTTCAAACAGCAGACACGATCACCCCCGGCGCGCGCGATTACAGCGAGAAGTCGCAGTACGCAAAAACAATTCGCAAGAACAATGTGACCTGGGGTGATGTGCCGAAGGACGATAACCAACTTGCCCACCGCGACTCGAACATGACTTGTTATGCCTGCCATTCATCCTGGGTAACAAGTTGCTTTGGTTGTCATCTTTCCATGCAGGCAAACCGCAAAATGCCTAACCGTCATAACGAAGGTGGCGACTCGCGTAACTTCACGCAGTACAACTATCAGGTGTTGCGGGACGACATCTTCATGTTAGGCCGCGACGGCACGGTGACGGGCAATCGCATTGCTCCGGTCAGATCGTCCTCGGCGGTGCTGGTCAGCTCGCAGAATCAGAATCGAGAATGGATCTACTCGCAACAGCAAACAGTCTCGGCGGAAGGCTTCGCCGGACAGTCTTTCAACACGCATGTGCCCCATACCGTACGAGCGCGCGAGACTAAGAATTGTTCAGACTGTCATGTCTCGGTGAACAATGATAACAACGCCTGGTTGGCCCAGTTGTTGTTACAGGGAACCAACTTCGTCAATTTTATGGGCCGGTATGTTTATGTTGCGGCGGATGACGCCCTGGAAGTCGTGGTAGCGACCGAACCCAGCGAGCCGCAGGCGGTCTTTGGCAGCACGCTGCAAAAGATCGCCTACCCGGACAATTTCGCAACTTTCGTGCAGGGCAATCGAGAATTGAAAACTGCGTACGAACACGCCGGCAATCCGCGAGTGCTGCAAGTGCAACTCCGCGGTGAGTACGCCTACGTTGCGGCTGGTGAAGGAGGACTGCGCGTCTACGATGTGGCACAAATCGATCAGAAAGGCTTTTCCGAGAGGATCACGACTGCCCCGGTCTCGCGCTTTGGCCAGAAGTTCTGGGTAAAGACCAGGTACGCTACCGCTGTGGCTGCGCCGAGTACTCTCGCAGTCGATCCGGCGCGCTGGCGGATGAAGCGAGCCGGCACGATGATCGATCCGGTTAGTGCTGGCCGGCTCACCGGCGATGCGCGCAAAGAGTTAATGAACGAAGAACAACCAATTCATCCGCTTTACGCCTATCTATATGTGGTCGACAAGTTTGAAGGATTGATTCTGGTGAATACAACAACGCTGCTGGACGGCGATCCTCTGAATAACTACTTGAAACGCGCGCTTGATCCGGCCAGGTATACAAACGGCGCATTCAATCCCGGTGGTGCTTTAACGAATGCAGGTAGTATTACGATTGCAGGCAATCATGCTTTCATCACGACGAATCGCGCCCTGGTCATCGTTGATCTCGACGATCCTTTGAACCCACGCGTCGTTCGAGAAGTCCCCTTAAAGAATCCCCGGTGCGTTGCGATTCAGTTTCGCTATGGATTCGTCGTTGACGATGAGGGGCTAAAAGTGGTGGATGTCACCGTGCCTAAGGATGCGCATCTTGTCGAAGGCGCGGTCGTGCCATTGCGAGACGCGCGAGATGTTTATGTGGCTCGAACCTATGCTTACGTCGCGAATGGTAAAGAGGGAATCGCGATTGTGA
Source organism: Pyrinomonadaceae bacterium (assembly GCA_035644135.1). Lineage (GTDB taxonomy): Bacteria > Acidobacteriota > Blastocatellia > Pyrinomonadales > Pyrinomonadaceae > PSRF01. The sequence goes on from DASQPD010000038.1 coordinate 72,905, forward strand.
ACGTTGAGCAGCCGGAAAAACCGCGGTTGGATCAGATGTACAATGCGGATGGACAACTCAACGATGCGCATCAGGTGAAGATTGCCATGACCAATGCGAGTTTGTTCGCCTATGTAGCTGATGGGCGAAACGGGTTGCGGATTCTACAGCTGACTTCGCCCGAGACGATGCCGGAGTATGCCGGGTTCAGCCCGCGGCCGCAGCCTGTCTTGATTGCGGCTTTTAAAACCAGGGGCGACGCGCTGGGGGTTTCGAAGGGTTTGGATCGCGATCGGGCTGTTGATGAGAGTGGAAATCAAGTTTCTGTGTTTGGTCGTCGCGGCGCCCGGCCTTTTACGCTTGACGAGGTTATGCGCATGTTGCGTACTGACGATGGCAGTGGCGACTGGTTCCGTGTCAGCGACCAGCCGTTGACTCCGCCCAAAGTCAGCACGGCCGCGCGATGAATTGACCACACAACCTCAGCAAATTGCTGGTGAGGAAGGGGTGACACTAGATTTCCAGCGCGCGCCCCCGCTCAATGAACCAAGCCACTCACCTTTCAAAACAGCCACACAACCTCAGCAAATTCACAGGTTCGGGAAGGGGGCAAGCGCAAACTCAATCATGGTGACACTCAAGATGCTGCGCGCGCCCCCGCTC
>DASQPD010000039.1:0-15935 GCA_035644135.1 Pyrinomonadaceae bacterium
GGGTTGGATCCTCAAGCATCGGATAGTGGCCGCTGCCTTTAATAATTACGACCTCGAACTGCGGTGCGTACTTGCGATTGATTTCCAGGTTAGTGGGATTCATGTCCGCGTTAATCGCGTGAATCGGTACTTTGACTTCTTTCAGTGCTGGAACTGAATCGTAGGCTAAGATTCCTTCAAGAATTGCAATCGCAAGCTCGGGTGGACGCGAGGTTACTTCGGAGGTAATGCGAGTCTTTACCGCGGCAGGCGTGCTGGGAGAGAAGAGCATTTGATTCAAGAAACCCGTCATGGCGCCTTTGTAGTCTGCCCGAAGCTGCTTGAACACCGCGTCGAGTTGTTCTTGAGGCACCTTGTATTCTACGTTATGCAAAACATCAACCGGAACAATTGCGACCACGCGCTGCGGCATTCGCCGAGTCGCCTCCAGCACGATCGGTCCACCCATTGAGCTACCGACAAGTATCACGCGTTTGAGTTTGAGTTTCGTGATAACGGTATTGACGTCGTCGGCAAAACTTTCGATTGACCAGTTCTTCCGGCCCTGGCCAGACTCGCCATGACCTGGTAGGTCGATAGTCACGACTCGCTGATTCTTTGCAAATACAGAAACCTGGTTGTCCCAGACGTGCCGGTCACAGCCCCCGCAGTGGATGAAGACCAATGTAGGCTCGCCCTTGCCTTGAACAGAATAATGAATCGGAACACCGTCTGCGGCCGCGACAACACCAACGTTACTATCATACGAACCAAACGAAACGACCAGAGTTAAGAACGAAAGAAGCAGACCTAAAGACATACAGCACCCCACTCTTCAAAAGGTTGAGAATCTGATTAAAAGGACTCAAGCTACAATACAAACCAATGGATAAACACGTTACGTTGGTACCGCAGCAAAAGTTGTGAAAGTCGCGTTGAATAATTGTTAAATCGCATACCAGTGATGGCCAAAAGAAATAATTCCGAACCAGCGAATTCACTTTCGCGACAATTCGGTGGTCCAAAGCGAATATAAGGGACATCGCGCAGCAGCGATATTTTTACGACATTCCTGAAAAGCTATTCCGCATGACTTACAGCGCACAATGGACCCGTGCCGAGCGACGCTGCGATCTTGTAAGGACCAAGTCGGGAGCTTGCGGCAATTGTCACTTCTTCAAGTCGGTGGTCCAATTAACAACCAGAGTAATCGGCGCTGTGATTTGTTGTTCGACCACTGCATTGACTAAGAACCGCTGGCCATCGACGGTCACGTCGTACACATTGCCTGCCCCTCCAGGGCGGATTTCGAAGAGTGGCTGCGTCGCACCGACTTCAAGCCTTTCTTCTTTCACATTCACTTCTGAAACCATCAGCTTGTTATCGAGCGCGAGGTAAAAAATCTCGTTCCCCCGCCACCTCGGCAATCGGCCGCCACTAGTCGAAATCTGCCGTTTTCCAGAATTACCCTTAAACGGAGTCACATAGATCTCACTCCGGCCAGACTCATCTGAACCATACGCAATCCAACGTCCGTCAGGGGAGAATTGAGCGCTAACTTCGCTGAACTCTCCATGCAAGAGCGGAAATGGCTTCTGGCTACCGTCAATCGGTAAGACCCAGACGTCGCTCTTTGTCTTGGGATCTGAGACGTTGAAGAGGAGTATCCGACCGTCCGGAGAGAAACTGGTGGGAACTTTATCGAGGTTAGTTTCTAGAAGCAACTCCTCAGAGCTAGCACCATTGGACGCTTTCCGATACAGATCGAAATGGCCTGCCCGATTTGAATTAAAAACGATGCTACTGCCGTCCGGTGACCATACCTGAGATCTGGTTAGTGCAGGACCGAAGGTGAACGGTGTCTTCAGGCCCCGCGCCACTTCATAAAACCAGATGTTGCTAACCCCGACGCGATCCTGCACGGATACAGTCGCACTCTTTCCGTCAGGGGAAAGACACAGACTATTATAAGGAGCCACATCCCCGAGCTTGCTAATGGGCTTATTACTGCGGTCGAACCACATTAGTTGTGAGCCTCTCTCTCCCGGACCCGACTGATATACGAGGACATCCTCCGATACTGAAAAGATGCCCGTAGCTAGCACTCTTCCCGGTTGCACCTGTTCAGCTATCGGAAAAGCATCGGCCCTCGTCTCCAAGCGTTTCGGATCAAAGGCTTGAGCCATGAGCGTCCGCTCACGCAAAAAGAGCAAGTACCCGCCGGCATATGACGCATTCGAACTAGATGGCACCAAGAGTTTGCTGTCCTGCTTTTGCAGCGAGCCAACTGCGATCATGTCGCCCTCACCAAAAGTGAGACCACTGGCTCCAAGATAAAGAAAGTGCTCGCCATCCGGGAGGAACGATGGCCAACGGTGAGAAGTCTCAACTCTCGTCCCATCCAGTTTAGTGACCGGGGTCGATACTCCGCCCGACGCCGGGATCCGATGAAGCACTCCAGAAGAAGTGGGAGCAAATACAATCACACCGTCGCTGTTCCAAGTGCCGCCCCGACCGTCTGGCGCGTTTGTCAAAATGATCGGTGGCCCGCCCGACACGTCAATCTTCTTTAGTTTCTGGTCTGCAAAGAATCCTACAAAGCGACTGTCTGCCGACCAGAATGGAAACATTGCGCCGTCGGTCCCCGCGAGTGATTGAACGGAGAGCGCGTCGAGTGATTGGATCCAAAGAAGTTGTTTTCCTTCCGCGGCCGCGATAAAAGCCAGACGGTGTCCATCGGGCGACACGGCAACGGTTGATCCGAGTCTGACATTAAAATCGAAGGATGATTTGTCTGGTGGCAGGATGAAAGAGCGGACGGTACGGACCTCGACCGGAGCGCGTCGGAAATACGCAATCGCTAGCACCCCGATTGTCAGCAAAGCGAGCACCGCTACGATCCAGGCAGTCACCTCGCGCGGTTTCATTTGTCGCCACCTGATCGCCGGCATATCGGATTGAGTGGATGTAGGACCTGATCCCAACAAAGATTCGAGCGCGAAGGCGAGGTCGCGCGCTGAATGAAAACGTGCTTCCGGGTTCTTTTCCAGACAATGGTTCACCAAACGTTCCAACCCCGGCGACACGCTCTTGTTCGTGTCTGATAACTGAGGTGGATCTTCTTTCAAAATCGCGCTCATCGTTTCAGCCGCTGACTCACCGTGGAATGCGCGTCGACCAGAAAGCATCTCGTAAAGAATCGCTCCAAACGAAAAGATGTCTGAACGTTGATCGACTGGACGGCCCTTTAATTGTTCGGGCGACATGTAACCAACCGTTCCCATCACCACACCAGGATCGGTGTCGACGCGCCGTGTTGGAACATCTGTTTGCGACTGAATGCCGTCCAGTTGAGTTAGCTTTGCGAGACCAAAGTCGAGGATCTTTACCCGGCCATCATTGGTGATGAAGATGTTGTCGGGCTTCAGATCGCGGTGAACAATTCCTTTCTCATGTGCGGCTGCCAAGCCATTCGCGATCTGCAACGCGTAATCAACAGCGCGTCGTTGGGCCAGCGGAGTACCTGCGATTCGCTTGCGCAGTGTTTCCCCTTCCAGCAGTTCCGAAACAACATAAGTAGTTCCATCATGTGCGCCAATGTCGTGAACGACCAGTATATTTGGGTGGTTGAGTGCGCTCGCGGCGCAGGCTTCCTGTTCGAACCTGCGTAAGCGATCGGGGTCTGTAGAAACGGTCGTGGGCAGAACCTTCACCGCAACATCGCGGCCCAATTGAGTATCGCGCCCCTGGTAGACTTCCCCCATGCCGCCTGCTCCAAGCTTCGAGCGGATTTCATAGCGGCCCAGTTTTGTGCCCGTTTCAATCGTCATCAATCATCTGATGGTGGGAAGCTGGTTAGACCATTTCGCAAACGTCACGGCTCTAGACCCATGCGCCGCAGCAGGTCGGCGAAACGTGGGTCGTTGCGTACGGATTCGAAAGGCGGCTCCCATCTGATTCTGGACAACGGACCCACGCGCGCCTGAAAGTCTTTTTCAAGCCAGATAAAGACCTGGTCCTTGTCCCCGAGTCCCGCGTAAATACCAGCGACATCCTTCCCAAGCGCTTCGTGCCTCTCGTATTTCGCCCGAACTTCTTTGAGCAATTTCAAGGCTTCAGCCTTTTTTCCAGAAATTGCCAGTACGTATCCCAGGCTGCTGAAAATCCTCCGATCCCCACCAGCGGCTACAGCTTTTTGTAGCGCTGCGATTGCTTCAGAGTTGCGTCCCTGCTTTAGATAGATCCAACCCAATACCTCAAGACCTCTTGGATAGTTTGGATCCAAATCCACGACTCTTTTGGCTTCCTCGAGTGCGCGAGTGCTATCACCTTCAAGGAAGAGATAACTCTGGGCGACGCTCTGGCCGATAATGAGGGATAGAGGATCGAGCTCTTGAGCGCGTTTGATCTCGAACTTTGCCTCATCAAATCGGCCCTGGTCACGAAGGACAAGACTGTACCATTGATGCGCTGTGGGATAGTTCGGACTTAGCTCGATTGCCCGCTTAAACTCGCTCTCAGCTTTTCCCCATTGCCACAAACCAGCGCCATAACACCAACCGAGCGACGTGTGGGCTTCGCCCAATGAAGGATCGAGTTGGAGAGCACGCTCTGCTAGAGCGATGGATTTGGGTACAGTGTCAGTTGTAGAAGCCCCCGCGTATTCGATCAGCAATACGTAGCAATCGGCCAGGCCGACGTAAGCCAAGGCGTAATTCGGGTCCTTGTCCGCGGCCTGTTGAAACTGCTCGATGGCTTTCTTCACATTTTCCGCGGTCCGCTTGTTCCAATAATACCGGCCTCTTATATATGCCTGATAAGCTTCAGGATTGCTGGTATCGCGCTTCTTCATCTGCTTTTGCTCTTCGCCGCTAAGCCTGGTACGAAGACGCTCGGATATCTCGCGCGAAATCTCCTGTTGGACAGCCAGCGCGTCAGCGACTTTACGGTTGTACTGTTCTCCCCACAGCTGTTTATTGTCGCGCACGTCTATCAGCGCAGCATTGACCGTCAGGCTGTCCCCGCGTTGCAGAATTCTGCCTGTAAGGATCGCGCGAACGCCTAATTCGTTCCCCGCCGTAATTGCATCGATTTCTTTTGTTTTGTAACGAGCGATAGACGGACTTGGAATCACGCGCAAGTTAGAGAGCTGAGAAAGACTGTTGGTAATGCTTTCGGTTAGGCCGTCGGAAAGATACTCGGTGTCGGGATCCTGATTCTGGTTAACAAAGGGCAAGACGGCAATCGATTCGATAGCGACCTCAGTGCCACGTGCGTGCCAATAAGCAGCGAGCGCGGCGCCCACCAAGACCAAACCGGCCAATACTCCGGCGGTCACGAGCTTGTGACGTTTGATTCCGGAAAAAAGGTATTCGGCACTTGATGGCGATGTCGAAACTGGAGTGCCGGCTACGCTATCAGCCGTCGCCGAGCTACGAGTCGTTCCACCCGAGGGTGATGGAACAGTCGTTTCCATCTCTATCGCGCCCTCAAGTTCGCGCCGCACGTCGCGCAGCTCAATGGCGGCTTCTCTGATTGATTGATAGCGGTCGTCCGGATCTTTCGCCAGGCAACGACGCACGATACGGGTGAGATCAGCCGGCGCTGAAGGATTTAGATCTCTAACCAATCGGGCTGGCGTATGAACGATCTTGTGTAGCGTGTCGATAGTCGATTCACTTTGGAAGGCGCGTTGCCCCGTCGCTGCTTCATAAAGCAGACAGCCAAAAGCGAAAATATCGGAGCGGTGATCAACCGGATGGCTCTGCGCTTGTTCAGGAGACATGTACCCGACAGTACCCATCACGAGTCCTGGTGTAGACAATGGTCGAGACAACAGCTCAGTCGTTGCTTCCGCATGCGAGGTCATAGGTTCGGGCGTTAATGGTTCAGTGAGTTTGGCCAATCCAAAGTCGAGAATCTTTGGATGGCCGTCACGAGTGATCATTACGTTGTCCGGTTTGAGATCGCGGTGCACGATTCCCGCAGCATGAGCTTTCGTCAAACCCTCGGCTACCTGCTGAAGATAGCGAAGCAGTTTCGGGATCCCGATCCGTTCGCGATGAATCGCCTCGCGAAGCGTTGAGCCGTCCACGTATTCCATGGCGATGAAGTGCATCCCTTCGTGCTCGCCAATCTCATAAATGTGCGCGATGTTTGGATGATTTAGTGCGGCGGCTGCCTTTGCTTCCTGTGTGAATCGACGCATCCGATTTTGATTACTTGCTAGCTCTGATGGCAGAATCTTCAACGCAACTTTACGGTCGAGCATCGCATCATGTGCTAAAAACACCTCACCCATTCCGCCTACTCCAAGCTTCGAGCGGATTTCATACCGGCCGAGTTTTGTGCCGGCTTGGATCATGAATTCGTAGCTTGCGAGTGCAATACTTGTTAGGTCGCGCGACCGCGAAATTTGATATACCCGACGTTACTACTTGTTCCGCTTCATCCATTCAATGAGCGTCTTACTAAATAGTGCGGGTTCCTCAAACATCGGGTAGTGGCCGCTCTTCTCGAACAGGTTGTAAGACAAGTTCGGGAAAGAATCTTTGCGCCCCTCCCACGTGGTATAAGGCACGAGGTAGTCATAGCGCCCCGAGGCCAGAAATACCGGCCTTGTCACGCGCGGCGTTCTCTTGCCCTCATCATAGTCTCTGAACAGACCGAAGACGTGCGGCATGAAATTCATATTTGGAGCAATGCCTTCCAACATCCATGAAGAATCATAGGACGGGTCATACCAATAGTGTGCGCCGTTCCCGACGAACAGCAGCCTCCACGCCTGCCCTGGTGGCGCTTTCTTCACATCTTCATCCGTAATCCTTTCGAGGTTGCGCTTATCAGCTGACTTCCTTGCCTGCGATGCATCCGACTCCCAAAATGCCTCCTGCTCTTTGGGCTGGATCATGGAAGGTGCCGAACCAATGAGGATGAGGTGAGATGTATACTCCGGGTATTTGCGCGCGTACTCGAGAGCAATGAGGCTCGGCAGGGAATGGCCCATCACGGCCACTCGGTCGAAGCCCAAAGCTTTGCGTACCTGGTCGATCTCCTCAAGGAGCGTGTCCAGGGTGATGTCATCAACTTTCGCGGCCGCTTCAGCCTCAGTACTCCGCCTGAAGTCCACGAAAACGAGCTTGAGGTGCCGGCGCAGCTCTTTTGAGAAGACCCACCGATAGTGACTTCCATTGACGACGATGCAGGGAAATCCACTCCCGTCGACCACATAGTGCAGCTTCGTGCCATCGGCAGCGACGATCTCTGATGGTCGCTTTTGTTGGGCAACTACAAGACATGAACCGCTAATAGAAAGGGAGATAGATATTGTGAAAAGTATCCTACGGACATAAGATATAGAGAATTGGTTCATTCTCGACCTCCTTCAAAGACTTTAAGCAGAAGTAGCGACCTAGCGACTTATTGGACTATAGCTGTACGGTAAATCCGCGGTGAGCGGATTATACCTCGCTCGCCTTCATGTCTCGTAAGATTGATACGACGCAGATCAGGACATGGTCCTGCACGCGCCGTCTTGCACGTTCAAATGTTGGTGGCGACCAAAAGAGAATTCATAACCAAGGTCGGAGCGATCATGGAAGAGGACAAGACTCTACACCGGTAGTAGTAAATCGAACTTCAAGCGGACGATCGATGACGTCGAAGCGAAAGCGGAAGGCTTTACAAATTTGGCCGTTTTCCTGTGACGGTATTGTAACGGGAATTCAGATAACAGCACGCGCAGGCGATATAGCTTCATAAAGAATCATACAAAACCTCTTGAAAATCCGCCGTGGCTGCAACCTCTTTTAGATTAGTAGTTACAAATTTGCGTGGGTTTGGATTATGAATCCCACGCTCTAACCATCTGAGCTACCCCGCCACGTTTGGAATCAATAACTTACGACTTTGTAACTTTAAGCTAAGACCCGACTTTGTGACGGAATCTTATCATAGGGACCGCGTTTGATGGTGGTACCGTCGATCATAGCTTGAGAAGAAATCGTTTTTGCTGTTGTTTCTGCTCTTCGGAACGACCGAAATAAGAGAGCGTGGGACTGTATTCCCATGCCTCACAAATCAATGGCCGACATGTAAGGACGGTATATATTATAAAGGACTCTTGATCTGAGATTAGCCAGGTCCCAGGGTTGAGAATTCGACGTAAGTTATTGAATGTATTGAGGAAATGGTCGCGGAGGTCGGACTTGAACCGCCGACCTTGGAGTTATGAATCCTAATTCAACCGCTGCGTATAACCCTTCCACAGAATACACTACCTTTAGCCGCGGAAAGCGGTCGTTTGAGCAGAACATAACGCCCAAGGTTGCATAGAGCGCAAGGAAGTTTACAGCAACTTTACAACAAAAGCTCAGAGACAAAACTCTGAGCTTCTTTAATACCGCAGCGTATCCTCTGCTTCAGAGCTCGTCCACTGCTGCTTGTTAAGCAAGCGATATTCTCGGATCGCCGGTATCAATTCTCTTTGCATCGCGGCTGCTGATGAAAAGCGATCTCCTCTATCCTTCGCCATACATTTCTGCAGCACCGCATCCAGGCGCTCCGCTTCTGGCGAGTCTAATGCCAAGTGAAACGCTCCATGCAGGATCGACGTTAGTAGCTCGTGGTATGTTTTCCCGCTGAAAGGACGTCCGCCCGTCAGCGTTTCGATCACCATCACGCCGACAGAGAAGAGATCGCTGCGCTCATCCACTGCCGTCCCCATCAACTGTTCCGGCGACATGTAGCCGAACGTCCCCAGTACAGTGCCGGGCATTGTCATCGACGCAGTCGGGCTGTTCGCATCCGCAAGTTCAGGCAATCTGATTTTTGCCAGTCCGAAATCCAGTAGTCGGACTTCGATTTGACCATTCTTTCCTTTTGAGATCAGAATGTTATCAGGTTTCAGGTCGCGGTGAACGACGCCTGCTTCATGAGCTGCTTTGACCCCTTCGAGTACTTGCGCAAACAATTCGGCCGATATCTGAGGATCAATGCATCCTTCTCGCTTGATAACTGTTCGGAGAGTTTCGGCGAAAACGAGTTCCATTACGAGGTAGGCGCCTCCGGTGCCGAGCACTCCGTAATCATAGACAGTAATGATATTCGGATGGTGCAGTCGGGCTGAAGTCTGTGCCTCGCGCTCGAAGCGCCGCAACGCCTCACGATTGCCGAACATGCTGCTACTCAGAATCTTGACGGCGACCAGCCGGTTCAATCGTAAATCCGTCGCTTCGTAAACAGCACCCATGCCGCCTTTGCCGATCAACCGCTCTAACCGGTATCTGCGTTCAACCGTCCGTTCGACGGGCATCGAGAGTGTGAGTTCGCTGCCGTCTCGAGTACATGAGAGCACCGAGGTATCAAAACAGGCCCCACATCGCGGGCACTCCTTCATTAGATTGACGCGACTTTCTTCGAAACGCCCGAGTACTTCCTGTTTGATCTTCCGCTCATGATCCACTCGCACTTTTAACAGGGAGTTTTCGTATACCAGCGCTATCTGACGGGCCAGTGCTTCCAAGAGGTCACGGTCACGCGCCGTGTAGGGTACTTCGGACTTCTTCTCGCCCAGCAAGAAGAGACCGGCCAATCGGGCGTCGGTGCCCACGAGCGGAACTATCAACCTCGTTTCGAGGTCGGCTAGCCACTCTTTCTCGCTCGCTGGTAAGTTGTTCTTCTGCGGAAGAGGAAACTCTTGCGCGGCGGCTTGGCCTTCCATCAGGCTTAGGAGGCGAAACTCCTCGGGGATGCATAGCTCCTCTGAAGTCCCTTCTGAGGAATAGCCGAGCGAGAGGTCACCCCTGTCTTCCTCACGATAGAACAGGTCGATCCGTTTCGGATGGAGCGCCGACTCGACCTTCTGGCTGACCAGACGGGACATCTCCGAGACTGAATCATGTTTCGTGACCTCCTCGATCAGTCCCCTCAGGATCGTCTCCTGGTTGTACTGCTCGCGGAAGAACTTTCGGTCGATCCAATCGTTCAGCCTCTTACGGAACAAGAAGATGATCGCGGCAGCGACCATTAGGGTCACATAAAAGTAGAGAGAATTTCGGAAGAGGATGTCTGAAAGCGTCCGGTTCGGATTCGCAAGAATCGTCAGCATGAGCCCGATGATGGGAAGCGCGATCAAGGTCCGCAGCACGTTCTTGGCGAGCAGGTATTGGAAGCCACGGCGGATGATCAGGCTTATGGGGATAACCCGGTGTCGCAATATCGCATAAGCATAGGCAGGGGGAACCAGCAGCATGGCCGCTAATACCGCCGGCACAGCCCGCGAATACATCCAAATCCCGACACGAGTCTGTCCGAATGGCACCGTCACGGCGAACCAGATGAATGCCGGCAGGAACCCAGCGATAGTGCCGGCCAGGATGACGCGCACTTTTCGCCGTGACGGCAAGCTTGCACGTCGATAGTTGACGACGAGTGACAGGATGCCGGCGGCGAAATACGCGAAGCCCAGGAGCTGTGTTGGAAAGAACAGCGGGAAGTCCTGGCTGAAGGCAACGGCGCGGTCTGGTGATATGGCCCATAACACAAGATAGATCGCCGTGTGCGGCAGGAAGATCAACAGGTACGGTACGTAAAGATACGTTTCCAGCCGCGGGAATCGGCGCAGGAGGGACGATTGCTCCGGGAAGATCAGAAAGAAGTGGAGGCAGAGTGGAATTAAAAGCCATCGCAAAATCGAGGATGCAACCACTACCCACATGAGCCACGCCGGCAAGAGCATGTACAACTCTAACGGGAATCCGTTACTAAGCGCGCCGAACCACACGGAGAGCAGCAGGGCCGCCTTGTCGTCCGGCTTTAACAGGAAGACGAAGAGTCCCATGAAGAAAAAGCAGGCGGGCACTAATATAAAAATGACCCTCTGAATGTAAAACCAGAGTGAGTGGGTCTCGGGGCTAAGTTCAAGGAGAAGTAACTGCCCGTCCCGACGGACAACGATTGAGAACGAACTCTTAGACTGATGTCGCTTGAATGCGGTGATGAGGTCTGTTTGGTAACGTATTTTTTCCCCATCGACGGAAACAATTTCGTCGCCGGTCTGTAGAGTGGCTGCAGGCCCACTGGGCGTGATCGGACCAACCACTAAACGTCCGACTTGTTGCCTCACGACAAACCCGTAATCATCGGGGTTGAAGAACATTGGGGACGTAAGTTCGAGGTAGAAGGTGGAGCAAACCCCGACGGTAGTTACAGCGAAGAAGAGCCCAACCAGGACGAACCGTCGCGTCATGAGTTTGCCTCAGCAGACAGTTTAGCTAGCTTTCGTTGAAAGTCTAATTCTTTTCATCTCTTGTTGTCTGTATGAACCGGCAACTTACGACGTAACACTGAGCCTTGGCACCACACCACGCAATGTTTTGATCCATTCCATTCCTGCCAACACATCGATCCCTTGCAGGTTTCTAGACCTGTCCCTACCAAAAACTCCATTTGCCTTGTAAAGAATTGAAATCAAGGGAGTCGCTTGCTAGTCTCCGGCCATGAACGCTGTTGGCTACTCGTTACTTTTGATGCTGCGGTCGTGTTTCCGGACGCGGGCAAATCTGCAACTCGAAATTCTTGCACTTCGTCATCAACTGGGAGTGCCGCAGAGACAGAAGAAGCGCGCAACTCTGCGAGCCTCGGACCGTTTACTTTGGGTGGTCCTTTCACGTCTTTGGAAGCAGTGGCGCGAAGTGTTGTTGATCGTCAAACCGGAAACAGTAGTAGCGGGGTGCCGAAAGGGATTTCGCCTCTATTGGCACTGGAAGAGTAAAGCAGGTAAGTCGGGTAGGCCATCTGTTAGTCGTGAAATAATGGAGCTAATCAGGCAGATGAGCAAGGCCAATCCACTCTGGGGAGCCCCGAGGATTCATGGTGAATTGCTGAAACTGGGTATTGAGATCTCGCAGGCAACAGTGGCCAAGTACATGGTGCGTCGCCACAAGCCACCTTCACAAATGTGGCGCACTTTTCTTGAGAACCACGTTCAGCAGTTAGTAGCAACAGACTTTCTGGTTGTAAGGACCGTGAGTTTTCGCTTGCTGTTTGTACTAGTGGTGGTAGGCCATCACCGGCGTCAAGCAATTCACTTCAATGTGACGGCGCATCCCACCGCCGAATGGACGGCAAGGCAAATCGCGGAAGCGTTTCCGTGGGATAGTGCACCGCGTTATTTGTTGCATGATCGCGATAGTATTTACGGAGCAGCATTCCATCAGCGAGTGGGTGAGATGGGAATCTTGGAAGTGCTGACAGCACCGCGATCGCCATGGCAGAACGCGTACCCGGAACGCTTCATCGGCTCGCTACGACGGGAGTGTCTGGACCACATGATCATCTTCAATGAGGCTTCGCTGAGGAGCATTCTAAAAACATACTTTGAATACTACGAGCACTCACGCACTCACTTGTAATTGGAGAAGGATGCGCCGACCTCACGAACTGTTCAACATCCAGAGTTGGGTAGTATCGTTGCGCTCTCCCAGGTAGGTGGGCTGCATCACCGCTATGAGCGACGAGCAGCCTGAGGGCACTCATCCTCCCAGAGCACTATCCAAATAAGACTTAAGCGCTTGAAGTGTCGTGCGTCGGTCATCGCAACTGTTGTCTCAAGCTGTTTGACTCATTACTTAGCGGCATTGGATGAGGCTCAAAAGTCCGAAGTGATGAATTGAACCGATGGCATTCACTGCGCAGCTGCCCAGATCGAGTTTTTGGTAATGACAAGATTCTGAATTTTGCCTTTAGAGCTATTTTCATGCTCAATCTTCCAAAGGATCTTGTGGTTGATGGAAGGATCGGTATTGAACATTGGATGTGTGTCTTCAGTTGTTTCCTCCATCACAGCAAAGTACTGAAGGTAATTGCAGCATTCAGCAAAACGACTCCCGTCGAAGGTGAAACTAGGAGGCAGCTTCTGGTCGACAGAAACACTTAGAATCTTGTCACAGCTCGCAACAAAAGCAGTCAACAACAATAGTATTAAGGTGTAAGCAGTCAGGTGTTTCATGTATCAAGAGAGCGACTGGCTAGCAACATAACGCCCCTGGCGTCACCTGCCGCCGCGCTTTTGCGGCGGTCGGGTGCACGCCCTTGTTGGGCCGCTCAGGGGCGCGACCGTGTCGCTCGCAGCCTTGATTGTCACAAAGACCTGATGAACTGGTGGGCGGACCAGCAACCGGATCCGCCTCCGTTGACGCTCGCCTCCGACCACGAACCCCGATGAGAGTGTCAGAGCAGCGCCTGTGCGGAGTATATCGCAACGGTTCCTCGATCATTCATGCAACGCGACCTCATTGGCATCATGGACGATCAACACGGCGATTTTCCAGTGAGTGTCAACTTTCTGCAGCACGTACGTGACGCCTACACGCTCCAACTCCTGTCCGTCGGCCTTATACCGTACCGCAACGCCTGTAACCAATGTCGTGGTCGCACTCAACGATTGAACGTTTCGCACGCTCAGCTCACTCCGACCAAATCCTCTGGCTCGGAGGCCTTCCATGGCAGGCGTGAACGCAGTCGTCAGAACGGCGTAGGTGGGCGCCGCGAACATCCCTTGCGGTCCAATGAGCATCGACGGCTCGTGAAAGTACGGCAATACCGCCTGGATATCGAGAGTACTGAAGGCGGCGTAATAGTCAGCGAGCACTCGTATTACGACTGTTTCTTCATTCATGGCATCGCCGGTTCAGCCATCGGTCCGCCGGAAGTCGGCTTATAGATGGCTGGTGGGTCACTCCGCAAAAGCTCCTGTCGGCCCAACGTTGCGCTTCAGCGGCTCGCCCACGCAACTTAACAAAGAAGCCCGCTCATGGCGAGTCCGCTGCAAGCGCCTGTTATGCGCGTGTTGCCACCGAACTAACTGAACTTTTGGGATTCATCTTTTCCTTCAAAGCAGGAAATTCAATCAGGACTTCTTCTTTGCCGGCGGCACAGCCATCAATCTTGCAAGCGTCAAAATTAAAGCGTAGACCTTCTTTTGTTATATTCCAGCTCTCGTAATTCTTTAGCTTGGGCGCCAACTCATCCTTGAATATCGGGTCCGACACTGACTGATGATCTTTAGACATTTCACGAATGCAATAAGCGGAAATAAACTCCAGATATTTCGCATCCGGCCTAAAAAGCCTTGCAAGGTTTATTTGTTTTTCAACAGCCAAATCAATGTTCATCGTAAAGCTTTGCTGAACTGAATGAGCGGCGCCAATACCATAGCTGTACACTTCGAAATAGAGGCTGACTAGATGATCGGTTGCGAGAACAACCTGATAGTCAAGATCCACTGAATTGAAAACGCCTGGCCATTTCTCGTAATGACGATGATCCGCTCTTGTCGGAGGAATCAACGTCCACTGATATTGCTTTGAAACGAGATCTTTGATCTGGCGATTAAGCTGGAAGATGCCGCGACTTTTGCTGCCCTCTATCTGCGGATACACGACATCAATCCGATAACGCCGGCTTTCATTCTGTAGGTCGACTCTCTTAGGAACAATTCTCAGTCCTTTGCCGAAGCTGACTTCTAGCTCAGGCGTGGGGGTTATGACTGCTGAAGGAGTCCCGGCGATTTCTGTCTTAGAGCCCTTCGATTGCTCCGCGCTATTCACGGAAGACAACTGCACACTGGCTCGATTGCCTCCACATGCAATAAACGAAAGGGCAACAACTATCGTACATGAGGGTTTAAGGAGGTCCATTATCTTTAAGATTCGAGAAAATACGTAGCGCATAACGCTGCGCTTGAGCGGCTCGCCCACGCAACTTAACAAAGAAGCCCGCTCATGGCGAGTCCGCTCCAAGCGCTTGTTGGGCTGCCCGTTGAATCAATCAGACACCTCTACAAATCTTTCGGTTCGAGTCCTGTATGCTTTGCTATACGGGCCAGCATCTTAGGACCAATTTCATCTTTATCGTGAAAAGCGAAGACAGCATCTGACCAGCCAGGACGCAAAGGATTTTGTGAGAACTAGATTCGCGCTTGATGCTCCAACCGATTCTCAGCAACGCGGCGAGAACGCGCTTTGCCTTAGCTGACGACCATTGGCGTATGCTGCGGCGAATGAGATGCTGACAAATTCTCGCTTGCCTTTGCCATGCTCCAGCCGATCCGCAAGCACGCGCAAAGCCAGCGCCTGAGCTTTAGCAATCGCTTCGTCAGAATTCGCGCCATATGCAAGCACGCCAGGCAATTCAACTACCTCTGCCAACCAGCGACCATCATCTTCTCGCTCGTACTCAACTGTGAAGGTCATCATCAATTACCTCTAGCGAATGGTACCATTAGAAACGATTGCGAAGCAGCCCAACGTCTGAGTTGACCGGGCGCGGCGATTACATTCAACGTTCGATTCAATCCATCAAGTTGCGAAACGCGCTTCCCGCGCTCCGGTCCAACGATTTGTTATGTGCGCGCTCGCGAAGACAACCTACAGCCAGATGCAGGGCGGGCCCTTTGGACACTTGCCGTATTTCGATGGGCGTATCTTCAGGACAATCTTGAGTGTTTTCGACATGCTTGGCTGAACGCTTACGCGGTTAAGCGTGGTTACAAGAAAACCAGGACTCTCGACAGTAACCTGATAGGCTCCAACGGGGACAATGGAGCTAAACTCACCAGTCTCATCAGAGATAAGTTCATGCCTAATCGAGCGACTAGCAATCACGATCTTTGCCTTCGCCACGGAAGCACCCATTTGATCAAGGATGACGCCGCGTATGTTAGCGTCGGCCTGCTGTGCCGCCACCGCCAATGGCACAACAACCAGGATAACTGCCGCGCTTAGATATTTTGTTGGGTGACTAAAGAAGCACATAACGCTGCTGTTCACCGGCGGCGAGCGAAACCATTCAAGCGGCGAAGAAAGAAAGTTGTTTGAGTAGTGTGCTATCGAGCCGTCCGGTGCAACAGCTTGTTCGGCGGCGACGAAACGAGAACGCGATTACTTTCCACTCAA
>DASQPD010000040.1:0-33992 GCA_035644135.1 Pyrinomonadaceae bacterium
CTCTTTGCTTACATGGGTGGCATTCTGAAGAACTATGAATCTCGCTTGCTTGACGCGGGAGGAACCAGCGATCACGTACACCTGCTCGTCTCGCAATCGAAGAACATTGCCTTGGCGAAGTTGATGAAAGAAGTAAAACAAGGTAGTTCGCTATGGATCAAAACCGCTGATAGTCAGTTCAGAGCTTTTCAGTGGCAGGAAGGGTACGCTGCTTTTTCAATTAGCCAACGAGAAGTTCCGGTGTTGAAGCGCTATCTCGCAAACCAGAAGCAGCATCATCGGAAACACACGTTTAAGGAAGAGCTACTTCAGTTTCTCGAGGAATCTGGGATTGCTTACGACGAGCGCTATCTGTGGAACTGAATGCGACCCTTACAGGGTCGGACAGCGTTGGTTCACCTTTCCGGGGACGGCGCTTCGCTTGCCCCCGGCTATTGAATGTCACGCCTCCGGCGTGACTCGCTCGCGTCATCCTGGCGTCGAGCCAAAGTGTAAAGGATGTCATGATAAAGATCTGTAAAGCATGTCATGATAATGAACACCTCCGTGGCCGCCCCTACAAATTAGGCACTACCCGAGCTCCAAGTGATTTCGTGGAGCGGCTCACGAGCAGTATCATGTCCGAAACATTACATCGCGAGGAGGAGATGCGTATGAAACTGACAGAGTTCCTACGAGCAGAACTGGATCGTGAGGTGGACCGTTCGCGCCGCGCGTTGGAGCAGGTACCCGAGGGCAAGTACGACTGGAAGCCGCACGACAAATCGATGATCTTCGGCTACCTGGCAAATATGGTCGCTACGATGCCCACCTGGATGGTCATGGGAATCATGCAGGATGAATTGGACGTGGCTCCAGCGGAGGGCTCGAATATGGAACGCAAACGTTTGGATTCGAGTGCCGCTTTGGTAGAGGCGCTGGATCAAGCCGCCGCCGCCGCACGTTCCGCTCTCGAGCAGACCGATGATGAGTTCTTGAAGACCCCCTGGCGTCTACTCGCACGCGGACAGGTTGTCATGGAGACGCCACGCTACGAGATGATCCAGGATACGATCAACCATTGGGCCCATCATCGCGGGCAAATGACAGTCTACCTGCGTTTGATGGGTGCCAAAGTCCCCGCGATTTATGGACCATCAGCCGACGACAATCAGTTCCGCTAGAATGTGAATAGGCACAAACTTTGGGCGCAAGCATTCAAGCAGCGAGAATTTGCAGGTCGGGAAGGGGGCAAGCGCAGACTCAATCATGGTGACACTCAACTGGCAGCGCGCCCCCGCTCAAGATCCTATGCCACTCATGATGGAGTGGCCCACTCTATGACTCGAATTCCATCATTAAACCCTAGACTGTGACTTCGCATCTTGAGCGGGGGCGCGCGCTGCCAAGTTGAGTGTCACCATAATTGAGTCTGTGCTTGCCCCCTTCCCGACTTGCAAATTCTCGCTGCTTGAATGCTTGCGCCCCAAAGTTTGTGCCTATTCACATTGAGCGGGGGCGCGCGCAGCATCTTGAGTGTCACTATGATTGAGTCTGCGCTTGCCCCCTTCCGACCTGCAAATTCTCGCTGCTTGAATGCTTGCGCCCCAAAGTTTGTGCCTATTCACATTGAGCGGGGGCGCGCGCAGCATCTTGAGTGTCATTATGATTGAGTCTGCGCTTGCCCCCTTCCTAACCTGCGAATTATCTCCGCTTCAATGCCCCTTCCGGCAAATTCTCTCTGCCTGAATGCTTGCTCCCAAAGTTTGTCGCTGTTGATCTTGAGTGGCGCTCGCCTCAGCTTGAGTCTCACCATGAGCGCAAGTGGAACCCGGGGTCGATTGCGCTTTTATTGGGTTGTACTCAGGAGTCCACTATGTTTGCCATCAGAGTCTATCTTGCCCTGCTGACACTGGCGTTTCTGCTATCGATGCTGCTCACGAATCGGCTCGGTATCCTGGCAGCTATTGTCGGGATCTGCTCCCTTTTGTATTTGATACTCGACACCAGAGAAGAACTACAGCGTTTGAAACTATTAGAAGCACAACTCTCCGCGTTTCTCTCCGGTGATTCCACTTCGCTCGCGTGACGTCAACAGCATGGATATTTCCCTCTTCAATGTAGGCTCGAGTTTGGTCGTATCTCTAGTCCTGCATGAGGTGGGCCATGTCCTTGCGGCGCGAGCCTGCCATGTTCCCGTGACCGAGGCGGGATTTGGTTGCGGTCCGAAACTAGCCGGCGCTCGTATCGGCAACATCGACTATCATCTGCGTTTGTTGCCTATAGGCGCTTACATCCGCATGGATATGGCGCGCTTGCAGACTCGCCCGCTGGCCCAACAACTGCTCGTATTGCTGGCAGGGATTGTGGTTAACCTCGTCCTGGGAGTGCTGGCGTGGGGTTCGTTCTTCGGAACGCTGAATATCGTGCTGGCATTAACAAATCTTTTGCCTGTTTATCAACAAGATGGATGGAAAACCGGGATTGTGATTTGCCGTCACGTGCTTGGCCGAGCTAGCCAGGTAGTCGAATGGTCGTTCACTATCGTGGCTGGTTTAATCGGCTTAGCAATTTTTGCTCGTGCGATCATTGTTTAAAACCGATTCGACAAGACGCAAATGCGTTGGTCTTCATTAGATCGTTTAAGTTGGACCACTGGTCCATGGACCACGTCTGTATTCTAGAAATAGAGTCCAGATCATGGACAAACTCATCCCTCTCAAAAAGCAATACGCTAGGATTCCGCAACAAAGTCGCAACACCGACGGCACATTTGAGATTGGCCCACAACTTGCTGAGGGCACCGGCACACGTACGATTGAATGGTCCAAGCCGGATCTTCCGGTATCGTAACGACGAAGCAAGAATCGGGTTGGCGACTCTTGCTTTTCCCAAAGTGTTTATTCCTCGTTGAACGACGACACCTGCCCAGCGTTATCCCGATAGTTGGGTGTCCTGTTAGGTCCAACCCTATCCAGAGAAAAACCTGCGAAGCCGTAAGTTGGCAGCGCTTTGCGGCGCTCCTACTTTAACTGTCGCAAGAAGAAATCTAGTCAGTTTCGGGATTTTTTGTTCCTTCACTAGTTTACTGAAGAGAACGAACCCACACTGGACTCGATGTTGTGAGTCGTTGAGTTCCGTAAAACTGGTTTTGCATCTGGAGTACCCGAATAGTATGTCCACTGCCCCTCCCACTCCCACAAGCCTGGATCGCTGGTCCACCGCTGCGGACAACAAAATCGACACCCGTCTGAATCACGACCGATCGGTTCGTGACTTTCCTCCAGTGCCGGCGCTGGTTGGCGAATCGCCAATCATGAAAAAGTTGTTTGCTGTCATTGATCGTGTTGCTCGCACCGATTGCTCCGTCCTGTTGACGGGCGCGACGGGCACTGGCAAAGAGCTGGTAGCTCGAGCCATACACGACAAGAGCCCGCGCCGTAATGGACCATTTGTCGATATCAACTGCTCGGCTATTCCTGAAACCCTGATCGAGGCTGAATTGTTTGGCCATCAACGAGGTACCTTCACTGGAGCCCACGAGAACCGTTGCGGCCTCTTTGAACAGGCATCGGGCGGCACTGTCTTTCTTGATGAAGTGGATGCCCTCAATCTGGCAGCCCAGGTGAAATTGCTGCGCGTGCTTCAAGAGCGAACTGTGCGGCGAATCGGCGCGAGGGCAAATGTTGCGATTGATGTTCGAATCATCTCGGCCACGAATTCTGATCTTGCTCAGGCCGTCACGGCCAATCGATTTCGGCCCGACCTGTATTACAGGCTGAGGGTATTGCCGATCCATCTGCCGGAACTGTGTTCTCGCGGAGACGATGTGCGTTTACTGATCGATCATTTCTTGAAAGTAAAAGCCACGCGGTACGGCAATCCTCAACAGCGATTCACTCCTGAGGCAATGCGTTTGTTAACTGAATATCCCTGGCCGGGGAACGTTCGAGAATTAGAGAACACGATTGAGTACGCGCTTGCCGTCAGCAACGAGGAGCTGTTAGGGGTTGATAGTTTGCCGCTGGAGCTTTCCCACGTTCGTGTCGAACAAAACTCTCTCGACCTTAAGCAGTTGCTCGAAGCTTACATGACAGACAGCGTACCTCTGGCGGAGATCGAAAAGAGATACATTCTTTCTGTATTGCAGCATTTTGGCGGCAATCAGGTGCGCGCCGCGGCGGCGCTCGGAATTGACCGGAGCAAGCTCTACAGACGCTTGAGACAATACGGCGTCCGCGCCGTGAGATTCCTCCAGGAGGAGCAACTGGATGGAATGCAGTTGCGCGCCGGCGTCAGGAATGAAATACCCGGACTTTGATATAGCGAAATGAGCATCCAGGTCAGCAGCCGTACCTCCTGGCGAAACTTTCTCAGTCTGCGAACAATTTTTGTCTGGGCTTTCTTTCTCTCCTTATTCTCGCTCGCCATCAGACAGAGCATGAGTATTGATCCTGACTTCTGGTGGCACCTTAAAACCGGCCAGTACATCGTCCAAACAGGGATAATTCCTCACCTCGATCCCTTCTCATTTACAAAAGGCGGCGCGGAGTGGGTCTCTCACGAGTGGTTGTCTGAAGTTGTCATTTACACAACCTTCCGCGTGACGGGTTGGGCAGGTCTTTTTTTGTTATTTGGCGCCGCCATCACGGTGGCCCTGGGCGTCTGCTATTGGCGATCCGAGGGTAAACCCTTTGTTGCCGGCTTTGCGACGTTCTTGGCAGCGCTCGCGTCGGCGCCTCTATTCGGTTTGCGTCCACAAATGTTCACGTTCCTGTTCGCAAGCGTTTTCATTGCCGTGCTCGAACGCCACCTCAATGAAAACAAACAGGGCCTTCTCTGGTTTCTACCGTTAGGTATGTTGGTCTGGGTCAACCTGCACGCCGGGTTTGCTCTCGGTGCAGCTCTATTGGTTCTTTTTATGGCCATGGCCGCACTGGAGCGAAAGTGGGATCGAATCAAGCCGCTCATCCTCACCCTCGGCGGCTGCCTCGCGGTCATCCCTTTCAACCCGCACGGCTTTCGCATGTTCACTTATCCGCTGGAAACGCTGTCTTCTCCAGCCATGCAGTCGTTGATCCAGGAATGGCTCTCACCGGATTTTCATCAGTTTCGCTTTCTGCCCCTTGCCGTCCTGATGCTCGCCACGTTTGCGGCCGTCGCCCTTTCGCCGCAGCGGATCAAAGCAAGCGAGCTCGTCGCACTGTTGGTGCTCAGTTTTGCAGCACTGCGCTCAGGTCGACATATTCCCCTTTTTGCAATTTTTGCGGCCCCGACATTGGCCAAGTACCTGCTGCGCTGGAGCGCATCTCAAACCCGATTAAAGTTTTCCCTGCGCCCCCAGCCACTAACCGGCGCGAGGGTAATTATCAACCTGGCCTTGCTGTGCCTGCCTGCCATAGTCGTCATTAGGCAGGTGGTGGACTTCAAGGCTCACCAATCACTTTACGAGTCGAAGCGGTATCCCGAGGCTGCGGTTAGTGTGATCAAAAATCAACAACTGCCAGGTCCCATCTTTAATGACTATAACTGGGGTGGCTACCTAATCTGGAAGCTTTACCCGGAACGCCGGGTTTTTATAGATGGCCGAGCTGATGTTTACAGCGACTCATTCCTTTTTGACTACATGAATACCTACAACGCCGACCCGGTCTGGCGCGCACAGTTTCAGCGGTTTGGGATTCAAACCGTTCTGATCGAGCCGCATTCGTCGCTCGCGACCCTGTTGCGTCAGGAAAAGGGCTGGCGGACCGTTTTTGAAGACTCCGGGGCAGTGCTGTTCGCCCGCAACTGATGGACAGTACCGGGAGCGAAGCGACCGGATGCTACATGTCCTGAATGACTCTCCCGCTCAGAATCTGAGGAAAGTTGCGTTCAGCATCCGGTCGCTTCGCTCCCGGTACTGTAAATGCGCTTTTTGTGCTCCCCTTGCGGCCTTGCAAAGCCGACTTAGACTTTTGAGGCAAAGCAGCAGGTGCGCGCAGGTGAGCACTTGTTGCGGAACGTAACACGCCGCCGAAGGCAGTCTCGTCGATTTTGTTGAGGTTTCCTAATGGCTCGCGGGTTGCGAGTTGTCTTGAGTCGATTTCTGTACGGAGTTCCCACGAGCGGCTATAACCCTGTCCCAAAATGAGTTCAGTCGCACTGAAGCTTCCTGTTTCCGAGACCCGCGCTAGTGGGTGGATCATTGGTGCGGCCGACGATATTACCTGGTTCCTTTGCTCAGCTTTGGGTGGCTACGCCACGATCTTTCTGTTCAAGGCAGGCGTCCCGCTGGCGCCAATCCTGCTCGCCTTCATCTTCGTTGTTGACGGACCGCACGTCTGGTCAACCATGACGCGGACGTATTTCGACAAATCCGAACGGCAGAAGCGCAGGCTGCAATTATTTGCTGTGGTGCCGCTGCTTCTCGTCGGTCCTCTGCTGTGGATGCTTGGGTATGCGGGGCTGTTTTTTGTACTGGCATATGCGTGGGCTTACTACCATCACGCAAAACAGGAATACGGTTTTGTCATGCTTTACAAAGCAAAGAACAAAGACCGTGATGCCTTTGATATGAAGTTGGACCGGCATTTCATCATGGTCTCGCTCATACTGCCTTATGCCTGGTATCTGGAAGCGACCCACGATCTGACTCTGCGATTTGCGTTCATGCGACCATTGGTGAGTATCGTGTTTTATGCTTATGGCTTGCTGACCTTGTTTTTTGTCGGGCGGCAAGTTCAGAAAAGCCTTCGGGGCGAAGTAATCAATGCCCCCAAACTGGCGTTACTGGCAATGTCCATTCCGTTGCAATGGTACGCGTTTGGCTTTGCGATTCACCATCCATTTGGAATTTTGGCGGCGGCCATTCCAATCAATACTTTTCACGCGCTGCAATACCAGCGATTGATGTGGTATCACAATCGTAACCACTATGCCGAGCCGGCTGTGAAAGCTCGCGCGGGTTTCGCAGCCATCATCAATCGCAGTCTGATCTTCTATATCGCCGCCGGACTCGTTACTAATTTTGCCTTTCACGCCATTACAGGCGCCGGCCTGCGCTTGCAGGGAATTTGGGTCACAGTATTTTGGGGAGTGAGCTTTACCCACTACTTTCTGGATTCAAAGATCTGGCGCGCGCGCGGAAACAAAGAACTGGCTGCGGCATTAAGACTTTGACGACGGCTTCGGGGCCGCCCTGGTGCTTCATCATGAAAACTAAACACCTTTTGCTTATCGGAGTTCTCATTCTCACCAACGCTTCGCTTGGATTCGGCCAGACGATGACTCAGCGGGGGTCGGCTCCTGTTCGCATCCTGCGCAACAGTGACGTCCTGAATATGGTTAGGAGCGGTCTCAGGGCGAATGTGATCGTTGCCCGCATTCAAAGATCCCACTGCGGCTTCGACACGTTTCCCCCGGTACAACGCGAATTGAGAATGCGCGGGGTTCCGGAATCGGTTATTCAGGCTATGGCCATGGCGCCTTATGGTCCACCAAGCGTTGGCCTCGATAATTGGGACCTACCCAGGACCACCAGAGTAACCATACCTGCGGGCACTGCTATTGAAGTCGAATCCGCATATTCGGTGACCTCGTCTGAGCTGGAGCAAGGGAGCAAGATAACATTCCTGGTGACGCGCCCGATCTATGTCAATAGGCGGCTGGCCGTCGCCAGAAACGCGGTAGCAACAGGTCGGGTTGTGGAGATCAAGAAGGCCCAGGGCTGGGGTCGTCCAGGATTCCTCTCCTGGGAAATGGAAGATGTCGTAGCAGTCGATGGCGCGCGGGTGCCTGTTCAAGTTTCGGAAAGTCTTAAGGGCCGTAGACGCACCCCGGCAATCCTTGCAGGGGCAGCCGCCACTGCCGCGCTGGTGTTCCCTTACACATCTCCCGCAGCGTTGGTATGGGCATTCAGGAAAGGCGACGAAGCGGTACTCTTTGGGAGTCGAGCTTTCACTGCGGTGGTGCGTGAAGAGACGGAAATCGCAGGCAGCCCGATGCGGCAAGTTGGAGCGGTTCGCTATTTAGCACTAAAGGATCGCCGCAGCATGACGCCGGCGGCGGATTTCGGAAGCGGCACCATCAGCTTCCGTCCCAGCGGGTCATTTCTTCCCAGCGGCTCATTTCTCCCGAGCGCCTCGTTCCTGCCAAGTATGCAACGCTAGCAATCGCTGAGTGTGCGCGCAGACCCTGGGAACTTCGTTCCCCGTTAGGAGTTTAAGGACAGAGACTCTGATCTCTCCGCGTTTGTTGTTGAACCTTTTCTACTTCCCGCAGATTGGTCACATGCAACGTGTGCTGAGGCACACGAGCACCCGCCGCAAAAAACCCTTACAGAACCTTTAACCCGCCGGCAACACTCGGCTTCGATTGGCACGAAGATTTAATGAAGGAGTCAGAGCACAAGATCGAATGGAGATGGGGAGCACTCGCGGCCATCGCGATGACCCTGCTTGCACTCTATCCGCAAGTGCATTTAATCGTCTCGCGTGGCCGCAACTGGGCAGGCAATTACGCACATAGCTATCGAGATGAAGCTGCTTATTCAGCCTATGTTCAGGCTCTGATGAACGGCCGCCCGCGGCGGAATGATCCCTACACAGGCCGAGAGGACAAACCAGGAAAGCCGCTTCCCGAGTCTTTGTTCTCAGTCCAGTTTTTGCCAGCCTACGTCGCAGCTCTTCCAGGAAGACTCCTGGGCGTTTCCGCACCTGCGGTCTTTATTGCTCTAATGCCGATCATCGCCATAGCATCCACGTTGATGATTTATTGGCTGCTCGGTATGGTGACGCAGAACAACAGGTTAGCTGCGGCGGGAGCGATAATAGTTCTTTGTCTTTCGACACTGATCTCTTTACATGGACCGCTTCGAATGCTTTTGGGATTACCGGCCTGGACCTATCTGCCCTTTTTGCGTCGATATGTTCCTGCAATCCCCTTTCCATTTTTCCTTATGTTACTGGGGGTCGTCTGGCGAATGACCAGGATCGACAGGAAATTGAATCTTGCCTGGTCGGGAGCTATAGGCGCGATTCTCGTTTTTCTAAACTTCTCTTACTTCTATCTCTGGAGCGCGGCTATTGCATGGTTAGCGTGTGTTGTTGTCATATGGTCTATTGCGCGCCCTGAGGGGTGGAAGCGTCTGGTTACAACGATCCTTATTGGGAACATCCTCTCGCTTCCGGGTTTCATCATCTATCTGGCGATGTTAGCGCAAAGATCTCGGACTACAGATGCATTTCAGGTACTCGTCCACACAAGGACAATGGACCTCCTCAGGCCATCGGAGGTCCTCTCCCTGCTCCTTCTCACGGTGCTCGTATGTCTGATCGCGGTACGCCGTCTTTCACTTAAAGATCGTCATGTTCTATTTGTAGTTTCTCTCATGCTGCTCCCTTGTGCAGTCTTCAATCAGCAAGTACTGACAGGCATCTCCCTTCAGCCTTTCCACTATGAAGAGTTTGTAACCAGCTATTCTGTCTCTCTAGCTGGCATAATCACTCTGAGTATTCTTTCTCGGCGCAGTTTGATACCGAGTTTCCTAAAGTCTAATCGAATGCTTTTCTGGGCTGCGGTTATTGCTTTTGCGTATGGGGCAAACACCGCCGCGGGTGTAAGTAAGGGTTTGCTTGATGACAATATTCGCCGTGACAAAGGTCTGGCTGTTGCTCGACGCTTGCGCGATCTCGGCGATCGTGAACCCGGTCTCATCCTGGCTACAGATCTCTGGCAGGGGGATATGCTGCCAGGTGTCACACGTCAACCGGTGCTGTGGGCCCTGCACATGCCAGTCTTTCCTGGCAATCAACCAAGTGAGGAAAAGGAGCGCTTTTACCAGTTTCTTTACTATTCCGGGTTCTCCCCTGCCCGGCTAAGTGCTCTCTTACAATCAGGCGCTTACATACTTACCACGGAGCTTTTCGGAGCAGGACGAACGGGTGAGCACTTCACCCAGGATTTTCGGCCGGTGACGCCGGCTGAGATTGAGGTAGAAGTCAACAACTACAGGCGCTACATTGAAACCTTTGATAGTCAGGTCGCGGCAAAGTACTCCCTGGTCTATGCGGTTATTCCCGGCGATCAGCCGTTTGACACCTCGACTCTTGATCAATGGTACGAGCGCGATGCCGGAGAGAAAATCGAGGGCTTTACAATCTATCACCTTAAACCACGGCCCCAACCTCTCCCTGGTCAGGTAGTCGTATCCCGCTGAACCGGAGACCGCATTCTTGCATCCTGACCTGAATGGTTTATGACCCAGCATTTCAAGATTGAATGGAAGTGGGGTTTCTTCGCGTCATTTGCTCTTGCGATTCTGGCGTTCTATCCACAATTTCACTTACTCGTGAATCGTGGCAGTCAATGGGCAGGGGCTTACGCTTACTTCGATACTGATGAGGTCGCGTACTCGGCTTACCTCGAGGCTCTGATCGATGGCTCGCCCCGCCGCTATGACCCCTATACTGGACGTGATACTCATAATGGAAAACCGTTGCCTGAGTCACTATTCTCAGTCCAGTGTGTTCCCCCTTACCTCGCAGCGATCCCTGCCCGTTTCTTTGGTTTCTCGGCATCAGGGATTTTCATATTTCTGACTCCGGTCGTTGCGGTATCATCGGCCCTGGTACTGTTTTGGCTCCTTGCAATTATTATTGAGAATAATCGATTAGCTGCGGTCGGTGTTTTGGTGGTTCTCTGTCTGGCCACGTTTGTTTCGGGACAAGGTCCGAGCAGATATATCTTCGGTACTCCAGTACGGTGGAATTATTTGCCGTTCCTGCGTCGGTACGTACCTGCAATTTCTTTCCCCTTCTTTCTCGCGCTGTTTGGAGTTGTTTGGCGATCTCTCAGTGTGCAAGCCCGGCTCTTTCGCCAGGGAATTTGGATTGGTTCATTAGTAGTAGTTTTGATTTTTTCTTATTTCTACTTATGGAGTGGGGCAGTGGCCTGGCTCGCCTGCCTTGCCCTGCTCTTGTTGATTTTCCGGCCTGCGGGCTGGCTGCGAAACATGCGGCTCCTTTCTATAGCAGGCGGAATTGTGCTTTTGGCTTTAGCTGTTTATGGCATGTTGCTGGCACATCGATCCGCAGGCACGGATCAGATACAGACTCTGGCGCTCTCAAGATATCCCGATCTCTTCAGGCCCTCGGAAGTAGTTTCCCTTATTCTGATGGCGGGCCTGGCATTTCTTTTCTTCCGACGACGGATCTCATTAGCCGATTTCCATGTACTCTACCTAATCTCACTCCTGTTGATTCCGCTCGCCGTCTTCAATCAACAAGTCATCACTGGACGATCGCTTCAGCCCTTTCATTATGAAGAGTTTGTCACTTCTTACACGGTACTGATGGCCATCATCATCTGCTGGCGCCTGTTCGTGCGAGTAGGCGTTCTTCCAGGGTGGGCTCTTTCCCATCGAGTACTTTTTTGGGTGTCGGTCATTGCATTCGCTTATGGAGCTAATAGTGCCGCAGGCATTAGCCGGGCGGCTTTGAGCGACAATATTATGCGAGATAAGGCTGCCGCGATAGCTAAGCGTTTGAGAGCAATGGATGAACATCAGGGGACAGTTCTGGCAATCGAACCACGCCAGGCGGAATCGTTGCCTACGTTTACGCGCCAACCGATGTTATGGGCGCTTCATATGAATGTTTTTCCGGGGGCTGACCAACAGGAGGCCAAGGAACGCTTTTACCACTACCTGTATTATTCGGGCATAACTGATTCGGAATTGCGTCACCTTCTTGCTGCAAAAACCTATGCCGTCTTGACTGCCCTCTTTGGGCCCGGGCGAGAGGCTGCTCATTTGACTGTGAATTTTAGACCTGTCACGCCCCCAGAAGCTGAAGAGGAAGTGAGACTCTATTCCGAATACGTCAATTCTTTTGATCGGTTGATCGCAGCTCGCTACACACTAAGTTATGTTATATCTCCTGCGCTCGAGAAGTTCGACTTTTCAAATCTCGACCGCTGGTATGAACGAGATGGCGGTGAACCCGTCGGGGATTTTGTTATATATCGTCTTAAGCTGCGCCCCTGATTGCTTTCGAATAAAAACGCGCATTACTGTATTAGAGTCACAATTTCGGGTGGTACCGATCGCGTCCACGAAATCACACGAAATGCCGACTAATATGAAGTCAGGAGAAAACAATTTGAAATCCGAGCACTCCGGGCGGATGAAACTTGTTGATTTGGTTAGCCGGATTGTGCCGTCAATGTTTTTTCTGATTATCGTCGCGCGTAACTTGGCTGACCTCTACTCGGTGCTTACCGGTTCAACTGGCGGCGCGACACGTGGGACTTGGATGATGGCTGCCAACATAATGGGTAGGGTATCCACCACCTGCTTCCTTGGACTGATGTCAGCGCTTTTCCTCATTCGCATGGCGCCGTTGCAAAAAGCCCAAGGCATCTGGCCAAGAGTTATGGCAATCGTAGGCACGTTCTGTCTCTATTCAATGACGTTGTTTCCTCGTGCCAATCTCTCGATAACCCAGACAATGATCGCCACCACGATCAGTTTGATCGGCACCTGCCTCTCAATCTTTGCCCTGGTCCATCTCGGGCGCTCCTTCAGCCTGATGGCGGAAGCCAGACGGCTCGTTACTTCCGGGCCTTATCGTCTGGTGCGGCATCCGTTATACCTCTTCGAAACAATAGCGTCCTTCGGAATTCTGCTTCAGTTTTTATCTTTCACAACCGTGATTATTTTCCTGGTTTACATCCTCATCCAACTTCAACGCATGAAGAACGAAGAGTTAATCCTCGAACGCGTGTTCCCGGAATATCACGACTACCGCTTACGAACCAATCGGGTCATCCCTAAAATCTACTAAGCTCCTGCTCTTAATCTCAGTGTTCTCCGTGTCTCCGTGGTTAGTATCCTTTCGGCTTTCAAACCAAAGACCTGATCCACGAAATCACACGAAAGAAGGCCAAGCCGCTCACTTGCACCCACCCTGCATTTGCTACAACTGCTCGCAGGCGAGCACCTCAGGATCAGACTTCAGCTCGCTGCTCTGCTAGTTACTTTCCAGTCCCTTTGTTAAACAGACTTTTAATTCCCGCCGGTTCAGCGTTTATAAAAACAAACTGAAGTTAAGTCAAACCTTTGTTTCGTCAGCGCGGTGACGGCACGGACCTTGCCACTACGGGGCGTGTACTCAATCAGAGTCTGCCTAGGCCCTATCTCAGTGAAAGGGCGTTCCTAACAGAACGTAAATCGAATTGAAGAGTTTTCTCCTTAATGAAATGGGGCTTGAAATGTCGGAGTACGCGGTCGCTGCGGCATTGATCACTGTCGCGATTCTCGTAGTATTTGCAACTCTTGGCAACGTGATCACCGACAGGATCAACACCCTGGCGAACCAGATTGGACCTTAGGTTTCTGTCAATCGTTTCTCGCGATCGATCGCAGTAACCAAACCTTCTCGTAGCGCCGGCTAACTGCCGCACTCCGAGAACGAAACTCAACCCCAAAACTTTGCAAAGGAGCAACACGAAATGATTAAGAGATTTTTTGCTGACGAGACTGGTCTTGAATTGTCCGAATACGCGGTAGCCGCGGCGCTGGTTGTGGCCGGCGTCGTCATCGCTTTCACCACGTTGGGCAATGCCATTACAACGAGACTCGGTACGCTTTCCAACACGATTACCGGCTAGGCCGCGTGATTTCAGGTGGGCGCGTTCGCCTGCCACTTCGGCAAAAGGACGCGCCTAGTCTTTTCCAAACACATGACGAGGAGTATTCAGATGATTAGACGTTTTTTCAGAGATGAAACTGGTTTGGAGTTGTCGGAATATGCCGTGGCCGCAGCTCTGGTTGTCGCTGGTGTCGTGGTTGCTTTCACTGTCTTGGGAAATTCCATCACCACGGGAATCGGAACTTTGGCAAACACAATCACGGGATAAACGTCCACTCTGATAAGTCCGCTTCATGGCCAGGAGATTGAGCGCTAAAAGCATCGCTCCTGGCTAAGGGTGGGCTCGGCCATTTTCTAAACCGTTCGAAGCGTAGACCAGATGCCTACCAGTTTACTTATCAGCGCCATCGTTTCGATCGTGCCGCTGTTTCTCATTATTGCCTATAACGATGTTCGCTATCGACGCATCCCGAATCCATATGTTCTGGCCGTGCTGGTTAACGGTCTGATACTGAATTCGATCATTTATGGCGTCGACGGTTTTCTTGGCAGCCTCGAGGGGACCGCAATCGCTTTTGCTCTTATGTTTGTGCTGCACGTCTTCGGAGCCATGGGAGCCGGCGACGTAAAGCTATTTGGAGCTGTCGGATCGGTTATCGGCGCGCACCTCGTACTGCCCACCTTTGTGATCGTGGTGATCACCGGGGGGATGCTGGCGATCTTCATGGCCCTGCGTCGGGGCACGGTGCGGACAACGATGTGGCGAGTGCTGAATATTCTTGCCGGCTTTATGCCAGGCGCGCGCATGCCGCGCTATGAAATTCCAGCAGATCGCCGGCTCACAATACCCTACGGTGTTGCTATCACGCTCGGAAGCCTGATGTCCTTCATCTACTTTTCGCATTGGAAGCATTGAATGCTTTGTAACAGAACGGAGAATTGATATGCGTAACAAACGATTCGTCATCGCGATTGCCGGAGCGATTTCCTTTGGCCTGATCTCAGCCTTCTCGGTAAGCCGCTATCTGATCAGCGCCCAGACCCCCGGGCACGACCTCAATCAAGTGGTTGTGACGAAGGTCGATGTTCCAGTCGGCACAAAGCTGATTCCGGAACAACTGAGTGTGGCCCAGATGCCCACCGGCTCAACCCCGGAAGGCACCTTTGCTTCACTGGACAAGCTTGTTGGCCGGGTCGTGCTAAACAGCATCGCAGCCCGCGAAGTAGTCACCGAAAACAAGCTTGCTCCTGAAGGCTCAACTGGCGGTCTTTCCGCGGTAATTCCAGACGGCTATCGCGCGATGACTGTACGAGTCGACGAAGTTGTAGGTGTCTCCGGATTTATCACCCCCGGCACACTGGTCGACATTGTCGTGGTCATTGCTCCGCCGGAAAACTCCAAGAGCAAAGACACCATATCCAAGATCGTTCTGCAAAACATCAAGGTGCTCGCGAGTGGTCAAAGCATCGATCGGCCTAAGGACGATCGCGAAGCTTCGGCGGTGCGCTCGGTCACGCTGCAAGTGACTCCCGAACAGGCAGAGAAGCTGGCGCTGGCCACCTCTGAAGGGCGGCTGCAACTCGTGATGCGGAATTCCGTGGACCAGGGCGACAAACAGACACCGGGCGCCAACAAGCGTTCCCTTTTGAGTGGTGAGTATGCAGCGCCGGTTCCCGATCCGGGCACGAACGATCAGCCCAAGCCGGCAGTGCGCCGGGCGCCGCGGCGCGCACCCCAGGTTATCAAAAGCGTCTCCCAACCAAAGACACAGCCCCGTCCAGAAATCGAGGTCTTCGTAGGAACAAAAAGAACCACAGTTGAATTTCCGTAAGGCAGATTCGACTCACCTGCTCGGCGAAGACATCGCGACAGGTAATCACCATTAAGGAGCAAAGCACCATGCATACCGACTCAACGATCGCGCGGCCGCTCACCCTATTGTCAGCGACTGTGATCACTTTACTCGTTCTTGTTTCGCTGGCTCATGCCCAGGAAGCTACCTACGATGCTTCCTTCTCGCACAATAAAGACAATATCGCGGTCAACGTACTCGTTGGGCAATCGAAAGTCATTAACTTCGATCGTCCAATAGGTCGGTTTTCAATTTCGAATCCCGACATCGCCGAGGCCGTGCTGGTCGCGCCCGATCAGGTAATAGTCAACGGCAAGGCGTTTGGCCAAATCAATTTCATCGCCTGGGAGCAGGGTGGTGAAAAGCGCTTTATCGTGTTCGATGTTTACGTTCGCGCCAACCTTTCTTTGATTGATTCACAAATCCGGGCGCTGTTTCCCAAGGAAGATATCCGACTCAGCCAAGCAAACGGCTCAGTTGTTATCTCAGGCAATGCTGCCGACGGCATAGTTACTCAGGTAGATGCCATCGTACAGGCCGCCGGATTCAAGACTGTCAATCTTCTTCAATCGCCCGTGAAGAGCGCTACCCAGGTCCAATTGCAGATCAGGGTCGCTGAAGTGAGTCGCAACCGGCTGAAAGACGTGGGTATCTCAACACTGTACCAGGCCAGTCCAGGCGTCGGCGGCTTTATCAGCGGTGGTGGACCGGGCAATTTGAGCAGCGCCACCGGCGGCATTCTGTCCGGTACATTTGGCAGCGCCTTGAATGTGTTCGTTATGGGCGGTAACACCGCGAACATGATTCGAGCGATGCAGACCAACGGCACCCTCCGAGCATTAGCTGAGCCAAACATGGTTGCCATGGACGGCCAGACCGCCAGCTTCCTCGCTGGTGGCGAGTTTCCAGTTCCTGTTGTGCAGGGCAGCGGCGGCGGCGCAGGCTCCAATGCGGTAACAATCGAGTTCAAACAATACGGCGTCCGCCTGAATTTCAAACCCACGGTGATCGATGAAGACCATATTCGCTTAGAACTCGAGCCGGAAGTATCGACCATCGATTTCGCGAATGGGGTCAGATTCAACGGC
Source organism: Pyrinomonadaceae bacterium (assembly GCA_035644135.1). Lineage (GTDB taxonomy): Bacteria > Acidobacteriota > Blastocatellia > Pyrinomonadales > Pyrinomonadaceae > PSRF01. The sequence goes on from DASQPD010000040.1 coordinate 16,552, forward strand.
TTTGTGATACCGGCTCTCCGCACCCGCAGAGCCAAGACCGCAGTCGAGTTGCGCGACGGCCAGAGCTTTGCCCTCGCCGGCCTGCTCGATAACAACGAAACACGCTCTCTCTCCAAGATACCCGTCTTGGGAGACATTCCCATTCTGGGCAATCTCTTCAAATCCACTTCGTTTCAGAAAAACGAAACCGAATTGATGTTTATAGTTACTGCCCAGTTAGTAAAACCTGTCGAGCCTGACGACCTGCCGAAACTGCGCGGCATCGACGGTCTGAAAAAAGGATCACCATTGGGTGTTGAGCCCAAAGGATCCGGTGTCCAGGGCGCCAGTGGATTCTCTACCGAGAAGTCGGGCATCGCGCCAACTCAGCCGGCCGCACCGGCAATCGCGCCGGCAACAACCCCCGCAACGCCGGTAACGCCGGTGAAGACCGGAGAGTCGAAGACGGGTGGTCAGTAGCCGACACTAACGCTGGGTAGCTCCAGTTTTTCTTGTTGAAAGCTGAAAGAGGGATAAGCATGCGTAAATCATCAAGACCTGCCAACCGCAAGCAAGGCGAACGTGGTGCTGTCTTAGCTCTCACCGCGGTTTCCATGCTTGTTCTGATCCTCGCGCTCGGACTCTGCGCTGATATCAGCCACTTCTATTCGGTGCAGACGGAACTCCAAAACGCTGCTGACGCTTCGGCCCTGGCCGGAGCGTCAGCCCTTAATAACTCGGCGGGTGGCATTACCCTGGCGCGCCAAACCGCCGTGGCGCAGATGAACAACTACGAGTTTAATCACAACTCGATAAACTTTACCGAATCGAATCTTTACTTCGCCTCGAACTTCGACAGTCTGCAAACTTTTCTCTACTCCAACTCAACCTGCGCGGATATTGCGGCGGCGACAACTCCGGCGAATGTTGAGCGCGCCGGAGAAACCAAGCTGGCCGCAGATCAGGTTGCCTTTGTCGGTGTCTGCATGCCCGCTCCGGCGACGACGACAATCTTCTTCTCAATGACGGCAATTACCAGCCCGGTCCTGATTCGCGGAAGGGCCATAGCGGGGAACTCACCGCCGTTGACCGGTATATGTGACCAGCTCGCGCCAATGGTGTTGCTCGACGACATTAGCGTTGACAATGCAACCGAGTTTCCGCCGGGAACAGTCATGACCCTGCGCAACGCGCCGAGTGACGCCTACTCGCCAGGTAATTATGGCCTGGTCGAGATTTGTGGACCGGGAGGCGCCGATGTGCGCGATGCGCTGCAGGGCAATTGCGCCGGCTGTTTCAGCGTCGGCGATATCGTGCATCCCAAGACCGGCGTGACCTCCGGCCCCGTACGACAGGGCTGGAATGATCGCTTCGACGCGGATGTCGTCACCACCCAAAACATCAATCACGCGACCTACGATCAGCAATATGCAAGTTACCTCGCGACTGGAACGCCGCCCGCTGGGGCCACGATCAACCCGAGTGGCTATTTTGGACGCCGCGTAATTATCGTCCCGTCAGTTAACAAGGACGACGTATTAGGGTGTTCAGGTAGCGGGTGTGACTGGCACGTCACCAGCTTCCTGCAGTTTTTCATTCAGGCTCATGTGCCTGGAGGAAATGGCGGGGAAATCACGGCGGAATTCATGGGCAAGATTAACGTTGCTAATGGAACCTATGGTGGCGGCGGAACACCGGTTCAGTCATTGACCAAGACGGTGCTTTACCGGTGAGGTGCATGGGTAAGAGATTTGCAATTCGCTTTTGCAAGCGGACAGATGGAACTGCACTGGCTGAGGCAGCGATTGTGCTGCCTCTGCTGGTGCTGATGCTGGGAGCAGCGGCCGAGCTCGGACGGTTTATGTACTACTACAACACTTTGTCCAAAGCCACACGATCCAGCGCTCGCTACATTTGCAACAGGGAGTTGGACGGTTCTAAGAGTCCGCCGGCAAATATCAATGACGCTAAGAACATTGCGGTGTATGGAAACACAGCCGGAACGGGCGCCAAGGTCCTGGGCGATACCAACTTCACTACCTCTAACATCAGCATTAGTCCGGCAACAGGCACTCCGCAAACGGTCACGGTGAGCATTACCGGCTACTCATATGTGCCAATCTTCGCTATTGGACCGATGCAAACGCTGGCGATACCGGTCAGCCCCAGCACGACTATGCGGTACCTCCTAAATACTCCCATTGAGTGAGGTGTCATGAGAAAGAGATTTTCAAAGCTGCACAAAGATGAACGCGGCATCGCGCTGCCGGAAATGGCGATCAGCTTGCTGGTACTGCTGACAGTCATCTTCGGAGCGATCGAAATCTCACGTTTGATGTGGACTGTCAATGCGCTGACTGACGCGACTCGCCGGGGTGCTCGTTACGCCATCGTCAATGCTCAGGATAAGCAAGCCGTCCGTGACGTCGTCGCGGGGGCGGCCAACAGCGTGAGTCCGGCTCTCGATGGCAGCGTCGATGGGTGCAGCGGCTCGCCGACAAATAGTATTTGCGTTGTCTACGATGCCTTTGATGTAGGTGAAGGTTCGGTAACGGTGAGCATTGTGAACTACCAATTCAATTTCGCTGTGCCGCTGGTTGGAGGAAGCGTGACGCTCCCTCCTTTTAAGACGACCTTGACAGCGGAGAGCGCCGGCGTCGCGCCGCCTGATCCTTCGGCATCCCCCAGCCCGTCGCCATCGCCTTCGGGGTCACCAACGCCCAGCCCATCACCAACTCCGTCTGCGAGTCCCACACCCACGCCGTCACCAAGCCCTACTCCAGATCCCTCACCGACGGTCTCACCATCGCCAAGTCCCTCACCCAGTCCGTCGCCGGATCCGTCACCAAGCGCATCGCCGACGCCGCTGCCAACTTGTACGCCAAACCAGATAATCGGCAGTCCGCCACAGTGCATTTGCAACAATGGAACAGTCGGGAATCCACCAAGGTGTAAGCCGTAATTATTCGAGGAGAGCAATGGACCAGGCACTTACTTTTGTCATTATTAGTGTAAATCCCACCACCCAAAAAGAGCTGCGGGGGTTAATCGGGTCGGACGGCCGGCTCCGTCTAGTTACGTGCATTGAAAATCTCGACGAGGCGTGTGCTGAGCTTTCACGACTTCGCCCTTCAGCCGCCATCGTGGCGGTAGACGACGAAGCCGACGCCAGATTCTCGTTAATCAAACGGCTTGGCAACGAACTGCCGGATACGGTAGTGATCTGCGCGTCACATGACGCTTCGTCAGATTTGATCCTGCGAAGCATTCGCGCCGGTGCTCGCGAGTTTCTGCGGCTCCCCGCTAACAACGAAGAATTTGCCACGGTGATCAATCGGACCGCGGAATTTTGCGCCGCGCACAACGTGGAACCGAAAAAACTGGGACGAACAATCGCCGTTTTCTCGAACAAAGGCGGCTGTGGCAACTCTTTCATAGCAGCCAACCTGGCCGCCGCCATGAATGAACCGACGGCGCTTATCGACCTAAACCTTCAAGCCGGTGACCTGGATCTGTTCTTTGGCATTCAGCCGCGGTTCTCGATTATCGACATGGTGGAAAACCGTGCTCGACTTGACGATTCGCTAATTTCAGCCTACATGGCGGCGCACTCACAAAAGTTATCCGTCTTGCCGGCGCCCCGGGACACCGCGGCCGCCGAAGACATTACCGCGGCGAACGTTGCCGAAGTTCTGCATGTTCTTCGCCAAAGGTTTAATTATGTGATCATCGATCCGCACCATACGCTGGATTCCATCACCCTGGCCGCTCTCGATAACGCAGATGACATCCTGCTGGTCTCGACACTCGATGTTTCGGCGATCCGCAGCGCCCAACGATCGATTGAGATCTTTGATCGCCTCGGCTATCCGCGAAAAAAAGTACGCGTAATAGTAAACCGCTGGAGTAAACAGATAGATCTTGAGTTGCAACAAGTCGAGAGATTTCTTGGTGAGCGAGTAATCGCAATCGTGCCCAACGACTATCGAGCCGCAGTGAACTCAGTCAATCTCGGCCGCCCGTTAGTCGAGACACAGCCGTCCTCGGTTATTACCGCTGAAATTAAACGGGTGGCGTCGCTTATCGCCGCGGGCGAAGTCGATACTGGAGAAAAGAATCAGAAGGGCTTCCTGGGATCTCTGTTCCGGCGCAATAACACCCCAGGGGCGCGTCTCGATCTTAGCGCAACTCTCAACAAGGCTTAATAACTGTCGTTTCGGGAAAGGAAACTATGGCACTTCGGGAAAGATTAATTCGAGAAACCAACGCAACCGCTTCGCCGCTCATTCGAGGTGAGGAAAACCGGCAGGATGGGTTGCAGGAGATGAAGGCTCGTCTGCACCGCATGATCATTAACCGCATGGACCTTTCAAAGCTCGACCAGTTGAATCCCGAGCAAATCCACGCGGAAGTAGCCCGGCTCCTCAAGGATATTCTGATTGCCGAAGATGCGCCGCTATCGGCAGCCGAGCGCGAAAAACTAATTGACGAACTGCATCACGAGCTGTTTGGACTTGGTCCGCTCGAAACCCTGCTGGCGGATTCTGAGATCTCGGACATTCTGGTCAATTCGCCTAACAGCATCTACATCGAGCGTCGCGGGAAGTTGGAAAAAACTGCGGTAACTTTCAAAGACGATGAACACTTGATGAGGGTGATCGAGAGAATAGTTTCGTCTGTCGGTAGGCGAATTGATGAGGCGTCGCCGATGGTGGATGCCCGGCTGAAAGATGGCTCCCGGGTCAACGCAATCATACCACCACTCTCACTTGATGGTCCGGTCCTCTCTATTCGGAGATTTGGCGCGGAACCGCTTCGGATGTTCAAGCTACTCGAGTATCAGATGTTCACCAAGGACATGGCCGACATGTTCGAAATGTGTGTAAAGGCCCGTTTAAATGTCCTTATCTCGGGTGGTACCGGTGCGGGAAAAACTACCCTGCTGAACTCTCTTTCAGCCTTCATTCCCCACGATCAACGGATTGTAACTATCGAGGATTCAGCCGAGTTGCAGTTGCAACAGCCTCATGTCGTGAGACTCGAAACACGACCTCCTAACATTGAGGGCAAAGGAGAAGTGGGTCAGCGCGACCTGGTAAAAAACGCCCTTCGTATGAGACCGGACCGGATAGTTATTGGCGAGGTTCGCGCGGGAGAAGCTATCGACATGCTCCAGGCTATGAATACCGGTCACGATGGCAGTCTCACAACTGTCCACGCCAATACGCCACGCGATGCTCTGGCGAGACTGGAAACAATGATCCAGATGGCCGGTATGCGGCTTTCAGACCGCGCCATGCGCCAACAGATCGCCTCGGCAATCCACCTGATAATTCAAGTCGCGCGCCTCTCGGACGGCACTAGAAGAATCACATCCGTTTCCGAGATCACGGGAATGGAAGGCGAGACCATCAGCATGCAGGAGGTCTTTCTATTCGAAAGACGCGGAATCGACGCCGATGGCCGCGTGATTGGAAGATTCAAGCCAACGGGTGTCAGACCAAGATTCTCAGAGCGATTGAAAGTTTATGGCTTGCAGTTGCCACGCGTATTTTTTGAAGAGGTGTAGACGTCATGCTCCAGTTCGCCATTTTTGTTTTCTGCTTGTTCCTGACTTACACGTTCTATCTGTTGCTAAGCAGAAAAACCGAAGCGCGCAAGGCCCGTCTGGAAAAGCGTATTTCAGAGGCCCTGCTCTACAGTTCTCAGACACATGATCCCGAGGTGAACCTGGCGCGCGAAGAGTTGATGAGCGAGATACCCTGGGTCGACAGCTTTTTGATCAAGCTGCAAAGCGCCTCGCAACTCAAGCGGTTTATCGATCAGTCGGACCTGGATATGACTGTCATGCGGCTGCTGCTGTTTTCCGGGCTCGCCGGATTTCTAGCGGCCATGGCAGTCTCAATCATTTCCAACTCGACGCTTTTTCTCGTCTTTGCAGGTCTGATTTCTGCGGCCCTCCCATTCGTTCATGTTTGGTGGAAACGTCGCCGGCGACTCGATCGCTTTCTGGAACTCTTGCCGGATGCGCTGGACCTGATGAGCCGGGCGCTGCTGGCCGGGCACGCTTTTGCCGAGGCTCTGCACATGCTTTCAAAGGAAATGTCCGAGCCGATTGCTTCAGAATTCGGGCGGGCGTATGAGGAACAAAACCTCGGCCTTTCAGTCAAGCTCGCGCTGGAGAACCTTTGTAAGCGAATTCCGCTTCTGGATCTGCGGATGGCAGTCACAGCGATCATGATTCAGCGCGAGACTGGCGGCAACCTCGGCGAGATCCTGGAAAAGGTTGCCGGCACCATTCGGGAACGTTTCCGGATCCTCGCTGATCTAAAAACCCTCACCACCTCTTCACGTATGTCCGCGTGGATTCTTTGCGGGTTACCCATTCTGGTTGCGGTTATGGTGACCTTTTTGAATCCGGATTACATGAGTGTTCTTTGGAAGGATTCACGAGGGCACAATCTTATTGCGATTGCCATGACGATGCAGATTATAGGCATGCTGTTGGTCAGAAAGATTCTTAACATCAGGGTATAACGACGAGGCCAGATCATGTTACTACTTATCGCAGTCTCTACTTTTGTTTGCGGCGCTTTCACCGTGATGGGGTTGTACTGGCTCGCCTTTCGTACCCGCAGCGTCGCGTCTGAACGCCTCACCCAATTGGAATCGCAGACGATCAACGGTCCTGACATGGTTGCAACCCAGGAAACAAGCCCCGTTGCGGCGCTTGCCGAGCGGGTTGCCGAACCGCTTAATCGTCTCGTCCCTCCCTCGGCCGCGGAAGCTGCCAAACTAAGAAGGCAATTGATGCAAGCCGGATTTCGCTCGCATGATGCTCCGCTAACTTACCGGGCGATTCAGCTCTCCTCAATGGTGCTCCTGCCTTTGGCGGTAGCGGGCCTCTATCTTGTAATGGCTAAGCCGATATCCTCGGCAGCTTTGCCCATTCTTTTAGCTTTCATTGGCGGTTTCTTCATTCCGAGATTCATTCTCAGGCACATGATCAAGCGCAGAAAATTGCGGATTCAATGGGGTCTCCCTGATGCGCTCGACCTGATGGTTGTCTGTGTCGAAGCTGGTCTCGGTCTGAACGCGTCGATCGTGCGCGTAAGCGAGGAAATTGCGGACGTGCACAGTGACATGAGTAAGGAGTTTGGCTTGGTCAACCTTGAAATCCGGGTGGGCCGATCGCGCGAAGAGGCACTGAACAATTTAGCCGAGCGCACCGGAGTAGAAGACCTTCAGAGCCTCGTCTCAATGCTGATTCAGGCAGATCGGTTCGGCACATCAATAACCCGGGCCATTCGTGTCTATTCGGATGCGCTGCGCACCAAGCGCCGCCAGCGCGCAGAACAGGCGGCACAAATGGCGGCGGTGAAGCTGCTTTTACCGCTCGCCGCATTCTTGTTTCCGACTCTTTTCATCGCGATCCTGGGGCCGGCCGCGCTGAACCTGATGGATGCAATCAGAAACATGTAGTCCCCGTCGTGACGAGAGGAATTGCAATCATGCTCAAATCAATATTTCGTAACGGTCGCAAGGCAACAAAAACACCCGCGAAGTCGCGAAATGCAAAAAGGGCTTTGGTGATATTGGCGGTGGTCGTCGTGACTATCCTGGCACTCGAGCCGCTGCGAATAGTGCAAGGAATTGTGAGGAGCAAAGCCGAGACTCTCATGGTCTCGATGAGCGAGCCTGCGGTATCAGACAATTCCGCTAATCACGGAAAGGGCGATAGTTTCCTTAAAGTACTCAAAGCACCCTTTAAAGCGATCAGCAAACTATTTGGCCGCGGCAGGAAAGACGACAATAAACTTCACCGGCTGTCGGAAAAGGATGTGGAAAAATTTGAGACAACTCGAGTGGTGCAGATTAACGACGCCACTTCCGCGCCGGCCAACGCATCGGTGAGCTCAAATATGAGCGCAGCGGAGCATCTCGAACGAGGGCGTACGCTCCTCGACACAGATAATCTAAACGATGCGATTTCCGAGCTTTCCGTGGCGGCATCCCTGGATCCCAAACTCGCCGAGGCCCACAGTCTGCTGGGAGTTGCGTATGGACGCAAAGGTCTTTCTGAGCTGGCCCATAAGTCAATTGAAGCGGCGCTCAAGCTTGACAAGAAGAATCCACAGATACTCAACAATCTTGGTTACCTGCTCTTGTCCGAAGGCGATTACAAAGGCGCCGCCGACCGCTTGAAGAAGGCTGCAAAACTGGCGCCGAACGATCCTCGCATCCTCAATAATCTGGCCCTCGCGCAAACACAACTAGGGAAGTTTGATGAGGCTTATCAGAACTTCGCGCGCGCGGGCGGCGAGGTCAAGGGCCGGCTCAATATTGCGAATCAACTCGAGCTTGCCGGGCGATCAGGCGAAGCAATGAAGCAATACGAAGCGGCGCGGTTAAGAGCTGAAGCCGAGCAAAAGAACGACCTGTCTCAATCGATCGAGGTGGTAATGGAGATTAGAAACGGCTTGGTTACCTTTGCCTCCATCGCCCACCCGCGACCGGGGCTTGGCGCCTACGAGGCGTCGGCCTTGCGGATAGCCCGTCAGCGGCGCTACCCGGTGGGCAAGAACGGTCCGGAATCGGTGATCGTCAAGATCAGTCCTTTTCCAAATTCATAACACGAACGCAAATCCACGAGTTTAGGGAAGACATATGTTGAACATTCTCACCAGGGCGGAAATCGAGAGTCTTGGGCCGCCAAATCCTGAAGAACTGGCTGACACCGGCGTGCCTGAAGCTTTTCTCTGCGACCTGACACTAAAGCATGTCGCATCACTGGCCGAGCCGACCACGGGCAACGTATCGCAACGACTTCGCTTGTCCCGTACCTTAACGGAAGAGCTCCTTCAGCAGCTCTACCGCGAGAAGCTAATCGAAATGCGACTGCAAAGCGCGGTCGGCGCCACGCGCTATGCAATGTTGGACCACGGCTGGGAAAGACTTGCCCGCCTGCAGAGTCAGAATGCTTACCTGGGGCCGGCGCCAGTCTCGCTGGCTGATTACACTCACCTCATGCGCCTCCAGGCAGTACCCAGTAAACCGGCCTCAATCGAGAGTGTGCGTGCAGCGTTCCAGGATCTTGTGTTGCCCGATTCTTTGCTGCAAACACTCGGCTGCGTGATCAATTCGCGCTCTTCGCTGTTTCTAACCGGTCTCCCCGGCACCGGAAAGACGGCAGTCTCGGAACGCATGAACAGCGCGCTCGTCGGCTCAATCTGGATTCCTCACGCGATTGAGATCGACGGACAAATCATTCGCCTGTTTGATTCTCACTGTCACCGGCCAGTTGAGCGAATAGAATCGGCCCTTGAACACGATCGGCGTTGGATCGAGATTCAAAGACCTTTGATCATTGTCGGCGGTGAGCTGACTATCGAGAATGCGGATCTCGCCTGGTCGGACGCGGCCAGGTTCTACGAAGCGCCATTTCAGGTGAAATCGAATGGAGGCACACTCGTTATTGACGATTTTGGCCGGCAACGGGTGGCGCCGCAGGAACTACTTAATCGCTGGATCATGCCGCTCGAGCGACGAGTCGACTTTCTGACCCTCCATAATGGCAAGAAAATCGAGATACCGTTCGAACAGCTGGTGGTCTTTTCTACAAACCTGAACGAGAAAGACCTGGTTGACGAGGCCTTTCTTCGTCGTATGGGGTATCGCGCCCGTATCGATCCGCCATCTGCGGCTGCATACGAGCAGATCTTTCGACGCGCTGCTTCTGACCGGGGAATAATCCTGGACCAGGCCAGCTTGAGCCACGTTCTCGATAAGTATGTTGTCGAAGGACGGCTAATGAAATCGTGCGAGCCTCGTGATTTACTCAATCGGGTGACGGATGTCTGCATGTTTGAGGAGCGCACGCTGCAATTGACTCCCGAGCTGATCGACATTGCCTGGAAGAATTATTTCGGCGCGGCGCATGGATTTGACGGCGGGTACTCGGATGTAGCTACAGAGGCGAAGTCAGCTGCGGTCTAGCTCCCTGTCTCCAGGATGTAATTGAAGTCTGAATCCGCCACCTAAGCGATGTGATGTTTACCAGGCTTTCCCATTCCACGTTCGTTATCATCTGTCTGGTGATCCTAAACGGACAGGGAATCTACTCGCAGACTCGCACGCGATCTCGCTCTTCCGCAAACGACCAATCGACCGTCCAAAGCGATTCCAAACCTGCCACAGTTATCGCTTTTAAAGGTGAGACTCTTCGAGCGATTGCTGCTCGCGTAGGGCAGCCCGTTGAAGAACTCGAGCGGTTAAATCGAATCTCCGCGCAAGCGCGACTAAAAAAGGGACAACGAATCCTTCTGCCCGCGCCGCAATCCTCTAATCCGGCTGAGCAACGACAGGCGATTGGTTATCGCATCAGGTTTGCTGACGGCGGCGCCATGGACGTGGATGAGGCATGGAGGCAGGGTTCGATAGTCTGGTACAGACGAGGTGGTGTTGGCCAGAGCCTGGAGCGCGAGGTACGAGCCATTGATCCGATCTTTGCCCCGACCCCCCGTCCGGAAAAGAGCGCCCCGCAACCGATGTTGGCGACTGCCGCAGAAAGCACCCCTGAAAAGGGTCCTTCTGTCTGGATTTACCTCGTTGGCGGGGCCCGTTTTAAAGTAGATGACGTCAGAGAGAGCTCAGATGGGGCCTGGTATAACCGCGGAAATTTGTCAGTATTTCTGGAAAAAGCCCGCATTGCTCGTATTGAACGCCTAGAGCCCGGATCGCCCAGTCGCGGTCGAAGAGATGTAGACTGGACCTCCGGCAACGCGAGAATCGACGAATTAATCAGAACGAATGGCGCCCGCTACGGCGTTGACCCGTATCTGGTTTTCTGCGTTATTGAACATGAATCGCACTTCCGGTCGCGGGCTTTAAGCCCAAAAGGCGCCCAGGGTTTGATGCAACTGATGCCGGGCACCGCCCGCCGATTCGGAGTCAGACGTCCCTACGATGTGGCCGAAAACATCAAAGGTGGCACCCAATACCTGAAGGAACTGATGGCCATGTTTGATGGTCGGGTGAATCTTGTCTTGGCGAGCTATAATGCCGGGGAAGGAGCAGTACTTAAGTACGGACGAAGCGTTCCACCGTATAAAGAAACCCGCGAGTATGTAAAAAGAATCAGCAAGCGGTATGGAATCAACGGGCGCGAACCCAACCCGGACAATGACATTCCGCCGCCTCGACAGTAGGTGAAATCATGAAGTGGTTAATGCCCGCTATTCTCGTTTGTTCGGCCCTCTGTTTATCGTCGCCCGTGTCTGGCCAGAGAAGTCAGAAGGAAGCGCCGCTGACTAACGCCGCGATCGTCAAGCTCACCAAGGCTGGTTTCAAAGAAAGGACGATCATCTCGATCATTGGCGCGCGTGAAGCACACTTTGATCTGAGTACCGATCGAATGATCGAACTCAAGCGGAGCGGTGTAAGCGAAAAGATCATCATAGCCATGCTGGCGCGTCAACAAGGAGAGGACGTGTCGGACGAAGCCTGGGGCGATGACCTCTTTCCTAATGAAGGTCCGGATAGAAAAGCCAGCGGCTCCAGCACCGCGAATTCCGACCCCGGCAGCGTGGATATCTTTGGTTCGAGCGGAGGCGTAAAAGGCAGAACCCAGAGTCGCGGACGTAACGGCTCAGTTGACACAGATACTCAAACCACCGGGAGCGCTACCGTTCGGATTCTGCGTCCGCCCACGGAAGCAGGAGGAGGTCCCAGCAAACTCGAGAAGACACCGACATTGACAAACGATTCTGTGGTCGAGTTGGTGGAAGCCGGCTTTTCGGAAGGAACGATCATTCGTCGCATCGAGCAGTCTCCGGTTGAGTTTGATCTCTCGTCCTCTAAGCTTGATGAACTGCGGAAGCGCCGCGTCAGCGATAAGATTCTGACTGCGATGAGAACCGCAATGGGTGACGAGTCAACCAAGTAGTTGCAACCACGGCGAATGATGAATTTCAGCAAACGCAGCCTTAGAACGATCCTGGCAACACTCCTGGCCCTGCTCTGTCTGACTGCTGTTTTGTTCTTGCCGGGCGCCCGCTTTTCAACTGTCGCACTCGCGCAAAAGCGGACGCGGCGTACTCCCGCGAAACCGCGCGCAACAAAAGTAACTTCACCAGGACCCACAACCACGCCCACGCCATCAATTCTCGACGAATTGGGCGAGCCACCTCCACCTCCCACGCCGCCCGCAAGACAGCAACAGGATGTGAACCCCGGCGATGTAATTTCGATCAGCACCACTGAAGTGATGCTGCCGGTGACAGTCCGCGATCAAGGAGGTCGGTTGATAACGGAACTGACGCGTAATGATTTTCGCGTCTTCGAAGACGGACGCGAGCAGCCACTTAGTGATCTGGCGCTAAGGCAAGTGCCTGTGGACGTAGTCCTGATGGTTGATGCTTCCTCTTCAGTGGCCACTAACCTTGACGATTTCCGCCGGGCGGCAGAAGGTTTTGCGGCTCGGTTGGCGCCGGAAGATCGAATCAGCCTGATAAAATTCGACGATCGCGTAGAACTGCTCCAGGATTGGACCAAGAGCCGGTTTCAACTGCACCGGGCGCTCGCTCGCCTTGAGCCGGGGATGTTTACGCGTTTCAACGACGCCCTCATGCTGGCTTGTCGCGACCAGTTTGGTACGTCGACTTCGCGGCGCGCCGTGATCGTCCTCACTGATGGCATCGATAGCGGTCGCGGCAGCACAACACTCGAGGGTGCATTGCAATCTCTCCTCAAAGCGCAAGCTTCGGTTTATGTAGTCAGCAACACTGAGATTTCCCGAGCCACGAAACGATCAGAGTTGGACCAGTTGATGGGTGGCTCGGACTCCGCTGTGCGGTTCAATCAACTGCGGATTGACGACCTACGCGAAGGTTTGCGGGTGCTTGATCGAAGTGAACAAAACCTGGAGCAACTTACTGAGGCCACGGGGGGACGACTCTACAAACCCAATTCGTTCAGCGACCTGGCATCCACTTATGCTGAAGTCGCTGAAGAATTGCGACACCAGTTTGGGCTTTACTACACCCCGCTCAATAAAGCTCGCGATGGAAGTTTCCGCAGGGTGCGTGTGGAGACGACCAGGCCCTCGTACAAAGCCACGACCCGCGTAGGCTATTTTGCCCCCCAAAGCTAATTCCCTTCTCCATTCGGCAAGGTTTTAGCCACAGATTAACGCGGATTACACGTGTCGGGAATGTAATGAAGTCAGTACCGTCACGCCGTAGAGACTGTAGGAACTTGCAGTCGCGACAGGACAACTCAAGCCGCGTGAATTTGCAGGTCGGGAAGGGGGCAGTCATTAGTTTCAAGGTTCGGTAAGTTCAAGGCGCCCCCGCTCAAGTTTCCGAGGCTTCATCACCGAATCAATCACTCAATGCAGTAAGCCCAGAGGCTTAGTGATAGGGGAAAAGCACTGGCATTCAAGCTTGAGCGGGGGCGCCTTGAACTTACCGAACCTTCAGACTTCAGACTAACGACTGCCCCCTTCCCGACCTGCGAATTTACGCAGCTTGAATTGTCCAAATCCTCAGCTCAAACCCCAAGGAATCAATCGAGTTTTGACAGAGTCTCTACGGCGTGACGGTACTGACTTCATTATACTTTCCCAACGCCGTGTTGACCTCTCACTGACTCAACGCTATGCTCGCGGCGGCGTGCAGGCCGCCACCCGTCCGCGGGCAGGACTGAGTCCACCTGATCGACTCCCGAAGACAGCAGGTTCCGATGCGAACCTCCTTTCGCCCGAGCAGAGCGGACAGCGGGCAAGACCAAAGGAGGCTCGTATGTCTGCCCGTTCAACCGCTCGTAATCTTCCCGTCCGTCCCAATCTCGATCAACTCAGGCGCCAGGCCAGGGATTTACTCCGGGCAATCCGGCGGGGCGATCCATCCGCGATCGAAGAATTCAATCGGTCTCACCCTAACCCCATGGCACCGCCTGAGGCGAAGCTCGCCGATGCCCAACTCGCGCTCGCCCGCAGCTATCAGGCGCCAAGTTGGCTCAGGCTCGTCAAGGCATGCAGACTGATCGATGCAATTTGGCGCGACGACATCCAGACCGTCCGCCACCTCATCGTGAAGAACCCTCACCTGCTACACGAGGACGCCCTTATTCGCCACAGCAATTGGGGGCCGCCAATGAGTTATGCCGCAAACCTCGGCCGCAACCAGATCGTAAAGATGCTCCACGACCTCGGAGCGAAAGATCACATGCATGCCGGCGGCCGCGCGGTGCTGCAAAGCAAGATCGACACTGCCCGCATGCTTTGGGAGTTGATGGGTACGCCTCGAGTACCGCAGGACGCGCTTGGTGGTCCCGCGTATACGCTAAGCGCGTCGGGAACGGCTCTGATGTTTGAATTCGGCGCCCGAGTTCGTGATGAAAATGGCCGGCGGCTGGCGCCCGTTGACGTGGTGCTCGAGACAGATAGCCGCAATCCATCGGCAAAACATGAGATTCTCGAGATGTATGTGCAGCACGGTTTCGAGCTGCCTGATACGCCGACGATGGCGCTTCATCGCGGCAGGCTGGACTTGCTCGAAGAGCATCTGCGTCACGACCCCCAACTTCTTCAACGGACGTTCACCCATGAAGAGATCTACCCACCGGAGCTGGGGTGTCATGACGAAGTACAGGCGACTCAGGGCACGCCGCTGGCAGGAACGACGCTGCTGCACATGTGCGCTGACTATGATGAGATAGAGATCGCGCGCTGGCTGCTCGAACGAGGAATGGATGCCAATGCCCTTGCCGCGGTGGATCGCGAAGGCTTCGGGGGTCATACGGCCCTCTTCGCGACTGTGGTATCACAGCCTAATTTCTGGATGAACCACCAACGGAGAGCGCAGGTAGCACCGTTCACGCAGTTGTTGCTGGACCATGGCGCGAACCCGAACGCGCGCGCCTCGCTGTGCAAAAAGCTTCATCCAAGATACGCGCCGAAATATGACGTCGAGACGCGGCACGAGTATCGTGACGTCACACCGCTGTCGTGGGGCAAGCGTTTTCATGCAAAAGTCTTCGTGAGCGAGCCGGCTATGCAATTGATCGCCTTACACGGTGGTCACGAGTAAGCTCTGCCACCCTAAACCTTTACCTCCCGCCCATTCGTTCGGTACGATTCGCGCATGGCCGGAACAATCAACACCGAAGTGATAATCATCGGGGCTGGTCCAACTGGACTTGCCCTGGCATGTCAGCTCATTCGATATGGAGTTGATTTTGTCATCATCGACAAAAACCCTGGAATCACACCACACTCCAAGGCTATCGGCGTTCACGCTCGCACGCTCGAGATCTACGAACAACTCGACCTGGCCAGGAACGCTGTCGCGCTCGGCACGATTGCGGGCAAAGTGCGCATGCTCGAAGGCGGAGAGGTGCTCGGTGAAGTCGATTTGTCCAATATCGGCAAGGGCTTAAGCGCATATCCTTACATGCTCGTGCTGGAGCAAAGCAAGAACGAGAAGTTGATGTACGAGTATCTGAAGAGTCATGGAGGGGAAGTTCGCTGGCAGACCGAACTCCAATCCTTTTCGCAGGACCACTCAACCGTGACAGCACACGTCAAGGACGGCAATGGTGAAGCACAAACTCTGAGAGGCAAGTATCTGACCGGCTGTGATGGCCCTCACAGTCCGGTAAGACATGCGCTCGGTCTTGCTTTTGAAGGCAGCACCTTTGAACGTCTGTTCTACGTAGCTGACGTTCATATCGATTGGAAGTTCAGTCATGACGCCTTGCATGCCTGCCTGGCGCCAAACGGGGCTGTAGCGTTCTTTCCCCTCCCGGGCGAGAAGCGCTGGCGCATCGTCGGCGCATTTCCTGAGGGTCATGAAAAAGACGCCGGCGAAATTCTTTACGAAGAGATTGAAGCGCGCATTAAAGAGGAAGCCGAACTCAAGCTCGACATCACCGGCGTCGATTGGTTTTCGACGTACAAAGTACATACTCGGCACGTCGAGAAGTTTTCTGCCGGCAGATGTTTCCTCGCCGGAGATTCAGCGCACATCCATACACCCGCGGGTGGACAAGGAATGAATACGGGCATCCAGGACGCTTACAACCTTGCCTGGAAGCTGGCGCTGGTTCTGAAACGTTCGGCTAACGGTCGTATTCTGGATACTTATAACGAAGAGCGTCTGCCGAACGCGAAAAGGCTGACGGCGACCACCGATCGGATGTTCAATCTCGCGGCCGGCAAAGACTGGTTTATCGGCTTGATTCGCACAACCGTTTTTCCGCCCATGGCGAAATATATTCTCAGCATTGAGCCGGTCCGCCGGAGATTCTTTATTTTGATTTCGCAGATCGGAATCAAATACCGCAACAGCTCCCTAAGCTCACACGAAGGGGATGGCGAGTTCGAACTAAAAGCGGGAGACCGCATGCCTTATTTCCTGCTTGACGGCAGGAGCATCTACGATCAGCTGCGCGCGCCAAAGTTTCATCTTCTTACTTTTTCGGATGGGCAGGGAGATTCTGGCGCGGAAGTGCGTGACGAAGTTGAGACCAGGTACGCTGATCTGGTTGATTATCACGTCGTTCCGCTTTATCCAGGCGTTGCGGAAATCTTCGGCAGAGACAAAAGTTTTAATGTCTTCCTACGACCCGATAACTACATCGCGCTTATCTCGACAGACTGCTCGTCGCGTCCACTATCAAAGTATCTGGACAAACTCTTCCCAACTAGAACAAGTAAGGGAAGGTGGGACCCACACACTTCTCATGATTAGAACAAGTTGGGAAGGGGGCAAGCGGACCCCACACACTTCTTACCAAAGTGAAACTGAGCGCGCCCCCGCTGAGTTGCATCAGCATTCTCTTTTCAGAGTCATCATTCAAGTTTAAATAGAACAAGTGTGACTTGATTGATCCTTTGAAGAATGATGCTGACGGGAGTTAGCGGGGGCGCGCTCAGTTTTGCTTTGGTGAGAAGTCTGTAGTTCCGCTTGCCCCCTTCCCAACTTGTTCTAATGTGACTTCATGAATCTTTTGAAAAGTGATGCTGATGTACCTCAGCGTCTAGTTAGTCTTCTTTGATCTTTTGAAGAGTGATGCTGCGCGCGACCCCGCTCAAGATGGCCAGGCACTCAACTCTCAAAAACAGTCACACAACCTTCGCAAATTCGCAGGTCGGGAAGGGGGCAAGCGCAAACTCATTCATGGCGACAATCAAGATGCTGCGCGCGACCCCGCTCAAGATGGCCAGGCACTCAACTTTCAAAAACAGTCACACAACCTTGGCAAATTCACAGGTTGGGAAGGGGGCAAGCGCACTCTCAACTCTGCTAACATTCAAGACGCAGCGCGCGCCCCCGCTCAATGAACCAAGCCACTCACCTTTCAAAACAGCCACACAACCTCAGCAAATTCACAGGTTCGGGAAGGGGGCAAGCGCAAACTCAATCATGGTGACACTCAAGATGCTGCGCGCGCCCCCGCTC
>DASQPD010000041.1:0-8839 GCA_035644135.1 Pyrinomonadaceae bacterium
CGAATTCCTGCCGCCAGGATTTGCTCTAACCAGTTCGCTGCCATGGCATCGAGCTAACTTCAGTATCTTCTACGATGGCCCGGCGGACACGTGGGCTGGTGGTCTTGATGTCGGTGCGGTAGTTCACTGGATCGGCCAGTACGAGGACGACAATGCCAGTCTGACAGGATCGACGAAGCTAAATGAGCCGAGAAGCGGCCCGCTTGGCGGCACGAGTCTCGTGCCGCCGAACGGTAACGAAATACGCGCGCGCAAAGTGGCCGCGTGGACCACGCTCGACCTGATCCTAAACTACACGTTCAACTTGCCGCCTCCTGCGCCGGCTGAAGTGCCTGGCTTTGCAAAGGATGGTGGGAAGAACGTGCGGATGAAAGACGGCAAGGAGAAAAACGTAGTGCCAGTCTCTACAGCCGAGTACGGCTGCAACAACTGGAGATGGTGGCTCAACAACACCACGATCACGCTCGGTATGCAGAACGTGTTGGACGAAGATCCATCGTTTGTGGCTGGCAGTTTCGAGAACGGCTACGATGAATCGATCGCAACCATCAAAGGCCGCTACTGGTACGTTGGCTTAAAGAAGCGCTTCTAAAGCGTAAGCCGGAAAAATTCACAGCGGCCGGGTCCTTAACGGGCCCGGCCGTTTTGCTTTTCGTAGTAGGGTCTGTCATGTCGAGCGAAGTCGAGACATCTCTAATATCGTAATCAATCGGCGATTGGTCTCAGTCTACCGGTCGAGTCTCCCGGGGACCTCTAAGACGCGATTCGCTCGTGAATCGCAGCAAAAGAAAGAACTTCGTGTCATCATTTTTGTTGGTGAAGAATGATTCAGGATTGATTTTCGTCGCGCTTTGAGGAAGACTTGGTTCCGCTAAAAGGCATGCAGCACGTTTCTGCATTCTCACGTCCTCAAACTGTTCCGGCTGTGCCTACCGTCGGACGAAAGTCTAATTTGTGGATTCTGGACAGTTGGCGCGACTTGATTCTCTACGTCTGTACGCCGCTGCTGCTGGTACCGATCTTCATAGCCGCACAGGGCCTCTGGGCTGCCGAAGACATTTATCTGTTTGTCGCGGCGTTCGGCGCAATGGGGCACCACTTGCCGGGGATGATTCGCGCCTACGGCGACCGCGTCTTATTTCAGCGTTTCCGATGGCGATTCATTTGCGCGCCGATTTTCCTCGTGGTGGTTTGCGCGGCGTTTTCTCTGTGGGACCTGAAGGGCATTGTGCTGGTTGCGTTTGTGTGGGGCGTTTGGCATGGAATGATGCAAACATACGGGTTTTGCCGCATCTACGATGCGAAGGTCGGCTCCTTCGCTGAGTTCACTCGTCGTCTTGATTTTGCATTGTGCGGGATCTGGTTTGCAACGGCAGTCCTTCTTTCGCCCCAGCGGATGACCGACACTTTGGAGAGCTATTATGCGGCGGGCGGACCTTTTATTCAGCCTGCTCTTCTTCGAGCAGCGCAGCAAGGATTGCTGGCATTCGCCTGCGCCGTTTCAGGCGTGTTCCTGGTGAATTTCGTCTGGATGTGGATGCAGGGGAAGCGACCAAGTCCGGTAAAGCTCGTGCTTCTTGCCACGAGCATTTCCTTTTGGTGGTATTGCAACAACATTGTAGCCAGCGTTCTCGTTGGCATCGCATTATTCGAAGTGTTCCACGATGTGCAGTACCTCTCGCTTGTCTGGATCTATAATCGTAAACGCGTCGAGAGCGACAGCTCGATCGGCGGGTTTATGCGTTTCGTGTTTCGGCGCAGTGGCGCACTCGTTGGCGTCTATGTTGGCTTGGTGCTCGCGTATGGTGGGCTGAGCTTGTCCAAGTCATATGTCGGCATCGACGCCGTTAAACGTATTCTCACCGGGGTGGTGACGGCGTCGGCACTGCTCCATTTTTATTACGACGGTTTCATATGGAAAGTCCGCGAGAAATCCACGCGACAATCTCTCGGCATCAGTGGGGGCAGGGTTGATGTTTCAACAAATTCTCTTCTGCCGAGTTGGGCGCTGCACGGCGCGAAATGGGTAGCGGTCTTTATCATCCCTCTTGCAGCGCTTTGGTTTACCGAGGTGCACTCCGCCCAGGGTAAGGTTGAGCGTCTCGCCGCGATCGTTGCTGATCTTCCGTCCAGTGTGCGGGCTCATTCCAATTACGCGACGGCTTTGCAAGAGGCTGGACGGACCGATGAAGCAGCCGGGCAATTTTCTGCAGCACTGCGTTTGAATCCGGGGTCAGCAAAAACGCATGTTAATCTGGCGGCGCTGCTAATGGAGAAAGGAAATCTCGACGAGGCGCAAACGCATTTTGAACACGCGTTGCGAATCGATCCCAACAATGCCGAGTATCATTCGGGTTATGCTTATGTCTTGGAGCAACTTGGCCGCGACGAGCAAGCGGCTGCCGAATCCGAAGCCTCCATTCGCCTGGCCCCCAAATCCGCGCAAGCGCATTACAGCTACGGCGCCTTCCTGGAGAAACACGGCAGACGCGACGAAGCAGTTGCGCAGTACCGACAGGCGCTGCAAATCGATCCCCGTTTGGTCGATGCTCATATTGATCTCGGAAGTTTGCTTTTTGAAAAGGGCGACCTGGCTGAAGCAAAGGAGCATTTTCAGAAAGCTTCCAACCTCAACCCAAAACTTGCTCAACCACATAACTATCTGGGTAAGGTTTTCATGCGCGAAGGCGACGTCGCGCAGGCGGTCTCGCAATTCAAAGAAGCGTTACGTCTCCATCCGGACTTTCCGGAGGCCGAGGAGAACTTGCGCATCGCCAAAGAGAGCGGCGCCGAGCTTCGGTGACACGAACTACACGAACCATCACGAGCTTCGTTCCGATCAATTCGTGGGAATCGTGAAATTCGTATCAAATTTAAATCGTATCTAGCGTGTTTGGCGGACGAAGCTTTGTGTCGCGGCCGGGCCGATCACCATTCTGGGAGGCAGATTGGTTTTTGGGGCTACTTCTTATCGCGTTTGTTTTTATCGCGTACATCCCAGTGTTCCATGCCGGATTTGTCTGGGACGATGAATCGCATCTGACTCAGAATCCGTGCGTAGTCGGCCCGCTTGGGCTGAAGGAAATATGGACCAGCACGCGAGCAGTCTATTATCCGCTCGTGCTGACGACCTTCTGGGCGCTGCACAAGTTCGTCGGCTTGCATCCCTTTCCGTATCACATGCTAAACACGTTGCTCCACGCGGGATCGGCGATATTGCTTTGGCGCGTTCTTAAAAAACTCGGGGTCCGGGGCGCATGGTTGGGCGCGGCACTATGGGCCTTGCACCCCGTAATGGCGCAATCAGTCGCTTGGGTGACTGAGCTAAAGAACACCCAGTCCTGCCTGTTTTATCTGTTATCCATTTTCTTCTTTTTGAAGTGGGAAGAGGAACCGCGAGACCAGCGAGCGACGGTTTCGATACCGCTCCAGCGGCCGGCTGGAGACCGCCGCTCCTTGGTGTTATTGGCTCTTTCCCTTTTCTGCTTCGGGTTGGCGACGTTAAGCAAACCTTCCGTGGTCATGTTGCCCGTCGTGCTTGCGCTGTGCCTCTGGTGGCGGCGAGGGCGGATCGGATGGAGAGATGCAGTACCCCTCGCTCCATTTCTGTCGATCTCAGCCATCGCGAGTGCGTGGACAATTTGGGAACAGAAATTTCACGCATCCGCTGTTGGTCCAGAGTGGGCGCAGAGCTGGTCAGAGCGTCTGATCATCGCAGGACGAGCGACGTGGTTTTACCTGGAGAAGCTAGCCTGGCCTGATCCGCTCATTTTCATCTATCCGCGATGGGAGATTCATTCGTCGCAATGGCTCGCCTATCTGCCATTGCTGGGAGCAACAGTTGGTTTGGTCCTCTTGTGGTTTGTACCGGGAAAAGCGGGTCGCGCTGTATTCTTTGCCGCCGCATACTATGTGATCTCACTTTTTCCGGTCCTAGGGTTTTTTGATGTCTATTTTTTTCGCTATTCGTTTGTGAGCGATCACTTCCAATACCTCGCGAGCATGGGACCGCTTGCGTTGGCCGGCGCTGCCGTGACCGAAAGCTTCAGCCGGCTGGCTGTAGCTGCGTCGCTTGGTCGAGGACTTGTATTTTTGCGGGTGGGACTCTGCAGTGTTCTATTGCTGTTGCTCGGGGCCTTAACGTGGCGGCAAGGTGCGGTTTACCACGATGTCATAACTTTGTACACGAGGATTCTCGCGAAGAATCCCGGTTGCTGGATGGCGCATTACAACCTGGGAATCGCTCTTCGCGATCGCGGCGAAACTGATCGCGCCATGATGCATTATCGCGAGGCGATCGACCTACGGCCGGGTTATGCGGAAGCACACTATAACCTTGCCCGGTTGCTGGCTGAGAAGCGCGACCTTTCCGATGCCATCGATCATTATGAAGCAGCGTTAACGATCAATCCCACTGATTCGGAAGCGCACAACAATCTTGGCGCTACGTTGTTCCAAGATGGGCGAGTCGATGACGCAATCGCGCATTACGAAAAAGCTCTCTCGATCCGAGCCGATTACGCCGAAGCGTCCTGCAATTTGGCGGATGCGCTTCTTTCCAAGGGCGACATCGACAGCGCGATCGCTCATTATCTCACGTGTGTGGCCGTATTGCCCGAGAATGCCAATGCTCAATACAACCTTGCAAGCGCCCTTTTTCGAAGGGGGCGAACAGATGAAGCGATTGCTCATTACCAAAAAACTCTCGAGCTGATTCCCCAGAACGCGGACGCGCATGCAAATCTGGGGAGCGCGTTGCTTGCAAAAGGCCGCATTGAAGACGCAATCACACAATACAGGGACGCACTCCGCGTCGCGCCGGAAAATGTGGCCGCTCAAACTAACCTCGCCTGGCTGTTGGCGACTTCGTCGGACCCATCGCTTAGAAACGGGCAGGAATCGGTTTTGCTTGCTGAACAGGCCAGTCGTTTATCGGATGGTAACAGACCACTTATCCTGCGAATACTGGCCGCTGCTTACGCCGAGGCTGGCCGCTTTGATGAGGCTAGGAACACAGCTCACCAGGCACTGCAAGCAGCCGATAACCAAGGTAACGTTGCCTTGAGCGATGTTCTGCGAAAAGAAATTGCGCTTTACGAGGCGGGTCGCCCTTATCACAAGGAGCGTAGATGAATTAGCTCGTTTTCAATCGCGATCGTCCAGTTAAATACGAATGTTGTAGCGATGGCACTGTGTTGCCGTGTCGTTCGGAAGGAACGCCTCGAGCGGCTCGCGACATGCGGACGGCTTGAACCTTGAAAGAGAAAGGCTCGCTCTTAATTCCTGGGTTCCATTTCCCGGAGCGATATGTGCCCGCGGTAGAGCGCGATTTCTTTTCTCAGCGTATTCGCCAGTCCGGTGTTACCCTGCATGGCAGCTATCGTGATTGCTTGTTGTGCGGCGGCGATCGCTTCAGGGAATCGGCTGCTCTCCGCGTACGCAGCTGCAAGCGTCCGTATGAACTTTGAATCTCTGCCACGCGAAAGCTGCACTGCTTCTTGCGCGAGCTCGACTGCCTTGACGCCATCGCGGATTGAGGCATCAGAAGATGTGGCCAAGACCCAGGCAATGTTATTGCGAGAATGAGGATCTCCGGGAGCTAGTGCCATTGCTTTTTCGTAATGGGCGATCGCCTCTTTGGGCGAGCTCTGCCGCAGAAAAGCATTGCCAATGCATGTATGGGCGTCCGCATCATTAGGTTGGATTTGGAGTGTTTTCTCCCAATCAGCCATTGCTTCGTCGATACGTCCCTTTGTAAAAAGAACGTTTCCGCGGTTGTAATAGGCATCTGCATAATTCGGTTGCAATCTTATTGCCTCCTCGTAGTGAACTAGTGCTTCATCGGGCTGTCCTTTTCGGGCCAGAGCGTCGGCGAGGTTCATTTGCACAAAGGCTGAACCTACAGCGTAGTGCGGATCCAGCTTACGAGATCTAATCTCTAACGCCGCCTCAAAGTGTGCGATCGCTTTGTCCAATTCACCCTGGTCCACGCACAGGTACCCGAGATTATTGTGGGCAAAGTCGTTGTCAGAAGTCACGTCGAGTGCATGAGTCCAAAGGGTTTCGCTGTTGCGCCAGTAGGACGCCTGAATGAATGCAGCCGATGCCAGACCAAGGATGATTACTACGGCGGTGGCTGTGGCAAACCGTGATCTGGACTCACGGACGGCTGCCACGTCAGCAGCGAACCAAACCGCGAGCAGAAAAAGCCCGATATGCGGCAGATAAGTATAGCGGTCCGCATGGCCTTGTTCTCCAACCTGAACGAGGCCAATCACCGGGATCAGCATTACGAGATACCAAAACCAGCCGGTGAACACGTACGGTCTCTTATTTCGGAAAACGATTGCTGACACAGTGATGGCGAGCAGGAGCATCATGGCGAGAATAACTACCCAAATTGGCAGAGTATTGTTTGGGTGAGGATAGAAGACGGCGAGATGCGTCGGCCACAACGTCTTCCAAACGTAAATCATGTAGCTTACGAACGCGTTTTGCACGCGCCAGAGGAACGGCAATGGCGGTATCGCGCCAGTAGCGCGTTTTTGCAGGACGAATGTGGCGACACAGGAGCCTCCCGCAAGAACGAACAAGGGAATCTTTTCCAGGAAGAGCCGCTGTCTTGTGCACGGTTGATTTCCGGAGTTTACGATCTTGGTCTTTCTTGTTGTTGAGGAGGGTTGTTCAAATCGACGTAGCGGCCAGTAATCGAGAAAGAGAAGGATGGCGGGGACGCTTACGAGCATTGGCTTGGACATGAGGCCGGCTGCGAACAGGACAGCGACCAAAAGGTAGCGTGTCATAGACGGTGCGCGTGCATAACGAACGTATGCGCCCAGCATTAGGAAAAAAAACACCGCGCTCAAAACGTCTTTTCGCTCGCTTACCCATGCCACCGATTCGACATGCAGTGGGTGAACAGCGAACAATGCTGCCACAATCGCACTCTTCCATACCGCGCCGGTCATTTGCCGCAGCACACGAAACAACAGGAGCACGGCGATGATATGCAAGATGACGTTGGTAGCGTGGTGGCCTCCAGGCTTCAAACCATATAGTTGGCAATCAAGCATGTGCGAAAGAGTCGCTAGTGGATGCCAGTTGCGCGCGTGTTGGCTAGTAAAGGCCAGCGCTATGCCTTGTGCTGTTAAGCCAGCTTGAATAGCGGGAGCATTATAGACATATAAATCGTCGTCGAAATTAACAAAATCATAGCGGATTGTCTGACCGAATACGACCAGGCTGATTGCGGCAAGAAACAGATATATAACAATAGTCCGCGTACGACCTCGAAAGCCTGTTGCTGGGAGACCCGGCCGGTCTTTAACCTGCCGCCTCTTGTTATTCACTGTAAGGCGACGAACTGCCAATTGTTAGTTTCGGGTCGCGCAGTGGTCTGCCAGACTGGTAAACAGCGATATTATTCTGAAGCTCGGCCGCCAATCCGGGATTACCCTGGCTATTAGCTAATTCAGCGCCGCGCTGCGCAGTTTCAATTGCCTGGGACAAGCGCCCATTCTCTGCGTACGCGGCTCCCAATATTCGAAAAATCATTGGGATCTTTCCGCCCGAGAGGCGCAGAGCTCTTTCCGCCAGCTCAATTGCCCGCCCGCCATCTCGGATTGAGTCTTCGGGGCAGGTTGCGAACACCCATGCAAGATTGCTGGCAGCATTTCCGTTTTCTGGCTCGATTGCCAGCGCATCCTGCCACTGCTCAACCGCTTCCCTAACGTGGCCTTGCTGGATGAGTGCTGTTCCAAGAATATTGCGTGCTTCTACGTTCTGGGGTTCTATCTCGAGGAATTTACGATAGTGAACCATTGCCTCTGCCAGCCGGCCCTTTTGTAGGAGGGCTTTTGCGAGATTGTTATGGGCGGGACCATTTTCCGGGCGCAGATCGATAGCTGCTTGTAGCCTGGCAATAGCCTCGTCCAGCTCACCATTTTGTAAAAAAACTATACCGAGATTGTTCTCTGCGACGTCGTTCTTTTCGGTCACGGCAAGTGCGTGGGTAAACAACGTTTCGCTATCGCGCCAATAAGACGTTTGGGTCCAGGCGCTCCAGCTTAAAGCACCGATTATCACCAACGCAGCAGTGCCTAGAATTACACGTTGGCGAAACCATGAAGTCGTCAAATCCGCAACAGCCCAGGTCCCGGCGATGTAAAGGCCGATCTGTGGCAAATACGTATATCGGTCAGCGTGGCCCTGCCATCCGACTTGCACCAACCCAATTACTGGAACAAGCATTCCGAGATACCATAACCAACCAGTGATTAAGTAAGGCGCATTCTTTCGCATAACAAACGCTACCGTGGTGATGCAAACGAGAAGGACCAGGGCCAGGCCAATTTCCCACGACGGCAGCCTGGTTTCAGGGTGAGGGTAGAACACCGACAGGTTTGCTGGCCAAAACATCTGCCGCATGTAGATGACGTAGGTCACCACCGCATTGTAAATCCGTGCCAACATTGGCAATTGCTCAGTCCAACCGAGGGCACCTCGCTGCGCTAAAAATGTGACCATGCTTGAAACGGCAGAAAGTGTGATCAATGGGACTTTTTCAAGGACCAGCCTTGGCAGCTGACCTCCGAGGCCTGATCTCTCATCCCGGATTCTATTGAGCGGCCAGTAGTCCAATAGTAACAGCACGAAGGGCAGCGTTACCACCATTGGCTTGGACATAAGAGCCAAGGCGAACGCAAATGCCACTATTAAATAGCGCCAAATCGAAGGTGCGCGAGCGTAATGGGTGTATGCAATCAGAGTTAGCATGAAAAAAACTCCGCTAAGCACATCCTTTCGCTCCGCTATCCAGGCGACCGACTCCACATGTAAC
>DASQPD010000042.1:0-4795 GCA_035644135.1 Pyrinomonadaceae bacterium
AAGACCGTGGGCCCAATGACGTAGTTCTCATTGAAACGTCAAAACCACGTCACCGACAATTTTGGCCTAATCGATCTTGTTCTTTTAAGTTGTTGTAGAAGAGGAGGTTAACTGGTGGAGCAGAGGGGGATCGAACCCCTGACCTCCGCATTGCGAATGGGTTTTATGGTCCACTGCGGTCTTTAACATGCAGTGACATTCGGCAACATTAACTTACAATTCTTCAACAGGTTGCAGCCATTGCAGGAGCAATTTCTTTAGCAGTCTTTTGTCATCGATTTTCATCGATTTGCATGGAGTCGAGTGACGAATCGGTGACATTTTTTAGCCGCGTGGCCTCCGCATTTCCACAGAAGGGACCAAGTCACCTACACTCA
Organism: Pyrinomonadaceae bacterium; assembly: GCA_035644135.1. Classification (GTDB taxonomy): domain Bacteria; phylum Acidobacteriota; class Blastocatellia; order Pyrinomonadales; family Pyrinomonadaceae; genus PSRF01. The sequence continues at coordinate 378 of DASQPD010000042.1, forward strand.
GGTCAAGACGTTTTCTCGTCGTTGGTCCGCCGCGTTTCTGACGAGTCCAAGCCAACTCTGGTGACGCTCGATGCTAGAATTCTCTCGCGGAGTAGACAGATGAATTTGAGTGAACGCATCACGATGGATCCAGAGATTTGCCACGGCAAGCCAACTATTCTGGGCCTGCGGTACACGGTCGAAACAATCCTCGAGTTATTCTAAACTCATCAGGACGCTGAGCCGGCAGCCCGCGAAAGGAGGGCGCATCACAAAAAGCAATTTGTTAATACATGTTTCCTACTTATCTTTGAAGAGCTTATTGGTATATCTACTCGCAGCGTAGTGCTATCAGCGGATCGACCCTTGTCGCGCGATGTGCCGGGACGAAGCACGAGATGAAAGCAACCACAATCAACAAGGCCGCTACTGCAACAAACGTAATTGGATCTCGCTCCGTAACTCCAAACAGCAATGACGACATAACTCTGGTCAGCGCTAACGCACCGGCGAGTCCGACGATGACGCCAATCAACGCCAGCATCATTCCCTGCCGCACCACCAGCTTCAACACGTCAAGTGGTCGTGCGCCGAGCGCCATTCGTACTCCGATCTCCTGTGTTCGCTGTGCAACGGAATAAGACATGACACCGTAGATTCCCGTCGCGGCGAGGATCATCGCGAGCAGGGCAAACAGTCCAAGCAAGGTTGTGCGATAGCGCGCTCCGGCAGCCGACATAGCTACCCACTCCGTCATCGGCCTTATTGCTGCGATTGGCAGGTCCGGATCCAACGCATTCACCTCTTTGCGTACGCCACCGACGAGGCTCAGCGGATCCCCTTGCGTGCGGATAACGAGATTGACAAAAAGGAGCTCTCGGGTCGGCACGTACATCGTGGCGGATGGCTCACCTTGCAATGATTGATAGCGAGTGTCGCCAACGATGCCGATGATCTCATAGGGCTCGTTCCTGATTCCGGACCAGATGATCAGTCGCTTGCCCAGTGCTTCCTCGTTCGGGAAGACGCTGTCGACGAAAGCCTGACTGACGACGATCGCCTTGTCGCTTTGGCGCACTTCCTGCTCAGTAAAGTTCCGTCCGCGCCGCAAAGGGATTCGCATCGCGCTGAAGTAGTTTTTATTCACGCGGCGAAAGTCAACAAAAGCTATATCGGACGTGGCCGGACGGCCTTCGACTCTGTAAGGCATGTCCCTAGCTTCACCACTGAGTGGCAGGTCGGTAATCAAACCGACAGCTTCGACGCCCGGTAAGCCGGCGACACGTGTCTCGAGTTGCTCGAAAAAGTTCGACGCCTTTTCCGGCGTATTGTATTTCTGCCGGGGCAAGTCGACGCGCAGAGTCAAAACGTTGTTCGGATCGAATCCGGGATCGACGTTTTGCAGTGCAACCAAACTCCGGATGAGGAGTCCGGCTGCGATCAACAACATCACAGCGATAGCGCTTTCGAACACGACGAGTAAACTGCGCGTGCGATTCTTCACCGTCGCTTCACTGCCACCTCGTATTCCATCTTTCAAGGCGTCGACGAGATTTTCTTTCATCGTGCGGATGGCGGGCGCCAGCCCAAATAGCAGACCCGTTGCGAGCGAAATGAGAAGAGTGAACGCCAGAACCGTAGCATCGATCTTCACGTTAGCGGTGCGAGGAATATTGTCTTCTCCGAGACTTACGAGCAGTTTGACTCCCGCCACCGCTAGCAAAGCGCCAAGCGCGCCACCGAAAATCGCGAGCAAAAGACTCTCCGTAATCATTTGACGGATGATTCGTAGTCGACTGGCTCCAAGTGCCGTTCGCATCGCAATCTCTTTCTGCCTGGCAGCAGCACGGACCAGCAACAGATTTGCCACGTTGGCGCACGCGATCAGCAACACAAAACCAACAGCGCCGAAAAGAATAAAGAGCATCGTTCGGCTCCCACCCACGAGTATCTCGCGCAAAGGAATGAGACGCAGGCTCCAACCTGTGTTTGAGTCGGGATATTGTTGTTCGAGTTGAGCTGCGATTAGATCGGTGTCGGTCTGCGCCTGGTCCAAGGTGACGCCTTCTTTGAGTCTTCCTATACCTCGCAGGAAACGCGCGTTGCGCATTTTCATCTCAGGATCGGCGTCGAAGTTTATCGGTACCCACAACTGCGCAGGCTGTGGCAGGACCACTTCTGCAGGCATCACGCCGAGAACTTCGTAAGCTTTGCCGTCGAGGTTGATGGTCTTGTTAACGATGTTCGGGTCGCCGCCAAAGCGCGTCTGCCAAAAAGCGTGACTGAGCACGGTTACATGATCCTGACCGGTCTTTTCATTCTCGAGCGAGAAGCCACGACCGAGAGCCGGACGGACGCCAAACGTGTCGAAATAATTTCCCGTTATGATGGATGCGTTGAGACGTTCGGGTTCACCGCTGCCCGTGAGGTTCATGGGAAGCATCATCGAGCCCGACGCGGCAAATTGTTCGAACGTTTTGTTCTGACTGCGATAGTCGAGGAAATCGGTTGGTCCAACGCTTCCCTGGGTGCTGCGGTTGCGGGTGCCATATACCGAGATGAGTCGATCGGGATCCCGATAGGGAAGCGGCTGAAGTATAACGGCATTAACTAGACTGAAGATTGCAGTGTTGGCTCCAATTCCGAGAGCGAGTGCGAGGAGTGCGATCGCCGTAAAGCCCGGGCGCTTCAACAAACTCCGCAAACTGAATCGAAAATCCTGCCAAAGGTCTTCAATGAGTCTCACGCGTCGCATATCTCGACACTCTTCCTTTCGTTGGTCCAAACCGTGCATTGCGCGTAACGCAGCGTAGCGCGCCTCTTCTACCGACATGCCGGCGGCGGTATTCACCTCGATCTGCCGCTCAAGGTGGTAGCGCAGTTCCTCATTGAGCTCGGCTTCGACTTGACCGCGGCGAAACAGTGACCGAAGCCGCAACGGCACAGTGTAAAACCAGTGTTCCAAACGCATGGCTCAAGCCTCTTTTAGCTGCACCACCAGCGAGATGGCCGTCGATAAACGATTCCAGTTGGCAGCCTCCCGCTCTAGCTCTTTCCGGCCAGGACGCGTCAACGTATAAAACTTCGCGCGTCGGTTGTTTTCGCTGGGCTTCCACTCGGCCTTGATCCAGCCCTCTTGTTCAAGCTTGTGCAGAGCTGGGTATAGCGAGCCGTCACTGACCTGCAGTGTGTCGTCAGAGACCTGTTTGAGGCGTTGACCGATCGCCCAGCCGTGAAGCGGCTCCAGGGCTAGCATCTTCAATATCAGAAGGCCCAGGGTTCCCTGGACAAGGTCTGTCGGTTTACTCATAGCTCTCCATCGGTTACCGAGGGAAGTGTACATTGCTCTCCTCTCGGTAAGCAAGGGGTAATAAGAATCCGAAGCTAATCGTTGGCTAGCAGTATCAAGTTGTTTTCAGCGTATTTGCTTCCTTTGTGGGAAGCTCGCTCCAGGAATGATATTCAGAGGGACGAAGTCTGAAACGGGCAAAATTCCCTTCGTGTAAATTGTCCAACTCCTTGATTGTCATCCTAACGAAATCATCCAGATGCTCAGCTGGCACGCGTTCGCTTGCCGCCTTCGTTACTTCGTCTACGGTTGGGCTCTTTCTTCCTCGCACAATTTCACCAACTACTTCGATGAGTTCATTCCGAAACCTTAGTCGGAACTTGTCTGGCTCGCCCAGTGATTGACGTATCGCGACGTAGCGTTGGGCCGAACGCTCGTATGCCCAAACAAAGACATCGCGAAGGAGATCGACGCGGTTGAGTTCGTAGACTCCCATTAGTCCTTCGACGTAAGCGCGCTCAGGTACATCAATGAAGGAGAGCGGCGATAGGTTCTGACGAATAAACGGAATGTTCGCAGCCAGCCGCGAAACGCGCTTGTTGATGTCTTCGAACGGTTGCAAGTAAGGCAGATGGACCATAGCGAAGAAAGCTTGCTCGAATGGGTTGCGGATTGCCGCAGCGGTATCTATGACTTGTTGAAAGCATTCCTCGATTAGCTGGGGCACTTCAAGCGGGTGATAAACTGAGTTGCCAATACCGACTGCGATTCGGCGCAACCGACCGCTAGCATTAGCGTCTGTCAATAAGTTGTCCGACAGAATCGCATGGAAATTGAGAACGATCTGTCGACTGAAGGCCAGCTCATCTTTCAGATCCACCATAAACTCGACGGCTGCTTTGTGATTCAGGATCATCTGGGTCTCGGCTGCGTCCTTTCCTTGAGCCGCTTCGCCAAATTCGATAAGTCGTTGCGTGTCGAGTAGCGAGTACGTATTGCCTTCGAGTCGAGACGACGCCCAGGATAAGTCGACCAGCAGTCGATCTAGAATATGGCGCGCGTACGTGCCCGCCGGCATCTCGGCGTCAGGAGTGGCACCGATGCGAGCGAGATGTGAAATTGTTTCCGATTCGCGCCATAAAAAGCACAG
>DASQPD010000043.1:0-5066 GCA_035644135.1 Pyrinomonadaceae bacterium
AGAGGAGTAGCTGTGCTGCGTGAAGCGGGCATTGCTGTCGCAGTTGGCCTTAGGATTTCCTCGGCAAGAATACTTAATTCCGAGTACCTGAGATCTGTAGTCATTTCGAATGCTACTGGAACTAGTCCGCCCCTATACCAAATGCTCTTTTGATTCTGCTGGACTACACGAAGAGAGATCTCAATTTCCTCCTATATAAATAAGGACTGTGCAAAGGCCAGCCTTATATATAAGGACACTAGATTTTAAGCTCCCATCTATCATCTGTCGCAGGTAAATTGATCTTAGTTCAGCGTCGAACTACAAAACTCTTTCGCCTTGTGAACTCTTTAAGTTCAGGTAACATTGAGCGGCCATAGAGCATCGAAAAAAGCTTCCATGCGATCGCGAGATCTTTAGAGTCCGAGTGGCCTAGGATCTTTGCCAGCTCGTAAAGATCGCCCTCGTTCATCATGTACCTTGATGCAAAGGTGTGACGGAGATCATGGAAGCGGAAGTCTTTGATCCCGTCGCCATGTGTTCGTCTCGGCAAGTTCGCGTGCGAACCCGACGTTCGGCTTTGGACTTATTGAGTCCCCGTCCACTCCGCTTGTGGTTGGTCCAAGTCTCCGCAATGAATATGTGTAGATTGTAATCGTATTAAGAGTTAGGTGTTTCATATAACCCCCTTAAGGTCTCAGTTTGACCGTTGGCGCCTTCAGCTCCTAACGCGACGTCGACCGACCGATGGGCCATGCGGCGCAAAAGAAACCCGCGCAGCGTAACAAACGTAACGAAACTAACGCTTCAGGTGGTGAACTTGAGGTTGTTGCTCGACGAGTTCTGCCGCAACGGTGAAAGTTGTTGACCTCCGGTCGAAGATAACCCTATGCTTCGCTAACTTCGACTGGCGCTACCTTCCGAGACTCCCATGCTGCAATCTTCGCAAAACGTTACGAACTTGCTGAACGCCTGGGGCGGCGGTGACAGAGGAGCCGTTCGACCGATTGGTTCCCGTAGTCCATGAAGAATTGCGACGGCAAGCCTCTCGGTATTTTACGGCGGGAGCGTCCCGGACAAACGCTGCAGACTACTGACCTGATTCATGAGGCGTACATCCGGCTCGTAGATCAAAAGAACGCGCGTTGGCAGAACCGGGCCCAGTTTTTTGGCATCGCAGCGGAAATGATGCGCCGCATCCTGGTTGATCACGCTCGCGCTCGCCACCGCTCCAAACGAGGCGGTGCTGATATAAGAGTCTCGCCAGGAACTGTTAAGCGCAGTTGGCGCTTCGCGAAGGCCTGGCTGCTCCGTGAGATTGGAGAAGCTGGACCAGGTGAGCGCTGACATGATGCCGCCGTTTGATAGTCCTTAGCGAAGCGCGAGTGAGCCGGTAGAGTCGGAATGAGCAAAAGTGAGTCCTGAAAACTGGCAGCAAGTCAGAGATCTTTTCGATGCGGCGTTGGCGCGCCCTGCGGAGGAGCGCGCGAAATTTCTCGAGCGCGCCTGTGCCGGCGACGAAGCATTGCGGCGCGAAGTCGAGTCGTTGCTCGAGTCCGATGAAGCGGCGGAAAGCTTCATCGAAGCGCCTGCGGTTGCGGGGGCAGCGCAGTCGCTACTGGGAGTTGAAGCGAGACTCTCAGTGGGCCAACAAATCAGTCACTACAAGATCACGCGTTGGCTGGGACAAGGAGGAATGGGCGAGGTGTATCTGGCGCAGGATACCAGTCTCGGATCCAACGTCGCACTCAAGCTGCTGCCGGAACAGTTTGCTGCCGACACCGATCGCCTGCAGCGCTTCAAACAGGAGGCGCGCAGTGCCTCTGCCCTCAACCATCCGAATATCCTAACCGTCCACGAGATGGGCCAGGACGAAGGAAAGCACTTCATCGCCACGGAATTCATTGACGGCGTGACGCTCAGGGAGAAGTTGTCGGCTGGTCCATTGAAATTGAACGAAGCCCTGGACGTTGCCTGGCAGGTTGCCCTGGCGCTGACCGCCGCTCACGAAGCAAAGATCGTTCACCGCGACATCAAGCCGGAAAACATCATGTTGCGGCGCGACCGCATCGTGAAGGTGCTGGATTTTGGTTTGGCGAAGCTGGCGGAAACAACGCCCGCGGCTCTCGACCCTGAAGCTGCGACTAAAGCGCTGGTGAAAACAGCGCCGGGCAGATTTATGGGTACCGTCAGCTACTGTTCGCCCGAGCAGGTAGAGGCACTTGAACTTGATCCGCGCACTGACATCTGGAGCCTGGGAGTGGTTCTCTATGAAATGGTTGCGGGCCGGGTGCCGTTTTCGGGCCAGACCGCGAACCATATTTGCGTTGCGATCTTAGAAAGGGAGCCGACGCCGCTCTCCAGCCTCGCGCTTGGCGCGCCCGCCGAGTTGCAACGCATCGTGCGCAAGACGCTGGCGAAGGATCGGGACGAACGCTATCAAACTGCGCGCGATCTGCTAATCGATCTGAAGAGTCTCAAGCAGGAGTTGGAGTTTGCAGCCAGGCTCCAACACTCCACGCCGCCGGAGAGCAGTGGCGAAATTGGCAGCGGCGCTGGCGAGGCGGCTCATAACCCTGGTCAGCAAACGAAGGAAGTGCAGACCGCGCGCACGACGTTGAGCGCAGAGTTTCCGAATCGGAAGCCGCTTTTCTGGACAGCCGGAGTACTGGGTGGTCTCCTGCTCATCGCGGTGGGCGCCTGGTACTTTTCGCGCTTGATCACAGGACTTGGACCAGCGCCAGCTGCTCTGACTGCTGTTCCCCTGACAACAGACCCTGGCTACGAGGGCATGCCGTCGCTATCGCCTGATGGCAGTCAGGTGGCGTTCGCATCTTTTGGCGAGAAGCTGGACAATCTCGACATCTACGTCAAACAGATTGGCGGGGGTGGTCCGCCCTTACGTCTCACCTCAGATCCCGCTGTAGATAAGTTTCCTGCCTGGTCACCCGACGGTCGCTCGATTGCCTTCATTCGAGAACGAGGCGACAAAGATGAGGTGCTCCTGATTCCTGCGATAGGTGGGCCAGAGCGGAGACTGGTACAGACAGCTCATGACTTGCCCTGGGGGCCATCTTTGAATCCTCCTTACCTGTCCTGGTCACCGGACAGCAAATACCTTGTGACGGTGGACCGTGCGTCGCCCGGAGAGCTTCCCGGTCTGTTTGTGTTGTCGGTTACCACCGGAGAAAAGCGACGGTTGACGACTCCGCCGGCGCCAGCGCTGGCCGACACGAATCCTGCCGTCTCACCGGATGGCCGAGCGTTGGCATTTGTTCGCGTGATCTCTACGAGCAACCCTCAGCTCTATGTGCTGCCGCTGTCGGAAGACTACCGACCGACTGGCGCGGCGCGGCGTCTCGATGTTCCGCAGCCGTGGGTTGTCAATCCCGCCTGGACCGCGGACGGACGGGAAATCGTTTGTTCTGCAGGCCCGCCGTGGATAGGCGGGATGCTGTGGAGAGTCTCTGTTTCAGATTCTGAGAAACCGGTGCTTTTAGCTTCGCTTGGGAAGACCAGCTCTCAACCAACCGTCTCCAGGCAGGGACATCGCCTCGTGTACCAGGTGTGGACCTGGAACTCCCACATCTGGCGGGCCGAAGTATCTGGCGGGACCAAGCCCGTCGCTGCGGTGAAGCTGATCGCCTCGACTCGCCAAGAGGACAACCCACAGTACTCTCCAGACGGTTCGCGGGTTGCTTTCTCTTCGGACAGGTCAGGAAATCAGGAGATATGGGTGTGTAACGGCGATGGGTCGAATCCGGTTCAATTGACCTCATTGGAGTCCTCCTCGGGAACGCCTCGCTGGTTCCCGGATGGAAGGCGTCTCGTCTTCGATTCCCAAAAGGAAGGTCAGGCGGAGATTTATGTGATCGATACGGAAACTCGAGTGCCGCTACGGCTCACGAGTGATCCCAGCGACGACGTGACACCTAGCGTGTCACATGACGGCAAGTGGATCTATTTCGGGTCGACCCGCACCGGCAGATTGGAAATCTGGCGCCTGCCGGCTGAAGGAGGGCAGGCGCTTCAGGTGACGCACGAGGGGGGAGCGATACCCTTCGAGTCTCTGGATGGGAAAAAAGTCTACTACCAGAAAAAACTGGCCGCCTCTGATGTGTGGCAGGTTCCAGTGGTGGGCGGTGAGGAGACAAGAGTGCTCGGTCCAGCCGGCCAACTCCAGTTCGCGGTGGTAGCGGACGGGATCTACTTCATTGAACCTGGTCCTCCAGGTTTCGCAGGTTGGATTAAGGGAAACTCGTTGAAGTTTTTCAGCTTCACGAAGGGCACTACTGAGAAGGTCTTCGACATCAAGTATTTGCCGCAGACTGGCCTCAGCCTTTCCCCCGACGGCCGGTACGTTCTGTTCTCGCAGGTCGATCCGTTTGGCGCGGACCTGATGCTGGTAGAAAACTTCCGCTGACGCTTAGCTGGCAGATGGCCAAGGCCTAGCTCCGCCGCGAATTGACGCGGTAAAACATCATCGGAATCGCTCCAGCCTTAAGAAAATGGTTGACAAGCAATGGCAAAGAGTTCGGAAAGTTTTGACCTGAACCAAACAACCACGGTGCCAAACTCACTCGCGTCGCAAGGAGGTGCTTAGATAACGCGTACAATACGTGTACATCGAAGACCCTAAAATGGCGCATCTGTTCTTGATCGCCGTGACCGATAAGAGGTTCTTTGATCCATTCTTCAACTCGTGCGATGTCTATAGGTACTTTCGGTCTGCGGCGCCGCGACTTCGGATGGATGAATTGCGGGCGCGGGCGAAGTCATAACTATACATGACGTCTCTTAAGGGATGCCGCAAGGTCAGTTACCTGACGTTGAGCCTCTGCGGGCAGCGTATCGAAGTCATCCCAGAAGAGTTGCTGTTCTATCGTCAACCTCCGGGCATTCATTAATCCCTCGCCGCGCCAGACTCCATTCTGTTTCCTAACAACTGTCAGTTCCATTGAATCTCGCCCCCGTGACGTCTTGGTTTGACCGGGTAGCGTCACCCTGACGGTTGAGTGCATCATGCCGAGCACGGGACTGAGGAGGCGCACGAACTTCACTTCGCCTTCAAGGCGAGATCCTTTCAT
>DASQPD010000044.1:0-25671 GCA_035644135.1 Pyrinomonadaceae bacterium
GCTCTTTCGCCGACCGTCGAGATGCTCACCCGCAAGGGCACCGCCGACGGCACTTGCGGCGGTCAGGAGGTCGGAGGAACTGTTATCTGGGGCGTGTCAATTTATGTTAAGGACGGCGATGCGTGGAAGTTCGCCTTTGGCATGAATTCGCCCGCTATGTAAGTTTGATTGCTGCTAAAACTACTGAAGGCCGGAGTTTATTCGCTCCGGCCTTTTTATGCGAACATTCACGGAAAACCAAAACCGGGGTCAGTCCTGCGATTGCTTTGATTGATCCAATGCTCTCCCCATAACCGGACGCACACCCGGAGGGGAATGGAGTGGAGCACTCGGAGGCTTTGCGGAGAGTTGTGCGTGCGGGCTCTCGTGGCACAATCGACCCGCAGAGGGGGAAAACTAAAATTAGATTTCTCTGTGTGAGTTCTAGAAGTGAATGCGAATATGCAAAAGAGGCTGCGAATGCATACAGAAGTGGATGCGAATAAGGGTAGGTGCTGATCCCTGATGATCTGGAATTATTTTAGATTGGTGCCTTCACGAGTCTCGGCGCGCTTGGTTCGCCTCCGATTCCCGTTGGCAATGGCGCAGGTGCAGCTTAAGGTGCAGGTGGTCCTATGACCGCAAAAGAATTGCGCCCCCCATAACGAGGAGCAGAAAGATGAAGGCGTTCAGCATGAACGCTGCCCAACGGCAACATTTTATGGAAGGGCGCTTGCAGACTTTCGTTGAAGCTCATCGAGTTTGACGCGGCTGGAGTTCTGATTATCCGGAAACAGCGTCACTGATTGCTGGTAATTCCTCATGGCTTCGGCAGTGTTCCCCGCAGCGACATAAGCATCGCCGAGACTGTCGAACACGCTGAATGACTGTGGGTACTGTTCCGCATTGAGCTTCAAGACAGTGATCGCCTCGTTGGTTTTCTTTTGGCGCAAGAGTTCAGCGCCAAGACGACTCAGCTCCGCCTCACGAAAGTTAAAACCGTTCGGGTTTCCGGTTCGCAGCGAACGATACTGAGCAACTGAAGCCTCAATTCCATTTGAATCGATCGTGGCTGCGATCACAGGTGCGATGGAAGGAAGCGGCTGGTGAAGATGAAATGCTGTATGCGCATTGAGAAATGTCGTGATCTCGGAAAAGAAATTGGGATTGACTGCGGCGCTGGTAAGATCTTGAGGGTACCTGCCGCGTATTCTTAGCAACTGCTTGGGAAAAGGAGCGAGGTCGTAAAGTCGTTGTCCATGTGGAAAGGGATGGAAGCGATCATACTCTGTGCTGTGGATTACAAGAACCGGCATGTTAACGCGTCCGATCGTGATATCGGATTCAAATTTGTTCTTCAGCAAGAGACGGATCGGCACGAAGGGCAGTTCATGCTGAACGATGGAGGCCATGGAAGAGAAACCAGATTGAATGATTAGGGCTGCGGCTTCCACGTGACTGGCTAAATTAATTGCCACCGCGCTTCCAAGGGAATAGCCAAAAAAACGATGTTTCGTGGAGGAACCTGTTTAATTCGTCGCAGATAATCGTAGGCGGCTTGGCCCTCGCGCTCGAGTATGGACTCGCCAGGCACACCAGGAGAGTCAAGATAACCTGGATACTCTGGCGCCATAATACTGAATCCCATCGAACGAAAGTCGTCATAATCATTGCTATGGATAGAAACGTTTTCTTCGCTGCCATGAAAGAAAAGTACCCAAAGTTTGGACGTGTCCTCTGACGAATTGAGAACGACCCAGGCAAAGAACTTCGTCCCTTCCGCGTCGGCAAACTCGACACGTTGCTGGTTAAGCGCAAGACTCGGCGAGGGAGGAATATAGGGCCGATTGCGAATGAAGATGAGCCGGGTCTCATTCACCCTTACCCAGACGCATAGGCCGATGTAAGCGACGATTACAACTAGCCCCAGACTCCATAGGGTGCGCCTCGTCCATTTCCACACTGTCCCTCGTTTCATAAGACTGATTACCTGGTATTGGCGCGCGCCCAGGCGAGGTGCTTTAATACAAAAGGCTTCTGTATCGAATTTTACAACGAGTCAATAGAAATGCTGCCTAAGATCCTAAGTATCTATCAAGAGTGCTCCACGATGCTACGAAACGCAGCATTGTTCATCACATGGCCGAAGAAGCCCGTCGACTGCTAGTCCGCGTTTTTGTGAGGTGCAATCGTTGACCATCAAACCTCTTTTTTCCCGCCCCCACTCGGCGTCAGCCCCCGCAATGACCTAGCGCGCTCGCCAAAACTGTTCGCATCCTCTTTTGTATATTCTGAAACTGTTCGCATCTACTTTTGTATATATTCGCATCCACTTCTGTGAAAAACCCCCGCTTTGACCCCTCTCATTCGCATCTACTTCTGAAACTCACACTCTGTGTGATTTCTAGAAGAGGACGCGACTACACAAAAGAGGATGCGACAGATTACAGAAGAGGATGCGACTGAGGGTAGGTGCTAGTCCCTGATGATGGAATTATTTTAGATTGGTGCCTTCACGAGTTTTAGGCGGCTTGGTTTGCGTCCTATTGCCGTTGGCAATGGCGCGGGTGCTGCTTGAGGTGCGGGGTGGTCCTATGACCGCATGAAAATTGCGCCCCCAAATAACGAGGAGCAGAAAGAAGAAGAAAGCATTCAATATGAGCATCCCAACGCGCTGTTGGGCCGCGCCAACTCTACATCTGGGTACTCGGCTGCTACGCACCGATGCTGCGGCGAGGGGATTTCTAGGTCCGTTCCTTGACCCCTTCAACAATGCTTGTACCGAAATTGTCGTGGATCGGAGTAACGCTCCGAATCTCGAATCCAGCCGTGCGGTACAAGTGGCTCCATTGATCTTCAGTTCTTTCCCTGCCCGCAATAAAGACCAGCATATTGATATCCAGAAGCTTGGCCGGTGTACCAGCCACGTTGCCCATCGGTGGAAGGACTGAATCGACACAAATCACCCGACCGTCTCCCTGCATGCTCCGGCGGCAGTTCTCGAGGAGCTGGATGCACTTCTCATCCTCCCAGTCATGAATGATAGCTTTCATGATGTAGACGTTGGCGGGTGGTACCGAGTTGAACATGTCTCCAGCGACATATTCCAGTCGGTTGGCAACTGCACGGTCCTTCACAGGAAAGCGCTCCTGGGCGATAGGAATGAGGTCGGGAACGTCCATCACGGCAGCCTGCAACGTGGGATACTTCTCCAGCAGGGCAACCGCCAAGTGGCCGAAGCCGCCACCGATGTCAGCAACCTTCGCAACGCCTTTGAAGTCGCAGTTCTCCAGCACGCCGCGCAGTGAGTTCAGACTGTTGGACTTCATGGCTTCCCCGAAGTCTTCCAACTCCTTGGGATTCGCATTGAGGTAGTCCCACCATTCCATACCGAACACTTTCTTGGCCTGAGGCTCTCCGGTCTTGATAGCGTCCAGAAGTTCCGCCCAGGCTCTATACCAAGGCCCGCCGAGGGCTTCTACCAGTTTTTTCACGGATGCGGGCGAATCCGACGTCAGCACCTCGGAGAGTTGCGTCGGGCCAAACTTTCCCGTCGCGTCCTCTGTGAAAACGCCCAGGCTCGCGCAAGCGCGGAGGACGCGTTCCAAGGCATTCGGCGCGGCATGAATGCCGCCAGCGGTGACCATGTCGGCGGCATGCATCGAACCGTGTTGCTTGACGAGATCTGGAACCCCCAGCCTGGTCACCTCCGAGATGACCTTCGTGACCCATGCTCCCATCACCATTTGCATGATCACCGCCTGCGGGGGCGGCGACTGCTCGACAGCTGTCTTAGACTCCATCTTGTTTCTCCTGGTATGTAGGAGATTTACAGCCTGGGAATCTCATTCGCGCCCGGGATTTCCATTTGGTGGCCGTCCGGGAAGCGCCCCGTTACGCATCATTACAAATCTTCCTGGCTCACCGATGTAGTCGGCCCAACACCCTAAGTATCTATCAAGAGCGCTAGATAATACTTAAAAATGCGGCATTACGCATCACATGGCTGAACCCCTTGATCATTGGTTCGCTTTTTTGAGAGGTGCAACCGTTAACCGTCACGTCACGCCTCCATCCACGGGATAAAGGCGGGGGCGGAGGCTCGTGTGATTCGCCGCTGCACGTCGCGATAGAAAGGGTAAACGTAGATGTATGCGAGGGATGCCTTGCGGCCCAACCATTCGGTTCGGGCGAGAGAAGCCGCAAACGCCGCCGTCGCGACATAGGTCAGAGCGCCCGCGAGGGATAGAAGGAGATCCTGAAATGGATGCAGCGAGACGATCGCCGGAGGTATCTCCCCACCGTGCTCCTTAGCGAAATACGCTCCGAACACGAAGGCATTCCAGATGAGATATAGGGGGCCGGCCAGTATGACCGCGGCGAAGCCGAGCGTCGAATAGAAGCGTTCGCCGGCTTCGCCTAGTGCCTCCTTGAGCGCCACGAATCCGCCCATTACCGCCATCGCCATTACAATAAGGACAAGGTAGCGCATCTGGTTCTCTGCCGCGGTTGCTACCCAAGGCGCGCCGATGCCGACCCAGAGCAGCGCGACGATTGTAAATGGTGCGACAAGGAGTGCACCGGCAAGCCCGATCTGTCGCCGCCCCTGCACGCCGGCTCTGATTGCCCGCGCACCCAGGTTCCACGCCGCAATGGATATCCCCGCGAACAGCACTCCTCCGATGACGTGATACACCCTGGGATGCGAAGGGGGCGTAGAGCCGCGGCGATCATTGCGAGAAACGGCGTCGCACAAAGGAAGACGTAACTTATGCGTTGCTTGCTGTGCTCTGTCAGCATCTAAGACCTCCTCATTAAAAGCGGCCTAAGGGTTGAGTTGACGCGCCGGCGCGAATCAAAGCGCCCTCCGCCGCGCAGGCAAGTTGTGAAACGCGCTCCCGCCGCTCACGTCCGATTTCTTAGGCGCCCGGTGATCCATCGAACGTCAAACGCCTACGCACGGCAGCGAGCGAAAGGAAACCGATGAGTGTAAAGATGATCGCCCGTACGCCGTTCGCGCACATAAGTCGAGCGTACTGATCATTCGAGAATCCCTCGGCGGACATGCGGTCCTGGGCGATCGCAGCAAAAGGCGTGACCACCACGAAGGCGACACACAACGCGATGATGGTCCACACGAGGCGCTTTGGCACGTTGCGGCACGGCACCCACAGCAGGATCGCCCAGGTCAGACACATCACTCCAACGGGCCAGAGGCCACTGGCAAACCGCGAAAGATAGCCGTGACTGTAGCCATGGAAGGCCTGTGGGCCGTAGGCGCTCATGTCGGCGTAGATGGGGTAGCACACCAACTGCCCAGCCCAACCGGCCGCAACGCTGTACCAGCACATTGCCACGGCAAGGAGCAAGAGAGAATCGGAAGCGTTGGAATAGCGTGGCGACTGTTCGACGCCAAGCTGCGGCGCTCCATCGGGGCGCAATCGTAGCCAGATAGTTCGAGCCGCGGCTGCCAGAGAAAGCAGCAAGAACGCGGCCAACATTAGAAGAAAGGCAAGAAAGAAGGGCGACATTTACACCTCCATTAGCTTTAGGACAACTCGCGATTCGTTAAACGGCGCGCACCCCAAGGCCGGTTCGTCAACGCAAAGGAACCGGGCCACTCGCGCAAAAAGCGCAAGTTCACCTTCAGGCAAGACCCGCGCGACATCAGTACGCTCTATTTCTATGACCCGGAAGTGAAGGACTATTTCCGCATTCCTTACCGTGACACTGCTCATTCACCTATCAGTATCTGTACTCACGTGCTGAACCGTGTCGGCAAAGGCGTCAGGAGTCCGGCGGACGCACTCCGAAACCGCGTCGATTCGCGTTTATACGGATCCGCATAAAACCGGGAGGCCAAGTCCGGCATTCGACAATTTGTTGATAACCAGAGACTTGACAGAACGTCGCGCACGGTTTTATACGGAAGAGAACTTAGGTCGCCCTGCAGATCCCATGAGCGAATACTCCATCGGCATCGAAGACCATTACGCGTGGGCCAATCTGGTGAGCGTCACGACGTCTGGCCCCAAGGAAATTCTCCTGGACAAGCGACGTGTCGAGTTGCTTGATCAGCAACTTACGGCTTCCCCTTATCACCATGACACACTCCAAATGCCGCTTTCAGGAGCCGAGAAGCTCGTTCGAGATGTGAAGACATCTGCCAACAAGCGCGCCAAATCGGCCCTCTCGTCCCTAATCGGAGAACTCGCACCGGCAAAGTGTCGCAGCATCGCGATCCGAGTACCTCCGCTTCCCCACTTGCCTGCGACTGTTGCAGAGGTTCACGCGAATACTTGGATCATGAATCGCGCCGACGGCATGATCTATCATCAAGCTCTCACGCAGGCTGCGGCACAACTCAACCTGAGGGTTTTCTATTTCGAGAAAGACAATGTTCTTGAACTCGCAGCGCACGCCCGCGGGAAAACCGCTCGCGATCTTGAGCGTCAATTGAAAGCGTTCGGAACAACCCTCGGACCGCCCTGGCGCAAAGGTCAGGTTGTTGCCTGCGCCGGTGCGATCTTCGCACACGTATCCGCCGCGCGATTGAGACCCAAGAAACCACGGCAAAAGGGCCGCGCTTAGCCCGCTGTGCCGCCTAACATGGCGTTAGGCCGACGGGAGAAATGTCATGAAACGCACCTGGACGATCATCGGCGTAACCGATGTGCCGACTAGCTTCAAATGGTACCAGTCACTCTTCGGCCGGCCCCAGACACGACCCGGCCATGACTACTTTGGTCAGATCCTCGATTCGGACGGAACTGTCCTGCTCTGCCTCCACGAGTGGGGCGCGCACGAGCATCCGTCGTTGATGAGCCGGGACAACGCGACACCTGGCAACGGGCTCCTCTTGTTCTTCCGCGTCGACGATTTCGATATGGCACTGAAAAGGGCACGCGCGCTCGGCGCCCGGCTCGAAGAGGAGCCGCACGCGAACCCGAATACTGGAACACAGGAGTTCGCGCTCCGGGATCCGGACGGATACTACGTCATGATTAGTGCGTTCTCTTCGCTCGAGCTGAGGGGCTACGAGTGAGTGTGGCTTCTGTTACAGTCCAGACTAAGGAATCGTAATCTTCAGTCGTGCTTGAGGCATCACAGCCGACAGTTCAGAAGAAACAAGTAACGACCCAACTACTCCTTAGCCGGTGCTTTCTTGTTGATGAAGTCGGAAAGTTGTTGAGTTAGGTTGGGGGAGTTAAGTTGCCCGAGGCGAGCGAGGTGGGCGAGAGCGGCGTCGCGTTGGCCTAGAGATGCGCGCGCCAGACCGGCGAGGTAGTGCGCGTCGGGGGAGTCCGGGGAGAGTTTGAGGGCACGTTCAGCCGAGGCGGCCGCCTCTTCGTACTTCTGTACGCCGTAAAGTGCTTCGGCGAGGATTTCGTGCGCTGCGGCGTTGGCGGGTTCGCGCTCTGTCACGGGGCGGAGGTTCAGAGCTGCCTCTTCGTGGCGGCCTGCGGCGTTGTAGACGAGCCCCAGGCGGATTAGCGCAGGTGCGTATTCGGGATCGATCTGGAGCATGCCGCGGAAAGCCTCCTCCGCCTCCTTAAGACGGCCGGCCTTCAGGTGCGCCTCGCCGGCCGAGTTGTAGGCGCGCAACGCCGCGTCCAGCATCTCGTTGGCCTCCTTCTCGTGCCCGAGCTTGATCTGCGCAAGCGCGAGGTTGAAGAACGCCTGGCCATAGTCGGCGTCCAACTCGCAGGCGCGGCGGAACTCGGCCGCCGCTTCCTCGAAGCGCCCGGCGGCGAAGAATGCGCTTCCCAAGTTGTTATGTGCTGCAGCGAGCTTCGGGTCGGAGCGGATGGCCTCCTGGTACTCCTTCACGGCGCCGTCGAGCTTTCCCTTCGAGAAGAATTGGAGCCCTCGCTCGTTGTGCTGGAGCGCGTTCTGCTGCTCCGGCGTGAGGGCGCGCACAACGCCGACCTTCGTGGCGTTCGCAGTGTCCGAGGGGAAGGTGCTGTTTGACTTTCCCTCCTCGAAGCGGCGCCGGCTCGTCTCGTCCACGGCGCGGCTCGACATCTCCTGCCGGTGCAGCATGAGCTGGTTGAGCTGATCCGATGAGGGAGCCGGTTGCGCGCACACCTCGGGGGTCGAAAGGGCGGCAGCGAACGCTACAGCGGCCAAAAGGGTGAAGGTGCCGATTGCGCGGTGCATTTTAGTTCTCATCAACTTCATGGCGCCTCCCAAGACTCTGCGGCAGTGCGTTGAAGGTTCTGATTCCTCGTGGTACACGGGGAAGGCTAAACGGCTCGGCGGCGCGATTATACCCCGCGCGCAGCTGATTTTAACACCCTGCAGCGAGCACGCTTTGAGGGACTAGTGACAGGCGGACTGGGTTGCAGTGGATGTTTGTTGCTGCAGCGTCGACGTCTGAGCTGACCAACTGCCTTGATTCGGTGGCGTCTTTTGGACTGTCTGCTTCACCATCTTGCCGCGATTAATTAACGCGGACACCCTGAGCCAAATCCCTCACGGTCGAAAAAATATTTGTTATAGAATCCTGTCGCGTTAACCTTGCGGGCAGCAGCGGAGTCCGTCCGACTCTGAGGGCGAAGCGTTGTGCTCTTCGCGTTGATTAAATGAGGGCTTAAACCGAGCGCAAGATTTAGGGGGTCACAGACTGAAGTCTGTGTCATAGTCATGACGCCCCAACACTGGCAAAAAGTTAAAGAGATATTTCAGTCAGCACTTGGACGCGCCCCGGGTGAGCGATCTGCCTTTCTTGCGAGCGCGTGCGGCGGAGATGAGGCTCTGCGCCAGGAGGTCGAATCCCTCATCGCTTCGCACGAGAAAGATGGCAGCTTTATCGACTCGCCTGCGTATCTAGCTGCTGCTGAATTACTCGCTGACGAACAAGCGGAATTGAAACCGGGTCAGACTATTGATTCGTACGAAGTCATTTCCTTCATCAGTCGCGGCGGGATGGGCGAGGTTTATCTCGCGCAAGACAAGCGACTGGGTCGCAAAGTGGCGCTCAAGCTCCTGCCTTCTTCGCTCACCAGAGACAGCGATCGTCTGCGCCGTTTCGAGCAGGAAGCCCGCGCAGCCTCAGCTCTGAACCATCCGAACATAATCACGATCCATGAGATTCGTGAGGCGAACTCGACGCTGATGATTGCGACGGAGTTTGTCGAAGGCGAAACTCTGCGCCAGCGCCTGGCCCACTACACGCCCGATTTCAACGAGGCGTTGCACATTGCGATTCAAGTTGCCGATGCTCTTGCGGCCGCACATAAAGCCGGAATCATCCATCGGGATATCAAACCTGAAAACATAATGATCCGGCCCGATGGTTACGTGAAAGTGCTCGATTTCGGCTTGGCCAAATTAACCGAGCAGGCATCGTCAATGTCGACGGCCGAAGCGCCAACCAAGCAAGTTAAAACCGGCTTTGGGATGATCATGGGCACGGTCGGGTACATGTCACCCGAACAGGCGCGCGGGCAAACGGTCGATGCTCGTTCGGACGTTTTTAATCTCGGCGCGGTTATTTACGAGATGATAGCGGGACAGAAACCCTTCGATGGCGAGACGCCAAGCGATGTCCTCGCCGCCATACTGAAGAACGAGCCACCTCAGCTGTCGCACTTCACGCCGGAAGCCCCTGCGGAGCTAGTGCGTATCGTCACTAAAGCTCTGCGCAAAGATCGTGAGCAACGTTATCAGGTTGTAAAAGACTTGCTGATCGATCTGAAGAGCCTGAAAGAAGATCTCGATTTTCAAGCGAGGTTGGACCGTTCCATCGCGCCAAGCGGGACCGGTGAAGTATCGGCCCCAAGCAGTCAGTCTCAAAGTCTGGCGAAGGAAAAAGCGTTATCGAGCACGAATGAAATCAAGACTGCTGTTTCAACGATCACCCGTTCGGTGAGCGCCGAGATTAAGCGCCATAAGATTGGAGCTATTCTCGCTGTGACTGCTCTTGTCCTGACTATGACAGTTGGCGTCGTCGCTCTCTACAAGCTTGTCCACCGAAGCCAGCCTATTGCGCCGGCGAATACTGAAGCGCCCAGCGTCGAAAACATCGCGCGAGTTACTGCATGGTCTGGCCTGGACACCCAGCCGACGCTCTCGCCTGATGGAAACTCTGTCGCGTACAGTTCAGATCACAAAGGAAGTTTTGAGATTTACGTCAAACAACTGACGCCGGGCGGGCGTGAAATCCAGTTAACTTCCGACGCGCAGGAGAATTTCCAGCCCGCCTGGTCACCCGACGGGCAACGCATCGCCTATTACTCGAACAAGCGGGGCGGCATCTGGGTTATGCCCGCGTTGGGCGGCGCAGGCCAACAGTTAACGGACTTCGGCTCTTCTTCCGCCTGGTCGCACGACGGCACGATGATCGCGTTTCAATCGGATGCTAATCCTGATCTCGGATCGGGCTCGGTCGGGTCGTCAACTATCTGGATTGTTCCAGCGCAAGGTGATGCGCCAAAGCAGATTACGAAACTCGGGAATCCAGCAGGCGGACACATTGGTCCAAGATGGTCTCCCGACAACCGAAGGATTGCTTTTGTCGCTCTTACTTTCGGTGGTGAGCAGATTTGGTCCGTTTCCATTACGGGCGACGATTTGAAGCAGTTGACATATGACAACATTGGCAGGGCTGAATACCCTACTTACTCTCCTGATGGCCGTAGGCTCTACTTCGTCGTTCGCGCGGTGATGTGGATGTTGCCCCTTTCGCCGGAGAATGGCGGGCCAACAGGCGCGCCGATCAAAGTCACAGACGTAGGTGCTTCGCGCATCAGTAATCTGACGCTCTCAGCAAATGGAAAGAGAGTGGCTTTTAGCGTGCAGACGCTGACGAGCAACCTCTGGTCAGCTCCCGTTTCACAGAGTACGAACCAAGCCTCGGGACCTCCGCGGACTATTACCAGCCAGACAGACGTTCGCAACGCGTTACCGGCATTCTCACTTGACGGCCGAAAGATAGCTTGGGTGAAATTTCTCCGCGGCGCCGGCACGAACATTTGGGCGGTTGATGCAGACGGCAAAAATCCTGTGCAAGTGACTGCGAATACCGGCGGCTTAGTGGAAGGATCGACAGAGGCCAGTTGGGGAAGCGTGCCAAGCTGGTTTCCGGATGGAGATCAGATTGCCGCTGTCTCCAAACGCGGGAGTCATCCGAGCGTTTGGACCATCTCAATGCAAAGCAGAAGAGAGAGACCCCTTCTGGACATCGGTCAGGACCTGGAGTACGCGCGGTTATCGCCCGACGGAAAACAAATCGCTTTCAACTTACCGAGAGGTGGGATCACGAACGTTTGGGTGGCTTCTATTGAAGGGCAGAAGCCTGTGCAGTTGACCTTCGACGAGGAGTTCGCGGGCTTCCCCTGCTGGTCGCCCGACGGAAGGTTTATCGCCTATCAGATAAAACGTAGCGATGACGCATACGTGATGATCATACCGAGCGCCGGCAGTGAACCCACACAACTGATTTTCGATCATGGCCGGAGCTGGCCCTACAGTTTCTCGCCGGACGGTGACCATATAGCCTTCGCCGGAGAGCGTGACGGGATATGGAATGTCTATTGGGTCTCGCGCTCAACCAAACAACAAAAACCGTTGACGAACTACACGAAGCGGAATGCATATGTTCGTTATCCCGCGTGGTCGCCACTGGGCGACCAGATCGTTTATGAGTACGCCGAGACGACGGGAAACATCTGGTCGATGGAATTGAAGTAGTCAAAGCTGTCAGTTGTCTGGCGTAACCATTGCTTGGTAGTCCATGAAGTGCGATAAAGTGCTATCCTGTCGCATCCTCATCGCTTACCCGTTTGTTAGCGACGATCAAAGAAGTGAAAGCCGAGTCACGTTCGACGCGACGTTCTAACGCTCGCGCGCGTAGCGACTCGGAGGCTGGCCCACGTGCCGGCTGAACGCGGTGCTGAAGGTGCTCGCCGAGCCGTAGCCGACGCATTCGGCGACCTCGGCGAGCCCGAAGTCGTGGCGGCGGAGCATATCCTTCGCGACCGCCATGCGCCAGGCGAGCAGGTATTCCATCGGCGGCAGGCCCACGGTGCGGGTGAAGCGCTCGAAGAACGCCGAGCGTGAAAGCGCGGCCGTCTTCGCGAGCTGGGCCACCGTCCACGAACGGGCGAGCTGGCCGTGCATCTGCCGCATCGCTGCCGCGAGTTGCGCATCGGCCAACCCGCGCAACAGTCCCGGAGGCGCATCGTCACCCGGCGTCGACCGCAGCGCCTCGATGAGCAACACCTCCACGAGCCGTGTGAGCACCAGGTCGCGGCCCGGCCTCTGTTCGTTCGATTCCTCGGCGACTAGCCGCACCAGTGTCGAGAGCCGCTCGGCGCCGCGCACGTGCACCAGCCCCGGCAGCAGCGACACCAGCAACGCTGCATCGGGCGAGTCGAAGACGAACCAGCCGCCGAGCAGCCTTACGTCGGGTGGACCACCGCGCGTGCCGTGGCGGACTTCACCCAGGTGCGCGGACGTCACCTTCGGATCAAAATGCACGGGCCTTACCGGCTTGAAGCCAGACATGGTGAAGCCCGGCGTCGCCGGCAGGAGTATGAAGTCGCCAGCCTCGATCGTGAGCGCACGTTGTCCGTCGACAGCAAGACGGCAGCTTCCTTCGAGCACGGCGCAGAAGCTTGGGTGACCGAAGGCCGAGTAGCGGACACCCCAATGACCAGCACCACTGATGCGTCTCGAGAACACGGCGCGAGGCTGAAGGAGTGCGATGACTTCCGAGAGTGGGTCGTTCATCTTCGGCGCGAGTGGCTTTGCCTCAGAACCGGGAGTATGCGTCGCTTCATGAGTCAGATGGCGTAATGAACATCGAGCGCAGTGATCTGAAGCCCGCGCGCACATCTTCTGAAAAGAATTGCGGCTGCTCCCACGCTGCGAAGTGACAGCCTTTGGGTAGCCGGTTGTAATGGATGAGTTTGGGGTACGCCCGCTCTGCCCAACTCCGCGGGGCGGCGTAGATCTCATCTGGATAGATGCTGACGGCAACCGGGATGGCGACGTTCTTCGGGGCGAAAAAGGCAAGCTTGTTTTCCCAATACAAACGAGCCGAAGAGATCGCCGTGTTCGTCAACCAGTAGAGGGTGATGTTGTCGAGAATGTCATCTCGCGTTAGTCCCTCGGAATGGCCGGCAAAGACGCGTGCCATGAGCGCCTCGCTGGCTTCGTCGTGGTCGAGTATCCAGGCCGCCAAGCCGACCGGCGAGTCCGCAATCCCGTAAAGCGTCTGTGGGCGGTTCCCCATCTCGAGGGCGTAGCCAAGGCCGTGCTTATAGAAAAAGGCGAGCCGATCGAAAGCATGTTGCTCGTCGGCTCCGAGACCGGATGGGGCCGGCGCACCGGTAAAAGCCGCCGCGTTAATGTCGTTTGGAACCGCGCCCGGCATGTTGGTGTGAATGGCGAGCAATTCCGGAGGCGCCAGCACGCCCATTAGATCGGTGATGACCGCACCCCAATCGCCGCCTTGCGCCACAAATTTCTTGTATCCCAAGCGGTTCATCAGCACGACCCAGGCACGCGCGATGCGGTCGGGGTCCCAACCGGGAGTGGTCGGCTTGCCTGAAAACCCGTAGCCCGGCATCGACGGAATCACCAGATGGAAGGCGTCCGATGCGCTCGCGCCATGCGCTGTGGGATTGGTCAGTGGATCGATAATCTTTATCTGCTCGATGACCGAGCCGGGCCATCCGTGCGTGACGATGAGCGGCAACGCATTTTCATGCTTCGAGCGAACGTGGATGAAGTGAATGTCCAGCCCATCGACCTCGGTGATGAACTGCGGCAGGGCGTTGAGCCGTGCCTCGACCTTCCGCCAGTCGTATTCCGTTCCCCAATAGCGCGCGAGCGCTTGAACGGTCGCGAGCTGTACGCCTTGCGTTGCATCGGCGACCAATTCGCGATCAGGCCACTTAGTTGCGTTGATGCGCCTGCGCAATTCGATAAGTTCCGCTTCCGGAACATTCACCTGAAATGGACGAATTGCATTCTTGTCATCTGCCTGCTCGCTGCCTCGTTGTGTAGCACTAGTTTGGGTCATGGCGTCCTCCTCTTAAGTAGTTTTGATTTTTGGTTTGTGCTGCAGTTGATTTGTGTGCGGTCATCGTCTCATTCCTCCTGCTGTGGCAGATGACTGGCGACGGATCCTGAGCCAAACCTTATTCTTAAGGCAAAGCCATCTCTGGACGCTCACAAATGAAATGTTGGACTGCACATAGTAGCACGTCCGGAGTGCCTCCGCTATCTTCGCCCACATGAAAAACATACTCATTACTGGTTGCTCTTCTGGTTATGGCCTGGAGACCGCGCGCCACTTCCACTCCCAGGGCTGGAACGTGGTCGCCACCATGCGAACGCCGCGTGAGGACGTTCTGCCCCGGTCGGAACGGCTCCGCGTGCTGGCGCTCGACGTGACGAAGCCCGAGAGCATCGCCGCCACGCTCGAAGCGGCTGGGCCCATCGACGTGCTCGTCAACAACGCGGGCATCGGGCTCTTCGGCGCCTTCGAGGCCACCCCGATGGCCACGGCGCGCGAGGTGTTCGAGACCAACACCTTCGGCGTGATGGCGATGACGCAGGCGGTGCTGCCCCAGTTCCGCGCGCGGAGGTCGGGCGTGGTGGTGAACGTGACCTCGAGCGCGACGCTGGCGCCGATGCCGATGGTGGCCGTGTACACCGCGAGCAAGATGGCCATCGAAGGGTTCACCGCGTCGCTCGCACACGAGCTTGAGGCCTTCAACGTGCGCGTGAAGCTGGTTGAGCCGGGCTACGGGCCGACCACTGGCTTTACGAACAACTCGGGATCGCGCATGGACGGACTGATCCCCGAGGCGTACGCGCCATTCGCGGAACGCGTCTTCGCTGCCTTTGCGCAGCGGCTGCGGTGACGACCGAGCTCGATGTCGCCGAGGTGGTGTGGCGCGCCGCGAACGATGCGACCGGGCAGCTCCGATTTCCAGCCGGCCCGGACGCGGTGGCGCTGGCTCAGGCGAGATGAACGACACTGTCGGAATGCTTTGGGACGCCAAACTTGAACAGTTTTCCATAGCCCACCGTCCGCGGGAGCTTCGAGGGGCTGCCACAGGGCCGTCGCTAGGGCTGAAGGGAGACCGCCCAACGCCAGAGCTGACGGGCGCGGCGTTACATCCAACCTCCGCCGCACCGAACAAGTTGAGAAACACACTCCCCGCGCTCCGGTCCAACGCTCTTGAGCATGATCATCGCACCGCTTCGGCTCACAATACCGAAGACGGGTCGTCAGCGGGCTCCTGATACGTGATATTAGATCCGAGCTGATCACGATAGAACGAAAGCGCTGCTGCGGCGTCCTGCACGATGAAGAACGGCGAGACGCTGGAGACTTATGTGCGGGTTTCGTTAGAACCGATCGCGATCCAACTCGCTCTGCTTCTCGGCAGCATAGCGTGAGCGCGCTGAGGCGTTGACTTCAAAGCCCCGTTCATTGCACCAGAGAATTAGTTGCTCGCTATCGATATCGACCTTTTTGACATCGACGCCCGAAGACCGCAACTCTGCCAGCTTTGCTTCCGCTAAGCCTAACCACTCCTCATAAGAATCTTCCAGAGCATCAGCATCAGGAGAAATGTCGCGCACTCGCTGCCATTGCTCAGGACGATACCAGGCAAAGCAAACGACCATTCGATTTTGAGATTCTTTAGGTTTACTCATGGCTGGATCTCATAGCACATAACGCTGGCCTTCAGCTTCGGCGCGCACGAACCGCAGCAGACAAGCCTTGCATGAGAGACATGCTGAATGCGCCCGCTGCATGCCATTGTTAGACAGCGCCTTGAGAGAAAACCATTCACCTTTCAAGAATAAATCTACCATCAAAGCCTTCCAACTCTACGTACGCCAACTTACCTGGAATACACGAAATCATTGTGCCAGCATCCATGCCGACCGTTTCTAGTAATGCTTCAGATAGAGACATCTCTCGATTATCAAGATCAGGGTTGGAGGACATTACATGACACATATCAGGCGCACCTTTTGATTTAAGCAAATGCTCGATGGATTGCGTCGAATGTTGGTTAGCTGGGATTAATTTAGCAAAGCGCCCATCTAAATGTGGGGCGTGGTTGAGACCGTCACATAGCTTTCGCCTTCCCCTCTTACTCTCAAGAAGAGTCAAATACCTCTCGCGCTGTGCAGGAGCAACGAAAGAGCGGGCAAATTGTTCTTCATGTGAATTCAAAGGAAGTTTCATCTCCTTACAAAGGCATAAGCTGTCTAACGCTGCGTAGCGCTTATAGGTTGCGGTTTCAGCTTCATTGTTCAATTACCAGAGGGTTTGATTCAACCTTGCCGAGCCAGAAATTCATCAATCTCATTGCTGGCATGTCTTGGCTGAGAAGTATGGCACCCCTTCCTTCAAATTGAGCGGTCAAACGGTTCTCACCTGGCAGCAATGGTATTTCAAATTCTTGGGTTTCCCGACACCAAAATTGATCCAATGTTAGCGTCAGCGTATAGATTGAACCAGCCCGTAGTGGCACAACGTAACCATCGAGGCGACCAGCCACGAACGAATGTTTCTTATCCGCAAATTCAAATAGCCTTTCTTTGCCTTGGGCGTCGGTGAAATTGAGACGTATGTAGTCTGGTAGCTGTACTTTCCCATTAGCCATCATGGAACCAAGGTTTAGAGTTACGTCGCGATCGCCGACGTTTCGAAACGCCACCTGAAGTCTAAGACCATCTCGATCAGTCGATGTGAGAGACAATTGAATGCCATCGCTTGTTTGTCCCCATGGAAGTTGATCTGTCTGTTCACTTGCTGCTGCTAGAGATAAATGTGGAATCGCTAAGCAGCCGATAGCCGCGAGTAATATTAGAGCCCTTATCATTTTCATGACGTTGTCCCTTCGGCTTTTGGTAGCAACCGAACGCCTGAGTTGACCGGGCGCGGCGTTCACATTCAACCTTCGTTTCGATCAATCAAGTTGAGAAAGAAACTATCCGCGCTCCGGTCCAACGAGTACGTTGGGCTGCATGGGAAGTTAGATGAATCACTCGAAGCCATAATCAAGCGTCATAGCGTATGGTGGCTGATGCCCGACGTTAAATCCACCCTCTCCGCTCATGCCGCGCAGGTCCCCAGTCCCAGAGCCCGGAACCACGGATACTATTACCTTCGCTACGCCGTCCTCGAAGGTGCCGCTATGCTGAAGGACAAAGCTGCCCGAGCGGCCGCCAACGCTACCAGTTACTCGCTCCAGGCCCATGAAGCTGGCCGAGCCGGCAGTACGGTACATCATCAAGTATTCCAGTTTACCCTCTCCCTCTATGTCTCCCTGGTACGACTTGGTTACACTAGCCCGGGTGAGCTTCGGTCCCCCATCTATTTCGTTATAGGTTTTTTCGTCCCAGGATTTTATGCCGAATGTAGCCTTTGCCTGTTTTTGCATACTTGCTGTCTCCTGTGCGACTTGAGTCTTTTGATTGCGAGGGACTGGAGCCGTGCTGCAGGCGGCGAGAACTAATGTGCCAGATAGGGCTGCCAGATATAGCAACTCAATAGGATTAGAGTATTGCTTGAAAGACACTGCGTCTCTCCTTCCTGACACGGACCACATCACCTGAGCAGTGTAACGTTTGCGCCCAGCCGCAAGCCGATGTTGGACGGCCAATTACTTCAATCCCAGCTCTTTGCCACTGGTCAGGAGACGAATCGCCTCCTTCAAACGCCTCAGTTTAGTTTCCTCGCGCTTGGCGGACTCAATCCAAGCGAGATACCGTCGGCGGTGTGAAGGTGCCAGCGCTTCGAAGTAGCGCCGCGCTGCCGAATGATCCCTCAACGCTGCCTGTATGTACGGCGGAAGCCCTGAGCGCATTGGAAGCCGTGGTGGTCGAGGACCATAGCCGCGATCGGTCGGGGGCCGTTTGATTCCCGCCAGTCTTAATCGTCCGCCGGCTTTGAGTTCCGCGTAACGTTTCCGGGTCGCATCTGACCATCGGCTGTCCGGTCTCCGCAGCGTAAACTTGAGTGCGTACCGCCGGTCATCCAGGCGCTTGACGAGACTATCCACCCAACCAAAGCACAGCGCCTCATCGAGCGCATCTTTGTAATGGATTGAAGCGACGCCGGTGTGCCGCTTGTAGAAGACGAGCCAGACCTCGGACTCCGATGCATGATGTGCATCGAGCCAATCGCGCCATTCGTCGACAGTTTGCATACGCAGTGTTTTCATGGTTTCGCGTGCGCCGCACCACACGACCAAGCCAACTCACAGAGGCGCATTCCCGCTGCAACGGCGAAGTTGTGGGTGCACCGAACCAAGGTGGTGCTTGCACGTGTCGTCGGCCAACGATGCCGAAGCATGTCTTTCATACCTTGCGTCCCCTTTGCCACCAGGTAGTGAAGGCGCACGACCCCGTCTGAAAAATGTTTGCAGCTTCAGCCTCTTAAGATTGCTTCGGGTCGGAAGTCTTGAGGTGCCGCGTGGTCTGGTCCGTGACGCTGAAGTTCGCCGGAATGAATTCATTCGTGTCAGCCGAGCGCAAGGCCAGCGGATCTTGATCTTTTTCCAGGCTGTGCAAATGACGCTCGCGATCGCGTTCGGTGATCTCCACCAGCTTCTTGCTGACGATCAGCCCATTTATTATCAGGGCCAGACCGACCATGATGGGTATCAAGCCCGCCACCCAGAGGCGAATGAGAATCTCTGCCGGGCCAGGCGCGACATTCCCGCTGAGGACGATGCCCTGCATCAGGACAAGGAGAACAGCGGTGAGGGCGACGCCGACGCTGCTTACGATTACACCGGCTTTGATTTCGGTGATGCGCTTCTTTTCCGGCGTAATGCCGCGCTCCCGCTCAAGCTGGTCGTTTCGTCGTTTTCGCTCTCCAGCGGAGAGGAACATCTCTGTCACCCAGGTCCTGCTCCAATCGAATGGTTCCGTGGCTTCGTGACCCTCCACTACCTGGCGCACAGCGGACAGATTAGCTCCACACGATTTACAGAATTTCAACTCTTCGCTTTGGCTGGTGCCGCATCGTGGGCAGAACATAGGTTCCTCCGATCAGATTTCTCCTGCTTACGACGATTCTACGCTTCATGTTCGTGATTTGGGGAGCGGTCGACGGCCTCGGCCGGAGAGCTATTCGATCGCGATGCGTGCAATTGCACTTCTATTCAGCTTGGGTACATTGCCGGATACTTGAGAGGACTTGATAGTTGCCCTTAGTGTTAATGGTCAGTCAAGTGCGTTAATACCTTAAATTGGATATTCGGCATGTTCACTGTTCATCTGGATGAGAGCTGCGGAATAGCAAACGCGTCGCTGCGCTGGCTTGGTCCTTCCATCGTTCTTCGTTTACACCCTTCACGAGCAGCCACAGTGTCAGCGATCCTTCGCCGATAAGCGCCACGGGCAGGACGAAGGATATTAGATGAGCTCCGAAGGACGGTATCAGGAAGCTAGCAAAAGAGGCAATCACGTAACTGGCTCCGCCTATACCCAGGAGTATGCCCAGTATGCGCGGCAGGAATTTCGATCGCACAACCAGGTATCCGATCGACATGCACTGAACTCCGAAGAATACCATGCCGATGCTAAAGACCTGCAGCTGAAGCTTGAGCGCGGTCATCGCCATCGCTTGTAACTGACTCGTGGTGAACGCACTGAGGTATTGATCACCATGCAATAGAACCAAAAGCGCGAGACGACTGGCCCACGCGACGCCTCCGATCGCAACGCCTGCCAGACCGAAGAACGCCGCAAGCATTGATAGACTTCTGCCGGCGGGTTTCAGCACCCAGTAGATGAAGACTGTCGTTACCAAATACGAGGCGCCACTAATGAGATCGAACGCAAATCCGAGACGATACAATGACTCGTTTGCGAGAATGTTGGCGGCCGTAGCCGCCGCGTCGTTTGCCACTATTAGTGGAGACGCGATGAAGCCCGCCAGGCCCGCTAAGATGCAGAGCAACCAACAAGCCCCAGCAATCCTGGCCTGCCGCACCGGTGATTCTTCTCTGAATCGTGCCGTCATTTCAGATTTGCTCATAGTCGTTTTTCTCTCTTTCTTATTCATGTGAATTCGTGGATCGTCCTCTTGGCCTGGCAAGGACAACGATCCACGAACCCACACAAAAGTAGGCCAACCATTTCTGATACGAGAAAACGCCGCCAAAGGATCGACGGTAGAAACCAATGGACATGACCTTACGTATCAAAAGCATGACCGCAGGTTGCAGGGGCATGCAGATGACTGAAGCTACGATAGCAACCGGCTTTGCCGAAGCATTTCTGGAGTTCGCGGTCGCGCGAGGGGCGGATCGGCAGACATTGATCGAGCAATCGCGCCTGCGTCCAGGGGACCTAACGGAACGTGACAACCGCCTTCCTTTGGCAACTTACCTCGCGTTGATGAAAGCCGGCATGAAATTGTGCGACGAACCGGCGCTCGCATTGCTGTTTGGGGAGGCGGTTAGTTTGTCGGACATATCAATCCTGGGCTCGGTCGGTCACGCCACAACCGCAGAGGAGGGGCTCTGCCAGGCGAACCGCTATGCACGTCTCGCAATCGATGGCGGTGACGGCGAGACTGCGCATCGGCTCGAATTTGTGCCGGAAGATGGCAAGGTTTGGTTGAAGTTTACCAGTACGCTCTTCGCCGACAACCCCCTCCTCACGGAATCCGCTTTCGCGCGTTGCGTGTGTGACGGACGGAAGCTGGCCGCGGCCACAGGTGGTGTTACCCAGTGGCCCTCACCCAAAGAAATTCACTTCACACATGTAGAGCCGAGCTACCGTGCGGACTACGATCGAATCTTTCGCGTACCGCTGGTGTTCGTCAGCAGCAAGAACGGGATCCTGTTCGGTGAAGAGTTGCTTTCTGTTCGGATGCCGCAACCGAACCAGTATGTTTCCAGTCTGTTGACGGAACGTGCGGAAGCGCTGCTCGAGAAACTGGACGACTCAAAATCTATGCGCGGCCGCGTCGAGAGCCTGTTGCTTCCTATCTTGCAGACGGGCGAGGCAAAGATGGAAACGATCGCGCGCAGACTTGGACTCAGCCGTCAGACGCTCTTTCGAAAGCTAAAAGCGGAGGGCGTCACGTTCGAGCAAGTATTGGACCAGTTGCGTCACAAGCTGGCACGTGAATACTTGAACGGAAAGAATGGCTCAGTGAACGAGACCGCTTACCTAGTGGGGTTCTCCGACGCGGCCGCCTTCTCGCGGGCCTTCAAGCGTTGGACCGGCTCAAGCCCACGCACAATGAAAGATGCGACTAGGTTAATCCGCGGAGCGGACAACAGCATAAAGCCTGGGGCGTCAGCCGCAGGATCAAGAAACGCAACAAACAATTGAGCCCACGAAGTGGGCGACAGCGTCACGATTACGAAACGTCAATCGTGATGATTGGTCTGTCGCCCCTTCATGGGCTCATCACTCTTTTTAACCACGTGTTCCTAAGCTCATGCAGCGGATTGGGCGTTGGGCCAAGCCTAATACTGATTGCAGGGATAACGTTCTAAATTCGAATTCTAATGATTCCGGTATTGCTGACTTCGCCATGGGCTCTGATGATAATACTGCATGCGCCAACTGCCAGGTTATCAGGCAGTCGGAAGATCACTTGAACAAACCCAAGGTTAGGCACCGGGCGTACATCTTCCGCCGGTATGTCGTAGCTTTGATTATTACCATCAACGAGGTTAACAACGACCACGGAAGAAGGCTCGCCTTGCAGCAATACGAGGTTTGAGACGAATAGAACCACACGAGTGTTTCGATCAGGTCCGGGATTCAGGAGGTTAGCCGCGTTAACTACCGGAAACGGATCTCTAAGAAACACTATTGAATCCAGAGCCGCTGCTTGATTGGTCGACGGTCCAGACTCTTCCAGCAAAAGCTGAGGCGGACCATCCGTTGGAGTCGGACTCGGAGTTGGAGTAGGAGTCGGACTCGGAGTCGGCGTGGGCGTCGGCGAAGCATCTGCAAGATTGATCTTTACGATCCTGCCCGGTAGCGTCCCGGTACCGAAATAAGCAGACGCGTTACCGGAGTCCATAACCGCCGATGTCAGATAATCCTCGCCGGGGTTCAAAGTCAAAGCATCAACGCGCGTGAAATCTGAGAGGCGCACCTTAACCACTCTGCCTGGGCTGGTGAGCGTGCCGAAATAAGCAAATCCATTCGTCGGGTCTATAACAGCTGATTGTAAGTTGCTTTCTACCGCGTTCGTCATGAGGTCAGCGACGGCAGTGAAGTCTGAAAGCCGCACCTTTGTAATACGGTTGCTCGAACCCGCAAAGTAACCAAAGCCGTTGGCTGTGTCGATGGCGGCGCTCAGCGGAGACATACTTAAAGGCAAGGCACCGACGCGCGAGAAGTCCGAGAGCTGCACCTTAACGACTGCGTTTGCAACACCAAAGTAGGCCAAACCATTGGCCGGATCTATTACGCCGCAAACGCCGCGTTCCCCGTCGTTGAGAGTCAGTGAACCAACGCGAGTAAAATCTGAAAGTCGTATTTTCACGAGAATCCCACGGGAGGGTGAGGAAACGCTGCTGAAATAGGCAAGGCCATTTGAGGTGTCGATGACAGCTGCGAAAAGTGCGCCCTCTCCGCTGTTCAGCGTTATCTTTCCGACTCGGGTAAAGTCTGAGAGACGCACCTTAATGACGGCGCCGGGTGATGTGTCGCTGCCGAAGTAGGCAAAGCCGTTTGCAGTATCTATCACGGCTGAACGAAGAAAGATCTCGTTACTAGCCTCAGGAGTGTCATCAAGGGCCAAAACGCCAACGCGGGTAAAGTCCGAGAGCCGCACCTTGATGATCAAGCCCGGGTTGGCGCCTGTTCCGAAATAGGCAAACCCATTCGCCGCATCAATCACCCCACAATCCAGATGGTCTTCGCCTCTGCTTAAGGGTAAGTTGCCGACTCGACTGAAGTCTGAGACTCGTACCTTGACAACGCCTTGACGAATTCCGTGTCCAAAGTAGATAAAACCGTTCGTTGGGTCGATCACTGCACAATTCAGCTCACTCTCTATTTGGGCCATTACCAGACTCCCAACGTGGGTGAAATCGGAGAGCCGGATTCTGCTCACAACACCGGAGTTATCGCCAAAGTAGGCGAAACCGTTCCCTGTGTCGATTACGGCAGAGCGGATGAGCTGTTGCCCGTTATTCTCAAATATCCCGTTAACCCGCGTAAGATCAGAGAGCCGCACCTTGATGATATTAAAAAAGTTTCCAAAGCTGCCGAAATAAGCAAAGCCGTTTGTCGTATCGATCACGGCGCAGGTCAGTTCATCCTCTCCCACATTCAGCGTCAGGCCGGCGACGCGGGTAAAGTCTGAGAGCCTTATCTTCACCACGACGCCGGGAGAGTTATCGGTACCGAAATAAGCAAAGCCGTTGGCTGTGTCAATCACCGCCGAAAGTAGTCCATCCTCTCCGTTATTCAGAGTCAAGACATCAACTGGCGTGAAGTCAGACAGGCGAAGTTTGACGATGGCGCCGGGTCCGGTGAACGCGCCAAAATATGCGAAGCCCCTGGTTGTATCAATCACTGCGGTGGCCAGCGGTCCGCCCACATTAAAACTCCCAATGCGAGTAAAGTTTGAGAGTTGCACTTTGACGATATGTCCGCTCAGGCTGCCAAAGTAAGCGAACCCGTTGACAGCATCTATCTCGGCGCTACGGAGTTCGTTTTCACCGCTATCCAGGACCAATGCGCCAACGCGCGTAAAATCTGAGAGTCTTACTTTGACGACGATTCCAGGGCTAGTCAGAGTGCCGAAGTAGGCAAAACCGTTGAGTGTGTCGATCACGGCCGCAAAGGGATGGTCTTCTTTCGCAGTCATCGTCAACGAACCGGCTCGGCTGAACCCGTTGAGAGCAGGCACATTGGATTGTTGCGATCCCAAACCGTGCAGCTCAGAAAGCAGCTGCGGCCGCGAAATATCAACGCCCAAAGCTCGTCTGATGGGAGTTGCCGCCGTCACATCAGCATTAGCTCGTGCACTGTATTCCACGCTGGCCGATCCGTTCTTGTGTATGTCTAGTAGTCCGTCTCCCTTAAGCGGCTCGCCCTCACCCATCAAGTTGAGTTTGCTATTGCGGGACATTGTGACCACTGCTGGAGATTCAATGGTGAGCGATTCGGCGGTCATCCACTTGCTAGTCAGCATAGTTCCGCCACTTACTACTGCCGCATCTTCAATTGATAAGACTGCACCTCCGCCTTCGAATGCACCCCCGATTTGGTGATACGCAGTGACATTCAGATCGTAGTCGCCCTGGCTGAAAGTGCCACCAGCCAGCAGCAGCTCAGAAGCCACGGTTAAATTCTTTTTGAGATTGACTGTGCCACGATAGTCCGACTCCAGTATCAAAGCGCCTACAAGGCCAGGTGAGTTCGCGTCGACTCGCACGTCCGAGCCCGATAACTTGGTGAACCGCGCAACCTCGGTTGGGCCCGGTACTCGGCCAACATCCCAGTTGCGCGGATTGCTCCAGAGATTATTCTGGCTGCCCTTCCAGGTCACGACGGCTGGCTGGCCACTGAGCAAGAGCGACTTGGTATTGCGCGAGGCGGAGTTTTGGATCGCAATCTTGCGGAGTGTTGCCAGCGTCGTTCGCTCTTCCGAAGGTAAAGCGACTGATTTGTGCCCATCTATGAATGAAAGTGCGGCTGGGGCAACGAGGGCGAGGAGTAGGAGTGTAAGGCGAATAAAGTTGAGGTCCACGAAATATTCCTTCAAACGAATTAGTTGATAAATATACCATGAGAAGTTCGGGCCTTTCACCGGTTCAGCCTCGCATGGAATCTTTAATCGATTGATTCATCTCGTCACTACATTACTGACCTGCTTCTCCTACCACTCCAAGTATTAACTTCGTGCTATATTTCTTTTGTTTTCCCGGCAACTTTTCCGCCCCTGTTTTCCTTCGATTCGCCCTCTGTCGATTGGAAGCGAAGGAACCGTCTTCTTCTCGGAGGTGTGACTAATGGTTCATGAAATGATTGATGGAACGTATCGTCAAACTAATCTGCCGAACGAATCGGCAGAATACCTTTCAAAGCGTGAGGAGCTGCGGCTGGCAGAAATTGAATTACGAAACACGCGTGAAAGAGTCGCCGCGCTTCGGCGGGAACTACCAAAGGGAGCGACGATTCAGGATTACGAGTTTCTTGAAGGCCCAACGTCTCTGGACGACGGTGATGCGCCGACGAAAAAAGTACGGTTGAGCGACCTGTTCACTGCGCCGGATCGTTCGCTCGTCGTCTATCACTTTATGTCCGGAAAGAAGCAGGCCGTACCGTGCCCGATGTGTACCGCCTGGATCGATAGCTTCAATGGAGTTGCTCATCACCTCGCGCAAAATGTTGACCTGGCGATTGTGGCGGCCGCAGATCCGTCCACGTTGCGCGCGCACGCCCGGAAAAGAGGGTGGGACAAACTGCGTCTGCTGAGCGCCGGCAACAGCACTTTTAAGTACGATCTCGGCAGCGAAGACGGCGAAGGACATCAGGATTCGACGATTTCTGTTTTCACGCGCGACACCGATGGCACGTTGCGCCATTTTTACAGTGGCCATCCGAGGCTGGCCGACGACGTCAAAGAGCGCGGCATTGATGAGTTGAATCCGATTTGGAATCTGATGGACCTAACGCCGCAGGGCCGCGGTAGTTGGTATGCATCACTCGACTACG
>DASQPD010000045.1:0-9711 GCA_035644135.1 Pyrinomonadaceae bacterium
GTACAACGGCGCGTTTGTGCTGATGCAGTACTTCGGTTACCTCAGACGAGATCCTGATCAAGGCGGTTACGATTTCTGGCTGGATGTGCTGAACAACCGCGTGCCGGGCAACTTCCGCGGCATGGTCTGCGCGTTTTTGACTTCGGCAGAGTATCAACGACGGTTTGGGACTGCGGTGACTCGAACGGACCACGATTGTGGACCCTGATTGCTGGGCTTGTTTTGTGCTCGAGCCGAACCGAGTTAACTCGGATTTTCTTCGCGGTTGCTACGCTTTCTTCGCACCCGGCGCATTTTAAACATGAGGACATTTGAAAAGAAAAATCCCCTGCTCGTAGTTGGTCTGCCGGCCCTGATTTTCCTGGCAGTCGCTGCCGTTTTGCCAGCTTTATCCACCGTTTCCTCAAAGTTAACCGATTACCCGACGCAACGCCTAAATTACCTGCCGGGAGAAGTTCTTGTTCGCTTTCGTAAAGACTCCCCGGCAAAAAAATCGCGACGCTTAGAATTGTCTCTGCCGGAAAGTGGACGCCAGATTCCGCTGCAACTAGATGACTTGGGAAATGATAGTTTTGTCGAAGGCCTGCGCCTTGCTCGCGTGGATCCGGTGGATACCCTTGCCGCTATCTCAGCACTCCGCGTACGGCCAGACGTTCTCTATGCTGAACCCAATTACCTGAGAAGAAAAAGCCTTGCGCCAAATGATGCAAGGTATTTCGAGCAATGGAGTCTGAAGAATACGGGTCAGTCCGGAGGCGTATCTGGCATTGACATTAAAGCGGAGCAGGCTTGGGATATAACAACGGGCAATCGCAGCATCGTTGTCGGTATTGTCGATGAAGGTATAGACATCAATCATCCAGACCTCAGAGATAACATCTGGCGTAATCCCGGCGAGACACCAGGCAACGGAGTAGACGACGACAACAACGGCTTTGTCGATGATATTAATGGCTGGGACTTCGTCCATGACGATAATACGGTCTTTGACGCTACCGGCAGTTACCCTGCCGATGAAACGGATGCGCATGGCACTCATGTCGCAGGCATCGTGGGAGCAGCCGGAAACAATAGCGTTGGTGTGACGGGCGTCAACTGGCAGGTGAGCCTGATGTCTTTGAAGTTTCTCGGTCCAACCTCCGGGACAACTGCAGACCTCCTCAGGGCTCTCGCTTACGCCAAAATGATGCGCGATTTGTGGAGTGCTTCTGGCGGGCTACGCGGCGCCAACATTCGCGTCCTTAATAATAGCTATGGTGGTCGGAACCAGTCTCAGGCTGAGTTCGACGCTATTATTGCTTTGGCGCAATCGAACATACTCTTCGTTGCGGCGGCAGGTAATGAGTCAAGTAACAACGATCTGGAGCCAGAGTACCCGGCAAGCTACAAAGCGCCAAACGTGATTTCGGTAGCGTCATTTAATCGTTTCCAGGGCATCAGTCCCTTCACTAATACAGGGCCTTTAAGCGTCCACCTGTTTGCACCGGGCGAGGATATTCTCAGTACCACCCCAGGCGGAACCTACGACTACTTTGACGGAACCTCGATGGCTTCTCCTCATGTTGCCGGGGTTGCCGCTCTTCTTTGCGCGCATGTTTCCAGTCTCACACTCGATCGTCTGCGCTCAGCGATCTTGTACAGCGGTGACGTCTACGCCACAAGTCCGTTTTTTACGATTACCAGCCGTCGCTTGAACGCCTTCAGTGCCCTTCAGACCGTAAGCGAAAATGATACAATACCACCCGGTGCCTTACGGAATTTTCGCATACCAACTGGTGTCAACTTCGATCCGCGCGAAGTCAGGCTCGAGTGGACAGCACCCGGAGACGATGATCTAACTGGTCGGGCTGCTTTTTACGACATCCGCTTTTCCGATAATCCAATTAATAGCTCGGTTGAATTTGAACAGGCGCGGCCTTTTAGCAGCATTCTCCCGGAAGCGGCAAACACCCCACAGTCTCAAAATGTAAAGATCCCTTATCGGCACGCCTCTGGATACTTCGCCGTTCGCGCTGTTGATAACGCGGGAAACGCGGGGCCGATATCCAGTAGTTCCGTTTCAGTGAATTTGGCCATCGCCGATCCGTATACGGTGAGCACAGCCGCTTCCAGTCCGCTCTCAACTGGAGGCACTCCGCTTGGACTGGTTGGTGATGACGAGTATTACCGGAATTACCATTTGCCGTTTGTGCTTAGTTCTTTCAATAGCGGTCAAGGACTGGTTTCTATTTCAACCAATGGTGCTCTCTACTTCACCAGTTATCCGCCTACGCACGATTCCCAGAGTTCGTCCAACAAGCTCCAGTACTACTACATGATCGCGGGTCTATGGGACGACTTAAGAACTGACCGCCGTGCGGGTGATGATGTATACGTTGTTCAACCTGATCCCTCGCGAATCATTTTTCGCTGGCAAGCAGTCACATTTGACACGCCAATTGGGCCTGGCGTTACAAGGGGAGAAAATCCGGTTTCCTTCGAGATCGAATTGCGACGTGACGGTACTGTTTTGATCCGTTATGGCGATGGCAACCACAATACTTTCCCTGTTGTTGGTGTTTCGGGAGGTTCGCCAGATGCGTATGTCGTGAGCACGCACACATCTGAATCAGTACTGAAAGATTTGAATCGTGCTGACACCATAATCTTTGCGTCGCGTAATCCGCCCCAGCCACCAGCATCAGATATGCAGATCCGCAGCATAACCGACACGCCCGATCCTGTCGGCTCCGGACAGAACATCACATATATGATCGAAGCTCTTAATTTGGGCCCGGATCTCGCGCAACAACCTCGCATAACTTTTGCCTTGCCGCCAGGAACGTCGTTTGTTTCCTGCGGTTCGACAGAGGGCATTTGTGCAGGACCAGCGGTAGGAACAAACGGCACGGTCATTGTGGACCAACCTTATCTCGATCCAATTCACTCATGGTATCTCACTGTGGTCGCGCGAATAGATGCTCCTCCGGAGACCGTTTTAACCGCCACTGCAACTGGCTCCAGTTTCTGGAGCGATCCAGTTACCAGTAACAACTCTCAGTCGACCACCACCCTCGTAGCCGAGTATCGGATCTTCAACAACGTGACAAGGATCGCTGGGGGCGCGGCCCACTCGATTATCGCCAAGGCAGACGGATCAGTTTGGGCGTGGGGTTCGAACGAAGATGGACAACTCGGTGATGGCTCACAATCGTTCTCTGATTTTGCAAGGTTGACTCCAGTTCAGACCTTGAACATCGCCGATGCGAGGGATGTGGCCGGCGCGTCGACTCATTCTTTGGTGCTGGCAAACGATGGGACAGTGTGGTCGTTCGGTCAAAACTTCAGAGGACAGCTGGGTGACGGCACAATCTTTCTGAGACCAACACCAGTGAAGGTCACAGGGTTGACGAACGTAAAAGCTATAGGCGCGGGCCACTGGTTGTCAGTCGCGGTAAAGACGGACGGTACGGTTTGGACCTGGGGTAGCAACGATGCCGGCGACCTCGGACTAGGTTCTTTTGATCAGAACCAACACCCAACTCCCTCGCAAGTCCCGGGCTTGACCGGGATAGATAAAGTAGATGCGGGAGGAACAAATCCGGGGTCGCATGTTGTGGCTCTGCGAAACGATGGGACTGTTTGGGCCTGGGGAAGAAACCTGGATGGCGAACTAGGAAGCGGTGTCACTGATGACCGAGCTACGCCGGCGATGGTTCCCGGTTTGAGCAATGTGATTGGGATCGCTGCGGGGTCAAAGCACTCGGTAGCAGTCAGAAGCGACGGGACCGTTTGGTGTTGGGGAGACAACGAGAGCGGTCAACTCGGTGACGGCACTAGAGCGGATCGCTACAGTCCAGTGCAACTGGCTATAACGGGAATTGTTTCAGTTGCCGCGGGCAACGCGCACACCATAGCTTTGCGTAACGATGGTACAGTTTGGAGCTGGGGCAGCAATGGTGTTGGTCAGTTAGGTGATGGAAGCGTCACGGAGAGGCTCACTCCGGTTCAGGTCTCCGGACTCGCAGGCGTGACTGCAATCGCAGCCGGCTATGGACACAACCTTGCCCTGATGCCTGATGGAACGGTTCGTACGTGGGGTGCCAATTTATACGGAGCATTGGGGGACGGCTCATCCAATGTGCGTAGCACTCCAGTGCAGGTAACCGGATTAACTCGGGTCATTACGCCTACGATGTTTCCCGATTCCCTACAGTTTCCGTTTCCATCTACGGTCCAAGTCGGTTGCCTAACTGCAGGAGCTACGATTCGCTACACCACCAATGGAAGCGAACCCAGCGTGAACGATCCTGCGGTTTCAGGTGCGACAATACTGATCCAGCGGAGCATGGTACTCAAGGTGAAGGCCTGGAAAACAGGCTACGTTCCCAGCGAGACGAAGACAGGCAACTTCGTCGTCGTGCAGCCCGCGAATCCAATTGACGATTCGCGTACTTTCATTCGCCAGCACTACCTCGATTTTCTCACCCGCGAACCTGATCAGGGTGGTTGGGATTACTGGACTTCACAACTGACCGCTTGTAGTTTCGATGCGGTTTGCCTTCATCAACGGCGCCTCGAGGTTTCAGCCGCGTTCTTCATTGAGCTGGAGTTTCAAGAGACAGGTTATGTGGTCTATCGCATGCATCGCGCCGCATTTGGAACTTTAGCCAGTGGTCCAACGCGGGCTAATTTGTTCTTTCCTCAGTTTATCGCTGACCGGGCGCAGCTTGTCGCTGGTCCGGGTCTGCCCCAGAGCACCGTAAACTTTGCGAATGCGTTTGTGCAGCGGCAGGCGTTTTTGCAGGTCTATCCCAACACACTAACGAATGCGCAATTTGTCAATCAACTGTTTGACACTGCCGGGCTGACTCCGTTTACGACTGAGCGCCAGCAGCAGATTGATGCAATGAACAACAACGGCAAGACTCGTGCGCAAGTGTTGCTGGACGTGATCGAAATCCCTGCTTTTAAAACACGCGAATACAACGGCGCCTTCGTGTTGATGCAGTACTTCGGTTACCTCAGACGAGATCCGGATCAGGGTGGCTACGATTTCTGGCTGGATGTTCTGAACAACCGCGTGCCGGGCAACTTCCGCGG
The DNA here is from genome assembly GCA_035644135.1 of Pyrinomonadaceae bacterium. Lineage (GTDB taxonomy): Bacteria > Acidobacteriota > Blastocatellia > Pyrinomonadales > Pyrinomonadaceae > PSRF01. The sequence goes on from DASQPD010000045.1 coordinate 5,083, forward strand.
CATGGTCTGCGCGTTTTTGACTTCAGCGGAGTATCAACACAGGTTTGGTACTACCGTTACTCGCACCGATCACGACTGTGGACCATGAGCTTCCACCCACGATAACTAACGCATAATAAGACTCAAGATTGGAAAACCTCTAAATTAAATATGAAGACAGTACCGTACGTCGTTTTCTCGTTCCTCATGAGCAGAATCCTTCCAATAGTTATTTTTTCATTAACGCTCCTCATTCCCGTTGGAGCATTGAAAGCGCAGACGTTCGCGCCTCCAGTGAATTACACGGCAGGCAGCATGCCCGTTGCTGTGGCGGTCGCAGATTTGAACGGTGATGCGAAACGGGACGTTGTTGTCGCCAACAATACCAGTCAGAACGTAAGCGTCTTATTGGGAAATGGCGACGGCACGTTCGGTGCCAAAACTGACTACGACGTCGGTACGAATGCGAACGCCGTAACCATCGCCGATTTCAACGGGGATGGCAAGCCCGATATAGCAACGGCAAATTCTTTTAGTAACACTAGTAATGTGAGTGTCTTATTTGGCGTTGGTAATGGCACCTTTCAACCTCGAGCCGACTACCCGCTCGGCGATTTTGCGAATTCCAATTCTATTGCCAGCGGCGACTTCAACGGAGACAGCAAACCCGATTTGCTAACCGCTAATCAGGGCGGTGGGGCAAGCGTATTATTGAATCGAGGTGATGGAACCTTTAATCCTCGGACCAATTACGACGTTGGTTCTTTTGCCACTTCAGCGGTGGTAGGGGATTTTAATGGGGATGGAAAGCTTGACTTTGCCGTTTCCAGCTATGGGGGTGCAAGCATCACTTCGGTCGTATTAGGAAATGGGGACGGAACCTTTCATCCTCCGGTCGCGTACGCCGCCGGACCGAGTCCATTCACGCTTACCGCTGCGGATCTCGATGGCGACGGCAAGCTCGATTTGGTAAGTGGAAATATCCAAGCCTCAAGTATCAGTGTGTTGCGAGGCAATGGAGACGGAACGTTTTTGGCGGCCATTAACTATCCGGCAGGATCCACACCATTAGCAATTTCCACGGGCGATATGAACTCTGATGGAAAGCTTGACATTGTTATCGCGAACGGCGGCGGCGGCATGACGGTTCTGCAGGGAAATGGCAACACTTCATTTCGGGGCCCAATAAACTACCTGGCAGGCATGAGTTCCATTGCGGTCGCTGATTTCAATAGCGATAACAAGCCCGACGTTGCAGGGACGACACTTTCTGCAGTCAGTATTCTGCTCAATCAGACAGGTCCTTTTCAAATCAGTGGCCGCATCGCTGAGGCGAGCGACTTATCGGTCTCAAACGTCAGCGTAGTTCTGACCGGCGCAACTCCTGTAAGTACACTAACCGCAGCCGACGGGACCTACAGTTTCATCGATTTGCCGGCCGGCGGAAATTTTGTTGTTACGCCATCAAAAGCGAATTACATCTTTATTCCCGCTTCCTGGTCAATCAATGGACTGTCACAAAACGAAAGCGCGAATTTTCTAGCGTCTCTATCTCTTTATTTAGTTAACGGTGTCGTGCGAGATCAATTCGGAGCGGGGATTAAGGACGTTCTCGTAACACTTTCGGGAACGATCTCGAGCGCCACGCTTACCGCTGACGATGGCAGCTATTCTTTTGGACCATTGCCTGGCGGCGGCCACTATTCATTAACAGCCAGTCGACCGGGCATAGGTTTTTCACCGCCTTCTTCGACGATCACTAATCTGTCTGCTCCACGATCAGTCCTCTTCACGGCTTCCGCCATCACATTTCGCATTAGCGGCAATGTTCGCGATACCACCACGGGTCTTGGTCTCTCAGGCGCATTTGTATCTCTGAGTGGTTCTGCCTCGGCCATAGCAACGCCATCTTTCGATGGCAGCTACTCCTTCGTCGGGCTGGCAGCGGGCGGGAGTTACACGGTAAGCGTCTCTACTTTTCAACCAGGTGCGCTTTTCTCCAGGTCTTTACTTAACCCTCCTTTAAGCCAAACGTTTGCCAATCTGAATTCCGATGTCACCGCCAATTTTTCGGGAACCACATTGGTCTCTGCTGCGAGCATAAATCCCACGAACCTATCTGTGGGAGATTTCAATGCTGACGGTCGGCCTGATATCGCGGCTGGTGGTGGAGGTCCCAATGGCGTCATTAAACTACTGATGGGCAATGGCAGTGGCATTTTTGCCGCTCCGATTGATTTACCAATTGGTTGTACTCCAAATGCTATCTCGACCGCCGATTTTAATCGCGACGGAAAGATCGACATCGCCTCGGCAAGTTATTGTTTCATGGGTCAAAGCAGGGTGAGTATTCTTTTGGGCGACGGCAACGGAAACTTTAGTTCTGCGAACAACTATGTCGTTGATGTAAACCCACTCGCAATGACTCTTAATGATTTCAATGGGGATGGCATACCGGACGTAGTTACCGCGAACAGCAACATCAACGTGACGATTTCAGTTCTGCTCGGTGTTGGCGATGGCACTTTCGGAAATGCCACAACCTTCCAGAGCGTGCGCATCTCTTCGTTGGTGTCCGGTGACTTTAATGGCGATGGGAAGATTGACCTGGCTGCGGCGAATTCAGACTCCAACAATCTTAAGGTTCTATTCGGAAATGGCAATGGCACATTCCAAACCGCAACGGACCTTCAAGTGCCATCGCACCCAATGCAGTTAGCGGTGGCCGATCTAAACGGTGATGGCAAGCTTGATTTGGTCTCAACAAACCCTGGTACCAACAACGTCAGCGTTTTCCTCGGCAATGCGACAGGAGGTTTTAACTCTCCTTTAAACTTCAACACCGGTGCGGGGCCGAACGCCATTAAGATTGCTGACATCAATGGCGACGGAAAGCTCGATTTGGCCGTTGGTACGTCAGACACTCTTCCTCTGAGTATATTGTTTGGAAATGGCGATGGTACATTCCAGAATTCTATCAGTAATCCGACAAATCCCGGTGGTCCTGGTGTTCTGGCCATAGCGGATTTTAACCTGGACGGTAAGAATGATGTCGCCATGCCCGGTAGCGGTTCGGTCGTCGTTCTTTTGAATGTCAGATCCAGCGCCGCCCCGGTGAGTATAAATGGACAAGTAAAAACGCCAGCGGGTGATCCGATCGCGGGTGTCACAGTGTCGATTACAGGCTCGCAGACAGGCACGACTATGACTGACTCGAGCGGTAACTATTCATTCAATAACCTTCCGGTTGGCGGAACCTACTCAATAGGTCTTTCTAAGATCTTGTACAACTTCACACCTCCGGGCTTGACGTTTAATAACCTCATCAGTGACCAGATTGCCAATTTCACAGGCGCCCTCGCAGTTGTCAACATAGTCGGAAGAGTTACTGATGCAAATGGTGGCGGTCTGGCAGGAGTTAATCTGAATCTGACTGGTTCACAAACTGCTTCCGTTGTCAGCAATCAAAACGGAACGTATGCATTTACTAATCTGACTGCCGGAGGAAACTATGTAGTGACGCCATCATTCACCGCTGGTAGCTTTACTCCGGCAAATCGTACTTTTAACTCCATGGCGGTGACGAGCATTGCCGACTTCCGTTCTTCATTGGCTCGGACCGTGCAACTGGAATTTTCCGCGTTTACCGTCGACGAAGGAACCGAAGCTGCTTTAGTTGCCGTGACTCGTAGCGGTGATCTTTCGGCGCCGGCGACGGTTGAATACATGACGAGCGACGACAGTGCAAACCAGGGCCGCGATTACACAGGCGCGTTCGGAACCCTGCCGTTTGCTCCAGGAGAAAACAGAAAGACCCTAATCGTTCTCATTACTGATAACGGTTATGTCGACGGCAGTAGAACGGTGAGGATCACATTGAAGAATCCAAGCGCCGCCACGTTCGGACTACCCTATGCAGCCACATTGACAATTAACGACAATGACACTGCGCCCTCGGCAGGCAACCCGGTCGATGATGCTCGTTACTTTGTTCGCGAGCATTACTACGACTTTCTTAATCGCACGCCGGATCCAGGCGGACTAGACTACTGGACTGGCAACATCACGCAATGTGGAACGGATGTGCGTTGTATCCACAACCGGCGCATCGATGTTTCAGCAGCCTTCTTTATTGAATTGGAATTTCAAGAGACTGGGTACGTTGTGTATCGCTTTCATCGGGCGGCATTTGGCACTTGGCCAAATACGTCAACGAGAGTCAACATGACTTTTGCACAATTCATGGCGGATCGAGGTCAGCTTGTAGCTGGTTCAGGTTTGCCGCAAAGCACAGAGAGTTTTGCAAATGGTTTTGTGCAGCGAACAGAGTTCCTCCAAACGTATCCGGTGAGTCAAAGTAACGCGCAGTTTGTGAACCAGCTGTTCGATACCGCAGGCCTAACGCCATTCACTACTGAACGACAGCAAGAGATCGATGCAATGAACAACAACGGCAAGACTCGTGCGCAAGTGTTGCTGGATGTGATCGAGATCCCAACCTTCAAGACCCGCGAGTACAACGGCGCGTTTGTGCTGATGCAGTACTTCGGTTACCTCAGACGAGATCCTGATCAAGGCGGTTACGATTTCTGGCTGGATGTGCTGAACAACCGCGTGCCGGGCAACTTCCGCGGCATGGTCTGCGCGTTT
>DASQPD010000046.1:0-14177 GCA_035644135.1 Pyrinomonadaceae bacterium
TCATGCCACGGGGCGCCAAGTGTCGGTTTGGGGGATGGTAATTGATCGCTTGGAGAGCGGAAAGATCAAGGAGACGCGAATATTGATGGACGCTTTGGGACTGATGCAACAGTTAGGCGTGTTATCTGCGCCCGGGGTAGGTTCCTGAGCGGAAGCGCGAGCATAACAACTCATTCAACCGGAGCGGAATCAGCTTGAATGTCATCGTTAACTTGGATGCTGCTCGGCAATTCTTCCCGCCCGGTTAATTCGGGCGTTCGGCTCTTCCGCAGTCTAATGAGAACTCAGATACCGGTAGTTGTGATGTTTCTTCTGACGGCCTTTGTTGTTCAGACGGCCGTTAGAGTTGAAGTTCTGAATTTTCAGGCTGGTAACTATCTTCCACGTACAGATCGCAATTTGGATGGTTCTCTTGCCGACGGGAAGTGGCGGGTATCGTTGGAAAATAGTCCGCGTGATCAACTTCGTGGTCTAGTGGCGACATTCGGCCTCCTCCAGTATCTACTGGCCCCGCTCCTGTTGATTTTCGCGATCATGATGCTTTTGAAATCTAGCAGATCCTGGGTCAAGATTGGTGCGACGCTCAGTTTAGTTGTATCAACCATTGCGATGTCACTCATGTTTTACCGCGAGTATTATGAAAGCTTGGGATGGTGAATCCGACGCGAGCCGAACGTAACGTAGGACCGGAGCGGCGGTAGCTCATCTCTCAAGTTGTTAAGTTCCACCGAGGCTGCTGTAATCGCGCCGCCCGGTCAACGTGAGCGTTCGATGGCTTCTTAGTCTCATGCGATTCAAAATTCACCTGCCGATTTTATTCTTTGCCATAGTCCTCAATGCTGAGCTGATTTGTGCCCAACAAGCGAATGCCAAAGATCCGTGTAACGAGCTTCGGTTTCTTGCACTGATGAATGAAGCTCCAACAATCGATGCGACAGATGTCCGAAAGCTGCCGCAGTGTTTCAGTGGGAAATTCATACGGCTCGTTGGCATCTACCGCATAGCCTTTGAAAATTCGGACCTATATGATCCTACCGATGAGAATGGTCGGACATGGATAACGTTTGACCCGTTCTACTCCGTGGTTAAGCGATGTAGCGATGCTGAAGCTTTACGTTTGCTAAACCCCAAGAATGGTGGGACCTTTGGTTTTGTTGCCATGGGCATCTTTCGTGGACCAGAGCCTCCCAAGTCTGTTGATCCGAAATTACCTGCATCGTTACGAGAGCGTCTTGAACGAACGCCGCTTGGCTACGGTCACTTGAACGGGTGGCCAAACGAATTCCGGGTAATCTGTGTAGAGAAGATCGTGTACTTTTCGGGAGATGGCTCGTTCATTGAATTTCAGAAACCCGAAGTCCGCAAACGAATCCTGAATTGGTATGCTAAGAATCGCTCGCGTTAACCGCCATCGAACAAGCGCTTGGAGCGGACTCGCCATGAGCGGGCTTCCTTGGTGAGTTGAGTGGGCGAGCCGCTCAAGCGCAACGTTAGCCCGCTCACACAGTATCTTGCGAGAAACGAGAAAGACACACACGCTTTGACTCGACTCTTGAGTAAATCGTTGGGAGGAGTAGTTTTCGCACTCGCTACTCTCTTGTTCATTGCATTTACGGCCTCAATAAACGCGTCTCAGAGTATGGGTGGCCCGATGAATATGTCACCCTCTTCTGAAGAATGGTTTTACATCGTTCTGGTGATTGATGCACTTCTTCTCATTAGCGCATGGCTTGGAATCAAATTGTTTGGATTCAGAAGGCAAGCCATTTGGGGGTTGAGTTTATTGGTAGGGATCGTGATTCTGGTTCTCGGAGTGAGAAATCACATCCAGGCGCCACCTCTCGACGGAGTTAACTAAACAAATATGATGGCCGTGCCGACTTTTCTCCATTACGCGGTGTATAGCTTTGTTGCGCTCCTTTTGATTGGCGGAGCTTTGTTAATGAAGCGCAGGCCATATGATATGAGTACAACCCGTGACGCCGCGGGCTAACAAGCGCTTGCAGCGGACTCGCCGGTGAGTAGCCTTTATTCGAAGTTGCGTGGGCGAGCCGCTGAAGCGCAACGTTATGCGCTTCGAGCTAGCGTCAGCCGACTACGAGGCACGGCAGTCTTCTCTTCGTTATTGAGGAGTAACTTTTCATGGCCCGGTCCAGCCCGCTGCTGAACAAAGCGATTTTCGAGGTAGTCGATAACCAGATTCGTGATGGCAACCCTCCCGCCACGAAAGAAACATTCGATCGTCTGGTTGGTGAGGGGATAGCGCGAGATGAGGCCCGCCGTTTAATAGGTTATGTCGTCGCGAGTGAGATCTTCGACATCCTCAAGCACCAGCAACCTTATGACGAAGACCGCTACGTGACGGCTCTTAGGAAACTACCGGAATTGCCGGAGTAGGTCGAAAAGTGGCGCGCATGAGATGGCGGACGCCGCGCATAACAACCTGTTGCAGCGGAGCGCGCGGGATAGCGTGGTTCTCAAGATGCTTCCTGGCGGTGCGGGTTGGATGCTTTTCGCCCGCGCCCGCTGAACAGGAGCGTTCGGCGGCTCGCATTGATGGGCAAAGAGCGAGAAACGTAATCATGAGGAAAACCTTACTGTTCGTTTATACACTTGCGACCAGCTTACTGTTGTCTAGTCCTGTTCTTGGTCAATCTCCGGCCAAAACTGAATCTAACCAGATGCGGCGCGTCAAACGTCAGGTGCTGACTTCGACATCTCTTCCTCCTATCCGCATTAAGTTTGATAAGGCCTTTACGTACGTCGGCTCACAGAGTTTTATCTTGTTTGATAGGGCGCAAGTGGAGCAGCACTTCTTTGTTAACGTCGATAAGCAGAAGCGTATCAAGCGTATGTACATGATGCAGTTTGAAGGCTATCTGCCCAACATCAAAGCTACATACGATTACCCTCTCACAAAAACCGTTACTCTTGGCGGGCAAACATACATCGTAAATGCCGAAGGCATTCCGAATGTTCCTGCCGCGCTCAAGCAGAATCCACAATCAGATGTCACTCGCGCCGCGTCATTTCTGGAGAGCAAAGGTTATCGCATTAGTGAGTCAATAATGTTTCAGCGTTTCGTGCGTCTGGTGGATGACGCCAAACGCCACGAGTTCATTTTGCTTTACGTTGAAGATGCAGTCACAGGCGCTTCCGCCGAAAATGAGAAAGTCAGGCAAGAGTTTTCAGGCCGAGCGTTGAAGGGTTTCAGGATACTAAAATAAAGAAGCAACTTGCCGGTGAAGCCGCCGCCGAACAACTCGTTGGACGCGAGCGGCGGGATCGTATTTCTCAACTTGCCTATTGCGGCGAAGCGGGCTTTGAATCGCGCCGCCGCGTCAACTCAACCGTTATGCCGCTAAATTCTGACGGAACAGTGGTATGAGAAATCGTCAGTTCCGATTCGCGTATTTCACGCCAAAATACGAGGAAACCCTCGCCTTCTATCGGGAGTTCCTGGAACTTACCGTTATCGAGGCGTGGGACCGTACACCTGAAGATAGAGGGACGCTCTTTGGCGCTGCTTCCGGTGTGATTGAAGTGCTGGCCTTACCGGACAGCGGGCAATCCGACCACCTCTGGGATGCGAGGCCGCCGCAGGGCGCCTTCATGGTAATCGAGGTGAATCATGTGGAGTGGCTCTACCACTGTGCGGTCGAGAGAGGTCTGCCGATTCAAGAAGCATTGAAAGAGCAACCGTGGGGTCATCGGGGCTTCTGTGTCCGTGAGCCAAACGGACTGACGATCTACTTCTTTAGTGAGTTGGAGAATGGCTAGTGTAAGACCGCGGCATAACAACACGTTGGACCGGAGCGGCGGTAGCGCATTTCTCAAGTAGCTTGTTTAATCTAAAGTTCTTCTAATCGCGCCGCCCGGTCAACGTGATCGTTCGGCTTCTATTGAATCACGATGAAAGTGTTAGTCATATTGATGGCGTTAACGTCCTCCTGTTCTTCGTTGCAACAAACACAGGGAAATAACGCCACGCCTGTCCAAGAGCGCAAGGAACAGCAGTTGAATACTCCAAAAGATGGTTGGGAACCTATCTTTTTCGAGGCCATCAATGAACGCGCAAAGATGGCCAATCTTAAAACTCTTAGGGCTGGTGCTTTGGCTGAAAGTGATCTGGAGGTTCGCGTATGGCACGGGTTCGGTCTTACTGCGTTGGAGGGGTTCGTCCTCAAGCGCGCTGCAGGAAAATGGTCGGCCATTCATCTGGAAGGCATACACCCACGATTACCTCGAAGCGAATACCAAAAGACTTTGCAGGCGCCCAAATCAGGCTGGGAAATGTGTTGGCAACGGCTGGAAGAAGCGGGAATCTTAACGCTTCCAGATGCGTCGGCGATTGGCTGCAGCACAATGGTCATTGACGGGATGAGCTATGTCGTAGAATTCAATAACAAGGGAACGTACAGAACCTACCTGTACGACAATCCAAGTTATGCAAAATGCAATGAAGCTAAACAGATGATCAAGGTCGGCAGTGTTATTTCTGAAGAGTTTGGCGTCCCGGAAATGGGTACAAATGAATAATTCATCTGACGAAGCCGAACAAGCTGTTGCACCGGACGGCTCGACAGCATCCTTCTCACACAGGCTTGTTACTTCGTTGCTTGTGTGGTGATCGCTCGCCGCCGGTGAACAGCAGCGTTCGGCGCATCGTTTTACAAGAGGCGCTGTGGCTATCCACGTTCTTTATATTCTTCGCAAGCCCCATGCTGGCGGGCATGAAGGTACTCGTATATGTCGGATTCCTGGTGCTGGGCATTCTTGCCGCGCGCGGCGCACGGTGGGCGTTTATCACTTTCGTAGTGCTTGGCATACTCTACTTTCCGGCTAGCGTCGGGTTTCATTTGCATCCGCAGCCATGCGAGGGTCTGCCTAACATGGCGTTAGCAGTCTATTCCTTAGGCAATTACGGACATATTGTGTTGTTCGTGTTGTTCTTCATCATGACCAGCGCGCAATTTAACATGTCGCGTTGGTCTGGGTTTGTGTGGGCTGCCGCGGCTTGTGTTGCGATGGGAATACTCGTGGAACTGGCTGAAGGTGTCAGTGGTACCCACCATTGTCGCACACGCGATCTGATTCCTGATGCGGCTGGAATTATGATCGGCGCCGGAATTGTTTTTCTGTGGAACCGAATTCGAACTAAACCGCTTACTGCTTAGGGGGCGCCCCAACAAATCGTTGGATGCGCGCGGCGGAGCGTGTTTCGCAACTTGATCTGTCCGACGACGGTTGAATGAAATCGCGCCGCCGCGTCAACTCAACCGTTAGTTGGCTACTGTTACAAATGCGAGTCGAATTCAATTACACGATTGACGATATTCTGGACGTTCAGATGCGCCTTTTGAAGCGCTCGCGTGCGGCACGAGCATGGCGTTGGCGAAACCTTACTCTCACATCTTTACTGTCAGGCGCTTTCCTCTTCGCTGTCATCCCCGAAGGAATTATTGGTCGGCTTGTAATGGGGAGTATTGGTGTGTTGTCAGGTGCTGCGGTTTACCTCGCTCTAAACGACGTTACAGTAAAGCGTAGATTGCGCAAATGGTGTGAAGAGAATGCTGGCACTGATAGAATCTTTACCTGTGACGTTGAACTAAGCGACTCAGGCGTTCACACAAACTCGAACGGCACGCAGATTATCTACGCTTGGGCCAATGTAAACGAGATTAAGGAAACCGAGGATTCTGTTGATATTTACTTCGAAAAAGGCGGGCTAGTTGTGGTAAGAAACCGGGCGTTCACTTCGCCCGCGGACCGTGAGCGTTTCATTGAGCTTGCAAAGCAATATTCGGACGCGGCGCGTAAATCCTCTGAACCCAACGACGCCAGCTAACAACACGTTGGACCGGAGCGCGGGGCGCGTGTTTCGCAACTTGATTGGTTGAATTGAATGTTGAATGTAATCGCCGCGCCCGGTCAACTCAAACGTTTCGGCGCCTTCCCTTGATTATGATTTCGCTAAATGGAAAAGAATGGTCGGCGTTGAATCATGCATACGGCAGCGCGGAGAACATCCCTTTACTCTTATATAATCGTCAAGCGCGTGAGCCGTTAGCTTTGTGGTCAGAGTCGCTTCTTAAAACCGTCAAGCGTGGTAGTCCCTAACTGAGCGCATCTAACAGCGCTTGCAGGGACTCGCCGGTGAGTGGCTTTTTTGGTAAGTGGCGTGGGGCGAGCCGCTGAAGCGCAGAGTTAGGCTTACCATTGGGTGGCCATGAAGAAGATCGTAAAAGTAGTCATAGTTATACTGTCCAGCATCGTCCTCACGGTGGGAGTAATCGCGCTCCGCATCTACACCTACTGCAATGCCTCTCCTGACGTACAGGCCGACGCTGCCATTGTCCTCGGTGCTGCCGTTTGGGGAACAGAAGTCTCGCCGGTCTTGAAGGAGCGAATTAACCATGCCCTCGACCTGTATCGGGCGGGCAAAGTCAAGAAGCTGATCTTTACCGGCGGGCGGGGAAATAGCGGCGAGTTGACGGAATCCGCTGCCGCCAGGGAGTATGCGATTTCTCGCGGAGTTTCGGCAGCTGACATCCTGATCGAAGAGAAGTCCCATACCACCTATGAGAACATCCTGTGTGCGAAAGAGGTGGCGGATGCCCAGGGACTGAGGAAGGTGCTGATTGTGAGCGATCCTTTGCACATGAAGAGGTCAGTGGAAATGTCAAGAGACGTGGGATTCGAGGCTTACCCTTCGCCGACGCCGACGACAAGATTTGAGAGCGTGCGCAGTCAGGCAGGTTTGTTGGCGCACGAGACCTATTATTACATCGGCTACTTGCTGCGACGGCCCTTTCTGAAGAAGGTAGCGCATGCGTGAGGAGGTAAGTCTAACAACGGCATGCAACCGACGCCCCATCAGCGTGCCTCTCATGTACTGGACACGACCATGAAAATGTTTATACCAGCAGTTGCATTTTGTCTTGTCACATTTGTCTCCATTGCCGCTGTCTTTCCTTCGTTACAGTCTCTTGGAACGGATCAGCATACGGAATGGATTGCCAAGTGCCTCAAAGAAATCGAAAGCATCAAGGTTGGCATGACGAGGGACGATCTTCTGAGGGTGTTCAAAGAAGAAGGTGGTATCTCAACGAGGGAATGGCGGCGTTACGCTTATCATGATTGTCCGTATATCAAAGTTGACGTGGAGTTCCAGCCGGTCGGTGACCCAGATAATAAGGTGAGTCAGAGCCCAAAAGATAAGATCATCAAAATCTCCAAACCGTTCCTTGAGTGGTCGATCATGGATTGAAGTTGTTTGGGTAAGGTATCCTCGGTTGCGCAGCATAAGTGCTTGCAGCGACTCGCCGGTGAGCGGCTTTTTGGTAAGTTGAGTGGGCTCGCCGTTGAAGCGCATCAGCGTTGGATGCTTCGTTATTCGTTCGTTACATGGCTCACGTTACAATCAAAATCTATGAGAATGGCGGTGCCGCCACGCGTCCAGACCGAGTACTCATTCGTACGGTTCGCGTTGAAACCTCTTCTGATAAACGGCTCACCAGTAAACGTGCTGGCCAGCTTCTAGCGAGGGAGTTTCCGGATTTCAAGAGTGCTCGAAATGGGATGATAAAAACCGATGAAGGTTGGATGGCTATGAGGAGTGTTCGCCCTACCGAACATTGCTCTTTCCATTACATTTGGGAAAGTGCTTTGGTCGCGGAGGACGTTAACTCCTAGTCCGCGCCGCTCTACGACGGAACGCGCATCCAACACGTCGTTGGACCGAAGCGCGGGGAACGTGTTTCGCAACTTGATTGATTGAATCGAAGGTTGAATGTAAAGGCCGCGCCCGGTCACCTTTCGGCGGCTTTGCTAGATCGTTGATTAAAGACTCCTCGCCCGCGCCCGGAGCGAATCTCCAGCACGAAGCGAGGGAACGGAGCCTAGAAGTGAAGCACAGTACGAACTCCCGAGAAGACGACTCCCTCAGTTTAATCGCAGATAAGCGAGCGGAAGAGTACTTCTCGAAGCAACAGGCCGCTCGGCGGGCAAAGCTCAAATCGTCCATGCTCGAGCTTCGGGAAAAACTCGGCCTTCGGCCGGAATAAACGCTTGAGGATTTTATGGGACTATCTCCATCGAAAGGCTACGTTCACAATGAAGCAGAGATGGAGTTGGATCCCGAGGTCGCCAAGGGCATTGACGATTTCTTTGACGCGTTCGTTCGTGTCTACCTCGGCGACACCGAATTAGACGAGGCTTTTGGGAAACCAATGGATGGAGCCTAACCGTACGATACGAGCTGTCTGCTTTCTGGGAGTAACTTCGCCTCCCGGCTTACGGTGCCTCTAAACCTGGACGCATTTCTACGTGACGCGCCGAACAAAACGTTGGACCGGAGCGCGTGGAGCGCGCTCTTTAACCTGATTATTGGAATCGAAGTCGTCGCTAATCGCTGCCCCCGGTCAACTCAATCGTCATGTTCTTTCCAGTTGATGAAGGTATTTCAATTCACAGCTTCAATCTCTGTCCTGGCAGTCGCTGCTTCGTTCGTCTTGGTTGCTTGTGTATCGACGAACCGTCGCGCCGAAATGACTGCTGAAGCGAGAAAAGAGGCTATGGTTATCACACTGGAATGGGGACGCCTCGCTCCTTTTCCGCCATCAGCTCGAGAAGTCACAATCAAAATCGAAGGAGGATCCTTCACGCGAACATTTCGTTCCCACTTCAAAGCACCCAGGCACGATATTGAAACGTGGATTAAAGCGTCACCCGGACTGTTGAGTGCTGAATCAACTTATGGTGACGGAAAAAGAAAATACATAATCAAACCTGGTGGAGGAGCAAACCGCGCGGAGGTCACAATCGGAGATGATGACTCAGTCGAAATCTATACGAGTTGGAGTTGATCCCGGAGCAGAACATAAGCGCTTGCAGCGGACGCGCCCGTGAGCAGCCTTTATCGTTAGTTGCGTGGGCTCGCCGCTGAAGCTCAGCGTTATATGGCTTCTGATGAACAACGGAGCCTCTCATCGACAACTTACCGCACGATGCAGTTGTCGCCCGGCCGCTGAAGCGCATCAGCGTTATGCGTCAGGTGATTCGGAGGTATAGGGTTATGGATGACGAACAAGAACAGATTGCTCTCGATAAGGTAGTTCGCTCCCACGTCTATCATTATGTCATGCGAGAAGGAGTGCTCCCGACCATAGCCGAAATATCCTCTGCTCTGGCACGCTCGTCGGATGAGGTCAGAGTTTCCTTTCAGCGTCTCACTGATGGACACATCATTGTCTTGCAAAAGGGGAGCGGTGAGGTTCTGATGGCGAACCCATTCTCAGCCGTGCCCACAACTTTCCTCGTCAAAATTGGAGACCGCTCCTATTACGGTAATTGCATCTGGGATGCGATGGGCATACCTGCAATGTTGAAGCAGGATGCAACCATCGAGGCTTCGTGCGGCTGCTGTAGCACAGCGATGAATCTGAAAATCACAAATGGCTCGCTTGAGGAAGCGCAGGGTATCGTCCATTTCGCCATACCAGCGGCGCATTGGTGGGACGACATAGTCTTTAATTGAAAGACGATGCTGCTCTTCTGGTCAGAAGAGCATATTGAGAAGTGGTGCAGGGACTGGAATTTGTCTCGCGGTGAAATTATACCGCTCGACAAGTGCTATCGTTTGGCGCTGGCTTGGTACAGCCCCGACCGCCGTGCGCCTGAATGGAGAAGGCGAACGATTGATGAAGCGCAAGCGTTGTTTGCGGAGCTTGGCTTTACATCAGAGTTCTGGCGCTTGTCGAGTTGATGACGCATAAGAAATCGTTGGATTGCCGGAAGGCGCAAGATTATCGGAACTAATTCGTTCCTCAACGGTTCTAACAAACTGAGCAAACGACATTCGATGAGACGTATACTCCTGAACCTATCGATTTCCGTTCTGGCATTTGCCTTAGGCATTGTCCTTTCATGTTTTTGGCGTTTCTAACTGATGGCGCGCGTGTATCGACTGATTCATCCAACGGCCTAATAATCGCGCCGCCCGGTCAACGTGATCGTTCGGCGGCTTCTCTTGATACATGAGGAGGCTTAAGTGAAAGCGCTTGTCATTCTTCTAATAATGTGCACGGCCGTAGTCGCTCAATCTAGAGACGACTTGAAAAAGAAAATATGGCCAGTCCGTGGCCGAAACGTACCTGATTCGTCCTGGAATCATTGTAACCGCCTCGTATGATTCAACCGGCCAAGTTACTGAACTGGTAATTGCCCCACAGTTAACTGACCTCATCAAGTCAAAGAACAGAGGCCTGGGCCGTGAAACTCTCAACGAGGTAATTGATGAACTGATACCGACGTCGGAGCGCGGTCGGGGATTATTCGGAGGTTTTTTTAAACATCGGGTGCATGCCTAAAGTACAACTTCACGCTTTCGGTGACGGCGCAGCCGAACAACTCATTGCACCGGAGCGTGGGACAGCGCGCTTCTCAAACTTGTTCGTGAGATCGCAGCTTGGATGGCGTTCGCCCGCGCCCGGTGAATTCGATCGTTGGGCGGAACTTCTTGACTCCCATTGCGTCTAAAAGATTTATGAAACAAATCGCTCTTAGGGCCATAATCGCGATAATTGCCTTTGCGCTCGGCATCGCCTCTGCTGCCCTGTGGCTTTCCAGGCGCCCAGCCACTCGTATACCCTCAGCAACCACCAGCGAGTGTGTGCCAGTTTATGATCCGACCATCGTCGTCAAAAAGATTAGGGAGGATGATGACCCACAATTTTTCGCCGCTTTTCAAGAACCGCCTCTAAACGCAATGCCCGATTGTGTCGATGAAGCTTATAGCTTAACGTGGATCCCTTCGTTCCATCCTCCAGTGCTAGTGCGCGTTTGGCGCTCGGGAAGTAAGGCTTTTATGGTGGCCAAGGAGCTCGACAGCAAAGGGTGGTCCAAATTTGGAAATCTCAAAGAGACCAACGCTCGTCCTATTACTGCATTCGAGTGGCGCGACTTTACCAATTTGCTGAACCGCTCGTCTTATTGGGAGGTTCCCTCAACAATCGATGAGATTGTGCCTAATGATGGTGCGGCCTGGCTCGTCGACGGCCTCCGGGGGAAACAATATCATTGGGTTAGGAGAAGAGTTCCAAATGAGCAGTACGCGGAAATCTGTAAGCACTTCATTAGGCTATCTGGGCTTGCATCCAACACGTCGTTGGATGGCTTCGATTTTTATGAAACGGAGACTATCATCTCTTCAAACCTTCCTCGTGAAGATCATCTTTCCTGCTTTTTGGATTCCTCTTTTTGGTATGGGCACTTTGGGAATGTTCCTGGGCGGCTTTGAAGGCCCAGACTTACCTCCTAAGTTGCTTTTCCTGTTTTTCTGGCTTGGTGGCTCTGCCTTCATCTATTGGAGCTGTATCCGGCTGAAGGAAGTTAGCGTTGATGACGATTTCTTGTACGTATCCAACTACCTGAAGGAGATTGTTATTCCTTTATCAGAAATCTACGATGTGACAGAAAACGTATGGGTCAATATTCACCCAGTCACAATACGGCTTAAGACCCCTTCCGAGTTCGGTGAGAAGATTGTCTTTATGCCGACGGTGAGATTCTTCGCACTCTTTAGCTCACACCCGGTTGTAACCGAGTTAAAGGAATTAGCGAGGTCGAAGAGTATGGCGGCTAGATTTATCCGATAGGCGCCATCCAACAACGTCGTTGGGCCGGCGCGTGGGGAGCGTGTTTAATGTGATGCTGGACTTCACCGCACTCGAAACCTTTCTTGGGAGTGTCCCTGCCGTTATCGGGCCCATCGGCAAAGGCTCCGACCCGGAAGGAATATGGTGGGTTAAATTCGCAATAGACATCGATCATGAACTCGCGTGGCGAGTGGTGCAGGAGTTCGGGTATGTGCTCAATTACGTTTCGCTCGACGAGCGCTTGCCGACAGTGTTCAAACCTGTCTCACCACCTCCGTACATGAATGGCGGCCCGCGCGAATTTCTCTCCTGGGTGATCGAATGCGACGATGCCGAATTTCCTCCAGCGAAGTGCGCCGAGTGGCTGGAGGGGCGGTTGCCGAGGCCAGTTTATGATTTGGCGACCTGGAAAGACGAAGAACTCGATCCATGATGCGGGGCTGCCCAACAAATTGTTGGATCGCTGTTGATGCTGACGAAAGGACTCTTCGCATGATCGTGTGGATAGGGCTTTGCACAAAAAGTCCTGACTACCGCCACGGGGAGCGCGATCAGTGCAGTACCGCGAGCGAAGCGACCGGACGTTACGCTTCAACTAACTAATTGACTGGCTGCCAATTATGAGAATCACATCAGGAAGTCGAGTGTCACATCCGGTCGCTTCGCTCGCGGTACTGTACAGACCATCGCATCGTTTTGTGCAAAGCCTGTGGATAGTGTTTACGATGAAAAGACCACTACCTCCCGTTCTCACCGTATTTACATCTTCTTCGTTGGCATTCAATATTTCTAGTTGAATAGTATGGAGACCGTAAACCGGATCGAGACAACTAAAGACGTTGACGGCATAACCGTCCGGATTAAGACCAAGAAGAATTGGTTCATGCTGCTGTTCCTTCCAGTGTGGCTAACAGGTTGGACGTTCGGCGGAATAGCTGCTATTACCGGACTTGTCACGGGGCAAAGCCCTGGTCCAATACTGCTTGTATGGTTATGCGGATGGGCCGTTGGAGAAACTCTGGCCATTTGCTCATGGGTCTGGAGTGCCTTCGGTCAGGAGAAGATTTCCGTCCGCGATGGCCTTTTTACACACAAGCGCGAAGTGTTTGGAAAGGGATTAGCCAAAGTCTATCCTATCCGCGAGCTGTTTAATCTCCGCGCCTCAGGGTTCTTTGGCAGCATGAATGCATTTAGCAATTCCTTAGCGCAATGGCAGCTCGCCGGTGGAACGGTTGCCGTCGATACGAAATATGGAGATACCTACCGATTTGGCATTCACCTTGAAGAAAGGGAGGCAGTCGCTCTGGCGAACACTTTGGCGCCGTATGTTCACGGAAACATCTAACCGGGCTGTCGCACAGGACGGCTCGATAGCATTCTTCTCAAACAGATCTATTACATCGCTGCAAGTGCGGTTTCGCTCGCCGGCGGTGAACAGGAGCGTTAGGTGGCTTCGGTAACGCACACAAGTATGAAGCGATTCTGGACATTCCTGCTAACAATCATTCTCTCGATACCGTTGGCTCTGGTCTTCACGCACTTCTTGCATCGACCCTCGAATAAAATTATCGGCCAGTGGAAGCAGTCGGATTTGATAAATTACAAGTCCTTTGATCCATATTTCCTATCGGTAGTAGAACGAGATGTTAATTGGACCTATTTCCCGTTGAACTGGGAGCGGCATTACGTGATATACGTCGGACGCGAAAATGGCGTCCCAGCATACGGACATTTCATCGAGTATTCATTCCATCCTGGATACGATGACATCGATAGTCACGTGAAGAAATCGACCGTAGAGTGGGCTGACGCCGGTGTCCTTTTCAAGGAGGCTTCAGGCCACGTACTCTTTATTCCCAAAGATGTGTTCATCGGGGGAAGGTAATACAAACACGTTTTTCGACTGTGGAGGCGCCACATAAGTGAACTGATTGCGTATTGTTTGTTTTTGTTACTGCTGCGTCTGTGGCTTTGGGCGCATGGGCGTCACTTGAAAGCCGACCTCGACCCCTCAGCTTTAGACTTTATTTCATCTGTGGAATCCAGATCCGGAGGAAGCTTGCACTTTGGTGGCGGCGGAGATTTCGGCGGAGGTGGCGCAGGCGGAAGCTGGGGAGAAAGCGTCGCATCTTCGTCAGCAGCCTCTAGTAGTAGTTCTGCCTCGCACGGAATTGGTTTCGATCTAGACCTGGAAGAAGGCTGGCTTCTTGTTATTGCTCTCATTGCTTTAGTCGGCGGACTTATCGCGAAGCTTTACATAGTCTATATCGCTCCTGCCCTGCTTGCGGAAATCCTGGTTGATGGCGTTTTGGTAGTGGGCTTATATAGAAGAGTGAAAAATATTGAGCAACGGCACTGGTTGCGAGCTGCAGTTCGTCGAACCTTATTACCGGCATTTTTAGTCGCAATGCTTTTCACGGTTGCTGGATATGCAATGCAAAAAGCTGTTCCTGAAGCACATTCAATCGGAGACGTCTGGAAACATATGGGGTAAGTTGAATGGTGACTCCCTCGCGCCAC
>DASQPD010000047.1:0-3246 GCA_035644135.1 Pyrinomonadaceae bacterium
CGAGAACGTAGCGATTCTCGATGACGGCGGCAATCTCAAGGCCTTTAGCCGGATGGATGGGGCCTCGGTCCCTACCATTGAGATTGCTAAGAATAAGGCTTACACGGCTCTGTTCGGCGTCTCCACGCAGGAGTTTTTCGATTTTATCCAGGGCGACCCGTCGCTTTTGGCCGGCATCCCGACGCTTCCGCGTGTGGCAGCATGGGGTGGAGGATTTCCCATTAAGGTGAACGGAGAAGTTGTCGGCGCGATCGGGTTAAGCGGGGCGCCCAAAGTGCAGAACGACGTCGATTGCGCGCAGGCAGCCCTGGCACTCGTGTCCGATGCGGTGCCTGTGGACTGAAGAAGGAATAGCAAACATGAGCACCAATACAGCTGAAAACAATGCTGTGGCTGTGATTGCTTATGCGTTTCCATGGCCGGGATGGGTTATGACTAACAATTAGCAGATCAAGCATCCGGGTCGGAATAGAAGAAATCGCTGATGAATAGTTTTCGTTCAATTGAAGATCGAGTTCGAACGATCGCGGAATTAGCTTACTATCTCTGAGAAGGGCAGGTTTTATGAGAGCGGACATTGTAGCTGGCGCAGTGTTTCCCGATTATGAGCTGACCGATCACAGTGGCAAACGTCGCAAGCTCTCGGATCTACAGGGGCCAGATCCCATGATCCTGGTGCTTAGCCGGGGAGGATACTGCCCGAAGGATCTGCGCCAGGCCCAGGGTCTGGTCCAACTTCACCACGAGATGGAAGTCGGTTACTCCCGCCTCGTCACCATCAGTACGGACAACATGCTTACGACGAACGAGTACCGCGACGGCGTCGGCGCTCATTGGCCCTTTTTATCCGATCCGGGACGCAAGGTTCAGAAGGACCTCGACATCGCCGAGTACACGGACCCCGAGCACAATCCCATGATCCCGCATGTCATCGTTCTCGAACCTGGTCTCGTGATATTCAAGATCTACAATGGTTACTGGGTTTTTAGTCGGCCAACTATCGAAGAGCTTCGACAAGACTTGCGCGCCATGCTGAGAAAATGTCGTCCGGACTGGGACATCACGACGCCCGAACTCAAAGCCGAGTGGGAACGGGGCGAACAAGATCACTTTTATCCCTGGCAAGACCTATGGGCAGGTGTTTCGGGAGCAAGGGTAAGCGGAGGGCACCGTATGACTCACCTTTTTGATCCTCTCGCGATTCGGGATATTACGTTTGCGAACCGAGTATTTGTCTCGCCCATGTGCCAGTACTCCAGCACGGACGGATACGCCAACGACTGGCATTTTGTGCATCTGGGCAGCCGGGCCGTAGGCGGGGCTGGACTTGTGCTTACCGAAGCAACTGCGGTTCTTCCGGAGGGCCGGATTAGTCCGCAGGACCTGGGCATCTGGATGGACGATCACATTGAATCGCTGGCTCGAGTCGTCAGGTTTATTCATGAGCAGGGCAGCGTAGCTGGTATGCAGTTGGCGCATGCCGGTCGCAAGGCCAGCACTTACGCGCCGGCGGCAGGGCACGGAAGGATTCCCGAAGGCGAAGGGGGTTGGAGCAATGTAGTTGCGCCGAGCGCGTTGCCTTTTGCCGATGAGTATCCGTTGCCACGGGCGCTCTCTATCGACGGCATCAACAACATCGTTTCTGCTTTTGCCGCCGCCGCGCGCCGTGCCTGTGAAGCAGGCTTCCGAGTGCTCGAGATTCACGCTGCTCATGGGTACCTGATTCATGAGTTTCTGTCGGCCCTCAGCAATCAGAGAACAGATGCCTACGGAGGCTCATTCGAGAATCGCACGCGAATATTGCGCGAGGTTGTTACCGCCGTTCGAAGTACGTGGCCGGAGCGAGCACCGCTGTTCGTGCGCATTTCGGCGACGGATTGGATTGAAGGCTGTTGGGATATTCAGCAGTCGATTGAACTCGCCCGCCAATTGAGAGAACTTGGCGCCGACCTGATCGATTGCTCTTCTGGCGGCAATGTGCCGCATGCAAAGATCCCGGTCGGTCCCGGTTATCAAACGCCGTTTGCGGAACAGATCCGCCGCGAAGCCAACATCCTGACCGGTGCGGTAGGGATGATCACATCTCCCACTCAGGCCGAGCACATCCTCGTTACTGGACAGGCGGACGCTGTCGTCATCGCCCGCGAATTCCTACGAGATCCGTACTGGCCCTTGCGGGCAGCGCGTGAGCTAAGGCAGCAAATTTCGTGGCCTGTGCAATATTTGAGGGCTGCCCCGGAAGGCTCACCAGCACTTGTTCCGGTAGACCTAAAGAATCTGGAGTCTTGCTTCGAGGAGCAACACGCGATTCCTGAGCGCTGACCCTCGGCCAGCGCAGGAAACCGACCAACTCTTCTGGGGTTGAATCGAAGGAGTTCTATGGTTAAACCAGTCGACAACGATGAGTTACTGAAGCAACTCTCGCGACTCATTTCACCAGCAAGGCGAACACAATCAGTGACAGAGTAGAAATTTCAGGGATCTCAAATCAAAAACTTGCCTTCGAACGAAGAATCTTGCCCGCTGGCGACACCATTTTAAGACTTCATAATCTCTATCCTTAGTTCACTGAATCCATCTCGCCCACCAAATAGCAGTTCGCTCAGATTTTGACTTGGCCTCTTCGGCCGCAAACGGATTGTTCAATTAAACGCGAGCCGGCTTCCGACGATTTGCGGGCCGAAGTTTCAGCAAACGCCGAAAAAGCAGCTCGGAGTTAGGCGTCAAGGCCTGTGATTCAGGGGAATTCCAAGTGGCACTCAGCGTGCACTCGCTCAATTAGACAAAACGAAAATGACTTTAAGGATCGAGAAGGAGATCTTATGAAGAACAAGCTTTTTGTTAGGAGTAGAAACGTGCTCAAGAGAAATGCGCTGCGCTTCGCCGCCGCTCTGCTGGCAGCGCTGGCCAGCTTTGTCGCCGGTCCGAACGCAGCTCTGGCTGCCGCACCGCAACATCACGATCAGGTGCCGGGCTTCTACCGACAGAAAGTCGGCGACCTCGAAGTGACGGCCCTATTCGATGGTCACGGCGTATTCGATCCGCACTGGCTGAACGGAACGAAGGCGACGATGGATGGTGTTGCAGAGGCACTGCACGAAGATCCGCGCCTGCTGGATGTTTCTGATGAGGGCTTCCTGGTCAACACTGGCAAGCAACTAATCCTCGTCGATGCGGGTGCCGGCACCTGGTGGGGTGGAGGAGCACTCGGACGTTTGCTGGGGAGCCTCCGCAGCGCAGGCTACA
>DASQPD010000048.1:0-3314 GCA_035644135.1 Pyrinomonadaceae bacterium
CCGCTGGCTTCATCGGATGGTTAGGGTTAAGTCGCAGATCCGATACCGATCAGGGCTAGCGATAAGGCAACCCTTTCTGATAGAGCGAGAGGTCATGCTGCAGCGCTTCCACGAGAGCTTGGTTCCTCTGCGTGTTTGCTAATTCCAAGGCGCTCTTAGCACTTTCGAAAGCCTTAGAGAACTGCCCGTTCTCTGCATAAGCCGCAGCCAGCGTACGCAGAACGATGGGATTTCTGCCTCCGGAAAGCTGGTTGGCTTGCATGGCCAACTTAAGCGCCTGAGAGCCATTCCGAAGCGATGCATCTGGAGCTGTTGCCAATGTCCACGCCAAGTTGTCCAGGGCGGCTACCAGCCGAGGCTCTCTTCTTAGCGCCTCCCGATATTGAGCGACCGCTTCGCCCAGCAATTTCTTCTTTCGAAGAGCGTTGCCGAGATTGTAGTGAATACTGGGCGCGTAAGCATCCTCGACCCCTGAGTCCAGCGCTTTTTGAAACTGCACAATGGCCTCGTCCACGAGGCCTTTCCGAAAAAGTGCGTTGCCGTAATCATTGTGAATGATCCTGTCGTTCGGAGCTGATTCCGACGCCTGTTGGAACTGAACGATTGCCTCATCTACCAGGCCCTTCCGAAGAAGTGCGTTGCCGTAATCACTGTGAATGATCCCGTCGGCTGGGGCTAATTCCAGCGCCTGTTGGAACTGAACAATTGCCTCATCTGCCAGACCCTTCTGGAGGAGCGCATTGCCCATATTAGACTGCACTTCGGCGCGCTCGGTGCGATTCGGCGCTAACTCCATCGCTTTTTGGAAATGAAGAATCGCCTCATCGGTCAGGCCCTTTTGGAGCAAGGCCGTACCCAGGTTGGCCTGAAACATCGGGGAATTTGGCAACGAATTCACTGCCGCTTGGCAATGAGCGACTGCTTCATCGATCAATCCTTTTTCAAGAAAGAGCTTGCCAAGGTGGTTGTGCGCTACCTCGTTGTTTGCCGTCACAGCAAGCGTGTGTTTCCACAGCGACTCGCTCTCGCGCCAATACGAGACTTGAATCCATGCACTCCAACTCAAGAGGGCAATCACGGCTGTCGCTGCCGCGGTTAAAATCCATTGGCGACGCCAGGCTTTCGCCAGATCGGCAATCATCCACGTCAGCGCAAGATACAGGCCGATCTGCGGCAGATATGTGTAACGATCAGCATGCGCCTGCGAACCAACTTGGACGACGCCGATCACAGGCACAAGCATCCCAAGGTACCAGAACCAACCGGTTACCAGATAGGGATGCCCTCGTCTCAGAGCGGTCGCTGCTGCCGTAATCCCGATCAGTAGCACAATGGAAAGCGCGACTTCCCAGCCGGGCAATGTTGTTTGAGGATAGGTGTAGAACGGCGTCAGACCGAATGGCCAGAGCATCTGGCGCACATACACAATGTAGCTCAGAAAAGCATTGTTCAGCCGCCACCAAAACGGCAACCGCGAGATCGAAACGATCGCGTCCCCTTGGGCGAGAAGAGTAATAACGGAGGAGACTACACACAGCGCGAGCAAAGGGACTTTTTCCAATATGAGATGGCGAACCAGTGACCACCTCGACTCTCCGTAGCTTCCTGAAGGCGGCTGACTACTGACTCCTAATCTCCGACTTCCGACTTCGAACCTCTGATTTCTGACTCTGTTGAGCGGCCAATAGTCCAGGAGCAAAAGCACAAAGGGCAGCGTCACCAGCATCGGCTTGCACATCAGCCCACACGCAAACAAAATCCACACGACCGCGTATCGGCCAAGGGTTTGCCGGTGAACGTAGCGAATGTAGGCGCCCAACGTCAGCATGAAGAACACGCCGCTCAACACATCCTTGCGCTCTGCGATCCATGCGACTGATTCCACGTGCAGGGGATGAATCGCAAAGAGTGCCGCCACGAAAGCGCTGCGCCAGAGCGCTCCCGTCATCTGTGCGACCACAAGAAACAACAAAAGCACACCAACTGTGTGCAACAGCACGTTCGTGAAATGATGGCCGCCAGGTTTCCGCTCGTACAGCTGCCAATCGAGCATGTGCGTTAGCCAGGTCAGCGGATGCCAATTGTTGAAGTAGCTGTGCGTGAACGCCCACGTCATTCCGTGCAGGCTGAGGCCGCTCGTCACCTCTAAATTGTTATAGACATACTGCGGATCGTCGTAGTCAACGAAGCCGTGACCCAGCGTCTGGCCGAAGACCAGCCACGTAATCGCCGCCAAGAAGACACAAACGGCAACGATGGTGAGCGATCCCTGACTGATCTGATGGCGGAAAATCCTCAGCACAGCGAGATCATTCTATAGACCACAAAATACAGAGCAATCCTTCCGAGCACATGGTTTTCGTTTTCGGAAGAATCAGGAGAACTACGCTGGCACAGTAATCGGAAATTAACCAGACAACGCTTTTGCAGGTTTGCTGAGCGAGTGTTTTGAGGACGCATCGCAAAATAGCGTAACAAGAAGCGACGATTGCGCAGGAAGCGAAGGAAATTTCAGCCCTTACCGCAGGCCTGTAAGGGCAGGCATCGCAAATGCAGAAGGTGAGCGTCCGGCTTCAGCTCCAAAAGGTGTTGGCACAAACGGCGTTCACAAAATCCTGCGCGCATTGATTCGATGCGTTCGACAAGCTGCTGACTCTACAGGCCTGCGGCCTGTGCTCCCAGGATTCTGCAGTCGTTGCCGTTTTGAGCTTTGGACCCTACTGATTCCTTGGTCCTTGGTGCTTGGGGGTTTGGCATTTGATGCTTTAGTGTTTGCACCTATGGCTCAAGTAACAATCGAGACAATCAAGAACGGTCCTTACATCGTAATCGGCGAAGTGGAATTAATCGATGCCGACGGAAACAAATACCCTGTCGAAAAACGAATGGCGCTCTGCCGGTGCGGCGCGTCAACGGAGAAACCGTTTTGCGACGGGACGCATTCCAAGATTGGTTTTCAAGCTGCCGAGAAAGCCGTGCCCGAATCGAAGGAGTGACGTTGCTGCGATCCGCATCTCTCGTTGGAAGACGAATGTTCGTCTTCGCCTTTTTCGCCTCGATTATCTCTAGTTCGCTTGCGAGCGCCGAGTTGCCGAAGACGATGAAGGCGGTCGTGGCGCACGAATACGGCGGACCGGAAGTGCTGAAATACCAAGACGTGCCGGTCCCGGAACCCAAGGACAACGAAATTCTCGTGCGCGTGATCGCGAGCGGCGTAAATCCAGCCGATCCACTGATTCTGAATGGCAAATACGCCAAGGAATTTGGAACACACCTGCCGCTGATTCTCGGTTACGAAATGGCCGGCGTTGTGG
>DASQPD010000049.1:0-11905 GCA_035644135.1 Pyrinomonadaceae bacterium
ACTGTCCCTCAATAATCACCAATCTGGCAGCTTGTTTGACTTGCAAAGCCGTGCTAGTTTTGAGCCTCACAAAAATAAAATCCTGCTGACAGAATCAATGCCTGACCGCGACGAAGCCTGGGAACTCTTGTGTGAATATACTAAGGGCGACAGTCTGCGCAAACATGCGCTGGCAGTCGAGACGGCCATGCGTGCTTGTGCCCACAGGTACGGCGCGGAAGATGCTGACGAAGATGAATGGGGACTCGTGGGGCTATTGCACGATTTTGACTACGAGATGTTTCCCGGCGCTGACCAGCATCCTTTTACCGGCGCAAACATTCTCTGCGGTCGTGGCTATTCCGAGCGGATCATCCGGGCGATCATGGGCCACGCTACTTACACCGGTGTGCCGCGAGACACAGACATGGCGCGCGCACTTTTTGCCACGGATGAGCTCTGTGGCTTTTTAGTGGCCTGTGCCCTGGTTAGACCGTCAAAGAGCCTTGACGATTTGGAAGTGTCGTCGGTTAAGAAAAAGTTGAAGGATAAGGCCTTTGCTCGCTCGGTAAATCGTGAAGACATCCGGCAAGGTGTGGAGGAACTGGGCGTTGATCTGGAAGAGCACATAAGATTTGTGATTGATGCTCTGCGACCGGTGCAAAAACAGATAGGTCTCAATTCTGCGTTATGAGAAAGCTGGATGTGAGAGTCTCGGCCAGGAAATTAAAGTGAGAATATCCTCCTTGTTTAATTCGTCGCTGTCGGGCCTGCGGGTAAAGGCGGCTGGATAGATTTGTACCTGGCGGTCAGGACTGACGCCAGCAGAAAAAGACAAAGACTGAGAAATGTTGCCAAAATCGCCGTAAGCAAAGCTTGAAGTTTGCGCCGGCGAGCGGTGTGGCGATAGACGAAAACGGATGCCAGCAGCACAGTCGCGATTGGTAATAAGAGGCTGGTTAATCCGAGCGGACCCGGATGCCGGAGACTTGTAAATGAGGAAAAGCCAAAAAGGATGATGGCGATTGAAGCTCCGGCGCCGATCAAGGCTGCGAGCAAAGAGATGGTAATCACGAGCTTCAGACGCATTTGCAGCTATCCTGCTTTGAAGTCATGCAGCTCCTATTGAAGTAATGATTATGATTGCCCGGCAAGGATACCACAGCGGTCGAAAAGATAAGATCGCCAGCTACTGAATTTCAATGCCAGCGGTCCAATAGTCCAAAATGGTCACTAGAAGCGCGCTAATCTATTTGTCACGCCAGGAGGGACTGAAAGACTTTGCAACCCGTTTTCGTCCTTTCAAAAAACTAACGACCAGGTTTGTTGCGGGAGAAACAATCGCCGAAGCGGTGGCGAGCATTCGCGGAATCAACGCTGAGGGCGCCACGGCCTCATTCGATCACCTCAACGAATCAGTCTCGGCAGAAAGTGAAGCGGAACAGGAGGTCCGCGAGTATCTGCGCATTCTTGCCAGGATCGATGAAACAGGCATCCGTTCGAACGTTTCAATAAAGCTGAGCCAATTTGGTTTGGAGTTGGATCCGGAGCTTGCTTACAGAAATGCTCGCCGGGTGGTTGCAGACTCTGCCAGCCGCGGGAACTTTGTCCGCGTTGACATGGAAGGTTCCAACGTGACCCAGGTTACGCTGGACATTTTCAAGCGCTTGCGCGAAGAGTTTGGGCTCAATGACGTGGGCATCGTGTTGCAATCGTACTTGCGTCGCACTTACGAAGATGCCCAGCAACTGTTGAAGCTGCCCGCGCGAATCAGGATCTGTAAGGGAGCTTATAATGAGCCGCCCGAGGTAGCGTTTCCTGACAAGAAAGATACGGACAACAACTACGTGCGCGTGATGCAATTATTGCTTGGCAGCGGCATCTATCACGGTATCGCCACTCACGATCCGAAGATGATCGCAGCAACCATCGACTTTGCGCAGAAAGAAGGCATCGGTAAAGAAGCCTTTGAATTTCAGATGCTGTTTGGCGTTCGGCGCAATTTGCAGCACCAGCTGGCGCGAGACGGTTATAACCTGAGGATCTATGTTCCTTACGGCAAACACTGGTATCCTTATTTTATGCGCCGGCTGGCTGAACGTCCGGCAAACATCTGGTTTTTGTTGAAGAGCATGGTGAAGGGTTGATACTCATCTGGAAAGTAAGCAGCGATCCGCACGCTTTGCCATATCTGAAACGAACGACTGAGCGACTCGAGCGAAAGAGCCGAAGATGACTGATAGTTTCATCTGGATCTTCTGGGCGGTGTTGGGAGCCATCTTGATGGTGGCAGAAATATTTACCTCCGGCTTTGTGCTTTTTTGGTTTGGCATTGGCGCCCTCGCGGCGGCGCTGGTAGATCTGATCGGCATTCACAACCTCGGGCTTCAGTTTCTTGTCTTTGCTGCCGTTTCGATTGGGCTCACCGCTGCCTCACGGACGATCTTTGTAAACTATTTTTCGCGCGAGAAGACGGGTGATTCTTTGCGAACAGGGGTGCACTCTCTCCCGGGAAAAATTGGCACTGTAGTTTCCTCGAGCAAGGGAGCCATGAACGAAGGAGCAGTCAAAGTCTTCGGTTCGACCTGGACAGCATATCCCGCGGCGGGTGAGCCACCGTTGGAGGCGGGTGAACGTGTCTGCGTTGATAGTGTCGAGGGAGCTTCGATCTACGTGCGACGAGTAGAGACTGGCAGAGACTGGCGGCAAAAAGAGCTGCCGCAATGAGACTAACTTGTTATCTCGGCGCCGCGGAACGGGTTTGCGGCCTCGCGGATTGGGTTTCTCGCAAGATATCATCGCTGGTTAACGCTCTTAGGAACTCGACGAGATCACTAATCTCCGGGTCGGTTAAGTTGAGGGGGCGCATTTGCTCATCAAGATTGGAATTAGGCCCACCTCCCTTAACGTAAAACTTCACAACATCGAGAAGTGTTTTTTGGGAGCCGTTATGCATGTATGGCCCTGTCAGCTCAATGTCCCTGAGGGTAGGAGTCTTGAAGGCCCCCACGTCTTTCGGATTCTGTGTCACGAGATAGCGTCCCAGTTCTGAAACTCCTTCTGTGTGATTCAACAGACTGAGTGCTTCCTTATTCGACCTTTGGATTTCCGTCACCTGATTCATCAGGATCTTAAGGTTCTTGTCGGAGATGGCGAGACCAGTATTATGAAACTTGAAATCAGTAAAGAACGGAGAGGCAGGGTTATAGGTATGACACTCAACACAACGCGCTTTGCTCTTGAATACCAGCCATCCGTGTTGCTGAGCTTCTGAAAGCGCTTCAGGGTTGCCACTGATAAACCGATCAAACGGGGAGTTTCCGGAGAGCTGCGTACGCTCAAATGCGGCAATTGCTTTGGCGATCGTATCAATGGTTATCCCTTCATTTTGAAAGACCACTTGAAAGGCGCTTCGATATCGAGGAATGGCTGCT
Organism: Pyrinomonadaceae bacterium; assembly: GCA_035644135.1. Classification (GTDB taxonomy): domain Bacteria; phylum Acidobacteriota; class Blastocatellia; order Pyrinomonadales; family Pyrinomonadaceae; genus PSRF01. The sequence goes on from DASQPD010000049.1 coordinate 3,414, forward strand.
ACACGCGACACCACAGCTTTTTCGCTACCCATTCCCATTTCAAACCTGTTCGTCAGAGGTTGTTTTGCTTGCTCTTCAAGGGAACCCGCGCGACCATCCCAAAAGAGTTGATCACTGAACATGGCATTTAAGATTGTAGGCACATTTCGTGTCCCGGAGCGGCCCAACACACCGATCGCTACTGATTTATGATCAGTGAAAGCATTCGCCGGATCGTGACAGGTGGCACAACTCACCGATCCATCGATCGACAATCGTCTATCAAAAAAGAGAGTCCGTCCGAGCGTCACTTTCAGCGTCGTAATAGGATTGTTCTGCGGGATCCTCCGGCCCCAGATGCGCTTATCAATAGCGGTGGGCAGTTGAAAAAACTCTGCACTCGCCTTGCTAGTTCCATCAGAATGGCTGCGAGACTCCTGGCCGGCAAGGGTCATTACCACCACAAGGGAAATAAGCGGCATTGCCCACATAAGACTCGCTGGCCATCGCGAAAGGCTGCCCAGAATCTTCATTTGATCTTCTCAGCGGGTGAAGGATTTTTAGCGATGACAACTCGCATAAAGCCGGAAAACCAGAATTCTTTCGAACCTTTGAACCAACAAGAGTGCGGTTATCGAAATGAATTTGTTACTGCAGAATAATTGCTTTTATTCGCGTCTGTACGTTTTGCCATTGACCCTGACGTTTCTCATAAACATCAGAAAACCTGGCTAGGAAATTGAACGGTTGTCCATTCAGCGTTCCTCTTTCTATCGCCTCTCCTGTTATTACTGCCCAAATGCCCTTGATTGTGACTTTCAATGTTTTGTCCTTATGGAATGTCGACTTCATTCTGCCCGCCTTCATCATGTCCAAAAGTGACCGTTTGGTTCCTGTTACTTCACCGAAAGTCCCCAAAGAGCGAAAATCGTCGGCGATTAGGCGTTCCAGGGTATCAAAGTCATTGCGAAGGGTAGCTTCATTCAATAGCCGATACACATTTAGTACTTGCGCTTTTTCAGCACTTGAAACCGTCGTTTTCGACGTTTGTCCAAATGCTACCTGCGTAAAGGTAAGTACCAAGACTAGTAAGTGAACTGCGAGCAAACTTGTCATCATTACTTTCCTTATCTTTTGTCAGTCTTTGAAGCCTCGGACGCTTTTTAGAAAGGGCACCCAACGAGCTAAATGTGTTCAGTTTGAAATCAACGGGCGAGTATCTCTTCGCACCCACACCTATCCTTTAGCTCGAAGCGAGGCAAAAACAACAATTTTGTCTAAGGCAGCACCGTTAGCAGCCGATCAAGATATGCCCAGGCATTCTTGGATTACCCCTTTGGTTGTTCTTTCGTGAGTGGCGTCGGGGCACGAAAGGCTACGTGCTCAAAGGCCCCCGGTGTTTCATACCAAGCTAATCCATGACGGGCGGCGAGACTCGTGGATGCGCTTTAGGATGCTGGTACCTAGTCAGGACTCGCGATGCGCTCGCAGGTATTCAGATCAATCGAGTTGGCGGATTCCACTAGTTCTGAGGTTGCTTTTTCCAAACTCGTTACGAACTCATCAAGCGTTTCTGCAGTTTTATCCTCGAATCTTATTAGATCTTCTGAGCCTTCATCGACGCGAAGATTGCTGACGGTAACGCGAGATTCAAAAAGCCACTTATCTTCATCGCAATTTATTTCCAGCCACCAACATATGCCCTTACCGTTTTGGAGCTGAGCGTCGACATATCCTTCAACAGTCGATCCCGATTCATACCTCCGCACGTCGAGGTCATGTAGCACTTCTGTCACCTCGGAACGAAATCTAAGCTTCACTGTTAGATCAATGAGCCTCTCGTTACTTAGAGCAATGGCCTCTAGTGCTCTTTTCGCTTGCTTACTTGCTTTGTCCATACGCTTAGAATTTCGGAAACTTCTTCCTTTTTGAAGCCTGCTTAATTGCATCAACGGGTGCATTTACAGTCACATGACCGGCAGGGTGGCCTCCCGTCCCCCCATCATAAACGACTGAACCCGGAGGGAGCTTGTTAGCGTCCGTAATGATGTATTCAGATTTGTTGAATACCGGCCCTTTTGGGCCTTGTGGAAAAGGCTCCGAGAGCGAGTCCCTATAAGAGACGTCCTTGCCATGCTGAAGTCCTGATGGGCTGGTATCACCTGATCTGTAAATCGGTCTTTCTGGACCGCACTGGTTATGAACAAGGACTCCAAGAGCCGAAACATAATAGGTGTGCGCGTCTCCAACTTCGAAGTTATAGACCTTGAATTTACCCTCGCGTCGCTCAATTGTATCAACGTGAACAACTGTGCCGTCCTTAGTTAGCAACGCACTTCCACGTCGCAACTCGCCTGCCGCGGTCCATCCCTGTTTAACCACCCAGAACGGATGTTCAGGTGTGGCCGTGATTGTGGCATTGCCGATATGAATGTCCAACACCGCCGAGGCAGTACGGGCAAATGTCTGGGTAACTAATTGGGCTTGTGGCTTCAGACTCCCGGCGTTCGCGCGCTCCGGATCAAATGATAATACAAGGTCACCTTTTCGCACATCCTCTATCCGTTTGTCTCCTTCAGTAGTTTGAATCAGCGTTCCGGCTACGAAACATACCCGCTGCGCGGCGTCAGGCGCTCTACCAGGAACTCCCCTCATACCACGGCGAAAAGCCTGCAAGGCTCGGCCGAGCCCGAAGAAAAGCAGCCCGGTGGCACAGCCCATTAGAGCGCTGCGCCCGATCCCGCTTAGCGTAATTTTTCTGCCCGCCAAAGTGTCGAACAGTGCATCCATCCCCACATTGATTAGTGCTCCTTCAAGGCACGCTGCCCCTGCACCGGCGATGAACGGATTAGTACCTAACGGATCGGAAAAGCTGGTTGGATTATTGCCGACATAGGCATAAAGATTCACATCGCCGCCAGCGAAGCCAATCGGATCCTCGCTAATGAATCTTTGCAATGTAGGGCTGTAGTAGCGAGCGCGATAATAGTAGAGTCCCGAGCTGTCATTCTCGCGGCCAGTGTACTGGCTCGTGTTGCTGCTGGGAGCCCCAGTACTTGTCGTATTGCCGAAGGCGTCATACGTGTATAACGTTTGCACTGCGCCCGATGAATCAGTTAGTGCCAGCGCGCTCCCTAATCCATCCGTCAGCAATGTGCTGCTTCCACCGTTGCAATTGCATGTGTGACGTTCATCGACGCCCGGTCCATTCAACATATTCGCGGTCGGCACACCGCCCGCGAGTTCCTGAACCACATCTGCGCCGTCGTACAAATATTGAGTTGATTGGCTATTGATCGTCTTGCTGGTTCTGCGAGCGAATGCGTCATACTGAAAACCCGCCGCCGTGCCGCCACTGATTGCCGACAATTGATCCCGCGCATCCCAACCGTAGGAATTGCTACCGTCACTGAGGAGATTGCCATTGTTGTCATAGCTAAATGCGGTGGTCCCACGTTGTGTCATCCGATTGGCAGCATCGTACGTGGCTGAGGTGAGAGTCTGCGGCAGATTGGTGCCAGCAAAACTGCCGCCAACTTTCGTTCGCTGTCTGGTCGCGTCGTATTGATAGGTGAGACTGCCCAGGACATTCGCACCTTGTCGATACGTAATACTCGTGAGGTTCGAGCCCACGTCATAGCCGTACTCACCCACCAACCCGTTGGGCAGCGTGAGCGATGTGCGGCGGTCCGCCGAATCATACGTGTAAGCAACAGAGCTTTGCCCCTGGGTAATGCCTGTCAGCCGATCAGCGGCATCGTAGCTGTAGTTGACCGTAGGTTGACCAGTGACTGTCATGGACGCGAGCCGGCCACCGGAATCGTATGTGTAACTTACCGTGCCTTGTGGTGTTGTCTCGCTTAGTAACCGGTCCAGGTTGTCATAGGTGAAAGCGATCGTTCCCGAGAGAGAATCCACGGCCTGAAGGAGCCTATTGCCTGCGTCATATAAGTAGCTTGTCGTGGAATTATCCGCATATGTCACCAATGTCAACCGATCAAGAGCATCGTAAGTGAAATCTGTGATCTGGCTCTTGCGATCGGTGACTTGAATCACATTCCCCTTAGCGTCGTATTGATAACTTTCGTCGCGCAGCAGCGGATCTCTGCGCGTCACAACCCGGTCCATCGCGTCATAGGTGTAGCCAGTAACACTGTTGCGTGCATCAGTAACAGTGAGCAAATTGCCGTTTTGGTCGTAACTGAATGAAGTTATGCCTCCACGCGGATCAGTGGCCTCCGTTATTTGATTAAGAGCGTTGTAGGTGTACCTGCTGATGCGACCTAGGGCATCGGAGGTGCTGACGGGCCTGCCAAGCCCGTCTACAAACCTGCTCGTGGTGTTTCCGAGCGGGTTCGTGACAGACAAAAGGTCACCCACGTTATAGGACCATTGGGTCGTATGCTCCAGAGGGTTGGTCATCGAAATTAGCTGACCGCGAGGATTGTATGCGAGCCTAGTCTGATGATTGAGTGGATCGTTGATGCTGGTTACATTGCCTTTGCTGTCGTAGGCATAACTGGTTGTGTGACTAAGCGGATCGGTAACACTGGTCACTTGGTTATAGGTTGGTTCGTAGGTGAAGCTCGTCGTGACTGTTTGCGGCGTATCGGCGAGGACTGTAATGCTTGTGAGGTTAGCCATTGAGTCATAGCCGTAAGCAGTCTTCCGATTTAGTGAATCAATGACATTCAGAGGCCGGTTGGTTCCTGACTCGCGCGTAATAGTTACGGTTTGTTGTTCGGGAGTTCCGAAGGCGGATGTATCGGTTAGCGTGTAGCCGCTCGAGTTGAAGGTTACTCGCCGCACGTTGCCATGCGGATCAGTGACGTCCGTTTGAGTGACCTTCCCATTGCCATCAAGTGTGTAAGCGAACTGGAAAGTAGAACTATCGGCTTGAGTCTGTCTGATCACTCTGCCGTTTGCGTCGTACTGATTGGTGAGGTAGACAATTCCTCGCGCATCCTTGATGGTGAGCATCCGGTTTGAACCGTCATACGTGTACTCCGTCACTCCACCATTAGGATCTGTTACCTTCCATAGGCGACCACCTGCATCATACGTATAATTGACAGTGCGCCCTGTGTGGTCCTTTGCTTGGGTGATACGGTTGCTGGTGTCGTAGGTGAATTGCACCCAACGGCCGTTGGGCGAAGTGACCTCGGTGATGTTACCGGTAGTGCCAGACGATCGCGTAATCGTGGTCTGGTTTCCGTATCGATCGCGGATGTACTTGAGCCCAGACTCAGCAGGAAAGACATAGGTGGTGCCGTCTTTTAGTTTTAGGTCAAACCCAGTCCCGTTCCAGGAGAGGCGAGACTTATAAAACACAGTTGGTGTAGTTGTGTGTTCGTAAATCGCATCGGTATACGAGGTGCCCGGCGAGATCCGCACATAGTGGACGCGTGCACCATCGGGCAAGATCAGATCTGCAGCCGTGTAGTTCGTCACTGACCAAAGAAACATCTCATAAGGGTGGGTCGACCCAATTCCGAATGCGCGTGACGCGTTGTCGCCAGGCCGGTATGTGCGAGTAAGCGAGATCGGTAAGACGTCTGTCAGAACAAGATCTGTTCTGTCATAAACAAAGAGGCCCGTGCTCAAGTCTAAGGGGTCGCCATCTTCGTCGTTATCGCCAAGCTCTGGCCAGCCTAAAGGCGGACTGCCACCGGAACTGATCATAATCCCGCTAAATTCGTAAACCGCGACACCTGGATCGGGAATGATCTGTGTGCCGTTTGCGTTTACGGTGCCCTGGCCATAGATGTACCAGCCTCTTTCTTCCGGATCGTAGTTCCAGAAGTCGATTCGCGCGCCAGGTCGTTCATTTGTGTAATTCGGATAGATCAGCCGGGCTCGCGGTGGGATCACTCGAGCGCCGCCTGGCTGGATCGAAGCGAAGACCGGGACATTAAATCCTGGCGGCAGCGGGAATGGCGGGCGGTCAGTGGGGACGGGAGTAATACTGATCTGCGTCACTATCTGGCCATCGAGGTCGCGAACGACAGTACCTGCTGGAAGATGAAGTTCCAAGCCGGGTATACGCGGATTGGTTATGATGACCTCGTTCGTCGTTGGAGAAGTGATCCGGACGGCATGAGCGATATCTAATCGTGGCATCCAGATCGTGTAAGGCAGCGTATTTGTTTTATTTGCCGTAATATCGACACCAGCTCGAAAGGTACCGTAGACTCTGCCGCGAGTACTTGCAGTGCGGCCATCTATTACCAACACCTGGTGTCCAGCGCTGAGTGACCTAAGCAGAAAGCGTCCCGACCTATCAGTTCGTGTGGTCTCATTGCCGACACGTAGGGTCACATTTGCCAATGGTTGGCCGGTTAGAGTCAACACTTGACCAGCGAGAGCCGTTTCGCCCTGAACAGCTTGCAATGGCGCAAGGTCCTGCCAATCTGACCTTTCATACTTGCTTTTCCAGTTGCCGCGCAGGTTGTCAGCGTCCGGTAGCCAATCGGCATCGCCAGCAAACGAGTTAGGCTGAGATTGTTTGCTGTCGTTTTTGCTTTCCTTTGTTCTAAAGGTGACGGAAGTGGTCGCAAGCTCATTTGTTCCCTCTTTGACGCCAGCGATCGCAACTGTGTAGGTGCTTCCAGGAAGCAACGAGCCGTATGGTGTAATGAAAGCAAGCCTGCCATGCTCTGCCGGAACTACCTTGGCGGTTATGGTCCCCTCTGCTCCCATGACTCTTATCGTCTGGGCGCTGATAGTTTCGACGCGAACGGATTTTGAGAAGCGGAAAGCCACGCGACTGTCTACCGGTACATTTATAGCTCCGTCCGCAGGAACGGAAGCGGCAACATAAGGCGGGGTTTTATCTGTTTGCGCAGAAGTGAGTGCCGTCAAGCTGAATCGGTTTTCTACCTGGTCATATGTCTCGGAACTACCAACATCAATGTCGTTAGCGTCAGCATCAATTCCACCCTCGATCAGCACACTGCCATCAGAAAGAAGAGTCGCTAGGTGGTTTTGCCGGGCTATATTGAGTTTGCCAGCCAAGACTGTAGTGGTTTGAGTGTCTGGCTCCCACAGTTCGGCTTTGCCGAGTAGTCGGCCGTTGGCCGAGAGGCCACCTGCGATCAGAACGTGACCATCCGTCAATAGAGTCGCGGTGTGATGAGCACGTGGTGTTAGTTCCTTTGCAGGCAGCAGTACAAATGAATCGGTTTCAGGATCGAAGATTTCAGCGCTATCCAGGACTCTGCCATCGGCACCAATTCCACCCAAAACGAGAACGCGACCGTCGGGCAAGATCGTTGCAGAGTGCCAAGCACGCGCTTGATGCAACCCAACCTGTAGCGCCACTGTTTCTCCACTGCGTGTGTCACGAATCGCGCTTCCAGTTCGTGGGCCGTCCACATCCTCACCGCCAATCAGGAGTAAACGGCCGTCCGGCAGTAATGTGGCGGATTGGCCGGCAAGGCCGGCTGTTATTTGATAAGGACGAGCTTTTGGCGGTCCATTTCTCTTAGAACGCGTGACACCTGTCTCGATTGAGGACGGGTAAGCCGATTTGCTACTTGCTTTGGTTGTGGCAGCTAATGAAACGCTTGGTCCGATTGCCAATGTCGTGCACAGGCAGATGACCAATATCTTAACAACGCGCTTGCTCATGGTTGTTCTCCGATGAGCGGACCTCTTACAAGCCCGCGAGATTCACGCTGATGTCAATGGCGCAAGTGGACTGCCGTACTTTCCGTTATTGACCCTGAAAGACCTGCACTTCGGCTAGCGAAATGCGCTCGACGCCAGCTAACTGAATGCGTACATAACGCCCCGTACGGTTCACGACGACGGAAGTCGGGGTCCCTGCCTGCCCGGTGTTATGGAAGTTCCAAACGCCCGACTGGTTTAAAGTTGTCGTCAAGTCTGTAGAGGTAAATGGTTGATCCGAAACAAGAACGTAGAAGTTGGTTAAGGCTGAGCCACAGCAGTCAGTGCGGTTCCACACGTCGATGGTGGCGATTGATTGAACACTTCCCAGATCCACGTGCCACCACGCTTGGTTCTCTACGGCTGTGTGCGTGACAGAGCCGGCAGCCCAATTGCCGTTGGTATTACCATCCACGGCACGATCCGCTGTCCCACCCCAGGCAGTGCTGGATTGCGTCGCGGTCTTGTTTAACGCTAAGTTCGTTCCTGGAACTTCGAGATTCAAACTCAGACTACCTGTGGCCGCTCCAGCTGGATCGATACTGATTGTGTATGTTCCCGTCGTTGGCAGTGTCTGCGTAGCGAGGTTAAAGCTGCTGCTACTTGATGTGCTCGATGTGAGTTGTGAGCCATCCGGTTTACGAAGCGTTACGGTGACGGTTCCCAGGGGGTTATTAGTTATATGGACAGTGATCTGTTGTGTCGCAGTGCCGGAAAATGTTAACTGTCCGTTCTGACCCGCGGTGGTGATGGTCACCGTCACCGCCGCGCCACCAGGCGTGATCGTGCCGCTGAAGTCCGCAGGGACATCATTGAGCGTGAGTGTCTGGCTGCCCGTAACTGAG
>DASQPD010000050.1:0-21888 GCA_035644135.1 Pyrinomonadaceae bacterium
GTGGACAGGTCGCGATTGAGATAAACGGTGTTCCTGCTTGTTTTACTGGCATTGAGCAGATTACATGCGATCGAGTTGGCGAGGGTGAACAAGAGTAGCAAGAGAAGAGCGGCTCGCGTTCGCCCACAAACAAGTGACCAGACAACCGTTCTCGATTTGAGACGAATCATCAGTTGATCTTAGTGACATGGTCCTGGCTGGCGCTAGACCAAGTAGCATCCCGATTCCCGTTTACTCCGACTTCGGCTCGACCTCAAACAATCTTTGTCTGGCCTTTGCGGTGGTATTTCTATGTTGCTACAACAACACTGCAAGGGTTGCCGTCCGACTCGTACTGTTATAGGAAGCCGATATTGTGACGGTAGTTGAGACGAGAACTATGGAAGTGTTGACCCTGAAGGTCACACTGGTGGCTCCGGCAGGAACGAGCACGCTGGAAGGCACGCTAGCCGCGCCGTTGCTGCTGGAAAGCGCAACTTGCGCGCCACCTGCGGGCGCTGGCCCGCTCAGCTTCACCGTGCCAGTGGAGGATTGCGTCCCCCCAATGACGCTCGTCGGGTTCAGCGTCAGCGAGGAGACGGTTGGTAGGGGCGGGGGCGCCACAGTGAGCGTGGTTGATTTGCTCACGCCACCGTAAGACGCGGAGATGGCGGCCGTCGTCACCGCAGCCACCGCACTGGTGCTGACGGTGAAGGCCACACTGGTGGCGCCGGCTGGAACGATCACGCTGGAAGGCACGCTAGCCGCGCCGCTGTTGCTGGAAAGCGTGACTTGCGCGCCGCCTGCGTGCGCTGGCCCGCTCAGTGTCACCGTGCCAGTGGAAGATTGCGTCCCCCCAATGACGCTCGTCGGGTTCAGCGCCAGCGAGGAGACGGTTGGAGTGGGCGTACCGGTGGGCGGAGACTGCTCGAAGAGCATGATGGCGGGATTGGGATCGCTCAACGAAACCGCCACGAATTTCGAGGCGGAGATCATATAGATGCCGGCGTTGCCTCCCGTGCCGGAAGTGACAGTCATGGTTCCCCGGCCATTGGTTGGCGATGGGGAGATAGAGTAGGTGGCATTGAAGGCCGCGCTTGGGTTCGGTCCGCTCGGGGCGCCGATGTCTTCCGTGCCGGTGATATTGCCGGCGGGAGTGGCGCCGTCCGCTGTAAATTCGCCGGAGAAGACAACCACTCCGAATGCCGCCGGGTTGGTCGCAAAACCAGCATAAGTACCCTTCAGCGCGCTATTGGTGAACGACCCTGCGGCCTGGGGTTCGCCGAACCCGAACAGAACATTGGGATCCGAGACGAAGAGGAAAATTTGATTCAAGTTCACCAGATAGGCGACCAGGTTGAATCCTCCAATCGTAATCGATGCACGCCCATTGCTGGCCACGCTGTACGTCCCCGGCGCATCGGTGAAGGAATTGGGAGCCCTGCAGAAGTTCTCATCGTAGGTCAGAGAAAAGGCGCCGTTGCCGTTAGCAGTGAGCAAACCTGCGCCCGCTTTGGGCACCGTGCCTGTCGCACCACCGCACGCGGAGAGCCCGATGAGGGAAATCACCATATTGCCGTTCAGCGAGGCGTTGGAGAAGCCTCCAGCGGGAATCTGCTGCTGCACCACCGCACCATTTAACAACGGGGTTGCAGTCGTGACCGGGTCACTCTCCATCACAAACAACTTTCCTGAATTCACGACGTAAAAAACGAAATTTAGGCTGTCGGGTATTCCGCCGAACGTGAAGTCGAAATGGATGGTGCCGCGCCCCGTGGCGGTATTGGACACCGTGTAATTCGCCGCCGTAAAGTTCATCGAATAATCGGTGCCATAAGCGTTGACGTCCCCCGCCGCGTTGGTGAGAATGCCTGTCCCATTCGAAGTCAATCGGCCTTCGATCGCGGCGCGATTATTTGCGTTGTCTAAACCGGCGGCGCCAAACGCATAGTCACCCGTTATTCTGGCGGTGCTATACGCCGTGGTGTCCGCTTTTTCCATGGTCCCCGAGCCGATTGTTCCCGCCCCGCCTGAGGCGTCGAATTCGATGAACTGGGCGTTGCCGTCAGCCATCATCGCGAATGTGAGCTTCGCACTGCCGCCGCCGATATTAAAGGTCATCACGCCCCGGTGGTCCGCACCGATCGCATAGGTCCCGGTGAACGGTTGAGCGCTTGTGGCCCCGGCACCTACGCCATTGGTAACCAGTTCGCCGTTCGTCACATTCCCGGCCCCGTCCGCCGTGAATCTTCCCACGGCGGCAAAGACAGACGAGACGCCGCCGTTGCCAGCAATCCCGTTGAAGGTAAATGCGTAATTGCCATTCAGCTCGGCGTTGTTCTGGGGGTCAAGTGGTCCGACAACGGTGACGCTCAATGCCTGGGTGGCGGTCTGGGCCGGAACACTCGAGTCGGTCACTTGCACGGTGAAGCTGCTGGTCCCCAAAATGGTCGGCGTGCCGAAGATTTGCCCGCTAGCGGACAGAGTCAAGCCAGACGGAAGCGTCCCCGAAGGCAACGACCAACTATACGGGGCGGTGCCACCGACAGCCACGAGGCTCTGGTTATACGGCACCGATTGCGTGCCGTTCGGGAGTGAAACCGTGCTGACTGAAAGGGGGGAAGGCGCCCCCGCATTGTAGTTGAAGACCACGTCCACCCAGAAGTTCGAAGAGTTGTATGCATCTGCGGGAAAAGCGCTGGTATTGGCAAATGCGTACACTCCGTCCGCGGCCGGTCCAACATTTGGCAGAGCGTGAAGGGGGGTGCTGTCCACTCCGGAGGTCGCGAAGTAATTCTGGTCCATACTGAAATGCCCGACTGTGGTGTGGTAGGAAGCTACGTATGCTGTGTTCGCTGTGATGGCCACGGGATTCGAGAAATTTACCTGTTGCCAGCCGGAAGCGCTTTCACTGGTGAACGTGGCGCTCGCCAAGAGGGCACCTGAAGTGTCCCACAGATTACCTAGATGCGTGCCGGTGTTGGCGGCACTCTTGTAAAAACGAATGCCAGTGATGTAACCATCGCTGTCCGCTCGGAATTGCACCCCGACTTCAAGTGGCGAGTATGGCCCGACGTCGGCAGCCGTGGGCACGGCCGTACTAGGCCAGATGGTGCAGGGGCAGGGTGGTGGGGATACCGAGAGCGTAATGCCTGCACTCGGAAGCCCTAGATTTCCGCTATCATCAGCGGCTCTGCTCTGGATGCTCAGAGGGCTAGAATTAACGGGCACGAAGGTGTAGCTCCAATTTTCTCGTCCAGCGGCGGGGTGCCAGGTTTGTCCTCCATCCACTGAGACCTCAACGGCACCGACAACGCCGCCACCAAAATCCGCTGCTGTACCAGAAATTGTTGCGGGAGAGCGAGCAACGACGCTGCTTCCCGCGGCAGGCGAAGTGATCGTTGACTTGGGCGGGGTGGCATCGGTTGAAGCAACCGCAGGCACGAGCCCGCTTTGCAGCGTCACCGGCTGAGCTCCCATGTCTGCGAGAAGGTTCACGGTTGCCTGCTGCATATTGATATCCGTAGGGGTACCGGCGATGGCGTGAGTGGTATCCAGCCCCCAAGACCACTGCACCGTGCCGGCTCCGAAAACAAGGGCTCCGCTGGAAGCTCGATACAACGTCAGCTGATGCGTGGCCGTGCAGCTACCGATGGCGTAACCATCGTTTGAAGTGACGTTTCCAGTGTAAAGAATGCATTCTGGGACCGCCAGAGTCGTCGTCGAGAGTGGGATAAGCCCTGCAGGGCGGAATCCGTTGTCAGTGTCGACGTCCCACTCATACCCCAGCACTCCCGCTGGGAGGGTAGCCACCTGGCCCGGCCCGAGCGTCGCAATGCTGGTGTTCCGCCAGAAGCGCATTCTGCCGTCCGCCTGAGGTACGATGATCGGGTCGTTTCGCGTCTCATTCACGCCGAACAGCGTGCCACTTAGTGCATTTTCCGGGCGGCCCCCGTCGGCTGGTGGGCTGAACCGAGCGTCGCGCCATAAGCCCGTCCAAGTGGGTGGGTCTGCAGGATCAATTACCGCGCTGGCGAGCGTCTCCTTGTAACAGACCAGCGTGCGATAGGGTGTATTGGTACCATCAATGCTTGGTTCCCAACGCGTTTTCCAGGCGATCTCGTTGCCGCTAAAGAATCCGAGACTCACTCCGGCTGCTCGGGCAGCTTCGACGTTGGCGCGTTGTCCGCCCGACCAATATTCATCATGCCCGACTGACATAAAGATTTTGTGCTGCTTGATCAGCGCGCCGTTGCGGTCCGTGTCGACGCCGGCGAAATAGCTGACGTCGTACCCGTTCGCTTCGAGCCAGCGAATCATCGGATATTCGGCAGTGAAGAAAGAGGTATTCATGCCCGGCAACGTGAGCGGCCGGTTGTAACTCACTTTGAAGGCGCGGGTGATTGGCCCCGTATACAGACTGCTTCCCCCGTATTCATTGTAGGCCTGCCAGGTGGGGTCGGAAGTCTGCACCAAAATGTCGGAATGGCTGGAGTCATTTCGCACCATAAAAACGACGAGGCTAGCTTCGCTGGTATCCAGCCGCACAAGTTTGGAAATATAGACTCCTGAGGTGGCCGTACTGGGCACCGCCCATGACGCCGATACGGCCCAGTTTCCGCAATCGGTTAACCCGGTTGAGGTGTTCGTCAAGCAGGCGGGCTGAACTTGGGGCAATGGCACCGAAGGCGAAACAGAGGCCACAAGCCGCGCACCGTTGCCCTGGTAATAGCCCAACCGGTAGATATCGATCCGGTATGCGCTGGCATTCGTCGCGATTTTGAAGAAAACCGTCTGGCCTACATTCACACTAATGTCGGTGGCAAACCCTCGAATGTTTGGTGAGCCTGCGCCGTCGATATACCAAGCACTTACGGGATTGCCAGGCAAGCAATTCTCCGCCTCGATCGCGTTCTTGGGAGCCGTGCACGTAGCAAACGCCGAAAGAGCTATGCTTGCGTGGATAAACGTACAAAGTAGAAATCTCTTGAATACAAACTGCCTCGAGCTGGAACTTTGCGCCTCTTGGAGTCGCGTTAGTTGAGATCCGGGAACTTCATGAGTGATATGCTGGATATCAGTCATGGTAATAACTCCTGTTCGCGCAAAATTTTCGGTTAATGTTTGTATGGTTGGCGAACTTTACCTTGCCCTAACCCTGTTGCCTAAATGGTGTGTTCCTTTTTCACGAACAACGATTTGCGCAACGCGTGTATGAGTTGGCCTGTGCCAACTCGGGGCACGCTGGATTTTTCATTTCAATCACTTCAATTCTTCAAACGAGGACAGCTGACATTTTTGTTCAGCTTCGTCCCCCCGATTGCGCCGTAGATGCAGTTCCCATATTGGGTTCAACAGGTAACGAGATGTTTCGATGACTGTTTGACTCACTTCTTAAGGAAGCTGGTGCGAGGAATGGTTGAGGTGGGGTCGATTCTGAGCCAATGTACTGCTTCCACCACAGAGCGAGGTTCAGCAGCGCCCACCCTCTTTTCGGCAGGAAAGGCAAGACTTCCTCAAACCGGAAAAGGTCTGTGTTTTCGCAAAAGTCCTTCGTCTCTTTCACTAAATGCTCTCCGAACTTAGTCTGATACCACTCGTAGACCGGTACGCCGAAGCCTTGCTTCTTCCGGTCAATAAGCTCGTCTGGTATCACGCCTCTGACGGCCTTCTTCAAAATATACTTGAGCACGCCTTTTCTGGTTTTTACCGCTTCTGGAATGCTCATTGCGAGCTCTACGAACTTGTGGTCGAGAAACGGGACGCGAGCTTCCAAGCTGACCGCCATGCTCATCTTGTCGACGCGCATGAGCAGGAGTTCCGGTAATCGCACATTCAAATCGAGGTAAGTCATCCAATTGAGAGGCGATGGCTCCCAGGATTTTTCCTCGAACCGCTGTCGAATCGGCCGGAGGGCCTCCCAAGAACTCAGTTCCTTGAATTTCTTGAGCAATCGTGGCGAGAGGAACTGCCGCTTCTGCGAATCGCTGAGCACCTCCGCTCCACCCCAGAAGACCGGCCGGTTTGACAAGGCTCTCCGTAGAACTTCACAGGAAAACTGGCGCCGATAAGAGGCGTTTCGGCCGCGCTCCACGAAATTGAGACCGGCAAGTCCCAAGTTTCTGAGGGCATTGGGAATTGGGAGCGAATTACTGAAGCGCTGCAGACGCAAAGAATCTCTCCAGTACTTGTAACCCCAAAACAGCTCGTCAGAGCCCTCTCCCACTTGGCAAACAATGACGCCGGCATCGCGAGCAAGTTTTGAAACATAGTAGACCGGCATGCAAACCGGATCTGCCAGCGGTTCATCCTGATGTCGTATGATCAGAGGAAGAGACTCGAGCAGGTCGCTTTCCTTCAGCAACAGTTCATGGTGGTCCGCGCCAACCTTCTGCGCGATCTTGCGGGCATAACCAAGCTCGCTGGGGTAGCTCTCGTATTCTCGGTCATAGCCAATCGAGAAGGTCTTGACAGGCTGGCCGTCCCCTTCGGAAAACAGCGCTGCGTTCGTACTTGAGTCGATGCCCCCGGAGAGAAAAACCCCCACTGGAACGTCACTGATTTTGCGGAGCTTAACGGAAGTGCGGAGTTCGGAAAGGATGCGCTCGGCAATCTCATCCTCGGAAACATTGGTCAATGGCTGCGTGTGATCCCAAACGTCCCAGTATCGGCATTCCTGGACGTGACCGTCCTCGTTGACTCTTAGCCATGTGCCTGGAGCAAGCTTCTGGATACCCGAGAAGAGGGTGAGCGGCGCCGGTGTCGCGTTGAACGACAAATAGTAATAAAGCGCCTCCTCATTGACGTCACGTGGCTGCTGCTCGTCCTCCAGCAACGCCTTGATTTCGGAAGCGAAAGTGATACGTCCATGGTGAATGCTGTAGTAGAGCGGCTTGACACCGATGCGGTCACGAATCAGCCACAACTGTCGCTGTTTCGTATCCCATAGCGCGATGGCAAACATGCCACGAAACTTGTGCACGCATTCGATACCCCATTCCTCGAACGCATGCAGAATCACTTCGGTATCGGAATGGTCCGTCTTCCAGCGGTGTCCGCCGCGGCTTTCCAGTTCCGCACGAATTTCGGCATGGTTGTAAATCTCACCATTGAAGACCACCCAAAGCGTGCCATCCTCATTGCTCATCGGCTGCATGGCTCTTTCCGATAGGTCAATGATCGCTAGCCGGCGAAACCCCAAGCCAAGCCGCCGATCGGGAGAGACAAAGATTCCGGCGCCATCTGGTCCGCGGTGTGACATTACATCCCTCATGCGCACCAAATAGGGCTCAGAGACCCGGAAAGCACTGTTATTAAAGGAAAGTACTCCGACTATGCCGCACATCAGCACACCTCCCCAACCGCATGGTGAATCCTGGACAGTACCCAAGGCTCCTAGTACAGAGCACTTGGTAAAACGTTTATAGAAATAGTCGCCGTCTCAAAATCAAGGGACCGGCCTGCGACTCACTCAAGCGCCCTTCGAATTTGTCTCTGCTCAACGCGCGGTAACAAGGCCTTGCGAACGTCTTGACCATCGAGCAGACGACGAAAGAGGCTCGCCACTTCTCGGGCGCGGACGTCCCACGTGCAGTCCCGAACAGCGTCTTGCCGCAGTTGGCGCTCGCGAGGCGTATCGCAGGCCAAGGCCTCAGCAACCAACAGGATGAATTCGTCGACCGACCGGTAGATTCTCACGCCCGGCGTGCGCAGGTACTCGTACAGTGGAGAAATCACCACCGGTTTGCCGGTTGCAAGATACTCTCGAACTTTAATCGCACTTCCATAGCTGGTGAATACGTTGTGCTGGACCCAAGGCAGCACACACACGTCAATGTGACGATAGAAGCGAGGGAGTTCGGAGTAAGGCTTGGGGCCAAGAAAATGGATATTGGGCGCCGTCAGCTGCACTACATTCGATTTCGCGCCGATGAAAACCCAGTGCCAGTCGGGCCGCGCCCTGGCCACGTGTTCGATCAAGGACACGTCCATGGTGTACCAGTCGGCAGCGCCTACGTATCCCAGCACTGGCCGAGGAATTGCGGCGATTTCCGGAGGCGTCTCCGGGGGCAGGTTGGCGAACCGCTCGTAGTCCACAGCTTGCTCGAGGAAATACCGGTGCCGAGTTTCGGCTTCCTCATAGAGTTTCCGCCCGGAATACATCACGACCGCGGCGCGCTGCTTCAGACGAGCGTCCATGTCGCGAATTACGGCACGCGAGAGCGCGCTGTCTTCGTTGACATCGTATTTGTCAGAAACCTGATAGACCAGCAACTTGGCGCCGAGCAAACTCACAACATCGGCAGCCGTAGGAATGGCCACCCACACGATGGGATCTCGCAGATTGAGAATCAGCATCACCAATCGGAGCTGTAGGGTGAGCAGCAAGCGATTCAACGCGCGTACTACAGGTGAGCCGTACAGCGGCACGTTTATCGGCGTCATCACCCACAACCCTTCGGGCACCTTGCGCAACCAGCGTAGATAGCTGCGAAGCTTGCGCCGTATCTTTTGAAAAAACTCCGGACTGCTGATCGAAGGCAGGCCCATGGTGATGGAGTTCACGAACAGCACACGATTATGCTTGGCCAGCCGCTTAAGGATGTGGTTCTTCGAATGCGGATGGTGATACCACCAGTCCTCGCCCGCAAAACACACGATTGACCGGCCGGAAAGCGGGTAGTCGACAGAGTCCGGGCCTGCTGTGAATTCTTCTCTAAGCGGGACCGTTCCGGGTACCGAGCGAGTGAACTTCATGTCTGGAAGGCCCCTTCCGTGAGAGCTTCGTGAATCCTGGCTTCCTTTGACGAGCCGGTTCGGCCCGCTGCCATGTTGGCCTTATCAGCCCACGAGATACGTGTAGTGATCCGTGCGGGAAGCGCGCCGCTTCCGCGGACGCGCACTTTCACCGCCGGAACCGTTACGCCGTACGTCGTACTGACGAGCGATGGCTGAACTGATCCCTGAAGAGTAGTCGGCCCGGTTATCGTGAGCTGCATTTGCTGATCTCCGAGTATGCGGCACAGAAGCCCGTGTTCGGCGGGAGCTACTTCGGCGCTTCGATTGGGCGCAAGTTGAAAATTGAGCTCGAAATCGTGAACGCCATCGCCCTCGAGTTCGTCGTCAATTACAAAGGCTCGTTCATCGTCAACAGTGCGAATGGTTCGGATGTGGG
Organism: Pyrinomonadaceae bacterium; assembly: GCA_035644135.1. Taxonomy (GTDB): domain Bacteria; phylum Acidobacteriota; class Blastocatellia; order Pyrinomonadales; family Pyrinomonadaceae; genus PSRF01. Next base: position 9,155 of record DASQPD010000050.1, read on the forward strand.
TGACGCCAAGCGAACTGTATCCACTGTGTGATGCGCGCAGGAAGCAGCCTCGCGCTTCTCTGCCTGCTTGTATCTGACTCACAGCCGCTTCGTTACCGAGGATGAAAAGCCCGAGCGGCCCGAGCGCGATGCGATTCTGTTCGGTGCCATCGATCAGCAAGGTGTTGTGCGCCGCGGTGCTGCGGAATCGGTTTCGAGTTGCAACGTCGCGCGTGTAGCAGCCGGTGCCAGAGTCACACAAGACTTCCTCATCATCCACTCGCAAGACAAAGCTGAGCTTGTCATTGTGGGTATGGCTGCCTTTGCCTAAGATTCCGTTGGGAATGGCCAAGAACAGCAAGTCAGCAGATCCGTGATTTATGACTCCAATCCCCGACTTTGGAAGAATCTTGATTGGGCAGGCCGGACTAGGATTGGTCTGGGGTTGCGAGTAGGGGGCCTGTGTAGCGCCGGTGAGGCCGTACCACGCGGCGTCGTCCTCGTCACCGTCGCCGTCACCGAAAAGCCGGCGCCCCAGTCCCAGCAAGTGGGGAACTCTCAGTGAATTCCTCTCGGCAACCGGGCAAGCGATCATCTGGTGGAGGTCGTTAACCAGCAATTCGGTGCGACCGTCGTCGCAGTCGCCCACATGCGGTAATTCGCTGGACCTGCTGGCAACGGTGTTGAGGAATCCAAACATCATTCTTAGGCGGCCGACGAATGCCGGCGTAACCGGCGCAGCGCGCTCGGCGCGCATCAGCAGCAGCGCAGTCGTGAACAGCTGCGTGACCAATACCTGGTAACCGGTAGAAGACTCGTGATCCCCACCGTCATCGTAAACCTGCTTTGGCATTTCGGCTTCGATTCGCTGCCGGTATTTTCGGCGCCTCGCTGCCATGCCTTTGCCGTCGAGGAAGGCGGAGAGGCAGTAAAGTCCCACGATATCGCTTAGATAGTGATTGCTGGTCAATAAGTGAGAAAACTCGATGTTCGCCTCGATGTAGAGCAGATGCTGAGCCAGGGAGCGGGTCACCATCGCGAGCCAAGCCTGTTCCTCACAACGAAAGGGAGAAAGCAAATTCAACAGGAAGCAGATGCTCATGGCGCGTAGAGCCGCCTCCATCGCAATCGTCCAGTTCACCCCCAGCGGAACGGGATTTGACTGAATCCAGTGCGACAGCAGGTCCTTCGCCGCTCGGCGATACGAGTCGCTGCCCGTAAGAACGTGCGCCTTTCCAAGGATCGGCAGAAACTGTAGTCGCGAAAGCTCGTACGGCGCCTTTACGTCAGAGCCATCGTGGCGAATGCACTCGCGGCATTCGAGTTGCACGTTGGACCACGTGCCACCCGACATGAAATCGGAGTTCCATTTCGGGTGCGTTCCCAGTTCCACGGTGCCATAGCCGAGAAAGGGATATCGTCCAGCCCGAATCTCGTCCGCGAAAGCGATGATGAGCGCCCGGCTATGCTCGCTGAGTGTCTGCAAGTTTGGGTTGTAGTAAGGAACACCTCGGAATTCAACATGGCCGGGACGGTCGAGACGGCCAAGTATGCGCCTCTTGCTCCATTCCCTTTGCGTCCGCCACATGACCTCGCGAGCGATCAAGAACGGCGATTCCCGTTTGAGGATCCTTATGATTCGCATTTATGCTTAAGCTGCTAGGTTTGGCGCGCACGCCGCTGCTGGATGTCGCGCGTAGTTGCGCTTCCACACGACAGCAGAAACGATAAGGAACATCAGGAAATAGCAAACAGAGGAAACGATAGACGCGCCGGTTATCCCATAGCGGGGTATGGCCCAGAAATTCAGAGCGATGTTAACAATTGTATCCGCGATCCAAGCTACAACGATAATGGGCGGAAAACCCTCGCTGTTCAAAAGTTGCACCATCACAGTTTCTAATCCCAGGAAATACGTTCCCGGCATTAACCAAACAAAAGGGGAAACTGCCGGCAGGAAGTCCCGTCCGAATGCGATCGAGATGATGGGTGCCGCTGCCCATGCAGCAATCACAACGGCCGGCAACATCAGAGCTGCCGTCACAAGCACGGCTTTGTTTGCCAATTGCAGTTTTTCCTCTCTCGCTTTTAGCGCCGACAGTTTGGGAAACAAGAGCAATCCCACGACGACCGGAAACATCATGGTGTTCTCGGCGAGGACCTGGCTTATCGAGTAGTAGCCCGCTTCGGTCGCGCCTAGCATGTACTTGACCATGAGTAGGTCAATTCTAAGTAAAAGAAAGCCGAAGAAAGCGATGGTATACGCCCTGGCCCCAATGCCGATGCTCTGACGAAAGACGGTCCAGGACAATTTCGGGGGTTTCGCTGAAACGCGTCTAAGACGCAGTAACGCCCAAAGGAAAGTCACCATCACGGATGATAAAGTGGCGCCGAAAAACAGTTCTACGGTGCCGCCGTGAGCCAGCGCCAGGACGCAGATCAGCATCAGCGCCAGGAGTTTGCCGCCGCATTCAATGTTGTTGTATGCCCGCACCTCGTTAACGCCGAGTAGTAGTCCCTGAGTGAGCAGGTAGGCTAGTCCGACTGGGATCGAAGCCAGCGCGAGAAGCAAAAGTGAGCCGCGGAGGGGTGACACGTTCGGCCAAAAAGCAAAGCCAATTCCACATAAGGCCGCAACGAAGCAAGCCACAACGACGACCGCTAACGTGTTACCAATAAGAGCAGGAAGGAGCCCTCGGTCTTTTGCAACGTAGTAGATGTTGGATGCGTGCAGGCCAAGATTGCCAAACTGCGCGCCGATCGCACCTATGGTTACGGCCACAGCATAGAACCCACGACCGGTGGGACCGAGTTCTCGCGCGATCACCACAGCGGTTGCAAACGTCACAACTAGCACAAGCACACGGGTACCGTAGGTCTCCAAGACGTTGCGGCGAAGTTCCGTACCTGCCGCTACGCGCCAAAGCTGAGCTGAGGCTGTTGAAATGTTGGATTTCATCGCAAGTCTTGCCCTGCAAATTTTGTGCTGTGGGATGGCGCTGGACCCGCAGCGGTACTTCGAAGCCCGGACTCGTTCGAGCCGAGCCCAGTGTCTGCATGATAGGCGAGGACGCGCCTGGCATTTTGGCGCCAGGTGTGACGTGTCAGAGCAGTTTCGCGGGAATTGCGTCCAAGCTCTATGCGGAGTTGTGGATCGGCCGCCAGACGCTGGATAGCCTCTACCAGGTCATTGGGATCGCCTGGCCTGACCAACAATGCTGTTCTGCCGTGTTCCAGCACGTCAGCAATTTGGTCTAAGGCACTGGCGGTAATCGCCTTGCCCATCGCCATGTACTCAAACAATTTGGTGGGCGAACCGAAAAAGGGGGTGCCGCCGGGCATGGGGACGTGCGGTGAAACAAGAATGTTAGCAGCATCGAGGTATGCACGGACAGACCGATGGGGAATCGCTCCGGTAAACGTAACTAAGCCCTTGCCCGAGTACGGCTCGAGAGCATTCCGCATCTGCGGAGCAAGCGGTCCGTCCCCAACGAGAAGGAATTTCAGCGAGCCGCCGGCAGGCTGGGCTTTGTCTAGCAGCAACTGGATCGTCTCTTGGAGCACCGCGACTCCGTGCCAGTAACTGAATGTACCGACAAAGCAGACGACAATATCCCCAGATTGAAGCCCTAAATCCTGTCGTAGTTTCGCGCCGCCGCAGTTGGGGTGAAACGACCCAGGATCGACTGCATTTGGATTTACCAAAATTCGCTCTGCCGGCACGCCAACTTCGGTCAGCCTTTGCTTCAGCGGATTTGAAACCACAACGATCAAAGACGCCGCCTTTACCGACACTCTCTCGCACAGCCTAAGCAAGGAACGGAAACGCGTGGGGTCCCAATACTTTGCCATCCAATCTTCGGAGGCGTTGTATTCGAGCACCAATGGAATTCCCATCAAGCGCGACAGAAGCGCACCGGCAAACATAAATCTTCCGTGCCTCTGATACAGCAAGCGCGCCCTTTTTTGCGCCAACAACTTGCGTGCAACAGAAATGAAGCGGATGTTGTAGGACAGCATCGCCCCTTCGCGGATCAGGTAGGGAAAACGAGTTCCGGAAATGTGGTACACGTCGCACCCGGCCTGCAGCGTCTGCCCGGAAAATATTGCGCAGCGTGCTCCTTCCTGTACGAGTCCCGAAAGAAAACCTGTGACGTGAGTCAGCGCGCCACCGGGGGCATCCAGACCGGCTTGAGATGGATAGAGATACGCGAGGTCGAGCGCAGCGGACCCCGCTTCAGGTTCACGTCCAATCTTGAGCCATACCCGAAACAGCTGGAGGCTGATCCAGGCGTAAGCAAGCACAATCACATCGGCCAGAGCGGCGATCAGGCATCGTGGCAGCAAACCTAACAATCCCGCTTTGCTGCTCACCTCAAACGATCCTGAAGAGTCCGCAAGAATGGTTTCCCGGCACCGATGGACGAGCACAGTGCATTTGAAAAGCATCGGCTCGTGCAATGATTCCAGCCGATCCGTAAATATCAGTAGCGCTTCGCCTTTGAGCTGCCCCAATCTACGCAGTTGGCTCTTCCAGCCGCTCTCGCGCAGCTCGGTCTTCGACAGAATTACGGCCTCGCAGACCGGATAGCGCCGCCGGGCAAAGGCGAGTGCGTCTTGTTGCTGGCCGGCCAGAACGAGCACGTAAACTTTAGATTGTCGGCTCATCGGAACAATCCAGTTCAGAAGGCTTGGGCTGGAGTGCTGAAAGCTTTGTCAGTTAGCTGCACTTCCGTAAGCTGCATTAAATCAGGCTCCGTCAACACATACTTACAGCAAACAGCAATCGCGAACATGTACCACAGGTTTAAAGGGCTATAGCCCGACCCTTCCGTGAGCCCGGTGATCCAATAGCCCAGGAACATATAGACAAAGTATTTCCACGCCAGGCGCGCGGATCTGTTCAACTGGCGCAATTGCCACATTGCCCGAAACAGGAGCACGTGCGCCATCACGTACGGCACAAAACCGATAAGGCCGGTTTCCGTGAGTATCTGAGCCAGGTTGCTGTGTGGCCAGTCCACCGAGGACACGCCACGGTAAAACGCAACGTAACGGAGCTCTCCGGTTACGTACCTGTTGAAATTCATAAATCCGACGCCCATCACCGGGTGGTCCAAAAACACTCGAAGGCTCTGTTCGTATTGGGCAACGCGGGCGTACGCGTTTTCTCCGCTGCTGCGGTCTTCGAACACGTCGGGTGCAAATGTGGGGATAAGGAATATTAGCCCAACAAATGCCAGGATGAGCCCCACGCGCCAAGCGCGCCGGGGCGCCCTTTGTTCCCAGAACATATCAATGATCAGCACGAGCAGCAGCGTGATCGCAACGGAGCGGAACAGCGGCAATAACGCCATGCCCAGCGCCGCTGCCAGCCCAGCAAAGTGCAGCATTCTGCGACCAGCGCTCAACTTGGGACCAAGGGCTGCGCGAAGGAAGAGGAGGAAGAAGAGGCTGACAGCACCGATCAGCGCGAGGGTGTCATTGCTCTCAAACGGCCCGTTGGGGCGAATGATGCCCCCATAGCCCATTGCGGGAGTTCCAATCGGGAGCAGGTCCTGTCCTGCGACAATTTCGGCGGCGGCAATCGGCGCGCTAATAATCGAAGAGATGCATACGGCTGTGTGTATCGCGGGGAGACGGCGACGAACATCGAACCGCGCAATGACGCACCAGCTGAGCAAGAGAGGGAGCAGGAAGCCGTCCAACAGAATCCTTGCGGAGTTCAGGGCATTTGGCGACTTTCCGAGGCCGACACAGGCGGCTATTACAAAGGCCAGCAAAACGAGTCCAGCCCGGCTCAGGGTCCTCGGCACTTCGATGAGCGTGTTGGGCTTGGCGAAATACAGCCCTAAGAACGCGAAGAGGATGACCACCCGGTCTAAAGTCACGATAGAGTGTTCCCGAGGAAAGGATAAGAAGTAGCCGCCCAGGGGAAGAGCTGCCGCCCACCACAGTAGTATTCCCTCGATTCTGCCGTGAAGCGCCTCCCCAACCAGTGTGACAAACCACACGGCTACACACCCGATAGCAATCACCAAACCCGCCTTGGGTACCAGGATGCAGCCGGCAACTGCAATCGCCCCGAGAAGGACAAGGACAGTTTCCAACGAGAAAGTTCGCTGCTCCGCCGGTATGGTTGTGCCGCTCAGCATTGGAATAAGGATTGTGTCGTCAGCCTAAATCAAGCTCGATCAGATCGAACTAGTAATGAGTGCATGCTTGCGGAGATCTAGTCAGGCGCGCACACACTCCCCGTTGGCGCCAGAGCGCTGTCGCAGCGCGTCAGGCATTTCGGGAAGCAGTAGGCCGGGAGCAACGGTAGGCGCGGCCTGCGCCAAACGGATGACTTCTCCTGTGGCGAGCGCATGGTGAACCAGAAGAGTCGTCTCGGTAACTTCAACGAGTTCTTCAAATGAGATGGGCGATGGTTTGCCGGAACGGATCGCGTCGATTGTTAATTGGAGTTCACGGCGGTGGCCTTTGTCTTGCATGCTCTTGCAGCTCTGGACCTTTCCATTACGTGCCAGTTCAAGGGTGCGGAAATCGTGTAGCCGCGCGATCGCGCCCTGGCAGAATACTTCGAAAAATTCCTTTGGGGTGCTCCGGTCGCCGTTAGCTAGATAGAGCAGATTGGCAACAGATCCGTCAGCGAACTTTAGCGTGACGGCGATGTTATCCGACGCATACTGTGAGCCGTCCGGCAGACCTGTCGCAGCCACACTTTCAATAGGAGTATCGATTACGGAGCGCGCCCAGTCCACGAAATGGCAGAGCTCGCCCACGATTCGACCACCATGGGCGTGAACCCAGTGGTCACGCGGGAAGTACCCGGCATTAACGCGCACGTGGACAAGCATGGGCTCACGACGGCCGATGAAGAACTGGCGGATTTTCTCAGTGAACGGTGCAAACCGGCGGTTAAACCCAACCATCACGAACGGCGCTCGGCCAGCCTGCAGCTCCGCAGCATAGACGTCTTGCAGTTGAGCCAATTGCTCGCGATCGACCGCAAGCGGCTTTTCGACGAAAACGGGCTTGCCAGCCTGCAGCGCATGGGCCGTGTGAGTTGCGTGCGTGTCATGGCGCGTCAGAACACATACAGCGTCAACATTGGGGTTATTCAGCAGCGCCGAAGGTTGTTCCGCGGTCTGAAACTTGAAAGCGTGCCGCGCCGAAGCAGCACCTGTGCCCGAAATGGTTGCTACGGATTGCAGGCGCACGCCTTTGATGGACTGCAGGCCCGGGAAGATTACGCTCGATGCGAAACTGCCGGCACCGATGCAGCCAACCCGCACTTCATCGCCGAAGCGAGGCCGCGAAGCTGCGACTGGCGGTGCTGTCCTCCGTGACGCTGGGAGTGTGTCGCCGTACTTCAGAATCGCCGTGTAGATACCAGTCTTCAGATCAGCGTAGGCCTTTCCACCCGCGTCGGCAGGGTACTGATGCTCGAGAAGCGGGACAACGTCTATCCGTCCTGTTGCCAGTAGGTCCAGGAAAGCTTCCATGTTGCGCCGCTCGGTCCAACGCACATACCCGATGGGATAATCGATCCCGCCTTCCTCATACCGCGGGTCGTACCTTCCCGGCCCATAAGAGCGTGAGAGAGCCAGCGACAGCTCTTTCATATACATGTTGCTACGCGACACTCCCATACCGACCGTGCCGACGACGATAATGCGACCGCGATCGCGCAGAATCTTGGCCGCCATCTCAGCCGGCTCGGCGGAGTCGGTCGCAGCGGTCAAGATAGCCGCGTCAACACCGTATCTAGAGAACTCCTTGATGCTTGAAATGAGTGCCGGATCGTTCGCAGCGATCGCGAGATGTGCGCCGAACTCCTTCGCCCGCTCGACGCGCTGGGGTGAAAGATCGATCGCCACAACACGGCATCCGGCAGCGCGAACGATCTGGATCGTCAGCGCCCCGACAAGCCCTGCACCGATCACCGCCACAGTTTCGCCGATACCGACGTTGGCTTGGCGAATACCCTGCAGCGCGATGGCACCAATCGTAGTTAAGGAGGCGGCAGCCATGGACACCTGCGAGGGGATGTGCACCGCGAGATTACGCGGAACAAAGTTAATCTCAGCATGGTTGGCGTAGGCGCCGCCGGCGCAAGCGACACGATCGCCGACGCGAAACTCGTGCACGCCATCCCCCACCGAAATTACCTCGCCGGAGCAGCTGTATCCCAGTGTCGTCAGTGTATCCAGCTTTGCATGTACCTTCTCATAAGCGGCTTTCACTCCATTCTGGCGCGCATACTCGATAACCTGTTTAACGAGATCTGGGCGTGCCTTTACCTTGGCCAGGAGCGACTTCGCGCTCAAGTCGAGCGTTGCGCGCTCGGTACCGGCGCTGATTGCGGAGTATTGCGTGCGTACCAGGATCCCACCCGGGCGCAGCTCCGGCGCAGGAATATCGTACGTGGCCACATCACCGGAATTTCTATCCGTCAAGAGCGCAAGCATGAATTCCTCTCGTTTGCGTACCGCGCACGCGCATTCACAGCGTGGTGCTGTTCAGGATTTCGTCTTGGTGAGCGAAACGGCTGGACCGACGACCACCTCACGGTATGCGCCAGATCGCTATGCCGGTTGCCATTTGCAGGATCGCTTCAGCCCCGCGTTTGGCAGCACTCTTCCCCGCGCTGCCAGGAACGAAGACGACATCGTCTGCTTGCAGCTGCAGATCAGGAGCCTTGACGGCCAGAATCTGCTTAAGAGCGAGCGGAACATCTTTCGGGCCTTCCGGGGTCTTGCGGATGAGCCTGGCTGAATTCAGAGCTGCGTTAGGGTTGGTGCCCTGAGCAAGGGCGATGGCCTTCAGCACAGTAATATCGTTGCCATTTTCCATGACAAAACCGCCAGGCTGGTGGACATCGCCTACGACATAAACGACACCCGCTTTGCTCACGACAATTGTGTCACCGGGCTCGACGGGGACGTTGTTCTCCATCGACTCTGGTGCGCCGGTCACAAGGGGTACCTGAACCGGGTGTTGCGGATCATTGCGGCGCGTAATCAACACGTACCGACCAGCTTTAGGTGTGGTGCCGCCGGCGGCGGATATGACGTCGTACAGCTTCCTCGATCCCAGCAAAGGATAAATACCGGGCCTCTGTACCTCGCCCAACACCGAGATCCCTTGCGTCGCATACTCCTTCTCGAAAACTGTAACGTGCGGATCATTGAAAAGGCCCTTTTGACTAAGCTTTCTTTCAATCAGTGCCTGAGCCTGTTCGATTGAGAGTGAGCCCACGGCTACTGTGCCCAGCATAGGCAAGGAAATCTCGCCGCCAGAATCAACACGCACGTCGGTTTTGAAATCCGGCATGCCGTACAAGCTGACCTCGAGCAGATCACCGGCACCAATCAGTATGTCCGGCGGGGAGCTGGTACTGCGCGCCGCAACGCGCGAGGTCGGAGGTGCAGACGGCGGAGCCTCCGCTTGAACTCTTGGTGAATCGACACGTTCCTGGGCAAAGACATAGGCCAACGGCAGAGCTAACATCGCAATCACCGCAAAAGAAATAGATTTGAAGTTCATAACAATCTCCTTGAATCAGGGCCATCAGCGGAAGCTGCAGCCCTTGAGGATTGCTAACGCCGCTCTCGACAAGCAATAACAGAAGATCCGGTCATAACGAATGGTCTTCACCAGCGACTCAATAGCTTAGTAACCCCCAGTTACCTCAACCGACCCTCCTACTTCCAAGTGCGCGCTCCCTTTCACAAGAGTCATTCAGATCATGAGCGCGAATCAAAATGCGTATTGAAGTCCTTACGCGCCTTCGCCGAGGCATTTCGATCGGTCCTGCCCGTAGTAGCCGTAATAATTCTGGAACTGTGACGAGTGCGGATCTTCGCCATTTAGGACGAAACCCGTAACGCGTGCATTTACCCTGAGGAGTAAATCCTGTGCGCGCAAGAACTCCTTTTTTGCGACCTGACCAGCGCGAATGACCAGAATCACCGAATCCGCCTCCACCGACATGCGAACCGCATCAGTCATCGCCAGTACGGGCGGGGTGTCGATGATGATGTGGTCGAATTGTATCCGCCAGCGGTCTACTAAGTCCTTGAAGTTGGACACCAGCAATTCGGTATCCTCCGACAGATTCACTGGCCCTGCCGGCAGGACGAACAGATTGGGTACATCGGGGCAGCTTATTACAACCTCATCCAATGCGGCGGGCTTCCGGAGTAGCGCGCCCAAACCGGTGTTAGGGCTCAATCGCATGGCACGATGAACGCTGGGACGCCGCAGGTCGGTATCGACGAGCAGCACACGCCTCCGCAGCCGCGCGAGCGCAATTGCCAAGTTCGTGCTGACTGTGGTTTTACCTTCCCCCGGAAGCGAACTCGTCACCAGTATCACTGCCGGGTGAGCCCGGTGCGAAAGCAAGATCGACGTCACAATGGCTTTGTAGGATTCCGCCGCTAACGACATTGGCCGAAGTGAGCTCACCAACTCGGGCCTCACGCTGCCGTTGACGTCATTGAGTTCGGCGGACGCGCCATTCTTGCTCTTTGCTCCCAGCAGCGGCACAACACCCAGTGAAGGTAGCGAGGACGCAATCTCTGCCTGCTCCAGAGTGATGATCTTTTCGTTCACCTTCGTCAAGCCAAATGCCAGTAACACGCCACCGAAAATCCCGAATAGCAGAGAAACCGCTAAGTTCCGCAGAATATTCGGCTCTGCAGGCAGTCTTGGCGGTCTTGCAGGATCGACAATCCATATGTTGCTCGATTTTAAGCTAGATGAAATGCTTACTTCTTTCTGCTTCTGCAGCAGATCTTCGTAGAGCTTCCGGTTTGTCTCGAACTCGTGCTTCAGGATGTCGGACTGGATCGCATTTGCGTTCAGCTTGTCCGCCGCCTGTTTCTGCGCTTCCAGGGCGGCCCGCTGCATGCGTTCGCGTTCCATTGCGCTTTTATACGCATAGGTTATCTGCTCACCGATTCTCCTGACTTCAGCATCCACCGACTGCCGCACCTGAGCAATTTGTTTCGACAGTTCGATTATTTTCGGGTGTGCGGGGCCTAGCTGAACTGACGCTTGCGCCATCTGGTTTTCCAGGTCGGCCTGTTGTGCACGTAGCTTGGTGACAAGGTTGTCCGGCTCGAGTTTTGCAACCAGCTCCGGCTGTCCCGAGCGCGCTAATCGGTAGTTGACTTCTTTCTGGACCCTGTCGACTTCCGCTGCAGTAAGGTCTCTGTTCAGGTCGTCCAGCTTTGCCGTCACAATGTTCTGCTTATCGTCCAGGCCAAAGATTCCATTTTCTTTCTGGTAATCGATCAGCTTCCGCTGCGATTCTTCAACCTTGGCTTGCAGTTCCCGCAACTGGCTCGCAAGGAATTCAGAAATCTGAGTACTGGCCTGGAATTGAGTTTTATAATACTGGTCGACATACGAATTCGACAACTGGTTGACGACATCGGCGGCTAGCCGTGGATCTGTGCTTCGGAACCGAATCTCGATAAGCCGTGTCCCCTTTACTTTCGAGATCTTAAGGCCCTTATGGATCGATTTCACCAGCCGGTCTTCGTTGCCGGGCTGTTCCACGCGACCGGTGAGCTTCGGGGTTTTTTGGAGGTGGAGATCGTTGATGACCTGCATGGCTAACGCATCGGTCTCCAGGATGCCAATCTGAGTGTCAATGGCCGCACGGTCTTCTGGATCTTCCACCAGGGACGTATCCATACCCTTGAACCCCAGCACACCACTGTCGTTCTCCCGGTGAAACACTACCTTTCCGACAGCCTCGTATTGTGCCTTCATGAGGAGCGATGCAGTTACGACAATCGCGACAACAAGAAGCGTAAATGCGACGATTGTCCGCCAGCGGTGTTGGATGATGCGCCAAAGACCCGCTACGAACATCCCCTGTGATACGTCTGTCGCTCGCTGCGAGTAGTGGCTCGGAAGACTTCGGGCAGCCCATGGTACACCTCCGGTAGAAGGGTAGACCGCCATGGAATCATGCCCGCGTTGGTCCATCAATTCAAAATGCCTGCTCATTGCGTTTTGCCTCGACGCCGGGTGACGGCGCCCGAGTTAACCAGCCTTCTTCGGGCCGCTCGTAACCATGAGGCGCCCACAGCTCCTCCCTCTAGGTCACACATGGCTGGTTCATGGAAAGTGAATAGCACCCCGTTCCGCGAAAAGGAATCGAGTAAAAAACGGCATTCGATGCAGTACAAAAGACTAAAAGTGTATCGGGGAAAACCCTGATTCGGGTACGACTCTCACTGCGCCAAATGAAAGCGCGCCCTTTATCGACCAATCTTCTGCAGAAGCTCAGTTTTCTTTCTCACCGAACCTCCGGACCAAACCCCGCGCGGCCGCGTATCGCAATAGGGACTGAAATCTCCGCAGACTTGCTAGACAAAAACTAAGTCCCTCCCAGAACGACCAGGAAGTTCTGGGGTGAGACGTAGGTCGTAGGCCAAGCGGTCACCCTCAAGAACGGCGTAAGCAATCCGCGCCCTATCCTTCTCGGGTCCTTCGATCACCCAGTTGTCCCCCTGGCGCACCAGCTTCATCTGGCTCCGAGCTCGCCACCACTGATCGACCTCCCGCGGAAGAGCAATCCAGGTCTCTCCCTTCAACCTCAAATCAGCGAGAAAGGCCAACAGCGATTTGTACGTATCTCGTGCTCGTTGCTCCACAACATAGTCGGGGTGAACGATGAAGCTGGCCAGTCCATGCTTCTCCATGATCTGTGCAATTTGGCGTTTCCAATGATC
>DASQPD010000051.1:0-3920 GCA_035644135.1 Pyrinomonadaceae bacterium
AAGCTTCAGCGCAAACTGAATCGAACGCGGTCCGCCAATCTGATAAAGAGGATTCAAACCGCCATTGGCGCCTCCTGATCCCAGACTGTTCGCGAGTGTTTGAGTCGAGCGGCCGAACAGAGGGCTGGTCAGGAGGTTGACGGGATTGCCGAAGTTTGGATGGTTGAAGATGTTGAAGAACTCAGCCCGGAAACGAAGACCTATTTTCTCGGTCAGATGAAATTGCCGCTGTAACCCGACATCTGCCTGCCAAGCTCCGAAGCCTCGCAGCACGTTGCGGCCGAAATTACCCTGAGTTCCAGTGGGTGCCGCAGTGAACGCCGCGCGATTGAAGATCTTGCCACCCGGATACTGTGAGCCAATGAGCTCAAGAGGCACTCTCGGGACGACGTTTGGCCGTGAAGCGAGAGCGACGCCAGCAATAATGAAGGTTGGACCAACAACATTCACGGGCGGTGCAGATCTCGCCAGAATAAAAGTGTCCAACGACCAGCCGCCCAATAAGGCATGAACCGCTTTTTTCGAGGCTGGAAAGGGCAGATCGTAGGTCGCGCCAGCGGTAAAGGAATGCCTGATGTCAAAGTCCGAATTCCCGCGGTCTACGTTCGGGTCAGCGATCGTGCCCGGTGTGCCTTGGTTCGTCGAGAGTATATCTGTCGATGCAGAATCAATCGAATGGGAAAAGGTATACGATGCTAATGCTTGCAACCCCTTTGACAAACGCCGCTGGAACTCCAATTGCAGCGCATGGTAATCCGATGTTGCCGTATTGTTGGTTAACGCGACAAACTGAAAATTCGGATTCGGGTTAAATAAACTCGTTACGCGAAGCAAGTCGCGACCAATCGCGCCGATGTACGTTAGAGAGAGACTCTGGCTGGTTCCAATCGACTGCTCCAGCGCGACATTCCACTGATAGCTCCGCGGAAGCTTCAAATGCGGGTCAGCCACAGCAATAGTGTTGACGGGTGGATTGACGGTAAAGGCCGGAGGAGCTGCGTTCTGAGGGCTTAACGGAAACGGCGCGGGCGCAACGGTCTTGACTTTAAGATATGGAAAAAAGCTAGAGACCGCTCCGAGTGATCCTTGACCGAGATCGTAAAAGATTCCAAAGCCTGCGCGCAGGATGGCGTCCCAGTTTCGTATTCCATGAAGGTGATAAGCAACTCCGATTCTGGGCGCCACATTTCCATAGGTTGTCTCGTAGAGCGGAGTGCCTCGCGGCGCGAGCGTCATCGTCGCCGGATTATTCAGGCCCACCACGGTGAATGGATCGTTCGCCGAATTCTTGCCTTTCAGAGCAGGATTAACGTCCCACCGCAATCCAAAAGTTACCGTCAATCTGGGCGTTACCTTCCAGGTGTCCTGTCCATAAAGCGAGAGGTTCTGTGACAGTAGTGCATTACCTTGATAGGACGCCGGTTGAGCGAACGAGGCGATTCCTGAAAGAGCTCCGCCTGGCGCAGCCGACAACCCACCCGAGAAAAACACAAACGGCCGATAGGCGAATGGACTGGTGAAAGGGGCAAGCCAGCGATAGTCCACGCCAAACTTTAATTGGTGACCGGCCTTGGTCACTGACAAATTGTCCAGGAGATTAACCTGGCGTTGTTCGTTGATTCCTTGCTTGCCCTGAGCGTATTCTCCGGCACCCGTAATGACAAATAGGAAAAGGCTATTCTCGGACGAGAACTCAGCAGGAAACAGCATTGAATCGGGAAGCGGCACAGCTCCGCCGAAATTATCCAAAGCGTAGCTTATTATGATTCGGTCATTACTATAATTCGCCCGGACTTCGTTGCTGATCCTTGGGGTTATCAGTTGTGTGAGTCCGGCGGTAAAAGTATGTATCGAAGATAAGACCGAATTCGTGGTGCTGAGTACGTTGCCAGAGGAGAAAACCGGTCCACGTAAGACTAAGCTTGAAGGAGAGTAGTTATAACGGCCGAACAGACTGAGCTTAGAGCTCAGAACGTGATCCACCCGGATGCTGTAGGCGTTCAGCGTAGAAGGATTCGAATATCCAGCGTTGAATTGTGCCAGACCTGACGCGAGCGCAACTCCGTTCGCAATTGGGTATGCGTTCAAATATGGACGCATGGACGCTGGAGCCACTTGTCGCGATGCGTTGTCCGGAACAGCGGTTTGCTGGGTCGATGGCTGACGCAACCGCAGGCCCTCATATGAGAAAAAGAAGAACGTCTTGTCTTTAAGGATTGGCCCACCGAAGACACCACCAAAGTCATTCTGACGCTCCTGAGGTTTCGGCAGACCATTGAAGTTCACAAACCAGTCTCTAGCGTCAAGCACATCATTTCTAAAGTATTCGAACAACGTCCCGTGAAACGCATTGGTTCCGGAGCGAGTTGCTATTGAGATTTGTCCACCGGGCGTACGTCCGAACTCGGGCGCAAACGAGGAAGTTTGAATGCGAAATTCCTGCATGGCATCCACCGACACCAGGCTATTAGTTCCACCGGAAGCGCTTAAAGCGGGTAACTCTCCCCCAGCGGTCTGAACCAGGGTAGTGAAACCTATGACGCCGAAATTGGCGCTGGCCCCATCCACGGTGAAGTAGTTCGCGTTCGCCCGTTGGCCATTGACGCTAAATTGCCCTTGGTTGTCGTTCTTCGTGGCGGTCACCACGACGCCAGGTGTGAGAGCAATCAACGTCTGGAAACTGCGGCCATTTAGGGGGAAATTATCGACAAACGTGTGGTCGATCACTGTGCTAACAGTTGCCGATTCCGTGTTCACGAGAGGCGCGCCCGCTTCCACCGTCACAGTCTCGGATACGTCGCCGAGCGTCATCTCGAAGTCGAGTTTGAGGGCGTCCTGGACATGAAGGATCAAATCCGGTTTGACTAACTTCTTGAAGCCTGGCTTTCCGATCTCAATCCGATACACGGCTGGGGCGAGATTCGCCAAATAATATTCGCCCGAGCCATCGGTCATGGTCTCAGCACGCACGTTCGTGTCGGCACTGATCGCAGCGACTTTAGCATCCGCAATCAACGCTTTCTGTGGATCAAGTACGCGGCCAGTGAGCGAGGCATTTGTGGATTGGGCACGCAGAGCAGACGTTAACGAAAGAAGAAGAAGGGCCGTGAGTACGGGAACTCTACGCATAAGCGAAGTCTCGACGCGATCTTGGAAGCGAGGCTACTCTGGAGTAGACCGGTGGTCAATCCCGATTGGGGTGACCTGCCCATCCCCAAAAAGAGTGATGCTCATGTTTCAGTCGCAAAGTAGATTAAGCCGACGAGGTCTGTTGGGGTACTGGTTCAATTTGAAAATTATTCTCATTCACGCCGACGCTTCAGCGCGGCGAGTCGGGCTAACGCGTTCAAAGTGAAACCGTTTGAAACGGTTTCACTTGATCTGTTGTCACCGGGGCACCGGGCTAAAGCCGCGGTGTGAATCAAAAGACCAAAAACTGAACCAGTGCTCTGTTCGGAGGATTATCAAGGGTGAACAGCCTTTGATATAAGATGTGCACCTTATGCCAAAAGTGCACGCACAAGCACTAGCCTTCATCACGCCCGGGATTGTACTGGCTTGCGTGCTGCTGGCGTGTTGCTCTTCCGCGTTCGCGCTGAATCCGGCGTTGGATGTCAGCCAGTACGCGCACACGTCATGGAAGATCCGCGACGGCTTTTCCAAAGGCAGCATCAGCTCCATTGCTCAGACACCCGACGGTTATCTCTGGCTGGGCACGCAGTTCGGCCTGCTACGCTTCGATGGTGTCAAAAACGTCCCCTGGCGGCCAACACTGGATCAGCAACTCCCTTCCGACACCATTATGGGTCTGCTCGTTGCGCGCGACGGGACACTTTGGATTGGCACCTTGAAAGGATTGGCAAGTTGGAAGGACGGCAAGCTCACACAGTACACCGAGCTTTCCGGGCAATATATTTACA
>DASQPD010000052.1:0-47231 GCA_035644135.1 Pyrinomonadaceae bacterium
TAACCTGATGCGCATTATTCCAATCTCATTACCCACCCCCTTTTACATCGGCCCAGTCAACGTTTACCTCATCCCTGAGGAACCGCTCACATTAATCGACACAGGACCGAAGACAAAAGCGGCAATCGAAGCACTGCGGGCCGGCTTGCGCCAGGCCGGCTTTCTCATTTCCGACATCCGCCGCATAGTGCTCACTCATGCGCACGAAGATCATTGTGGCCTGGCGCGATCAGTTCGCGATGAAGCAAAAAATGCCGAAGTGCTCGTGCACAATTGGGAAACAGGCCATCGCATCGGAAGGCTTGAATATGAGGAGCATCGCTCTTTGCTGGTGCGCGCGGGTGTTCCCGACGATGAGATCGAGACCATGCGCCGCATGTACGAAGGATTGCGCCGTTATGCAGACTCGTTTGCAGATGATGAGTACCAGCGGTTGGAAGACGATGCTGAGTTGGAATTCTCAGCCGGCTCGCTGCATATCGTTCACACGCCCGGCCATACGCCCGGCTCGTGCTCGTTTGTGCGCGAAGCAGACCGCACGGTAATCGCGGGTGACTGCATCCTGAAACGGATTACGCCGAACCCCGTTTTGTCTCCTGACCCAATCGATTCATCGAAAAGGTTTCCCTCGCTTGCGGAATACCTGGTCAGTCTTGCGAGGCTGCGGACATTTGCTCCAACTCTGGTCCATGGCGGTCATGGCGAACCGGTGCATGACTTTGAGGAACTCTTCAATAGATACGTACGGGCGATCAGCGATCGGCAGAGTCACGTGATCGGTTTGATACCCAAAGAAGGAGCCACCGCCTGGCAGCTTTCCCAGGAAATGTTTCCGGGCGCGGACGACGTCCATCGATTCCTGGCCGTGTCCGAGGCTGTAGCGCACCTCGATCTAGCGCATACCGAAGGCAAAATCGCGCTCGAACTCAGTGGTCCGAAGGAGTTATACCAGCGAATAAGATAACTCCCTGGTGCGGCGCTTCATCGCAGCTTTCCGACCCGAATTCTCCGGGGTCTCGCTTTTTTGGAACCGGGCGCTCGCTCCCGCGTTGAACTACTAAAATCTTCCGGAGGATTTCACGAAATGAAGACAAAACACGCACTCTATCTCCTGCTGGCTATTACTCTAACTAGCGCCGGCGTGGCGCTTGCTCAGCAGAACACGCCAACTACACCCGAACCAGCTGTTCCAGAAGAACCGTTTGGCCAGTCTTTTTCCCTGTTTGTGGACGGAGGCGGCTTTCTCGGCGTCAACACCGAAGACGTAAACAGAGAAAACATGGGGCGCTACGGACTCCGTGAGGCGCGAGGCGTTGGCATAACCAGCGTCGTGAAAGACAGTCCGGCAGAGAAGGCGGGGCTCAGAAAAGATGATGTGATCCTGCGCGTGGATAACGATAACGTTACCAGCGCCAGGAAACTCAGCCGGCTGATTTCAGAAGTCGCGCCCGATCAGGCTGTCAGGCTTACGATCAGCCGCAGCGGTTCGGAACAGGAGGTTGCAGTAACCATCGGCAAGCGCGACGAGGCGCGAACGATTCAGCAATTACTTAAGAGTGAACGAGGTTTGTTTAAAGGCGACCCGAAAATCTGGAAATGGGAAGGTAGCCAGGACGATGGCAACTTTTTTGCCCTGGCAAGCAGCCGTCGCATCGGTGTCAGTACAATGCAACTGACAAAACAGTTAGCTGACTATTTTGGGATTGCGGATGGCAAGGGTGTGCTTGTCACTTCCGTTACTGAAGATGGGCCGGCGGCCAAGGCGGGCCTCAGAGCCGGCGATGTGATCATCGCAGTCGAGGGTGAGAAGGTCGAAGCTACCGGCGACATCTCGCGGGCGATTGGCAGGAAAAAGGATGGTGACGTAACCCTGACGATCGTTCGCAACAAGAGAGAGCAGACTTTGCGCGTGACGCCGAAAGAAGGCCCTAATCCCTACGTCGTTCCCGGAGGCACGCAGATGGGTAGAACAATAGTGATCCCACGCATCGAACTGCCCAACCTACCGGAGATCAACATCTCGATGCCCGGCATGCAACTACCAACCATTCCCCAGATCAACATCCAACTGCCGCGAATCGTCAAGCCGGTCAGAGTGAAGAGCGTGAGGACGATCTAGCCGGACCCGACCCGCGTTGTTGTGGGTAAACCAAAAACGATCCACGAATTAACACGAAATTTAGTGTTAGTTCGTGGATCTATCCTTTTCCGATCCAACGCTATCCGGGGCCCTTCTGCCACTCAATAAGTGAGAACCCTCAAATTTTTGGAAAGAAAGGCTAATCAGGCACCAGCACGCCACCGCCGCTTGCGCCACAGCCTCCGAGTGTGTGATCATCGGAACGTATGAATGTCATCTTCAAACGCCCTGATCCCCCAAGGAGTAAATAGAGAGTGAAAGCGGAATTGCAGCAGTTAGTCGCTTTACAAACCCTGGATACCAGCATACGAAAACTAGAACGAGAACTAGCGACCATCCCAGAAAGGCGCGCCGAGATCGAAAAAGAGTTCGATCAGCGCGCCTCTGATATTAGGGCTCTGGAAAATCGTCGAGACGAGGCCAAACACACGCGGGCCCGTTTAGAGGTCGAGACGGTCGAGCAGCGCGGTCGGGCCGAACGTGCTGAGCGTAACCTGATGTCCTCGAAAAAGCAGGACGAGTACACGGCAGCCATCCGCGAAGCAGATGCCGCGCGCAAGCAGATATCCACGATCGAGACACAGATACTCGAGCAGATGGAAATCTTTGAGCAAGCTGAGACTGCTTTGAAGGAACGCGCTGAAGAAGTTGCCAGTCTCAACTCTGATCGCGATGCACGCTTGAACGCCTTCGATGAAGAGACGAGGGCCGGAATGGACCGGCTGGCCGCAAGCCGCGCTGAACGCGAGCGGCTTTTCAATAGCTTGTCCAAGCAACTCAGTTCACTTTACAACAGAATCAGCGCCCGCATCCGCGATGGTATTGCCGTTGCCGAAGCTCGGAATGGTTCATGTACTGCTTGCTTCATGTCCCTGCGGCCACAGGTAATGGCCGAAGTCAGAAGGGGCGCGGAGATAATCACCTGCGACAACTGTAGTCGCATTCTGTACTATGTGCCCGCTGAGTCGGGCCAGGCGAGTCCGGCTTCGGCCCAACCCAAGATGGCGACAACATAACGACCACCTGACCGCTTTTTTGAACGCGTTTCCTGTAGGGCCTTTCTTCACTTTCCACAAAACGGTAGAGCGCTTGCAGTTTATTTCCCAGGTTGTTGTTGCTCGTCGAGCGACTCCGGTACCTGAATTTCAGGTCATCCTCAATCCTCGGAGAGAGCCAGAATGAGGATTCTTGTCACCGGCGGAGCCGGCTACATTGGCAGTGTGGTCTCCGAGCAGCTAATCCGAGACGAGCACGAAGTCACTGTCTTTGACAATCTGAGCAAAGGCCATCGCCAGGCAGTTGTTAAGGACGCGAAACTGGTGGTCGGCGATCTGCTGGACACGTCAACCCTCTGCCATACGCTCACAGAGAACCGGATCGAAGCCGTAGTCCACATGGCTGCTTATGCATTGGTCGCTGAGTCGTGCGAGCAACCGGCAAAGTATTTTCGCAACAACGTCATGGGCGGGCTCAGTCTGCTGGATGCGATGCTTCAGACAGAGGTTAAGCGAATCGTTTTCTCTTCGACCTGTGCCACGTATGGCGAGCCGGAAAAGCAACCAATTGATGAAACCACTCCAACCAAGCCGACAAACCCCTACGGCGAATCCAAACTAGCCATTGAACGCGCGCTGCACTGGTACGATCTGGCCTATGGACTGCGGTATGTTTCGCTGCGTTACTTCAATGCTGCCGGAGCATCTGAGAACTGCGGCGAGTGGCATGACCCCGAGCCGCACATAATTCCGATTGCGTTGCAAGCGGCTGCCGGCCGCCGGTCACATGTCGAGATCTTCGGCGATGATTATCCAACGACGGACGGCACCTGTGTGCGCGATTACATTCACGTCGTGGATCTGGCGCGAGCGCACATTCTCGCGCTCCAGGCCGTAGCTGGTGGAAGCCAAGTCTACAATCTGGGTTGTGGCGGGACGGGTTACAGCGTGCGCCAGGTAATCGACGTTGCCCGCGAGGTCACCGGAAAAGAGATTGCGGTTCGCGTTGGTCCGCGCCGGGCGGGTGACCCTCCAGTTTTGATTGCCAACTCTGAGAAGATCAGACGCGAACTGGGCTGGAATCCCCAATACCAGGATTTGCGGACGATTATCGCATCCGCCTGGCGCTGGATGCTGGGCCATCCAAATGGCTATGAATAAGCTCTACGAACCCACACGAAGTTTCGTGTTTATTTCGTGGATTGCGGATCCGATACTCGCATTCAGCTAGATTCTATGACCTACGATATCGAAGGTGAACTCTATCCTGTCGCGCACGCGTACCATACCGTGGAATGCCGACGTAGCTTTCACCCCAAAATCGCCGCGGTCGATACTGAAGTGACCGACTGACCGCAAGTCGTTTCCATTCAACGTAACAGTGGCCGGTATCACTATGTGGCGAGTCACGCCATGCAGAGTCAAGTTTCCTCCAATTCTCACCTGATATTCTCTGCCACTGAGTTTTCCTGTGACGTCGGTGCTGCGAAAGACAATCTCGGGATACTTTGCGGGTTCGAGAACTATTTCGCGCAGTTCCTTATTGATAATTTGCTTCTGCTGTTCTGTGAATACGTCACGTGTTTCGACCAGCGAGTCGGTCTTCACTCGCAGTTCGAGCGACGCCGGAGTGATCGAATCAGGGGTGATCTGTACCTCACCGGAAAACTCCCGCGCGGCCACTAGGTGATCGTGACCCTTGAACCATAGCAGCCCGCCTGAAAACGCGCGGGCCACAAACTTACTCTGAGAGGGATCGAGCCTGAATCGAACCGCAGCTTGAGTCTTACTGGCAGGACTGGACATCAGCCGCCCGAGGCTTTGCCGGCTCGATCCCGACATCGTAACAACGCAGCATAATGTGAATGCCACTCGGAATAGCGTGTAGGCGAGCTCTTTCTTACCGGGCATTTCGGTCCTCTCTCTCTATTACGCGCTGGAGCGGAAAAGTTCCGTCACGGCGGAATTCGGAGGATGGGAGACAAGAAGATTCTAAATTGGATTCACGTTAGACCAAGAATGTGACAGTGGAGTTTCAAAGTTGTCGAAAAAGTAGGGTGTTGTGCATATTGTGATCTGCACAGCCAGGGAAGCTACTGCCGGTGGTTGCTAAGAAGCTGGAGCACAGGTAACTTTTGAATATGGCAAATCGCGCGAAGCTCTTGACGAAACCAGCGGGAGTAAAACGTACTCCGCGTAAGAAGGGCCCCGAGATTTCCCTTAACGAGTTCCTGTCGTTGAAGAATCCAAAAGGCGATCTGGTTCTCAATGTGGAAGGCGAATACGTTTCCTTAACAAGTCTAGACCGGATTTATTGGCCCGATGAGAAGCTGACCAAGTTTGACCTGCTCTGTTATTACATTCGCGTTCGCGAGTACATCATGCCATTTCTGAAAGATCGGCCCGCAATTCTCCAGCGCTGGCCGCGGGGTATTAAAGCTCCTATGTTCTTTCAGCAGGATCTTGAAAGTGCCCCGGCATTCATTAAGACGGTACGTCTAAAGAATCTCGAAGGCCGGGAGCTCGACTATGCGGTCTATACGACCATCGGATCGCTGTTGCATTTCGTTAATCTGGGTTCAATCGAACAACATCCGTGGCATGCTACTGTCAAACATCTTTCCAAGCCGGATTGGATTGCGCTGGATCTGGATCCGAAGAAGGCGCCGTGGGAAAACGTGCTGCATGTTGCCGTGGCAGTAAAGAAAGTGTGCGATGAAATCGGATTGCGTGCATTTCCGAAGACATCCGGGTCTTCCGGCATACACATTTACTTGCCTCTGGCGCCCAGGAACGAGTACGAAAAGGTTGCGGAGTTTGCTCGGCTGCTGGCTGGGGAGGTAGCAAGTCGCGAGCCCGCGATTGCCACGGTAGAGCGCTCAATCGCCAAACGAAAGAGCAATCAGGTTTACGTTGATTGGATGCAGAACGCCCGCGGCAAGAGTCTCGCCTCAGTTTTCACCGTGCGCGCCAAGCCCAAGGCCACAGTGTCCATGCCGTTGACGTGGCAACAGGTTGAACGCGGCGTGAAGATTTCAGACTTCACTTTGCTAAACGTTCCGGGCTTGATCGCCAAAAAGGGTAATGCCTGGGCCGACTTTTTTTCTGCAAGGCAAACGCTGAAATTGCGGTAGACACTCCAAGGAGCTGCTCGTTCCGGTCTTGACTCGTGCCCGGTCAAATGCCTATCCTAACGGCGAAGGCAAGACAGCCTAAAAAGATGATCGAACAGCGCTACAGTTATCGCTACTATTATTACGGCCCGCTCTCCGCTTGGAGGGACGGTCGGGCGATGGACTGTCGGCGCAGAGCAATCAACTAGCGCTTTAGACAAGTTTCATAACCGGCCATCGGTCCTTCCAATGGGAGGGATCGGTGGCCGGTTGTTTTTTCATGACAAACAACACTTGTGGTGAGGTTAGCGGCACAGAGGAAGGGCTGGAAAAATGATAACCGAGATCAAAGACTCGCTTTTGCTGGACCACGTAGACATGCGACTGGTAACGGCTGAAACGGACGAGGCAACGACGGATCGCAATACGATTGTTCAATTGGATCCAGACCACCCGGGATTCCGCGATCCGAATTATCGAGCACGTCGAAACAGGATCGCAGCGCTCGCGATGGGCTACAAAAGCGGTGAGGAGATTCCCGACGCGCCTTACACAGATGAGGAGCATCTTGTTTGGCAGACGATCTGGGAA
The DNA here is from genome assembly GCA_035644135.1 of Pyrinomonadaceae bacterium. Lineage (GTDB taxonomy): Bacteria > Acidobacteriota > Blastocatellia > Pyrinomonadales > Pyrinomonadaceae > PSRF01. The sequence continues at coordinate 6,840 of DASQPD010000052.1, forward strand.
GCTTTGAAACCCGCTCACCAGAAACATGCCTGCGCGGAATATCTGGCGTCATTGGCCCAGCTGGGTTTTCCAACCGACCGAATCCCTCAACTGCGTGAAGTGAGCAGGAAGGTAGAGCGGATCAGCGGCTTTCGCCTCGAACCGGTAGCCGGACTGGTCGAACCACGCGTTTTTCTGGAAAACCTGGCCAACGGCGTGTTTCTTTGCACGCAGTACATTCGACATCACTCAACGCCCTTGTACACACCTGAGCCTGATGTCGCGCACGAGATCATCGGACATGCCGTGACTCTCGGAAGCGCACGACTGGCTGAGCTGAACCGGCTGTTTGGCGCGGCGGTAAAACGCACCAGGTCGAGTGAACGCCTTGCGCTCTTGTCTCGGTTCTATTGGTTCACGATCGAATTCGGAGTACTTCGCGAGGACGGCCAAATCAAAGCCTTCGGTACAGGCTTGTTGTCATCAGCCGGAGAACTCGAGGAGATGGCCAGGGCCGAGCTACGCCCGCTCGATTTAGAGGGAATTTTTAGTCAGGAGTACGACCCCACGCATTACCAGCCCGTCCTGTTTTGCGCAGAATCCTTCGAGTCGATGTACGAGTCGCTCCGTCAATATCTTGTTGATTGGTACTGATGACCTCATGCCGGGTGCGGGTTCGGGCGGCGCAAGAATCCTACCGGTGACCTACTCGCAGTGGACGCAGTGATGGATGTTTGAAACATCCACCCAACTTTCCGGTTGGTGACATTTCTGCCTTGTGAGGCTCCTGCGATACCCAAGTATAGCGAAACAATCAAAGGCTAGGGCGAGGTGTTGAAATACAGCGTTTTGGATCCACATTGGAAATTTCGGATCTTCACTACACAAAGCAGCAGTTCTTCTGAAGGAAAACGACAACACCAAGCCCCTTAGCCCGGCATTGATCTTGCTAAGACATCCATCAGGCAGATATCGCCTCCCCCCTGCACACACCTGACGTGATGGCTATGCAAGTTGCTCTAGTGTCTCGGAATTCGCCGGATCATTCGAACCGTCGTTCCAGAAGTACGGCCTTGCAAGTCATACATTTACTCTCCCAAATCAAGGAGGTAGTTAATGTTTAGTCGAAAGGCACTTATTTTTGCAATCCTTACCTTAGTCATTTCGATCCTATTTGCGACCCGCGCTGCAGTCCAGGCCCAATCGACAGCAACTCTACAGGGGACTGTTACTGACCAGCGGGGTTCGGTCATTCCAACTGCGAGCGTTACCGTCCGCAATCGGGCGACATCATTTGAACGTACCGCCCAGACCGACAGCGATGGCAATTATCAATTCGCCGCCTTGCCAGTGGGAAATTACACCGTCGAGGTAAAGCTCCAGGGATTCAAAACGAACACTGTGGACATTCTGCCGGTCGAGGTGGCCCGTACCGTGGTCCTGAATTTCCAGCTGGAGGTTGGCGACATCACGCAACAGGTCCAGGTGAGTTCGGATGTGCCGGTAATCGAGACCGCCACAACTTCTGTCGGTACAGTTATCAATCAGCGCACGGTCCAGGATATTCCGTTGAATGGCCGCCACTTTGTTGATCTGGGCTTGTTGATTCCCGGGTCGGTGACGCCGCCTCAAAACGGCTTCCTGACCGCTCCGCTTCGCGGGCAGGGGTCGTTTGGTCTCAACACTGCGGGCGGACGTGAGGATACCGTCAACTTCATGATCAACGGCGTCAACCTCAACGACATGGTGCAGAACCAGATCACATTTCAGCCATCAATTAATACGGTGCAGGAGTTCAAAGTCGACAACTCCACTTTCAGCGCCGAGTATGGCCGGAACTCCGGCGCAATTGTTAACATCGCAACGCGCTCGGGCGCAAACGATTACCATGGCGAGTTGTTTGAGTTTCTCAGGAACGAGGCGCTTGATGCGCGAAACTTTTTTGATGCGAAGAAACCTCCGTTCAAACGAAACCAGTTCGGATTCAACCTCGGTGGGCCAATCAACCTGCCGCACTTTGGCGAGGGTGGTCCTATCTTTGACTACAAGGGAAAGAACAGAACGTTTTTCTTCTTCAGTTACGAGGGGCTTCGCCAACGGCAGGGATTGACCCTGACAAGCAACGTCCTGACAGACGCCCAACGAGCTGCCGTCACAAATCCAACCGTCCTGAAACTGCTGCCGCTGATTCCGAGGGCCACCAGCGTTGATGTGGTAGGAGGCGTTCCGGTGGGTCGCTTCGCCGGCTCGGGAACGGCGCCGGTGAATCTCGATCAGTTTACGGGCGACGTTAGCCATAACATTGGAGCCAACGATCGTCTGCACGGCTATTATGCCATTCAGCGCGACTTCCGCGGTGAACCGAATCTACAGGGAAATACCTTGCCTGGTTTCGGTGACACTCGCCAGTCACGCCGCCAGATCTTTACCTTAAACGAGACTCACACTTTTGGTCCGTCACTGGTAAATGAGGCTCGGTTCGGATTTAACCGGATTCACATTACCTTCACTCCCAACCTTCGGGTGAACCCGACCGACTTCTTCATTAACGAAGGCGTCAACCAGCCGATTGGTCTGCCCCAGATCAGTATTACCGGCGGCAACTTTAATCTCGGCGGGCCCGCCGGATTCCCGCAGGGCCGCGCGGATACAACTTTTGTGCTCTCCGATACGGTCAACTACCTGCGCGGCAAGCATTCGCTGAAATTCGGCGGTGAGTGGCGGCGCTTTTACAACAACAACTTCACGCTGGACACCGGGACCTTCACCTTTGCGAATTTCAACAACTTCATTGCCGGCAATGCAGCGTCGTTCAGTGTCACGCTTGGCGACCGTTCCAGCGCAATTGCCCAGGGTGCGCTTGGCGTTTACGTCCAGGACAATTACAAGTGGAGACCAAACCTGACGCTCGAGCTTGGTTTGCGCTACGACTGGAACATGTCTCCCACTGAAAGGTTTGACCGCTTCGTAGTGTTTGATCCGGCGACGCGATCGCTGGTTCGAGTGGGTTCAGGAATAGACCAGATCTATCACACGAACAACAAGAACCTTCAGCCGCGCGTGGGGTTTGCCTGGGATCCGTTCAAGAATGGAAAAACTTCAGTTCGTGGCGCTTACGCAGTGCTCGTGGATCAGCCGGTCACAAATGCAGTCACGGCCGCGGCGTCAAATCCCCCGCTCGCGACGCCGCTGACGTTTACCGGCCCTATCCGGTTCGATAACGCGTTCGCGGTTGCCGGTCTTTCCGGTTTGGCGCCTAACACCATCGATCAGGGATTCGATAACGCTTATGTCCAATCCTGGAACCTGAATGTTCAGCGCGAGCTTACTTCCAGTATGGCCGTGACTATCGGGTATTTTGGGACCAAGGGCACTCACTTGAGGATCTCGAGAAACATCAACCAGCCGGTAAACGGGGGTCCGCGCCCGTTTCCTTTCCTCTCCACTTCAAGCCCGTTCCGTCCCGGCGCCCCGCTGGGAAACATTACCCAGATCGAGAGCACGGGCAACTCTAGCTACAATGCGCTCTGGGTGACAGCCAACAAACGGCTGTCGCGCAATCTCCAGTTCAATGCTTCGTATACCTTCTCAAAATCGATTGACTACAACTCCCAGAGCAGCCAGGGAGTAATTGTTCAGGACAGTTATAATCTCCTGGCTAACCGGGGATTGTCCGATTATGACGCTCGCCACCGCTTCGTTATCAGCGGCATTTACGAACTGCCATTTCATGGCAATCGACTGGTTGAAGGTTGGCAGCTTTCCAGCATCGTTCAATCACAGAGTGGAAATCCCGTTACGATCGTTGTCAACAATGCCGCTTTCACTGGGACCAACAACACTGTGAGGCCGGATGTGACCGGGCCAATCGCTATAGTCGGGACACCAAACCGTTGGTTTGACACTGCCCCATTTGTCGTGCCCGCCGGCCGTTTTGGCAGCCTCGGGCGCAACGTGGTGATTGGACCAGGATTCAACAATATGGACTTCTCAGTGATCAAGCGAACCAAGCTGACTGAAACCTCTGTTGTTGAGTTCAGGGCTGAGGTTTTCGATCTCTTCAATCACGCGAATTTTGGCCAGCCCGGACGCGTCGTTGCCAGCACAACCTTCGGCCAGATCACAAACACGCGCTTTCCAACCGGGGATTCTGGATCTTCGCGGCAACTTCAATTTGCTCTGAAGCTGAAGTTCTAGCGCTCCCGCTTAGAAGCAGGTTAAAGCAAAAAGGCCGCTCGCAAACTGAGCGGCCTTTTCAACATGACGTAGTCAACTGTGGTCAATCGCCGCCGACGTGGGCGGCACCGGTGGCGTTTTGTGCCGGGGCTATGTGGTGCAACTGGCTGGCGTCGATCATGTTCAGGCCCTTTTCCTTTACCGTCTGAAAGGCCGGGGAAATTTCCTTTTCAAAACGGTCCATTCCCGCGGGGTTCCGTTTGTATCCGGTAAAGTCGAGATACAGCCGCCGGCGCATCAACCGGTCAGGCATGCCCGCAAAACGCAACAGTGGATACTTGATTGCGTGGCCGAACAGTTTCCTGCCCAGCATGCTGTAGTAAACCGGAACCCCCAGCGAGAACTTCAGGCTCGACTTGCTGCCGCCGCGCCAAAACTCCATGTTGTATTTCCAGCAGGTAAAGAAAAACTCCCACTGCAGATCTGTCATCTCGATCAATTTCGCGCTGTGCTTTTTCTCCATTCTGGTGTTTTCCAACGGCACAAAGAAGGTGGGCACAAACATTCCCTTGGCCTGACGCAGATCGAATAGGAGGTCCAGGGATTGCTTGGTGTCCTCATCGGTTTCTCCAGGTAAACCGATGATGAAAGTACAGAATGGAAACCAGTTATGGCGGTTTAGAATTTCCATTCCCTTAACCACCACATCGCGCCACTGGTTCGCGCGATACGGATATGCCTTACCCTTCATGTACGTATTGAAGAGCTTGGGGCTGCCGGTTTCGAGTCCGATAATCGGATCGGCCACACACTTGTTGGGGTCCGTCGAGTCCTTGTGGTGTAAGTGGGAGTAAGGAACCAGATGCGGACTCAAGCGCTCGATGATTGATGGATCCTTGACGACCGGAGCCATCGTGATGTGCGAGGTTTGAATCGTTTCGATTCCCGGAACCTGGATGATGCTTTGGAACAGCTTTTCGAGCGCGGGAGTATTCGTCTCAAAATTCGGCAACTGCTCGTAAAGGAACATGTCCTCTGAAGCAACCATTACTTCAGTCGCGCCCTCACGAGCGTTTACCTTTACGCTCTCGATAATGTGCTCGAGGGGAAACGAACGACCGACCTTCGTGGCCGGCGAACAGAACTGGCAACCGCGGCCGCAGCCCCGAGTGATCTCGACCACGCCGAAAGTTGACCGATGTTTGACTACCGGAATCTCTTCTACGGTGGCCTGCATTTCTTTCGGAAGTTTGACGATGCGTGGCAGGCTTGGATCGCTGGAAAGGATGCGTCGAAACAGGTCGTCGAAGACTCGTTCAATTTCGCCATCGATCAGGTAGTCAATCTTGAACTCGTCAAGCCGGTTTGCCTTTTCCAATTGCCAGGCGCCGGGTCCGCCGACGACGATCTTCGGTTTGTATTTTTGAATGACCGGATGGGTGACGATGCGAATGAACTCATGCGCATTTACCGGCATCAGGTTTTCTCCGGCCAGCTTGGAATAAACGTCGGTGGCGTAGGAGATACCGAGTGGGTTATGAGCATGGATCGCCAGGACCCTGGTCTCAGGTCCCACGAACTTCTCCAATTGGTCCAGATAGCAGACTACGACATCTTCTTCAGCATATTCCCGCAAAAGCAGGGTCTCGACCATTCGCAGCCCGTTGGGCACATACTTGGCCCGGCCATCTGGCCAGGATTCGTTCTCAAACGCGGCTTTGTTGAAGAAAGTGTTGCTGTATTTGACCGGAATGGTGGCTGAGAGCATCTGCTGCCAGATGCTGTGGTTCCATTCGCTGGCCTCAGTCGAGGAAGCTGTCAGTACGAACAGGGGTGAACTCATGGGGAAGCGCCTTCTTAGAATTGCTCGTATCGGATATCGATTGGGTAAACAATTGCCTTTTGTTACAGCGCCCAGTTAAGTGCGCGAATTCTAACATCTGCGTATTTCATTGCCAACACAATAGAGTCGGGTTGTAGTGGTCAGTTTGATGTCCGATAAGCTTTATTAGCTTGTTGTAACGCGCGACAAACTAAGTTTATCGGACACTTGCAGGCTTTGCACGCTAGCCGTTTTCAACTCTTAGAAGTTGAGCCGCCACTCGCTCGGCCACATCGTGAGCCGCAAGCTCCTCGGTCACTTCGATCCGCATTTTGGCCAGTTCATAAACAGGGCGGCGAAGCTCGTAGAGCCTCTGTGCGCGCTGCCGATCCGGGGCCAAAGGCCGGTTTCCTCCTGAGGAAGCAATTCTGTTCCAGCAGGCTTCAAAGGGAGCATCCAGCCAGACGGTAAAACATTCGAAGCTGGCAATCAGCTCACGGTTGGTAGAAACGGTCCAGGCGCCGCCGCCCAGAGCGATAACTCGGGTCCCTTGCGCCAGAACGCGCTGGAGCGCTCGCGTCTCGATTTCTCTAAACTCCGCTTCGCCGCTTTCTATAATCAATTCGGCAGGGGTGTGCTCTTCGGTTGAGGTGATCTCGGCATCCAGGTCAATCGCGGTGCAGTGCAGCAGGTGCGCAAGCGCCTGGGCCACACTGGTCTTACCCGAGCCCATGAATCCGGTAATGACAATAGGCCGATTGTGCATAACAAGCGTGGTCTAACGTATGGCAAGAGACTCCAGCAGTTGAAAGAAACCGGGAAACGAAACCCCAACACAATCCGGTCCGGAGATTTCCGAGTCGCCTTCTGCGATCAAGGCAGCCACGGAAAAGGCGATCGCAATACGGTGATCGCCGTGCGAGTTCAGCAGTGCTCCATGGAGAGTGGTGGGACCGTCGACGCAAAGCCCGTCTTGATATTCTTCGACCTTTGCGCCCATCGCCCGCAGATTCTCAACCGTCGTGGCGATCCGGTCGCTCTCTTTGACCCGTAGCTCGGCTGCTTCCCGAATCTCAATTCCTCCGGAGATCTGGGTGCCTAGAACTGCCAGCAGGGGCAGTTCATCGATCAATTGAGCGATAGTTTGCCCTCCGATTCGCCTTGTGCCTTGCTGCTCAGGAGGACCGAGTCCACCTTCAATTCTAATGGTCCCAACAGGCTCGTTGCTTACTGCAGTCAACTCCGCAGTAGTTATTCTGCCTCCGAGTGACGTCAGTTCCGAAAGAAACTGCGTTCGCGTGGGATTCAGCCCCACGGCTCGGACCGTCAAGTCGGAACCCGGCAGCAAAGCCGCGGCCGCGATCATGAATGCTGCGGAAGAAATGTCCCCCGGTATATCGACGTTACGAGCTGAGAAATCGGTCTTTCCTGTAACCGCGATTTCAATCGCGCCGTCCTTTTGTTCACTTGTTTGAATAGGGGCGCCGTACCACTCCAACATTCTCTCAGTGTGGTCGCGAGTTCCCTGCTGTTCAATGACCGAGGTCGTCCCCTTTGCGTGCAGTCCCGCTAAAAGAACGCATGACTTAACCTGGGCACTCGCGACCGGTAGTGCATAACGAATCGGATTGAGTTGCCTGCCTGGTGTGATTCGCAGAGGCGGTCTGCCGCCATTCGACTCGATTTGTGCTCCCATCGTTTCGAGCGGATCGATGATCCGGCGCATGGGTCTGGATTTCAGCGAGTCGTCACCAGTCAGTTGCGAAGGAAATCCCTGTCCGGCCAGGAGTCCAGCCAGCATTCGCATGGTCGACCCGCTGTTTCCGCAATCAAGCAGCGAGTCAGGTTCTGCGAAACCGCCAATGCCGTTGCCGACTACTTGTTGACTATTGTTGGCCGCAGTTATCGAGATACCTAGCTGACGCAGACAGTTCAGCGTAGATGTGCAGTCGTAGCTGGTGGAGAAGTTTGAGAGAAGCGATGGGCCGCGCGCGAGCGCCGCAATGATTGCCGCCCGGTGCGAAATGGATTTATCGCCGGATGGTGTGAACTGTCCGCGAATGCTCCGCGCCGGACTTATTCTCATTGCCGGCAATCTTAACCTGCGCCGTTACCGGACACGAAGTCGTAACAACTGCCCCACTTTCTTGACAGCCAAGTAGCCAGCGTGTTAAACCCTCGGTCTTCCGGTAGACTTTGGAGGGTTCCAGAAAGCAGCCAAGGTCCTCGCTTGTGGCTCTTGTGAGAGAGAGACCATGCCTGATAGTCGTGACAGTAGAAACGACTGAATTTAAATTGCCCAGCCGCATCGGGGCTGTCGAGGAAGTCGCCGCAGCAGTCGCCGGCGTAATGAGCCGCTCAGGACTCGACGAACAAGCTGCTTTTGGAGTAGATATGGCTCTTCGTGAGGCCGTCACAAATGCCGTGCTTCACGGAAACAAAAAGGACGAGACGAAACTCGTCGAAGTTGTATTGAACATCTCCCCTTCGGCTTTGGAAATCAGAGTGCATGACCAGGGAGCTGGATTCAACCCAGAAACCATCCCCGATCCGACCATAGCAGAGAATCTTTTAAAGACCTCGGGACGCGGCATCTTTCTTATGCGCACATTCATGGATGAGGTCGATTGGGTGATCCGTCCCGAAGGCGGCACTACGGTAAGGATGCTAAAGAGATTTTAGCTTTTTGAATTTCGATTTGCGATGCTCCGTTAGGCGCTCGAAAACGAAAATCAAAAATTCAAAATCCCAGAAGGAGAGTTCTAATATGGCAGAGCTAAATATTTCAGAGCGGCAAGCAGGTGACGTCACTGTTCTCGACATGAGTGGGAAGATTACCATTGGTGAGGGAAGCGTCGCCTTGCGCACCGCTGTGCGCCGTATGCTGGAGGAAGGCAAGAAGAAAATTCTCTTGAACCTTGCCGGTGTGGGATACATCGATTCCAGCGGCATTGGCGAGCTGGTTTCCAGTTACACTGCCATTAACAAGGATGGCGGACAATTGAAGCTGCTCAATCTGACTCAGAAGCTTCAGGACTTGTTGGCGATCACAAAGCTGCTTACCGTTTTTGACGTCTACGAAGGTGAATCTGAAGCTCTGAACAGCTTCAAGTAAGCTGCTGCCGGCCGTCGCAAGGGACGCGGGCAAGCAAAGGAGAACGCACATGGCTGAGCTGGATGTTAAAGAGCGGCAGGCGGGAGACGTTACAATTCTCGATATGAGCGGCGCCGTGCGAATCGGTCAGGGCAGCGTAGCTCTGCGAGACTCTGTTCGCGGATTGATCGATGGCGGCAAAAAGAAGATTCTGCTCAATCTGGGAGGTGTCAATTACATTGACTCAAGCGGGATTGGTGAGCTGATCGCAAATTACACAACAGTCAGCCGGCAGGGCGGACAACTCAAGCTGTTGAACCTGACCGACAAGATTCAGAGCCTTTTGGTCATTACCAAGCTCCTGACAGTTTTTGACTCGTACGAGAACGAGTCGGACGCACTGAACAGTTTTAAATGAGTTTCAGGTTTTAGGTTTCAGGTCGAGCGCGGCAACTTGAAATCTGCAACCCGGGACCTGAAACTTGTTTCATGTTTCGAGCGAGGTTTCGGCGTTTACTTTCACTTGATGATCCTCCCGAGCGCACGGCGCTGGCCTTTTCAATCGGCGTTTTTATCGCTTTCTCACCATTTCTTGGACTTCACACGATCGCTGCCACTCTGATTGCCTTTCTTTTTCGCTTTAATAAGATCGCGATCTACACCGGGACTTTTGTAAATAATCCCTTCCTGACCGTCGTACCGATCATCGTCGCCTCGTATACTGTGGGTGCCTTTCTCCTCCATCGGCCGTTCGGGATTTCGCCCGAGGGCGTCGCGCTGCTGAGACACCCAAGGCTTTTTTCTGCCGACTATTACCAACTCGTTTTCGCCCAGAGTTGGGAATTGCTGCTGCCATTTGCGGTCGGTGGTCTGGTGCTTTCCGTCGTTTGTTCCCTCATTGCCTATCCGCTAACATTAAGAGCCTTGCGGGCATACCACAGGCAGCGCGTTTCCAAAACGTGAAGAGGGCTGCGATCCTGCTGGCATCCAGGCGATCCGCGGTCGCATCTTTAAGAGGCTTGCCGGTTTATAATTTCGTCAGGAAGTTGATCTGTTTTATGAAGCATTTATTACTCTTGTGCCTATTTATCGTCATCCAGTCCGGCATTGCCCGGGCGCAAACCAGTCCTTCGGGCCGGCCCGCTCAATCGCCAGGTGTTCCCCAGCGACCGGCCACTAGTTTTGATCTGTCGGAATATGGCGTCGATTTTCAGGCCGATCCGAGATTAATAATCATAATGGCGGCGCTGGATGCGGCTGGCTTTGATCCCACTCCGGCCGGAAGAGAGCCCTCCGTCTTTCGTACTCAGGTAAGAAGAGATCTCACGAACCTGGACATGGATCTTCGTGGTCGACTCAGAACATTCTACGAGCGAAACAAATTGCCGGCGCCGGCAACCGCAGCCGACCAGTCGGCGCGTTACGTTTCCCTGGCACTAAGTCTGGGGCAGCCGCCAGGTCTGGATGCGCCCGAACGATCTGATGATCTTCCGGGCGGCCTGCTCGAGGTGCTCGATTTCGCTCCTTTAGTGCGTGAGTTTTACCGGCGCTCGGGAATTGACGAGCGGATGCCTGCCTACCTGCGAGCTTATCAATCTGAAGGGGACAGGTTAAGACGGCCGACGTCAGCAATGGTCCAGGCCGTGCTGACTTACCTTCACACTCGACCGCTGACGGTAGCGACGGAGCGGGTGGAAGTGAAAGCAGCGACGGCCGGCAAGAAAAAGAATGCCCCAAAAACTTATAGCTTTCGGCAGCACGATCGGCGCTTTTTCATCATTCCGGATCTGCTGGCAGAGCCGGGCACAATCAACTTCCGCATCATTGGCGATACTTACTATGCCATCGTGCCCGAAGGAATTGATCCCACTTCTTCCGAGCTGCGGCGCGCCTATATTCAGTATGTGATCGACCCCCTGATCCTGCGATTCAATCGAGAGGTGGCGGCCCGTCGAGATCAGATCCGGCAGTTGCTTGATGAACGTCAGAAAACCGGGGCGTCAGTAAGTCCTGATGTCTTTCTGGCAGTGTCGCGCTCTCTTGTGGCCGCCGCTGATGCTCGTTTCGACGAAGTCAGAAAGTTGGCTGTCCTGTCACAATCAACTCGTAGCCAGTTGGTAAATGCGCGAGACGACGCTGCTCGCACTGCTATTGCGAAAGCATCTCAGGTCGAAACGGCCGCTATTCAGGATGAGACGATTGCCCGGTTGGCCGAGGAATATGAGCGTGGCGCGGTGTTGTCGTTCTACTTTGCAGATCAGCTGAAAGCCATCGAAACATCCGGTTTCGATGTAGCAAACTTTTTTGCGGACATGATTTCATCGTTTGACGCGGCGCGTGAAAACCGGCGCCCGGCTGAATACGCGGAGGCTCGACAGCGGGCTCTGGCAGCCAGACAGGCTCGACTCGCGGCCAGAAAGGCCGAGGCCGAAACCCCGGTTTATTCGGAGGCGGAAGCAGCCCGCGCAGCTACGCTGATCAAAAGGCTGGCTGAGATTGAAGAAGTATTGCGTTTGCGCGACTACGTAAACGCTGAGAACCGTCTCAAGGAACTACTGAAGGACTATCCGCGCGAGCCGCGTATTTTTTTCGCCCTGGCGCAAACGGCGAGTCTAGCCGCGGCGGACGCTACGGATGAAACTGTTCAAGCGGAAAGGCTCAACCGCGCGCTGGTCAACTACAGGTTTGCAGTCGAGGCTTCGTCACCCGAAACCGATCGGGCATTGATTTCCCGGGCGCACGAGTCGATGGGACGAATCCATGCTTTTCTCGAGAATCAAGCGGAGGCTGCGAAGGAGTTTGATGCCGCAATTAAGATCGGTGAGGTTCGCGGCGGAGCGTACAAGGAAGCAGTGGAAGGAAGACGAAAGCTAAATCAGCCCTAAAACAGAAATTTAGAATTTATAGAAATTAGAATTTCGACTAACTCAACCTTGCACCTTGAAACCTGGATCTCGGAAGCACAGAAAGACGAAATTCCAATGTCTAATTTCTAAATTCTAATTCTTTACTGCGCCCCCACGGCTTTGGCCGCATTGATTCGGCCGCCGGTGACAACTCTTCCCTTCAGTGAGTCGAGCTTGTCTACTGATTCGAATAGCTTTTTCCGCAACTCATCAATTGACAGCTTTGGCTGTTTGGAGAGCACCAAAGCTGCCACGCCTGCTACCACCGGTGTTGCCATCGAGGTTCCGGAATGAGCTTCGTAGTCATTATTCAACCAGGTGCTGAGGATGTCCTTGCCGGGCGCCGCGATCATCACGCTATTCGGACCGTAGTTTGAAAAAGAAGCCAGCTCATCGTTGCGATCAAGCGCCGCCACGCTAATCACGTTTTTGAGGTTGTAACTTGACGGATAGTGTGGTGAACGATCCGTGTTTGCGCTCGCGTTGCCGCTGGCGGCTACGAACAGAATTCCACATTCATAAGCTTTGCGAATCACATCTTCAAGCGCGCGCGATTTCACCGTCGAACCCCAGCTGGCACTAATCACGCGAACGTTCACCCCTTTATTTCTTCGGTCAATTACGTAGTTAATGCATTCGATCGCGTCTTTCGTATTGCCAAAACCACCGGCATTCATGAATTTCAACGGCATGATCTGGACCTTCCAGTTGACGCCCGTAATGCCCAGATTGTTTCCGCCCTCGGCTCCGATGATGCCGGCACAATGAGTGCCATGGCCGTTTTCGTCCATCGGATCGGCATCGTTTTCCAGCGCGTTATATCCGTGTATATCCTGAATGGTGCCCAACTCGCGATCTTCATACGGCGGAATGGAGGCGGGCCTAATCCAGATGTTGTTTGCCAGATCCGTGTGTGTGTAATCGACGCCGGTATCTATTACAGCGACGACTATGTCCTCATTACCGGTTGCTACCGACCAGGCACGAACGGCACTGATGTCCGCGCCCTCTTTTCCTCCCGCCTGACCGTGGTTGTCCAGCGCCCATTGCTCTTCGAAGCGCGGATCTTGCGGGTGGACGTGGTCTGCTGCCGTGGAGTTGTCAGACTGATCAGCGGACGAAGTAGACTCCTCTCCCGGTTCAACGAGGCTGATTTCGGCGTTCTTTTCAGCGTACTCAACTTCGGGTAAGGCTCGATACTGGGCAACGACGTCGTCGGCGTTCGCGTCATCGAGATCGTCGATGGCGTCGAGGCCCGGCACAGCTTCAATCTCGTCTTCGACCTGATCGTGGAACCGGGCGGTGATCTCCTGAATAGTTTCCTCACTGACTCCAGGCTTGAACCTCACCAGCACTTCCGGCATCGCCACCGCATGCGTATCAGCCCGCCCAATCTGTTCATCCTTCATGAAGGCGCGTTTCGAAGCTCCGGGAAATATCCGCACATGAGATTTCCATTCGTACCTTTGCCACCGTCTGAGTTGACCGGCAAAGGCCGCGACCAGAATAAGAACAACTGCCAGGGCGATATGTGGAAGAAAATTATTGCGGTTCATTTCAATACCTCAAAAACAATTAAATCCGATAATTGGAACCATGAAAGTTGTACAACCTTACCTGGTTCTTATTGGCCCGGTATTCAAGCGTCTGGCCTTTTGCCGGCAAGCGGATACGCCAGCCAGGGGTGAGCATTTGGCCGCTCATCTCATCTTCGACCGGCGCTCCCAGCGCCGTATCCGGAAATTCGGTTTCTTCGACGGCTTCCTTACCGATGTCCCGATCACTCACGCCCAGTCGTTTGGCCGCGTCTGCTCGGGCCCGTTGGATTGCTTCTTCTTTTGAAATGGCCATAATTCCAACACCGGAGAAGGAATCTCTTGGAATTACAAACGAGCGCGTTGCACGTGTTGTTCCGCCAAGTTATACGAGCCGGTCAAGAGTATTCTCTGCCCTCTTCGGCTTTTCGTCAAAGGCCAACGGTACGCGGATCTCAAGTCGCGCCGAAGACATGGAAAGACGCAGTCGGCGGGGAGGACAAGCGCAAGTTGGGAAGGGCGGTTTACCCCCGCTTGCTTCGGTAGCTCATGTAGCGGATCAAGCGGGGGTAAACCGCCCTTCCCAACTTGCGCTTGTCCAACTTGCGAATTTCCAACTTGCGCTCTTCCGAAGAGCCCTCGACATCGAGCAAGAAACTATTTCAAATCTCCAAAGCGATGTTGTAGCAATGCTGTCACCGTGATTGCGGCCGTTTCCGCACGCAAAGTCCGGCCGCCCAGAGTCACGATTCGCCATTCTGAGTGGCGGGCCTGCTGGAGTTCCTCAACGGCCCAGCCTCCTTCGGACCCAACGAGGGCGACAACTGATTTGGGAGTAGCAATTCCACGAATTGCCTCAGCGAATGAGTCGCCCAGCCGCTCAGCGAACATGAAACGTGTTTCGTCGCCGATAATGTTTCTTTCGAACAACTCCGCTAGATCCGATGGCCCGGAAACCTTTGGCACGGTGGCCCGGCCGGATTGTTTCGCTGCTTCCAGAGCGATTCGTTGCCATCGCGCGCGGCGGCGCTCTCCGTCGCGGTCGTCTTTCAGGCGAATATCAGCATTCCTGGTCTCAATGGGGAGGATGCCTTGGACGCCAAGTTCGGTCGCCTTTTGGACCACCAGATCAAACTTGTCGCCTTTTAACAAGGAGACAGCCAAGGTGAGTTTCAGCGCAGACTCAGGACTTTTGGGCGAGACCTTAGATACCACGGCTAGCCTTGCATAATCCCGCCTTACGTCCGTGATGGAGCATTCATACTCATTGCCTTCTCCATCAAAAACGAACGCAGGATTCCCGGGCGCAAGACGCAAGACGTCTCGTAGATGGCGCGCTTCTTCCGGTGGCAGGATGACCGACTTGCCCTCGTGCTCGAAAGAGCTCGGGGGTGCATAGAATCTTCGACGGGTGGTCATTAACGCGGGCTTCTTTTCTTAACAGCTAAACTACGATTGCGACCCATTCGTCGTCTTTAGAAACTTCCACGAGATCGTTGATGCCTAGTTGTCCCAAACCCTCTCTAATCGTTTCCAACTGAGACTCGAGAACGCCGGAAAGCACCAGACGCCCGCAACTTGCTCCTACAAGCAGAGGCAGAAGCTCGACAATTACCGGGGCCGTGAGATTCGCGCAAACGAGATTTGCAGAGGCGGTTGTCTCGTCAACTGATCCGTGAAGAAAATCAATCGCGGTGTCAACGCCATTTAGCCGGGCATTTTCCTTCGCAATCTCGATTGCCTCAGCATCCGTATCATAGGCAATGATCGTCGCGGCGGGAAAAAGTTTAGCAGCGGCGATCGCTAATACTCCCGTGCCCGTTCCCACGTCGAGAAAGCTGCCGCCCGCGAAATATTTTTCAATTGCTCGCAGGCAGAGTCGGGTGGTTTCGTGCGTGCCGGTGCCGAAAGCCATTCCCGGTTCAATCCGAATCACAACTCGTCCCTTGGCATCGTCAATCTCGGACCAGGGAGGCGCGATCAGAAGGCGTTCTCCCACTTCAATCGGCTGCCACGTCTTCTTCCATTCGCCCAGCCAATCCTGGTTCTCAATTGTGTTTAAGTTCGTTTCACGGACGGCGGAAGAGGGAAGGCTGTAAATGCGAAGCGCATCATCGATCGCCGTGCGAATCGCCTCACGGTCGGGCGCCAAAGCAAAATATGCTGTGATTCTCGGGAAGACTGCGTTGGTATCATCGAATTGAGTGCCAAGCGCGCCAGCCTCCATCAAAGCGTAATCGACCGCCTCGCGCGCTTCGGCTTCGATCGTAACGTCCAGCGCAAACCATCGTTCAACGGCGGGCACGGTCACCGATTCCCATTTCATCCAGAAGATGTTCTTTATTTCGCCAATCCTCTTCGACCCTGACGAAGAGTTCGAGATGGCAACGATGTCCGAGCAGTTGTTCAATCTCTTGTCGCGCCTTGATGCCAATCTCTTTCAGGCGCGCGGCGCCTTTGCCTATCACTATCTTCTTTTGAGATGTCCGCTCGACAAAGATGGCGCAGTAGATGCGCGTGAAATCCGCGCGCACCTCCTCCCACTTTTCTGTCATCACCGAGGTCACATAGGGAATCTCTTCGCCGGTTGCTTGCAGCAGCTTCTCGCGCACAATTTCCGCTGCCAGACTCCGCATGGACTGGTCGGTGAGTTGATCTGCCGCAAACAGCGGTTCGCGCTCCGGCAGATGCTTGACGATATCCGCTTCCAGGACATCGATCATAGTGCCCCGCAAGGCCGAGATGGGAACAATTTCACGCCAGTCATATTGGTCTTTGTACCACTCGATGAGGGGCAACAAAGCGGATTTGTCTTTGAGTTTATCGATCTTGTTGAGTAGCAAGAGCGCAGGTTTTTCCGATTTCTGAACCAGCTCCAGGACAAAACGATCGCCCTGACCGGTGGAAACCGAAGCGTCGCGAATCAGGCAAACCAGGTCTACCTGCAACAGCGCGTCGTGCACAGCCGCCATCATCCGGCGATTCAACTCGTAACCGGGGCGGTGCACCCCCGGGGTGTCCACAAAAACAATCTGCCCCTCGGGCCTGTTGGTAATCCCCTGGATCCTGAAACGCGTAGTCTGAGGTTTGTCCGAGACTGCCGCGATCTTTTCGCCAACCACTCGATTCAGTAGAGTCGACTTTCCGGCGTTTGGTCTGCCAATAAAGGCGACGTATCCGCTTCGATATGGTTTTTTTTGAGTCGCCTCGGTTATCAGAGTGCACTTACCTCAGACTGTGATTTGATGGGAGAGGACTATGATTGACTAATGATGCAGATAAAGCAAAGCGCGCTGCTTTGAGCTAGATGTTGGTGCTGAGTGTTTCAACCCAGAGTGAACTAAGGTCCACAACGAGGCAATCCACGAAATTACACGAAATGAGGGTCCTGGACTTTCGTGTAACTTCGTGGATCAGTTGGATCTTTCTTCGATTTGCTTTGCTGGGGCTAAAAGTCAATCCTTAGAATACGTCCGCCGGTTCCAACCAACCATCCGGTCTTTGGACTGCCAAAGGCCACACCCCAGTAGCCGGTTACTCCCGGCAAGGTGAACCAGGTGTCTCCTTCATCCGGTGTCCACGCCGAGCCGCCCGGCCCTGTAACCACCACAGTCTGGTTCGCGTTGGACTGATTGTTGTCGTCGCCTTCGCTGCCGCGGCCCATGCCGACTTCACCCGCATAGCTCAGCCCGAACACCGTGCCAATATTCGGCTGCTGGCTTGTAATGGTCCACGTCCGGCCTCCATTACTCGAAGTCGCAGTCTGATCAAATGGCGGCGCTGTAGGATCCAAATCCCCTCCGCCGATCATCCCGTGCCACGCATCGCGGAAAGCTACGGTAAATATTCCTGCGCTCGGCGACCCACGCAGCGGTGAGCTGTAAGCCGTCCATGTATCTCCACCATCGACGGTTGCCAGAACTCTGGACGGGGCCGCGCCACCCGTTACGATCCACGCGTTATTCTTTCCTTGTGCCGCGACGCAGGTCCCACTCGAAGCGAACGAAAACTCTCCCGAGAGCGCCGGCGGCAGATTATTGCCTATATCGTGCCAGGTCAGGCCATCAGTGCGGATTACCGGGAAGCGCCCGTTTACTGAGTCACTCTGGGCGAGGCCTCGCTTGGGCGTCCAGAAAGCGAAGCAGTCGTAGAACGCGTCTGGATCCTGATTCTGGAATTGCAGCGACCAGGTCGCGCCGCCATCGGTCGTTTTGTAGATTCGAGAATCCGTGGCCGTCCCAATTGATAACAGGTAAGCCGTTCTGTCGCTCACACCCTGCACATCGCGAAATTGCAGCGCCTCGGCGCCAGGAACGACACCGCTTCTCCAGGTCTGTCCGCCGTCAGTCGTGACGACAAACGTGCCGCCGCGACCGCTGGCCCAGACCACGCGTGAGTTCACGGGACTTACTGCGATCAGTCCCTGCGTTGTGCCGCTGTTTTGCGGCGTCAGTGTTGGTTGGTGCCTGAGATGAGCTCCGGCCAAACTAGCTGATGCAATAAGGACAATCAGACAAACAGCCCAAATTCGTCTGGACATAATATTTTCTCCTGAAGGAATTATTCGCGGTGTGGGCAGTATAGGCCCGCGTCTTGACGAGTGTCAAAGTCTTGTATTGATGGGATCAGCTGGTTCAAAAGAAAACAACCCGAAGCCTCTTGAGCTTCGGGTTGTTCTTCTGTTCAGCTCGCAGGGAGTTCCCCAACTATCTGCTTGCTGAATTCGGGTAACTAATTGCGTTTCAGGGCCACTGTCTCGGTTTGTCGAGCGTTGGGCGCCAGTTCTTTTCTGGCGGCCCGCTCAGCTCTGGATTTCGACGCTTCCATTCCGATGCTGTCGGCGCCAGTCCAGGCTTGAGCGAGAAAGTAGCGCTCGCCGTAGCGATTGAACACCAGCTTCGCTCCTTCATCAGCCTTACCATTTTTCGAATGCGTCTGCAGCATCGCGGTTTCGTTGGTTTCGAGATTCGTTATTTTGATAACTCTCTGGTCAGAAGCGGGGTTAGCGATGCTGACGTTGTACCTACCCGCAGGTAGTGTCCGGTCGCCGGCGCTGAAAGCAAACGGAATGTTGGCAACCAGTGGTTGGTTTGCCGACTGTGCCTTAGCCGTCGAAATCGTGACCAGCGTAACTAACACCAACGCGCCGATTGTTGTGTAGACTTGTCTTTTCATGGTTTTTCTCCTTTTTTCAACTCTCCCAATAGACTCGGATTACTCACTCGGCGGCGGTTGAAGCGACCGGCTGCCTTGGATTGTTGGTGGCGCTTTGTGCGAATGCTTCACCACCTTTTGCCCTTCACTTGTTAACGCGCAGCTTCAGTCCAAACTCCCTCACGCTTTTCTTTCGCCACTCTGAACTCGAAGAACCGCTCCGCAGGTTTGGCGACTATACGGCTGGGTACGGGGTAAGTAGTGACCGGCGGCTGACTGTCTTGTGACTTTCTAATGACCGAGGAATTTTCGGGCAAAAGCCAGATTTTTGATTATCAGGAGACTGACCGCGGCGGTGTTATGTAAGTGTGGGAAACTGAAAGGGACTCCCAATCGTTATGGACACTGCTGAAGGGGACAGGCGTTCGCTTCGGCGAAAAAAAGCATCTGAGAGTTGAGATTTCAGATCTCAGGTTTCAGATCCCGGATTTCAGATTGAGCACTTAGGCTCTCAATCCCTCAAGACCATGAGAATGTTTTCATCCGCCACGCATCTCCATCAATTCGCATTCGACGACGTAATTTTGGATTGCGAAAATTTCCGCATACAAAAAGCAGGAGAGACGCGCGACCTGACACCCCGGGCCTTCGACGTACTGATCTTCCTGGTTGAAAACCACGGACGCGTCGTTGAAAAGCAGGAGCTCTTTGAGAAGGTCTGGAAGGAAAAGTTCGTAAGCGACAACGCGCTGACGCGATCGATAAAAGAGGTTCGTCAAGCAATCGGCGATAGCGCGGATTCACCGCGATACATTGAAACGGTGCCGCGTCGAGGCTACCGTTTCGTGGCGCCAGTTAGCGTGCGTGAGCTTGCGCAACGAGAAAGCGACTGGTCCAAGGCTCCTCACGAAGCTCTTCGGGACTCCTTCGAATCGATAGCACATCCCGACACAAGCGAAAAGCAACATTCGCCCGCGTCGCGCAGCCGAAAGCTATCCCTTTGGCACCTGGGATTCATCGCCGGAGTGATCCTGGCCCTGTCAGTCGCTTTGCTGATCTTTAGACTCAGAAACAAGCCCAACTCCCTGGCAAACCGACCTGTCATAACCAGGAATGCGCAAATTACTACCTGGACGGGTCTCGACCTGTTTCCCTCGCTCTCACCCGATGGCAATGCGGTTGCTTACAGTTCCGATCACAACGGTAAGTTTGAGATCTACGTTCGCGCACTTCTACGCGGTGCGAGAGAGAACCAGATAACCTCTGATGGTCAACAGAACCTCGAGCCGAGCTGGTCGCCGGATGGAAAGTGGATAGCTTATTACTCTCAGAATCGCGGGGGCATTTGGTTAGTGCCTGCTGGTGGTGGTGTTGCCCGACAACTCGTCAATTTCGGATCTCGTCCAGCCTGGTCGCGTGACGGATCGCGCATCGCTTTTCAGTCGGACGGGTTGAGCGACATCAGCTCGATTTCTACCGCCGGACCTTCTTCAAATATCTGGATCATTTCCGCGCTGGGCGGTGATCCCTATCCGATTACTCAACCAGGTAATCCAATTGGCGGTCATGGTTCGCCGGCATGGTCGCCGGACGGGAAACGGATTGCATTTGTCGCTAACAACATTTCCAGCTCGGTCATTTGGAGCGTCGCGCCGAACGCCACCGGCTTAAAGCGCTTGTCTCCGGATGGCCGTGATTATTTTGATCCAATCTATTCGCCCGACGGGCAAAGTCTATTTGCCGTGGCCGGTGGAGTCTGGCGCATCCAGTTGTCAGAAACCGGCGAGTCCACGGGTCCTCCGGAACAGGTCGCCAATCCGGGCCTGGTGCAAGTGCGTAACTTGAGTTTTTCTGCTGATGGCAAACGCATCGCTAGCAGCCTGATGAGACAAAAGGGAAATCTCTGGTCGGTAATGGTGTCAAAGAACTCCGGCGAACGTGCCGGCGCTCCGGCTCCGTTAGTGGAAGACACTAGCCAGCGAAAAACCAATCCGATGTTCTCGATTGATGGCAGTAAGGTCGCCTACACAGCATGGGTCGCTGGGGCCTCGGGAAGCGTTTGGACTGTTCGAGCGAATGGAGCCGATCGGACCGAATTGACTACTGAACCAAGCACTATCGTGGGTTGGATGCCCGACGGGAATCAAATCGCAACCATCTCGTTTCTCCAGGACGGTGCGATGTTTACGACGACGGAAGTTGAAACGGGAATAAAAAAGACAGTGAGGAAGGTTAAGCTCGAGTTTCCTTTTTGTCGTTTATCCCCGGACGGTAAGACAATTGCTTTCAACGCTTACACTGGCAGCAGCGTGAACCTCTGGCTCTATTCGGTTGAAGAGGGAACAACGAGGCAACTGACATTTGATAATGAATTGCTCGGGTTTGCTGCCTGGTCGCCCGATAGCAAATGGATCGCCGCCGAGTTGAAGCGAAAAGACGACACGTACGTCGCTCTGGTACCGGTTGCAGGGGGAACGCCAGTGCAACTGAATTCCGACCGCGGACAAAGCTGGACCGGCAGCTGGTCGCCTGATGGCGATAAGATCGCGTTTGCCGGCTCTCGCAATGGCGTTTGGAACATCTGGTGGATTTCACGCTCAACTAGAGAACAGAAACAGGTCACGAACTACACCAAACCAAACTCGTTTGTGCGTTACCCGACCTGGTCGCCACGTGGAGATCAGATCGTTTATGAGTATTCTGAACTGACGGGAAATATTTGGCTGGCGGAGCTGAAGTAGGGAAGCTAGCCGGACCTCGACTACAGCTGTGAAAAGATCATCGGCCTGGATGCCGCTCAAGCCCCGGAAAATTGCAGCTTGGGAAGGTTTACCCCCGCTTGTGTTCGGAACGCTCAAACTTACTTGTCAGACGCATGCTGTGCAGCACTAAGGAAATGAGAGGCACATTGCAGCTTGAGCATAGTGCACCAGCGGGGGTAAACCGCCCTTCCCAACCTGCGAGTTTCCGAATCTTGAGCGGTGCTTGGGGGTTGAAGCAGGAACTTAGTCAAGCTCAGGTCCGAATGGGCCTTTGACTCCGGCGCTAATCGGGGACGAGCTCGATCAACTCTGCTTTTACCGCCTCTCCATTCAGCTTCAACTTCGCCAAACTGACAGGAAGTTTGAATCTCCTTGGCCCGGCGCTTCCCGGATTCACGTAGAGCACCCCCTTGCGCTCCTCAATTGAAGGCTTATGAGAGTGACCGCTGACAACGACCTGAAAGCCGGCGGCTGCCGGACTCAGATCCATCTCTTTCACGTCGTGAATCATGTAGATATAGATGGACCCGACCTCGGCTACCTCCCAGTGGGGTAATTCGTCGGCCCACTCACCTTTGTCATTGTTTCCGCGCACGGCGACAACGGGAGCTATGGCTTTCAACGCTTCTAGCACGTCAAGACTGCCAACATCGCCGGCATGGAGGATCAGATCAACTCCCTTGAGGGCCTCAACGGCTTCGAGGCGCAAGAGACCGTGCGTATCGGAAATGACACCGATCACCCTCGCATTTTTACAAGAAGTTGTAGTGACTCCTGATGACATGGTTGCCCCAGCTAGTTGAATATTGCTGTGCGTTGCTTTAAGAAATCGTGTTCATCGATCAGCTTCAGGATCGCGCTGCTAATCTTTTCACCACCGCCAGCAGATGGCTCAATCTCATTCGCATAATCCGACTCTTCACTGCAGATTAGCCGCAAATCCAGCAGCGGCACGCCCGCGATGAACGCCTCTCTTATGATTACATTGTTAAAGATCGCCAGCGCCGTCACCGCCAATCTTTGCAGCATTGGATCGGGGAGAAGTGGATAATAGACGCTACAAACTGCGGTCGGCAGCCGGTAGCTCAAGACGCGCTGCAGCATCTCGCCATACTGTTGTTGAAATCTCTCTCCGACGTCCGCAAGGCGACTTAGCACTTCGTCCGCCGATTGTGCTCTTTCACTGAGGATGTTTACGTTGTCCAGTGCATTATTGCCGCCGGCACTCACCACCAGGTGAGTAGCATCCTTCGGCAAACGTGAGAGTTGACTATTGACATCCTGGACCATGCTGCCGTCGACAGCACAAAGCGTGGCGTTCCAACCCGAAGGCAGTTTCGCCTGCAGCTGCCGAATTACGTCAGGGCCAGCCTTTACATAAGCACCGTTGTCAAAGATTGAGTCGCCTAAAAGAACAATATGATTCATTATTGGAATACTTTCTCGGGCTCAGAGTTTTAGTGGCGTAGGGCGTTTTGTCCACCTAGCCTCGGCAGCGCGTGTTTGTCCCTTTCAATCATCCCTTCGGGTGGAAGTGGAAGGCAATCGCGGGTTAGGCGCGATGAGATAAATGATGGTATTGGGTAATTTCATTTCAGTGAAAAAGGAATTTTAGCCCGAGATTAACGCAGATTACTCAGCTCGGCCAGGCGCCGCAACCAAACCAAAACCAAAAGACGATCCACGAAATTACACCAAGTAACACTATGAAATATTCGTGTTACTTCGTGTGGTTGGGTTCGTGTTACTTCGTGGATCAATTGTCTTACTTAGTCTTACTTACAAAATCTGGTTGAGAAAACAAGAAGTTAGACGTTTGTATTACAGATCAGAACAGCAGAGTAGTTAAGGATCCCAATGAAAACTCCGGCTCATATTCCTATTCGGATCAGTTTCATCCGCGTTAATCTGTGGCTGGTGTTATCTTGATCCATGTCATCCGCACTTGATCAGCTAAAAAGGCGAGCCCAACAATGGGACGTCGCAATCGAAAGCACCGGGGAAACAAACGGATCTGTGCTGGCGTTTGGTGTGCGTCGCCAGACTCGCGTCGTGCTCAAGATAAGTAAGCAATCGGGTGACGAGTGGCATGCTGGAGAGACCCTGCGAGCCTTTGACGGCGACGGCATGGTCAGAGTTTATGAATCCGACGCAGGAGCAGTCTTGCTCGAGCAGCTCCATCCCGGAACCGAACTAGTCGAGCTGGTGCGGCAGGGCAAAGATGAAACTGCGACTGAAATTCTTGCTCAAGTCATGCTTCAGATGGCCCACCACGCGCCGCCAAGTCATTGTCCGACGGTATTGGATTGGGCGCGCGGTTTCGATCGTTACCTGAAGACGGGTGACAAACAGGTTCCTTCGCATCTCGTCAGCCACGCGGGTGAGTTGTATCGCCGTCTAGCAACTTCCGCAGGCAGCACTATGTTGTTGCACGGTGATCTGCATCACTACAATGTCCTATTCGATTCGAGTCGAGGTTGGGTGGCGATCGATCCCAAGGGCGTCGTCGGAGAACTGGAGTATGAAGTTGGAGCGATTCTGAGGAACCCAGTAGAGCAACCCGAATTTCTCGCGTCAACCGCCATAATCGAACGACGGCTTCGCGTGTTTACTGACGTGCTGCATCTGAATTACCGTCGAGCGCTCGAATGGTCGTTTGCGCAGGCCGTGCTGTCGGCGATATGGGACGTGGAGGATGGATACCAGGTTGCAGCAAACAACCCCGCTCTCAGGCTTGCACATGCGATAAGACCCTTGCTGGATTAGAGGTGGCCGGGATTCTCGCCGTTAAGATTCATTCTAACGACTCGTGTAGTTGAAGAGGCTGTGTCAAAAGTCCGGAAATGAATCCCACACAAGGCAGTGTGTGGATGGTTCAGATCCTGTCTACAACGTGGCCGCAATAAAACCCGACGCGCGAAGCGCGCAGGAATAAAACCGGCGAATCTGCTGTAGAAAGGAGTTGAACCCATCTACACACTGCCGTGTGGGGGATTTATTTCCGGACTTTTGACACAGACTCTGAATCGCTGGGCTATTTGCAATCGTCCGCTATCGCGGACTGAGATCCAGACTTTGTGCAAAGCTTGCCGTCTATTCAAATCGTGTTGCAGTTGTGGTGGAGCAGCCAGTCATCAGGAGGTTCCCTGCAGTGTCATATACCTCAGCTGTTCCGACTGAAGTGTATTCCGTTGCATCTGAATTCAAGACTGCGTCATGTGTGACCACGGGGCGTCAACCCAGCGCTTCCAGCAAGCGTCCATCTCGTTTAAGCAAGTGGTCGGCAAGCTCAACCATTCTGCGGTTCGGGATCGCAAGCGGGCGCTGCGCCAAAACGCGCCTCATCGCTTCATCCTCACGCCCGGGACCAAGCCAGCACGCATAAAGGATTAACGCCGCTGCTGGCGATCGACTAATGCCAGCCTCGCAATGGATTAGCACCTTTCCCCTGGATGACCTTAGGTTCCGGGCAATTTCGATGAGGTTCCGAACGTCACCTTCCGTGGCGCCGAGCTCCGCCGCCAAGGTATCCGCGAAGAGAAAGCGCACTCTATTAGAGATGTTCTGATAACCGAGCGGCAATTCGTCGTTAGGTTCGCCGATGGAGATGAGGCAGGTGACCTCAGCACAACGCTGCTGAGAACTAAGGATGTCACCGGCTTCAGATCGACTGGCGACCTCGACAACTACATCAGGAACGTCATCAGTTGCAGCTTTGAGTTCGCGTTCCATTTCATCTACGAATTAACACGAAGTGAGGGGATGAATAGTTTTGCATTTTTTCTCTACCAAGTCACACGAATCGTCACTCAGTGGAACCGGAATATTTGACGGGTTATACTTGAGCTCACCTTCACGTTTCCCGACCCTCGCAGCAAGTGCTGCTGACGACCTTTTCAGGGAAGAACTGTTGACGCAGCTGAAAGGTCCAAACTGAGGAATACCCGCCATGAACATCCTTCTTCTATCAATGCCGGATTCTTTCGAACATATGCCATCGCTTATCGTCCGGATGCCCAATGGTGCACTTACCTCACTTGCCGGAAACATTGATCCCCACCACCGCATCGCCGTAGCCGACCTAATACTGGTCCAGCAGCAGGTGCATCAAACGGTCGAGCGGCTCGTGCGCGAGTTCAAACCCGATGTCGTCGGACTATCGGTAATGACCTTTCAACGCAACACGGCCAGGAAGGTGATTGACCTGGTGCGCTCGCTCGCTCCTGGTGCAAGCATCGCCGTCGGTGGCTACGACCCGACTCTGGCGCCCGAAGCTTACACCGAAACGTCAGGCGGCACTCCTGATTTCATTGTGCGTGGCGAGGGAGAAATCACCTTCCGTGAATTGATACGCAAGATCGAAAACGGAAACGAATTTGACCATGTTCCCGGATTGTCATTCAGAACTGCCGGCGGTTTTCATCACAACAAAAGCCGCGACGTAAGCAGCCTTGACGGTGGAGAGATATGGCCGCCGAACCGGAATGCCCGCGTGCTCAGCGGCTACACGATGCTGGGCAGGCAGGCAGACGTGGTGGAAACTTCGCGCGGGTGCACGTTCGACTGCAGCTTCTGCTCGATTATTGAGATGCGCGGGCGCAACTTTCACACCTACTCGTTCGACCGCGTGATCGCAGACATCCAGGATGCTCGGGATCACGGTGCACGCGCAATCTTTATCGTCGACGACAACATCACCCTCAATGTGCGACGGTTCGAGGCGCTCTGTCAGGCCATCAAAGACGCGGGGCTAAGCTCGATCGACTACACAGTGCAGGCGATGACCTCCTCCATCGCGGATCACGGCGAGCGACTTGCGCCGCTGATGCGCGAGGCAGGATTCCGTTATGTCTTTCTCGGCATCGAGAACATCCTTGAAGATGATTTGAAATTCCTGCGCGCCCGCTCAAAAAACATGAGGCGCGAAAACGGTCACAGAGTCGGTAACGCAACGATCAAGGCAATAGACTACATCCACAAGAACAAGATGTATGTTGTCGGCGGTTTGATCGTGGGCAACCCGAACGACACGCGCGAATCGGTGGAGGCGAACCTCGAATTTGCGAGAAGGTATGTCGACTGGCCCTACATCCAGCACCCGACCCCTTACCCGCGCACGCCTATGACTAAAGACTTTCGCGACCGTGGGCTGATCGTTAACGAGAGGCTCGAAGAATACGACGGGACAACGGCAGTGGTCAGAACTGAATATCTGCCGGCCGAGGAAGTAGAGTACATGAGGTGGCGGGCCGAGCGAGGTATGAAAGGTCGTCACATGCCAGTCGCATTCCGGCACAACCCGCTGTTCGTGCTGCGCAACGCGCCGAAGATGTTCGCGCACACTTACCGAGGAAGCACGATCAAGTCCCTAATCGGATGGGAAGACAACCGAAAAGCCTTCGACCGCTACCGCGCGATACGCAACACCGAGCGCGCCTACATTTGAGGTGTCAACACCCTTGCAGATGACTTCTCGATACACTAGAGCGATGTCCGACAACCATCGCGCTGTGGTTATCACTGGCAGTCAAAGGGCCGGTCAGGCTTCGATTGATGAGCGCGTACGCCCGAAGCGCGCCAAGATCGCGCCAACTCGCGACGAGAACGGAAAGGATGTAAGCGTACGACTGTCCTACCTATATAAACCGGGTGGGCAGCCGTCAAAGTGTACCAGGTAAGGATACCCTTCCTGAGCTTTGAGATACGATCCATCGGGCTCGGACAAACGCGTGCTTGTCAGAACCTGGTCCTGCTCAGCTAAGGACACGAAATTGTCGACAGCACCATCGCTCCCGCATTGTCAATTGTCAGCACACGGCATGTTGTCCCGTCCGGCGATTTGAGAATGATTCCCTGACCTGCGGCCCCGATGTAGATATTCCCGCCTTGAACGTGCAACTGTGCCGTGGGCGCGCTGGTCCCGATGCCGACATTGCCGCCGCTATCTTGCAAGATCACTTTGCCAGTATTGGAAGCCGAACGGATGTACCAGTCACCTGTGGTTCCGTAATGAATGTGACTTTGGTTGGCACCTATGTTTGGCGCTCTAAAAGTCGCTGTGTTTTCGACGGGGCTTGTTGAGTCCGCAAAGACAGTTAATCTTGCAGTAGGCGCTGTTGTGCCAATGCCCACGTTGACGCTTGCGTCCGCCTCATGCACGCCGTTGATGCCGCCGAGCACCAGACTGTTGCTCTGCGTAACCAAGGCCCTGAAGCCGATCGCCGTGGCATTGGTAATGCCCGCGACTCCATTCGAACCAGCGCCAACGAACGTGTTGTGGTCTTCGGTCGTGTTGGAAAGGCCAGCTCTGTTTCCAAGGAAGGCATTGTCGTTACCGGTTGTGTTGTTAACGCCAGCCTCGCGCCCGAAGAACGAGTTGAAAAGACCCGTCGTGTTCAATGTGCCAGTGAGAAAGCCAAAGAAGGAGTTGCTTGCGCCCGTCGTGTTGTTCACGCCAGCGTCGCGTCCGAAGAAGGCGTTGCCAGAGCCCGTGGTGTTTCTAAAGCCGGCGGCGCGGCCGAAGAAGGAGTTGCTTTCGCCCGTTAGGTTGGCAGAGCCTGCAAAGGTTCCGAAGAAGGAGTTACTAAAGCCCGTCGTGTTGTTCAGGCCGGCTAAGTTTCCGAAAAACGAGTTGTTTTGTCCGGTCGTGATCCCGGCGCCCGCGCTGACTCCCGCAACCAGATTGCCCCCCGCACCTGGCACCGCAAGTACACGATTGCCGCCGATGTTGTACTGCGTCATGGTATCGATTGCGCCGATGGCCTTGATGGCTGCGCCCGCGCCCGCATTCACCACAGACAGAGTGGCGCCGGAGTCGGCACTCGTCAGCGACAGCGGGGCAGTGATTTTCGCCGAAGTCACGGCGCCGTCGGCAAGCTGGGCCGTTGTCACCGCGCTGTCGGCAATCTTGTCCCCGGTCACTGCATCATCTGCCAGATTCACTGTGTGGATCCCGCCGACTGCCACCCCCAGCGGAGAAGCGGTGGTCCCATCGCCGGTAAGCGTCGCGTCACGCTCGACTTTTAGAAGCCCATCCGCCGCGCGCTTCAACTGGATGTTCAGTTGGGCCTCGTGACTCGTCTGCGAGTTCTCCTTGCTGTCGAAAGTGATGTTCGCCACCTCGGGTGTAGTCATATCCGTCGAGTGGGCGACCAGCGCGATGCCGTTGTTCGGAATGCCGCCGGCTCCTAGACCGTCGTCGCCTAGCCACTGCTGGACGAGCGCGGTGATGTCAATGACGAGGAACTTGCCTCGCTTGTCCGTTCCGATCTGTGCGGTGGTAATCACCAGGCTGCCAAGCGGCGGCGCGTTATTGGCGGTGATGGTACTCTCGTCCCACGCGCCGGCAACCGCGTACACGTCGAGCTTGCCCGCTGTCGTGATGTTGCCGATGTAGAGATTGACGGCGGCCTTCTCGACCTCAGAGCCGGGTGTACCGGCTGGCAGTGAGGAAGAGAGTTTGAACTTGACATAAACGTTCCCCGAAGCGGAAACGTTCAGGTTGGGGTTGGTGCCGAAGTTTGCGTCGATGTACCTCGGCGCATTGATCGTATTGGCGTCGTCCGTGAGCGCCGACTGGGCTAACGTGCGAGCCGGCAGCAGCGTCAGTGCCGCCAGTGAGAGTAGGACCGACAGCAGGAAGTTTTTGACGGTCAAGCTTCTATGCGCGGAAGCGGCATATGGTGTCAGGCCATGGATTTCGGGAGTGGAGATTACGTTTTGTGGTGACACAGGAATTCTCCTTTGCAGGTGACACGAATTATTGACTCGTAGGTACGCAGGATGTTTCAGTGGATGGTCCTTACAGCTTCCTCAGGTATGCCAGCAACGCTGGCCTCTCGTCCGTCGTCAGAAACCCGCGATCGACGACCAGGCCGTTCGACGAAATTATCGGCGGCAAGTTGGGTGGCGAATTCAGCCGAGCTGCGCGCGCGAAGAAAGCGTTGTAGTGGTCAAGCACCTCCTCGAGCGTCGCCGCGGAGTTGTTGTGAAAGTAAGGCGCGGTCTTGCTGATTCCGCGGAGTTGGGTGACGTCCATCACTCCGAGGTCCGCTGGTTGCCCGGTGAGCAGCAATCGCCCGGGGTCCGAAGTGGTGACGGTTTGGAAGGTGCCGTCTGCGAGCGTGATGCGGTAGGTGCGCGCGTTGCGCGCCAGCCGCTGCGGACACGGCGAGAAGCCATCCGTGGCCGGTCGCGGACAGGCGGTCTGGATGTTGTGATAGCGCGCGATGGTGCGAATGCCGGCGAGGGTCGCATTGGGCGTGGACGTGCTCGGATGCAACGTACCGCCGTGGCATTGGGCGCAGGCGCGGTCGAAGACTACCTTGCCATGTTGCTCAAGCTCGTTCAGTTCGGGGTCGGGGTCGGGGAACGGCGTCGAGCCGGAGAGGATCGCATCTGCGAGCACTTCGACGCTCGGCGAAGAGAACAGCGTCTGCTGGAAGGCTGCGAGATCGTCGAGCATCCGCGCAGGCGGTTCCTCAGTGACTTGAGCGTGCGCGAAGAGTGCACTGCGGGCTTGTTCCTGAAGCGTTCGGAAGCGCGCATCGTGCTGGTATCCGGCCTGCCGGTTGGGGCCATTAGGATCCTGGCCCATGATTGGCGGACGTGGAGCGCCCGGCGGCCAGATCGGTAACACTCCATCCGGTCCGGTTATCGCGACGTTGAGTACAGGCATGACTGCGCGCCAGAGATCGACCGAAGTCTCGTCGGTAGGCTGGCCGGTGACTGTATCGATGAGTTTGACGTTTAGGGGCAAGGGCATCGTCACGCGCACCAGCCCGTTTTCCACCAGGTTCGAGAAGTCAATCGCATTGTCTCCGTTTATGCGGAAGTCGTCGGCGTCCACCGGCCGGAAGAGCGGATCGTCTGCATTCTTGTTGTACTCCCGTTTCGCCTGCAACGCATCGAACCGAGACTGAGCGGCTGCGGGAGAAAGCTGGAAGTTATCCGCTGGCATGTGGCAGTCGGCGCACGAACGTCCGTTCCCTCCGAGGCCGTTCAGATTGCGGTCATTGAAGGCTACACGACCGCGCGCCACCGCGTCGCACGGTCTCTCGTCGCAATTGAGCTGCACCGGGCCGTTGCGATTTGGGTCTTGTCCTAAGCTTGTGCTCGCAGTGATGACCGCAATCCCGCCGAAGAAGGCCAGCACACACGTTATTCCGAGCAAGTTTCGATTTTTCATGATTTCCTCCTTCTAAACGGTTGACCTCCAGGCGATTTCGAGAGCCGATTAGCTTTCAGCCCCCGCTCACGCGGGTTGGACCGCTCTTCTCCGTCCTAACTCCAGTAACGAGACCGGGAAGTGAAAGTGCTCATCCCGAGGTATTTTTTCAAAATCCCGATTTCTTCGGATGGAGATAACCAACCTTACTAAGGTGATACAATCAGCCCGTCCCGACACACAGTTGAGTCCCCACCAATGGAGAGGTTGAGGTGAGTACACCCTCACCACATGAAGTGACCGGGTTGCTTGATGCCTGGAGTCAGGGCGATAAGACGGCGCTCGACAAATTGACGCCGCTTGTTTATGAGGATCTGCGCCGGCGCGCGCACAGCTACATGAAGCGCCAAAGTCCTGACCATACACTGCAAACCACCGCCTTGGTCAATGAAGCCTATCTCAAGCTAGTGAGCCAGGATCATCCACCACCTTGGCGAAACCGCGCCCATTTCTTCGCCGTGGCCGCGCAAGCGATGCGTCAGATTCTGGTCGATCATGCGCGACGTAAACACTATGCCAAGCGCGGCGGCGACGTTCGCAAAGTAACTCTCGACGAAGCGGCGATAGTCTCCGAGGAACGCGCGGCGGAAGTAATCGCGCTCGATGAAGCGATGCACGACCTGGCTAAAGTTTTTCCGGATAAGTGCAAGGTCGTTGAGTTGCGATACTTCGGCGGGCTCACCATCGAAGAAACAGCAGCGGTTTTGAAGATCGCGCCGATCACAGTGAGGCGTCATTGGGAATCGGCGAGAGTTTGGCTATACGACGCGCTCAATAAGAACAAATAACCATGAAGCCGGAACGCTTACAACGCAGCGACGAAATCCTGCAAGCAGCTCTGGAACTCGCGTCTGAAGATCGCGCGGCGTTTCTCGACCAAGCCTGTGCGGGCGACGCAGCGCTGCGTCAGAAGATTGAATCCCTCCTAGCCTCAGCGCAGCAGATGGGCGGCTTCATGGAAGAGTGTATGTCCCGTGTGGCAGGCGAGTTGTTGGCAGATGAGCCAGCGACTGCTGCAACAGGACAGATGATCGGTTACTACAAGATCGTCGAACTACTTGATAAAGGTGGCATGGGAGAAGTCTATCTGGCCATTGACACACGGACCGGCCGGGAGGTGGCGCTCAAGCTGCTGCCAGCTTTCTCTGTCAGCGACCAACAACGAGTGCGCCGTTTTCAGCAGGAAGCACGCTCCATCCTGGCACTGAATCATCCGAACATCGTCACCATTTATGAAATTGGCCAGACGGATACAGCCCACTACATCGTGACCGAGCGCATTTCGGGGGAGACACTTCGGCGGCGCTTAGCGCGCGCGCCTTTGGAGATACCTGAAGCGCTGGCGATCGCCATCGAGGTGGCCAAGGCGCTCGAGGCAACTCATGCCGCCGGAATTGTGCATCGCGACATCAAGCCAGAGAACATAATGCTCCGTCCTGATGGCTACGTGAAGGTCCTGGACTTCGGCATTGCGAAGCTGACGGAGCGGCAAGCGCCGATTATCTCGACTGAAGCCGCGACGATGATGAAGATCCACACTGCGCCGGGCGTGGTGATGGGCACGGTCTACTACATGTCGCCGGAGCAGGCGCGCGGTCAAGAAGTCGATGCTCGCACAGACATCTGGAGCCTCGGAGTGGTGCTTTATGAAATGGTCGCGGGACGACCACCGTTTAAGAGTGAAACTCCTAATGATGTGATCGCCTTAATCCTGCAAAGAGGCAAGGAGCCTTTACCGCTTGCCCGGTCCACGCCTGAGGCGCCGCCTGAATTGCAGCGCATTATCACGAAGGCGCTGCAGAAAGAGCGAGACAAGCGGTATCAAACCATCAAGGATTTGCGTCTTGATCTGGAAAATCTAAAGCAGGAGGAGGAGTTCGAGGCGAAGCTACAACAATCCGTCTCGCCAGAACCAGGCAGCACAACGACAGGGCTCCCAAGCAGTGCCCGCACGGCGTCAAGCGCCGAGTACTCAGCTAGAGGGATCAGGCAGCACAAACTAAGTGTCATCATCGCCCTGGCGGCATTGCTAATGTCTTCGGCAGCCATCGCCACTTACTTCTACGTCACGAGAAGCGATTCGCTTGCCGTCATGCCTTTTACTTATGTAAACACGGATCCGAATGTAATGGCTGACCCGGACCGCGAATACCTCTCCGACGGAATTACTGAAAGTATTATTAACCACCTCTCGCAGTTGCCTAATCTACGCGTGATCCCACGCAGCACTGTGTTTCATTACAAAGGTAAGGAGGCAGATCCGCAGCCTGTCGGGCATGAATTGGGTGTGCGTACGGTGTTGATAGGCAGGATTATCCAGCGAGGGGACAATCTGACAGTCAGGACTGAACTCGTGGATGTCGAGAACAACAGACAGCTCTGGGGTGAGCAATATGATCGCAAAGTCTCAGACCTTCTGGCATTACAAACAGAGATTTCGGAAGAAATCTCGAACAAGCTGCGACTGCGCTGGTTGACTAAAACCGAGCGCCAGCAAATCACCAGAAACTACACAGAGAACACGGAAGCCTATCAGCTCTATCTGAAAGGTCGTTATTACTGGAATAAGAGAACCTCAGAAGGGCTGAGCAAAGCTGCGGTGTTTTTCGAGCAGGCGATAGAGAAAGATCCGAATTATGCGCTAGCATATTCTGGATTGGCTGATTCCTACTCTGTGCCCCAGAATCCAATCGCCCCAAGAGATCGAATGCCAAAAGCAAAGGCGGCGGCGATGAAAGCGATCGAGCTGGATGACACACTGGCTGAAGCTCACGCCTCGCTCGGAAACGTCAAGCACATTTACGATTGGGATTTTGCGGGTGCCGAGAAAGAATTCAAACGGGCTATTGAACTTAATTCTAACTACACGTCGGCTCACCATTTTTATGCCCTCCTGTTAGCATCGCTGGGACGTTGGCAAGAGGCAAATGACCAGATTAAGCGAGCCCTGGAGCTTGAGCCTTTCTCGCTCATCATTAACTCAAGCGCTGGCAGAATTCTCTATTTGGAGCGCGAATACGACCAGGCCATCGAGCAACTCCGAAAGGCGCTTGAGTTGGACCCGAACTTTGCCAGAGCGCATTTCTTCCTCGGGCAGGTTTATCAACAAAAGGGGTTGAACGAGCAAGCCGTCGCTGAGTTTCAAAAGGCGCTTCAATTGGATGTTAATCAGTACTTATTAGCGGGACTTGGATATGCATACGCAACGTCCGGCAAGAGGGATGAGGCGATGAAGGTGCTGGATCAACTAAAAGATCTATCAAAACAGCGTTACGCCTCGTCCTATGGCGTAGCAATCATCCATCTGGGGTTGGGAGAAAAGGATGCGGCGTTCGAATCGCTCGAAAAGGCGTATCAGGAGCGGTCCGAAGGTTTGTCCTCGCTCATGGTCGAGCCACGATGGGATAGCCTTCGTGCGGACCCCCGGTTCGCAGACCTCATGCGACGCGTAGGCCTTGGCCCATGAGTAGGGCGAGTTTTCTAATCCACAGTTGCAAAAAATGGGAACGGCTACACCATGTGTTCTCGCGAAGTAATTCGCAGCCGCCACTTCGCTTTCGCGAGTAAGGATGCACGGGGTAGCAAACCGAAGTTTTCGAACTAATTGGCGGAGGGGACAGGACTCGAACCTGCAACCCCTTTCGGGCGGCGGTTTTCAAGACCTCAAAGTGGCCTTAGACCTAACCTGACCTCCACCGATTTCTCAATATAATGGGCCTTGCAGCCGTCAAAGTGATCTACGTAAGGGTACAGTCTTTTCCATCAGCGCGCCATCTTAGCGCCAAGTTGATCCTGAATCGTTTTTGTGTGCATCTCGCACACTGAGGATCACCACCGCTAATTTTCGCAAAATGTCCTAGACAGCGGTCTTTTTAGAGAATGCCCGGAACGGACCAGATCGTCTCTGAAATTGGTTCTCGTTTTGCAGAAATTCCGTCAGAGCTTTTGAAGTAATCTGGGGAGTTTTTCTTCATCAGCGCGCGCCATCTTAGCGCCAACTTTCGCCGACGCAATTGGTGGCACAAAACCGGTACATACTCGCGTCGAAACATACAAAACTCCATAAGTTCTTGAGGTCAAGCGGCTACGCTCTTGCCGATTAGCACTTCAGCAGGAATACCTAACCCTTCGTGGAGACGACGAATCATCGGCAACGTAAGGGACCTCTTGCGATTGAGTACTTCCGCCACTCGTGCCCTGCTCCCGATAAGTGGCTCCAGGTCACGCCGGGAAAGACCGCGATTTTCCATCGCAAACAGAATAGCCTCGACCGGATCAGGCGAATCAATGGGCCAGTGCTTTTCTTCCCATGCCTCTACCAGGGTCACCAACACATCGAGACGATCGCCCCCCGGGGTGTTTGGCCGGGCATCCATCAATCGGTCGATTTCCTTCAGCGCTTCACGGTAGTCTCGATTGTTCTTGATCGGTCTAATTTTCATGTTCAAATCTCTTCCACGTTGATTCGGTCATATTGCGGATGAGTCCCAACAAAACGAACGTACATTACCCGGTACGGATAGTTCACCCTCACCACCAGTCGGTACTTGTTCCCGCCGATATTGAACACCACACGGTTGTTCCCAACGATGCTGGCATTGCCGAATGCGGCCTTAATCGCCGCGGGACTAGCCCAGTCCGCGTTGGATGCTTCTCTAAACCAGGCTTTAAGTGGCTGCTCGGCATCGGCATATTCAGGCTTTTCCCAAAACAACCGCAGTGTCTTGCGGGAAATTATTCTCATCCTCCAACTCATTATGGCACGATCCCAAATTGGGAGCAACGCCCTTGTAGGGGACCTTCCTCCCCGGCCCTGCGCACATAATTAAGTCGCCTTGTTTGCAATTCGCGAACTGAGAATCCAGGCAACTATCCGATCGACAGAGTTATCAAAGCCATCGCGAACACGTGTTCGCTGATTGTTTTTCCCCAGAAAGATCTTGACACGATCGGTATTGATACTTTATACAAGAGAGTTCGCGCGATAGTGCTGTCGCGCACTGTGAGAAAGAAAACTTCAATGATGACGAGCAGGAAATACAAAGAACACTTAGCCAAATGGCAGCCGTCGGCCGCCATGCGTGGCGTGTGTCTACTCGGCCGTCTGAGCTCGGCGTCAACTACGTTGGGCGTAAATAGGTTTGGCGGCAGACTCGGACAAAAGACGTCCATAGATAGCCGTCACATCAGGCATTAATTCGCGGGAGCGGCCTCCCGCTCCCAAATCTCAAAGCAAAATCGCG
This sequence comes from Pyrinomonadaceae bacterium, assembly GCA_035644135.1. Classification (GTDB taxonomy): domain Bacteria; phylum Acidobacteriota; class Blastocatellia; order Pyrinomonadales; family Pyrinomonadaceae; genus PSRF01. Next base: position 42,737 of record DASQPD010000052.1, read on the forward strand.
AGACTTGTAAGGAGCGGGCAGCTTCCCTGGGAGGCTTAAAGCCCGCTCCTTTTGTTTTTTGACAATTGAAGTACCTTTTTTGCGAAAAACTCCACGCGAACTTCACGTGGAGTGTTTGGATGAAGGCAGGGAGCCTTCTGGATGACGACGCCGTTGCTTTGCGAGCGTGTCGAGCGTCGCCATCCTCAGGAGAAGTGTGCCTCGAAGTGTGTTCGCGGTACGTTTCTCTCTGCCTTCATCTATTTTTTAGCATAACGAATTTCAATTTGCATGTGTGGCTGAGCTGAGTCATTGCCGACTGCCCATTGCCAATTGTCGATTTGGTCCTTTTGAGCGGGCTTGATCAGAACGGCGCAAAAATCGGCAATTGGCAATCGGGAATCGAAAATGCTTTTGGAAGGGTAGCCTAATTGGTAAGGCAGTAGTCTTGAAAACTACCGCGCTTGTCGCTTGCAGGTTCGACTCCTGTCCCTTCCGCCAAGACATTGCCGATTGCCGATTTCCAATTTCCAATTTCCGATTGCTGATTGGCGTGATTCGCGGAGTTGAACCTTTTGACCGAACGCACAAAATTGGCAATCGAAAATCGAAAATCGGAAATGTTCCGGACCTGTAGCTCAGCGGAATGAGAGCGCGACTCTGCGAAGGTCGAGGTCGCACGTTCAAGTCGTGCCAGGTCCACCAAGTCATTGCCGATTTCCAATTGCCGATTTTCGATTGGTCCTTTGCCTTACAGGAGTTGTCTTTCCCAGACAAGATCGGCAATCGGCAATGCGTTCGCCGGCGTAGCCCAATTGGGAGGAGGCACTAGTCTTAGGAACTAGACAGTGTGGGTTCGAATCCCTCCGCCGGTACCAACAAATTGCGGATTGCGAATTTCGGATTGCGGATTGAAGAGGCTGATGTAAGCGAAGTTGTTGCGCCAATAGGTCTCGGCGACTAAACAAATCCGCAATTCCTTTGCTCGCGTAGTCCAATCGGCAGGAGACGACAGATTCAAAATCTGTACAGTGTGGGTTCGAATCCCTCCGCGAGTACCAGTTCAAATTATTGCGCGTGTAGCCCAATTGGAAGAGGCGGCTGACTTAAGATCAGCTTTGTGATGAGTTCAAATCTCTCCACGCGCACCACAATCACGGGGATGAACGCGAAATGGAGAGCGGACTGATTTTCAATCGGTTGATTTGCGAGTTCGAGTCTCGTCATCCCCGCCATTCATTGTGCATTGCCAATTGTCGATTGCCGCACGATCACCGTGTTTCATGAATCAATCGGCAATTGGAAATCGACAATCAAAAATGTTTTTGTGGGTCGTAGCTCAATTGGCAGAGCACCGCACTGTGACTGCGGCCCGTGAGGGTTCAACTCCCTTCGACCCACCCAAATCATTGCCGATTTCCGATTGCCAATTGCCGATTGGCGGCCGTAGAACTCGCATGATACCGGGGCTGTAGCTTAGTTGGATCAAAGCGCTGCACTGTCGATGCAGAGATCGCGAGTTCAAGTCTCGTCAGCCCCGCCAACAAACGAACTAATTGGCAATCGGCAATTGGCAATCGGAAATGATTTGCTTAGTTGGATCAAAGCGCTGCACTGTCGATGCAGAGATCGCGAGTTCAAGTCTCGTCAGCCCCGCCAGCAAACGAACTAATTGGCAATCGGCAATTGGCAATCGGAAATGATTTGCTTAGTTGGATCAAAGCGCTGCACTGTCGATGCAGAGATCGCGAGTTCAAGTCTCGTCAGCCCCGCCAGTCCCTGTACTTTTGATCACTCTACGAGGCCTTGCACAAAAAGATGCGATGGTCAGTACGGTACCGCGAGCGAAGCGACCGGATGTTACACTCGACTTCCAAATGTGATTCTCATAATTGGCAGCCAGTCAATTAGTTAATTGAAGCGCAACATCCGGTCGCTTCGCTCGCGGTACTGTACTGATCGCGCTCCACGTAGCGGTAGTTAGACTTTTGAGCAAAGCCCCTCTACGACATACACCCAATCGGTAGTCAACAAGTGCAAGTGTCATGCGTCAGTGGCCAAATCGGATCAAGGCACCTGCCTCTTAAGCAGGGGATTGTGAGTTCGAGTCTCACCTGGCGCACCATTCACATGTTCGATAATCTTCAGATTGTCGTTGTGCCTCCATAGGCGCGATTACCGAGAGTCATCGACAAGCTAAAACATATCGGACACTGAGCGACAAACTGAAGTTTGTCGGACATTCTTAGAAAGGAGGAAGCAAATGCCTTACAAAAAGCTAACAATCGGCGGCGCCAAACAGGAAATCCTGTCGTGGGCCAACCACGATTTCAGCATCGAAGAGCAATCGATGCTCCGTCACGTCTCGCGCTTGCCATGTTTGTTCAAGCACGTCGCGCTGATGCCTGACGCGCACCTGGGCAAGGGCAGCATGGTCGGCTCGGTGATAGCGACCAAACAAGCAGTGATTCCCGCAACAGTCGGCGTGGACATCGGTTGCGGCATGATGGCCGTGAAGACCCCATTCAAGAGCAGCATTCTCGACGGCAAGCTGAAAGACTTGCGCCTGGGCATAGAAGAAGCGATTCCGGTCGGGTTCAACGCGTACAAAGAGTCAGTTGATGAATCCACGGACTGGGACGGTTGGAAAGACTTTAGCGAGCTTCACAAAGGCGTGCACGATCGCAAAGCGAAAGCGATGCAGCAGTTGGGCACGCTGGGTGGCGGCAACCACTTCATCGAAGTTTGTCTGGACACAGAAAACTTCGTTTGGTTGATCCTGCACTCGGGTTCGCGCAACATCGGCAAGGAGTTGGCCGAACGACATATCTCAACTGCGAAGAGCCTGTGGAAATTGTCGGAACTTCCGGCTCCCGATCTCGCTTATTTCATCCAGGGCACGCCGGAATTTGCGGCGTACTGGAAAGACCTGAAGTGGGCGCAAACCTACGCAATGAAGAATCGCGAGATCATGATGGCGCGCTTGTTGAAGGTCTTCAACAAGATGTTCAACCATCGCCAAGCTTTCCGTCCGGAACTCGCGGTCAACTGTCATCACAACTACGTTGCGCTCGAAGAGCACTATGGCGAGAACGTTTTCGTCACGCGCAAGGGCGCAATCAACGCTGCGGAAGGCGTTTACGGCATCATCCCCGGTTCGATGGGCGCGAAATCGTTCATTGTTCAGGGACGCGGCTCGGCAGAGAGTTTCAACTCGTGCTCCCACGGGGCTGGACGCAAGATGTCGCGTAGCGCAGCCAAACGAGCTTTTACGAAAGACGATTTGGCGCGCCAGACCTCGGGAGTTGAATGCCGCAAAGATGTAGGCGTGCTGGATGAAATTCCCGGCGCTTACAAAGACATCAAGGCGGTGATGCGAAACCAGAGCGATCTGGTAAAGATCGTTGCCGAGCTCAAACAAGTGGTTTGCGTTAAAGGCTAGTCTCGAGTTTCAAGTTTCAAGTCTCAAGTTTCGCTAGCGAACTTGAAACCATGAACTTGAAACTTGAAACTTCCGAAACGGGGTGTGGTGTAACGCAAGCATCCGAGTCCTGGGAACTAGTGGCGACAGTTCAACCCTGTCCTCCTCGACCAAAGTCATTGCCGATTTTCAATTGCCGATCGCCGAATGGTTCTTAGCGAGCAAACTTCTTATTCCACTTTGTTTGAAACCGAGGAAAGCACAACTTACTAAGAAACCAATTGGCAATTGGCATTCGGAAACTGGCAATGTCCCTGCATCGTTGGTCCAGTTGGTTCAAGACACGGCGTTGCCAATGCTGAGACACCGGTTCGAATCCGGTACGATGCTCCAATTCTCCGCCCCCGTAGCTTAATGGAAGAGCGATTCGCTTCGAACGAATTAGGTATGGGTTCGAGTCCTATCGGGGGTTCCAAACTCTTCGCGGAAGTTAATGTAGCTGGCAACATGCGAGTCTTCCAAACTCGCTTCTCAACGCGCGAATCTCTCCTTCCGCTCCAAAGGAGAAATGTCCGACATGCTTCAGCTTGTCGTTGTCCGGCGATGAGGTCTTCCTGCGAGAGTCGGCGACAAGCTGAAGCATGTCGGACATAAACAGCGCGCGCGTCGCCAAGCGGCTAAGGCGCCGGATTGCAAATCCGCTATCGTGAGTTCGAGTCTCACCGCGCGCTCCAAACCAAATAAGCCACAAATGAACACGGATCAACGCGGATCAGATCAAAACAGGGACTGGTCGTAAATTCACTACAAACTTGTTTGGTCTTATCCGTGAGAATCCGTGTTCATCTGTGGCCAAAATCCGAAAAAAGGAGGTGCCGAGTGATGGCACTCAATGGCAGAGTTCTGCTACTCAACCAAACTTACGAACCGCTCGGCACCGTCAGCGTGGCCCGGGCAATCATCATGACTCTCAAGAACAGCGTCTTTGTCGAGGAATGGGACGGCGATCGCGTGCTTCGTTCGGCGCATGATGAATTCCCAGTGCCGTCGGTAATCCGCCGTCGCACTTACATTAACGTTCGACGCCGGCGTGAA
>DASQPD010000053.1:0-12605 GCA_035644135.1 Pyrinomonadaceae bacterium
TTACAGGACAGATTTGTTTCTTTCTACTTGTATGCTTGTACTTGTATGCTTGTACTTGTATAGACTGAGGGGTAAGAATAGGGGTAAATTTTGGCTCACCTCAACGAAAGTGCGATCCTATAAGGCTGCCCGCTTAGCTCAGCGGTAGAGTACTCGTTTCACACGCGAGGGGTCAGTAGTTCGAATCTACTAGCGGGCACCAATCTTTTCAATATAGTAATAATAGGGCCTATAGGACCTATTAACTGAAGGAGATACCTCACCATGAATAAACCTCACACCTCCGGGATTGATCTAATTCCAGCCCATGGCGGTTATCGTGAACTCAAATCATTTCAACAAGCTGAGCTTGTCTACGACGCAACCGTAAAGTTCTGCGACAAGTTCATTGACAAGCGCTCGCGTACTCACGACCAAATGGTTCAGGCCGCGCGTAGCGGACGTCAGAACATAGCTGAAGGCAGCCAGGCTTCGGGTACATCTAAGAAATTCGAGTTGAAGCTTGTCGGTGTGGCGCGAGCAAGCCTCGAAGAACTCCTCCTGGACTATGAAGATTTCCTCAGGCAGCGAGGACTGGCTTTATGGGTGAAAGATCATTCTATGGCGAGATTGATTCGTCAACTGGCCTATGAGAAGAATAGGACATATATGACATATAGGACCTATGTTGAAGATTCCTCTGCCGAGATCGCCGCGAACACAATTATTTGTCTGATCCACCAAGCCAACTATCTTCTGGATCAACAGCTGCGGCAGTTGGAGGCGGCATTCCTTAGGGACGGTGGGTTTACCGAGCGACTGTATAGGACAAGAAAGAATAGAAGGAAATAGGAGCTATAGGAAGAATAGGACCTATTGGACCTATCCTACCTATAGACCTATAGCGCCGTCCTACGATGTAAGTATCCGAACAAGTTTCGCTGAATCGATGTTTCCGCCCGAAACTATGCACACGATTTTTCCCGTTCCTGCTTTTCCCGACAAGGCACAGGCAACGGAACAGGCACCCGCGCCTTCTGCGATTACGTGGTTGCGCTCGGCCAATAACTTTACCGCCTCCGCAACTGACTGCAACTCCGCGACGAGTGAACCAGCAATCAACTTCTTCGCTCGCGCGAACATTTGCGGAAACACAGCCCTTGCTCCAATGCCATCGACCCAGGATGGTTGGTAGTCGATCTCTTTTGGGGCTCCTGCAGCCAGTGAGGCTGAGAGTGGAGCGGCGGTGGTCACTTCTGCTGCGAATACTCTACAATTCGGACGCAACTCGCGCAGCACGGAGGCAATACCGCAAGTCAAGCCACCACCTCCCCACGGAATCACAACCACATCAGGATCCGGCAAGTCTTCCAGGATCTCCAGGGCGATAGTTCCATTGCCTGCCATGACGTCAGGATCATCGAATGCGTGGATGAAAGTTCCAGGGACGCCTGGGAACGCACGCTGCTCGAAAGCTGACCACCACTGGTCAAATGTCACTTTGATGACTCGTCCGCCCAGACGCTCGATCGCCTTGATCTTGGTTTCGGGCGCGCTATCAGGAGCGATCACCGTGCACGGTATGCCGAGTCTTTGAGCGATCCAGGAAACTCCCTGGGCCATGTTGCCTGCCGATGCGGTAACCACTCCGAGTTCAAGAGTCTTCCTGGGCAGATGAGATATCGCATTGGCGGCGCCGCGAATCTTGAACGAGCCTATGGGCTGAAGGTTTTCCAGCTTTAGATAGATCTCCGCCGGCGCATCTGGAAAATTCAGTCGCACGAGTGGTGTTCGAATTGCTGACCCCGCAATTACGCGACGAGCATCCTGAACTGAGGAGAGTAATTGCATTCACTGCCGTGCCAATCGAGATTTTAGCAACTGATATACCGGAAGGTTCTGAACTCGTTTATACAGCTCGGAATCGTATTGGGAGGCGTCACTTGTGCACTTTTTTCGACGACCTTCTATCTCCAAGTCGTAACACTTCAACCGAGTGTGTAGTAGCTTCCCATTGGAATCATAGAATTTCTCTTTGACGATCTTAATAGTGCCCATGAATTTTCCGAAGACATTTCGCATCTTGGCAAGGCTGCCGTCCGCACGAAAGTAATAAGTAACGTATTGGGACCAATCGCCTGACGTTCCATACTCAAATTCAGCTACGACTACCTTTCCGGCTCTCAGCCACACATCACCTACATCGTAAAGATGGTTGCTGTTGTAGTCTGATTCCCTGGCCTTTGCAGTTTTGAATTCTCGCCAGTTACCACTGAGAGTTTCGCCTGGCTGATCTTCGGGGATGATCTTGCTGAAGGCCAGTGCTCGATTGCGATTCCTCTTCGCAAAGCTGTCCAGTTCTTTAGAATAAGCATCGATCGTCGGTACCCCACTGAGTGGTTTCTCGGGCTGCGCAGAGTTTGGTGTCTGCGCCGATGCTGGCATCAGGACAAAGAGAACTGTGATAAGGATCTGGATCGATAAACCAGGCACCAGTCCATTATCAGCGTGCTCTATCTACAAAGCCAGGCGGGACTGGCGTATTGAATTCGGGTGCTGCTATCCTTTGGTCCACTTAGCAATGCGCGGATGGGGGCCCAAAACCGCTCGTGACCGTTGCGCCGCACCAAATAACAAGGCTGCTCAAACTATGGAGTGGCGGCGACCAGGAAGCCCTGGAGCAATTAATGCCGCTGGTTTATGCAGAACTGCACCGCCTGGCCCATCAGCACATGCGCCGCGAAAAAGCCGGCCACATTCTGCAAACCGCCGCTCTGATCAACGAGGCATATCTGCGCCTGGCGAACGAATCGCAGCTTCAATGGGAAAACAGAAACCATTTCTTCGGGATCGCGGCGCGACTGATGCGCCGAATCCTCGTCGATGAGGCCCGCAGGCGAAACTCTGCCAAGCGAGGCGGCGCCGCAATGCAGGTATCTCTGCACGAGGCTATGACCCGGCCCGAGCAACAGGCCGCGAACGTCGTTGCTTTGGATGACGCTCTGAAAAGACTTGAAGCAATTGATTCCCGCCAGGGTGAGATTGTTGAATTGCGCTTCTTCGGCGGACTGAGCATCGAAGAGACAGCCGCAGTATTGAAAGTCTCACCGGCCACGGTAAATAAGGACTGGGCCTTCGCGCGCGCGTGGTTGCGTGAACAAATGAGCGGCGGCTAAGCCGCATTTCAAATCAGCACAGTCAACCTTCCGAACTCATGCCGGATGAACACCGGGAAAATCTTTGATCAAAGTCCTTGACTTTGGTCTGGCGAAAGTCCTCGAGCAAAACAACAAACACCGGATGAGAATGCTTTTCAGCTGGCTACGTACCACGCCCGGCTGGGCGAAAAGGACCGGGCGTTTGCGTGGCTTGAGAAGGCTTATGCTGCACACTCGGATGCGGTGGTCCGTCTGAAAGAAGAAGTGCTCCGACAATCTGCACTCTGATCCCCGCTACGTCGATCTGCTGCGCCGGGTTGGATTGCCGCAGTGACTTTACTGATTTGGCAAAACTCTCAAAAATCTTAGTCGCGACTAGACCACTCAAGCTGCGTAAATTCGCAGGTTGGGAAGGGGGCAGTCGTTAGTTTGAAGGTTCGGTAAGTTCAAGGCGCCGCCGCTCAAGCTTGAATGCCAGTTCTTATCCCTATCACTTAAGCCTCTGGGTTTTACTGCATTGAGTGATTGATTCGATGATGAAGCCTCGGAAACTTGAGCGGGGGCGCCTTGAACTTACCGAACCTTCAAACTAGCGACTGCCCCCTTCCCAACCTGCGAATTTACGCGGCTATCCTATCTATTTCCTCACACAAACAGTATTCCATCTCTTTGGAGTGCGCTGCCTTGTCAGCGCTTTCCGAGGTTAAGTTAATTCAAGGTTGAGCCGACCACTCGACATCCGGTGCGTGCAGCGTTGAACTTTTATCCTCAAATAGGCCCCCGTCGAATCTTGGAAAGCGGCAACAAGGTGCCGCACTCCAAAGAGTGGTCTGTTTCGAGTGCGTCAACATTTTTCATTTGCACGCTGTCGCTCGCCGGTGCGAGCGACAGATCAGAATTTTCAAAGCATCGATCTGACGCTGCTGGGCTGCAAACATCGCCTGTTGTTCAGCTGCCTGCTCCTTCTGAAGTCTGATTTGTTGCTGTTGCGCTGCAAACAATGCTCGGGCCTGTATTGCCTGTTCATTCTGCTTCTTGATTTGGTTCCGCTGTTGCTGAATTTCCTCCTGCTGTTCTTTGATGGCATTGAGCATCGACCACATAATCGGATCGTTGTTGACAAGCAGGTATCCCTCTTCGTTCCGAGTAACCGCTTCCGGAATCACCTTCTGCACCGCCTGCGCGCTGAACCCGACGTGCTCACCGTCAGATGCCAAGTTCAATGCGTTGTCGCGGCGGTACTCATAACGAAGCGGCTGCAACTGCATCACCGCCTTCAATCCAGAACTGAAATGCCCGGTGATGTTCTTCAAGCGTTCATCCGAAAATGTTAGCCACGACCCGCCGCCTGACTTCGAGGCATTTCCGTTTACCGACAACTCTTGATCCGGTGAGATTGTCCCGATACCGACACTGCCGCCGAACGGGTTAATGGAAAGTGTCCGGAAGCCTATATTTGCCTGGCCGGCCTGAATGACGCCGAGATTGCTCGATGTATCGTAACCAAGATTCAACTGCCGATTCGGGTCTGAGGCGCCACTGATCCGCAACTGGCCAGTTTGCCAATCAGAGGCCATGGTCCCATTTCGCCGCACCTCGAGAAGCACGCCTGGTGCCGTCGTTCCAATGCCGACGTTGCTACTAAAATAACTCTTGCCTTCAAAGTATCCAGCGAAAGCATTAGCACTGAGGCCGTAAATCGCCCTGCCATTATCCGCGAAACCCCATACTCCAAAACCAGTATTGCCATTGAACCCCGAGACTCCAGCAAAAGATGTACTCCCGCTATTCCCAGTAACGCCGTTGCCCGCCGTGCTAAAGCCAAAAACGCCCGAACGACCGCCACTACCTATTACGCCATCGCCATTTGTGGCCTGTCCAAATACTCCGCCAAAACCATCATTATTGCTATTGCTCACCCCGTAAACACCGTTTCCGCCACCGATGTTTTCACCGTAGACTCCCGCAGAGAACTCACCTCCCGAGTTCGTAAGATTGGACCGGCCATAAACACCGGCCCCAGCACTGTTGGTATTGATGCCCGAGATTATGCCTTGACCGACGAAGTTGCCACTTAGTTGCAATGGCACTGCCACCCCCAACGCGGCATTGCTGGCTCCAGTGCCGAATAGAGACAGATTGTGTGTAACAGTTTGGAGATAGTTATTTGCCGCAATGCCGCCAAGTTGATCCGCATTATGCGCAGTGTCAGCTGAACCGGCCGAGGTGCTGCGAATGGCGTAGGGTGTCGAGGTGATTTGCTGTCGCGGCGAAAGAATCGTAAACACCCCAGGACCAGTTAGTCGGGCTCCTGTTTCCAGGAAACGGTCAGCCCCGGGAAATGTGGTCGCGCCAAAATCAAGTTGCACAGTAAAGATACCGCTTACAACGGTCACGTTTGACCTGGTTACAGTAATGGGAGTTGGTTGTGGCTGTTGCGTCCCGCCAGTCAGCGCGTCCCAAAGCGTGAATTGAAAATCGTAACTGCCATTCGCATTCGTGCCACCATCCTGAAGGCGGCCTTGATAGGTGAAGGCCGTGCCCTGGGCAAAAGTCTTGTGACTCACTCCGGTAAGAAGGACGATACAGACTAAAAGTATCCAGGCGGAACGATATCGGGTCATTTGCCGGCTCCTTTTTTCGCCTCAAAGGGCGCATCGCGCGGGGCGTTTGTACCCGCACTCGAACTGCGCTATCTACTAATGCGAAAAATCGACGCAATTCGTGTTACTTCGTGTGGCTGGGTTCGTGACTTTTCGTGGATCAATTGTCTTGCTTACAAGAAGTCGCGCTTTTTGTATTGCAGAGGTTACACGGGCAGGCTTTTGTCGCATCTAGTTTTGTAATTCCTGGGCGAGCGGACTATAGTGGCGCCGGCGCGAAGGGCGCATCCAGTCCGCGGAAAGGGCCGTGCCCACCTTAAACAGAAACGAAGGCGACGAACCTTCTTTCAGCCTGACTAGGGCGGACTCCAGGCAAACAATGAAAGGAGATTCGTATGTTTCCCAACCCGCAAGCCGCCCTTCCCCTCCCCAGCCGCCCCAACCTGGAACAATACAAGAAACTCGCGAAAGATCTTGTAAAAGCCTGCAAGTCGAATGAGTCCCAGACTATCCGAACCTGGGCCACCGACTGGATCGAAAAGCTCGTCAGTCTTACCGAACTCAAGATCACCCACGCGATGCCGGTGCGGATCGAGTCGTGGGTCAATCAGGTCGAAGAATTCGCGCGCAGAACGATGTCGCGCGCAGAACCCGTTCTTGCCGATGCACAATTTGTCATCGCGCGATCACACGGCTTTGAGAGCTGGCCAAAGTTTGCTAAACATCTCGAAGCGATCACACGCAAGGGTACGCCCGTGTCGCGGTTCGAAGCTGCCGCGGATGCGATCGTCGCAGGAGACATGGCGACACTTGAGCGCTTACTCCGGGAAGAGCCTGAACTGATTCGCGCGCGCTCGACTCGCGAACACCGAGCAACACTGCTTCATTACACATCGGCCAATGGCGTCGAGGGGTATCGGCAAAAGACACCAAAGAATGCTGTCGAGATCGCTAAACTTCTCTTGCAATCCGGGGCCAAGGTCGATGCCGAAGCGGACGTGTACGGCGGCGGAGCCACAACGCTCGGCCTTGTGGCAACCAGCGTTCATCCCGAACGAGCCGGCGTTCAGAACGAACTTCTGCAGCTGCTATTGGACCATGGAGCTGTCATCGACCACCCAGGAAGCGCAGGCCGCGACCATAGCGCGGTCAACGGTTGTCTTCATAATGATCGCCCACAGGCCGCCGAGTTTCTCGCCGCGCGCGGCGCGCAGTTGGATCTCGAGGGAGCCGCGGGTGTGGGAAGGCTCGATGTCGTGAAGAGTTTTTTCAACGCCGATGGCAGTCCAAAATCAAACGCGCCAAAAGCGCAGCTGCAGGCAGGCTTCGTCTGGGCCTGTGAATACGGCCGCAAGGATGTGGTCGAGTTCCTTCTCGAGAAAGGGGTGGATCTGCGCGCAGGTGAGAACACGGGAGAGACTGCCCTGCACCTTGCCGCGCATCGAGGACAGTTGGAGATGATTAAACTATTACTGGAACGAGGCGCTCCTCTTGAAGCGAAGAATGTTTACGGCGGGACGGTGCTGGGCCAGGCAACCTGGTCCGTCATGCATGGCGACCCGAACATCGATTTTGTGCCGGTGATCGAGGCGTTGCTCGCTGCCGGTGCGAGGATTGAAGAAGCCGACTATCCCACAGGCAACGAGGGCGTCGACGACGTTCTGCGCCGCCATGGCGCGAGGTCATGAATGAATTAAGGCACAACTAAGGGCCAAACTATGAAAGATACGTCCAACCATTCCAATTTCGCTCCCGCAGGCTGGCACACTGTGACTCCACGAATCGTGGTAGATGACGCCGAGCAACTCGTGGAGTTTCTCAGGCAAGTGTTCGGGGCAACGGGCGACTATCAGCCGGATCGACCATCCGTAATCAAGATCGGCGACTCGCTGGTCATGATTGGCGCCGCCGGAATTCGTAATGCGATGACCGCCTTTCTCTACGTCTATGTCAACGATGCAGACGCAACGTATCAACGTGCCCTTGATGCCGGTGCGCGTTCTCTCGAAGAGCCATTCGACACACCATATGGGGATCGACGTTGTATGGTCGAAGATAAATGGGGAAACACCTGGCAAATCGCCACGCAAAGAGCAGAGAGCGATCCTAAGACATAATCCACGAAGTCACACGAAATAGGACCAGCACCGTTTCGGGTGATTTGTGTCTTTGGGTTTGTGTAATTTCGTGGATCGATTTGTTTACTCGCAACAATGCCACGAAAACAAGAGCCAGATTAAGTAAACGAGAGTTCTTAACTAGTTACCTGCTCTGATCCGCGTTATTCGCATTAATCTGTGGCTGAATTGGTTTTTTACGGCTTCGGTAGCTGGTGGGTGGTAGATTCGCGCAGCTCGGCAAAGTTGAATGAAATTACTGCCACAAATCCTGGCTGGCGGTGTTTTCACTTTAGAATGGCAAAAACTTTGTATCGGGGAGGTCCGTCTATGGAAAAGAGGATGTGGGTGCGCTTCGTCATTGGTTTGGCTGTCATCGTTCTATTCGCAGGTTCCAACGCTATTGCCCAAAACGTATTGACCGGGGATTGGACGGCCTCGCTTGATAAGGATAACCCCAGCAAAATCAATCTGAATTTTGAACGCCGCACCGATAGCGGCCGCCGAAATCAGATGGGTCAAACCTACGATTTTGCCGATTTGCGAGGTTTGAGTCGCGAACAGGTTCTAAGCGGCGGCCCGGTCAAATTCAGCCTCGAGCGCGAGGCGGGAACAATTGACTGTGAAGGCAGACTCCAAAATGGCAAAGGTTCGGGCACCTTTCGTTTTACAGGAAACCAGGGTTTTGTCTCGGCAATGAAAAGCCGGGGCTTTGACTTTGAAGAGGCTGCAAAGGTAAACGATGAACGCAATTCAGAAAACAGACTTTTTGCCGCCACGACTCTGAATGTCACTACGGCTCTGGCCGATGACTTATTGTCGGCAGGTTTCGGTAAGCTGGGAGTCGACGATCTGTTTAAAGCGGCCATTTTCAAAATCGATTCGAAGTTTATGCGCGAAATGAAGGCCAGCGGTTTCCCCAACCTCGGCATGGAAGACCTCGTCAAAGCGCGTATCTTCAAAATCGATGCGGAGTTTGTTAGTCAGATAACGCAGATGGGTTTTGCGGGAGAATCGTTTGAGAGTCTCGTCAAATTGCGGATCTTCAAAGTTACGCCAGAGTTCATTACTGAAGTGCGCGCCGAAGGTTTGACGAACCTTTCGACAGAAGACCTGGTAAAAATGCGCATCTTCAAAATTGACAGCGAATTCATCCGCGAGGCGAAAGCTGAAGGGGTGCCGCTGGAAGTTGAAAGACTGGTGCAAAGGCGCATCGGCGTAGCGCGCAATTAATCAGATACCGCGAATTGATCAACCGCGCCCTAATGCCACGGCAAAATGCCCGAGTCGATTCGATAGAGAACCCGCAGCGATATGAGACCTGTGTAACAAAATGAGATTTCTTATTTTGTTGAGCAGGTTTTGCGAGTAGTAAATCGATCCACGAAATCATACGAACCGAAAACCAGGTCACACAAAATGTCCTTCCATTTATTTCGTGTGATTTCGTGTGATTTCGTGGATCGGGTCTTAGGTTTTGCTGGTTCGTAACGCGCACCAACCTTCCCGCGCGAAGCTCAAATTAAATTTGTTTCAAAATAAGAGCGCACTTGTCGATCTCACACACTCTCGTTCGACAATGCTCGTAGAGAAACAGGCTGTCCGGAGCGCAGGGGCGACCCACAAGCCGGGAAATAATGAAATTTGAGTATTGAGTATGAATCCATTGGAGGCTATCAAGATGGCAACAGCTGACGATATGGCCGCAACGCAGCGGCCGCGCTACATTCTTCGACGCATCGGGGCGGTCCTCGCGGGTTTGCTTGTGGTCTTCATTCTCTCGCTCGGCACCGACGTTGTTCTGCATGCTACAGGGATTTATCCGCCTTGGTTTCAGCCTATGGCGGGTTCGCTATTCCTGGTGGCCACAGCCTATCGCACGGTCTACGCCGTACTGGGCAGCTATATCGCTGCGTGGCTTGCACCCGATCGGCCCATGCAGCACGCGTTGGCTCTGGGCGTCGTGGGCCTCGTGTTGAGCACGGCCGGAGCCGTCGCAACCTGGAATGCCGGTCCAGAATTAGGACCCAGGTGGTATCCACTTGCGCTCGTAGCGACTGCATTGCCGTGTGCCTGGCTGGGCGGAAAGCTCCGGACCATGCATTTGCGTGCACGCACTCAACGATAGAGGATGTTAGCGTTTCAGCGACGAATGATGAGGCAAAGCATTGTTGGGGCTTGTTCGTGCCATGCGCGTGGATCCTTTTCTCAATCGTCAACAATACAACCCACGAATAACACGAAATCTCCTTTCTGTTATCAGTAAACGTCTTTATTCCGGGCCACCTTGCGTAACTGCTCTTTGATAACAGTCCAGGCAGGTTTCTTTGACGGCGTCGATAGCATCGGCGTGAGTGGCGACAGCAGCCGCTGTACAGGCAAGAAAGCCCGGCAAAGAAGTGATTTCGCTACAACCGCCGAAAATTCCTGATGTCGCTACCGCCGAATTTGATAAACCGCGATGGTACCCGAGCCGGCACGCCCTCCATTCATTTCTCAAATGGTAAACCTCCGCGAGGAAGCTACCGGCAAAATCGTGTTTTTGAAGCTCAGCAATAGCATCGTCGCTTAGCAGCACACCATCGCTCAGCAACACACCATCACTCAACAGCACTCCATCACTCAATAGGACTCCGTCACTCAGCAACACACCGTCACTCAGCAACACGCCGTCACTCAGTAACACGCCAGGTATAGTAAGTGTCGTCTGCTCGGCCTCAATGGTCATCTGCGCGATTCGGTTCCGCACCCAGGAGCTCATCTCTTGCTGCGTGTGGCTCGCTGCATACTGCTCTAGCTGCACCTGGAATTCTTCGACTGTCTGTGCGTCGATGGCCTGGGAGCCGAAGAAAACAAATGCCAACGCAAAGGCCAACGCCTTTATCATAAGCCCCCCTCTCAAAGACAATTGCTAATCCGAATGAGTAGACCTGCAAGACAAAGCTTGGTCACTGCAAAAGTCTCTCGATGAAGGAACGAACGATAAGTGAAGGTGTGAGGAAAGTCCTTAGAAAACTCTCAGAGAACTATCAAAGAGTTCCGCGTTTGTGGGTTATCTATTGGTTGGAATGCCGTCAAGACCTTGCATGAGTTTGGTCCGCAGATTACTCAGCGCAGCAGAGCCGCAAGTAAACCTAAGACATGATCCACGAAATTACACGAAATAATATAGAGGAGCTTTTGTGTCAGTTGTTTTTCGGTTCGTGTAATTTCGTGAATCGATTTATTTACTCGCAAAAAACTTGCTCAAGAAAACAAGAAATTATCACTTTGTTACAGATTATCGAAGCGGAGAAGCTTCCAATGTTAGGAGCGACTCTCAATCATATTGGCGGTGCCCTGAAAGCCAAGACGAATCTGTGCCGCAGCCTCAAATGGAGAAACCGAAGGACCATTATGGGCCATCTTTGAGCACAAAATCGTACGTGATCATGTACGTGCTTTTTCTAGCCTGAACGTCGGAATTATGCGCCGGCAGGAATTGCGCGCGTTGTGCCGCGCGCACCGCGGCCTGACGAAGGAGGTAGTGACCGGTCCTGGCGAACGCCGAGACAACCTTGCCCTCCTCGTCAGTATTAACCATGACTGTGACAGTGCCCGAAACGCGCGCCGTTTTAGCTTCAGCAGGGTAGACAGGCTCGGGTTTGCGGATCGCCATCCCAGCGAGTCTGAGGCCTTTGTCGAGTGCAATCTGACGTAGGTCAACCACTTCTCCGTCTGCGGATGCGTCGTCAGATTCACCATTCCTGGATCCTTCTCCTTCGACCTTTTGTCCAGGCGCTGGCGCTACCGGAATGCCGCCGGCAACATGTTCGTTGCCCATTTGTTCGAGCTTCTGCTGCTCGAGTTGAAGATTCGTCTGATGCTCGAGTGCAGCAATATTGCCGGGGTCGAGGACAAGCGCGTTCTTGGCGTACGTCAGACCTTCGAGGGCGCACAAAGCCGACGCTCCTATGTCAGCGAGCACTCTATTCGCGCCCGGCGCTGCCGCGACAGCGATGCTGCGGGCACATTCGAGCTTCCTGGCGGCCAAGGCGGTATAGGCGGCGGAGCGTTCCACTGATGGAACCCGCCAGGCGGCAGCCAGCCGCACCAGCCAAAGATTTGCCAACTCGGTGTCGCCCATCTGCGTAAGAAGTTCAACTGACGCGTGAAGCGCTTCACTAACGCTGCGGGAAGAACCGCCCAACGCCTTCTCGTATGCTGCCACGGCCTCCATCCCCACAGAATAATTATCGAGAGTGCGAACGCCTGGTTGGTACTGCCGATGTATCGCTCGCGCAATCAGAAGTGGGATGTTCCTATTCGATGGGTCCAACGCGAGCGCTGCCTCAAAGTGCCGTCTTGCCTCAACATAGTTGCCGTTGTCATACAGCTGCACACCCGCTTCAACCTCCTCGCGTGACAACGAACTTTTCTTTTTTGTCTGACCCGACGCAAACACTGAAAGGGCGACCACCATAAGGAGAAAAAGGATGAGATGTCTCATAAGAGTTCCACCCATATCCGGGGTCCGACCTCCGATTCTTAGTATAGCAATTACCAATTGGCTCAGGGACGAGTTGCTCAAAATCCCAGGATCCTGGAACAGTCGCCCGAACCGTAGAAATCGACATAGGTAGGCTGTCACCAGCTTTCCCTGTCACACCACCGTGCATACGGGTCCGTACACGGCGGTTCGGCGAGTTAGGCGATACTGACCAACGAAGGAAGACCGAGCGAGCCGAAGTAAGCATTGGGCAAGGCGA
>DASQPD010000054.1:0-8312 GCA_035644135.1 Pyrinomonadaceae bacterium
ATATTGAACGTAGTCGATATAGCTGCTCAGCGCCGCCACGAGCGTAGTGCGTTCCGGAGTCACCTCAACGGCAGGGACAGGCGGAATAATTCCGTCGCGGACAGCGGCCAATTCGGTCTGCTTTACGCGTACTTTATCGGCGGCGGCGAAGGCATTGGGTCCAGCGGCTTCCCGAGATCGTCTTCCGCTGTTCCACCATTCGATGTAGTAACTGCCCTCGGGATGAACCTCGTCCCTGCCACTCACCATTACGTGATCGCGGCGGACCCTGCCTTTGCTGTCGAATAGCGCGGGCGCAAAAGTCCAGGTTGCGCCGTCCGGGCAGGGAATCTTGATCTTCTTAATCAGTTTGACGTGGGAGATCCTAGGCATTGGCGGCCTCTCGTCTGAGCCGCCTACATATTCGCCTACAAGGGTTCTAAGTGCAAGATACTACTGGGGAATCGTGACAGGGCAGCGTTCTAACCAACTGAACTACGTCCCCAGCCGTGGAATCAACAACTTAGCCTAAATCATTGCAAACAATGCGTTTGCAAGATTCGCATACAGCGCACCGTTCGCCTAGGTTGCCCCTGACTGCAAGCTTTCTTGGCAAAACCGCCTGTAAGAATCAGTGCGCTCATGCGAGATTTATACTAGCACAGACAAGGGTGAGAGGCGAACCAGTATTCAGAAGCAGAGGCCGACGAATCGAAGCAGCCAATTCATAAACGGCGCCACCCGAATCTGAACAAACGGGATAGCTGAGAATTAACAACTTGGCTGCAGCCCATCACTACCCCATCATTTTCCGATCCTTCAACGCAAAAGCAACGCAAGCTGACGCGAAAGAGGGAATCAAAGGATTTGCAGGGCAAAGCCTGTGACGATTGCTATCCCCCAATGTCCACGCCTTAGTTCGGAATTGTTTTATGGCGCACGACTCTCAAACGACGTAGGAGTTGGGCGTTCAACGCGACGATGATTGTTGACGTGCTCATGGCAATCGCGCCGACGCTCATGGGAAGATCGATTCGCCACCTGACCAGGAGTCCTGCTGCAACCGGGATGGCAATCAGATTATAGGCTGTCGCCCAAACCAGATTTTGAACCATTTTCCTGTAGGAAGCGCGTGACAATTCGATCGCTCCCACGACGTCGCGTGGGTCGTTACGCACGAGCACGATTCCTGCGGATTCGACGGCGACGTCAGTACCGGCTCCGATCGCAATGCCAACGTCCGCGGTTGCTAACGCAGGCGCGTCGTTCACACCATCGCCCACCATCGCCACTTTCTTGCCCCCGGCCTGGAACCGTGCAACCGCCGACGCCTTGTCGGCGGGCAGCACTTGAGCTTCGACTTCGTCAATCCCGATCCGCTTCGCAACAGAATCCGCGACTGCCTGTGAATCACCCGTGATCATTGCCACGCGCACGCCCAAATCATGTAGCTCTTTCACCGCTTCGGCGGATTCCGGACGAATTTCGTCTTCCACCGTCACAGTGCCAATCACTCGACCGTCCACAACGACATAAAGCACAGTTTGCCCCTCGGATGCCCACGTCGTTGCTGCCTTCTCCAGTTCGGGCGGAACGACGACCTTCAATTCGGAAAGGAGATGTGGGCCTCCCACGGAAACACTCTGCCCGTTTACAGTCGCGCGTGCGCCGCTCCCCGGCATCCCCTCAAAATTCCTCCCCTGCAGGGGATTCGCGCCGCGGCGATTCGCCCCACTGACGATGGCTTTGGCGAGCGGGTGCTCGGAGTCGGCCTCTACCGACGCTGCCAGTCTGAGTACTTCT
The DNA here is from genome assembly GCA_035644135.1 of Pyrinomonadaceae bacterium. Lineage (GTDB taxonomy): Bacteria > Acidobacteriota > Blastocatellia > Pyrinomonadales > Pyrinomonadaceae > PSRF01. The sequence goes on from DASQPD010000054.1 coordinate 1,783, forward strand.
TCCTCGCTTGCACCAGAGACAGCGGCAACCCCTGAAAGCGTCGGCGCACCTCGCGTGAGTGTTCCGGTCTTGTCAAAGATCACGACGTCCAGATCGCGCGACCGTTCGAGCGCGAGCCGGTCTTTCACGAGTAAACCATTTCTGGCGCCCAATGAAGTTGAAATTGCAATCACCAGGGGAATCGCCAAACCGAGCGCATGTGGACACGCAATGATGAGCACAGTGGCGGTTCTGGTGACTGCATGTGCGGTATCACCAGCCAACCACCAATATCCGAACGTCAGCACACCTGAAGCCACTGCAACATAGAACAAGAGCGCGGCGGCACGGTCGGCAAGAGCCTGCGCCCGCGAGCCGGAAGCCTGAGCAGCAGCGACTAGTCGCATGATTCCTGAGAGGGCCGTGTGTTCCCCAACGGCACTTACTCGGACGCGCAGACTTCCTCCGGCGGCAACCGTGCCTGCGACAACGGTCGTACCCGGTCCTTTCGAAATTGCGCGCGACTCGCCTGTGATCAGCGACTCATCCACATCGGCGGTGCCCTCAATCACCTTCCCGTCCGCAGGCACTCGAGCTCCAGGCCGAACCAGGACGACATCGCCTACCCGCAATTCCGCGAGAGGAACTTTTTCGACGTCTGACTCCGTTATGCGCTCTGCACTGTCCGGCAGCAACGCGGCCAACGCGTCGAGAGCGCCTCTAGCTTGTGCAATCGCCTTCATCTCCAGCCAGTGGCCAAGGAGCATGACGGTGATGAGCGTCGCGACCTCCCACCAGACATCGATCTTGAAAAACCCGAATGTCGCGGCAAGCGAAGCGGCAAAGGCAACCACGATGCCGAGACTGATCAGCGTCATCATCCCCGGTCGGCGGTCAGCGAGTTCTCCCCAAGCGCCGCGAATAAACACGCTTCCGCCGTACAGGAAAACAGTCGTGCCAAGAAAGGCAGGGATATATTGGGAGGCAGGAAAAGTGGGAGCGGTGTAGCCAAGCCAGTGTTGAACCTCCCCCGACCACGCGACGACGGGGAGTGTGAGGATCAGAGTCAGCCAGAATTTGTCCCGGAACATGGCCACCGAGTGTCCGGCATGCCGGTCATGACCCATATGTGCGGCCGCAGTCTTCGGAGGCATCCCGTGTGACATATGCATCGCGTGTTCAGCGTGCTGGTGCTTTAGATCGGGCTTCATGTGAAGACCTGTCTAGCGCATGAGCCAAAGCGCATATTGAATCGACTGGAACACGGTCCATTGGTGGTGTGCCCGCAAGATGCGATACCACTGGATGAAAGTTAGTGATTTCATGATCGATCCCTCTTTGCCGACTGCTTCCTTTGGAAGCCCGACTTTGGCTCCGGCGCGATGCCATTTCGTCCGAGCCCTCGGCATTGCATAGAGGCAAAAACAATGCCAAAGGTGTCGGGGCAGCCTGCTTAGAGATGCACATCTCGACGAAGGCAATAAGACGCACTGATCGGAGAGTGTGTCGCAGCGCGGACTCGTTGTCGAATTTCGTGACACTCGAGCAAGCCCAGCTGAGCGTCCCTCCGATAAAGCACATGAACCTACGACCTTCTTCTTTGCCAAACGGTTGCTTCTAAACCAGACACATCGAGCAATTGGCATTTCGTTTGCGATTCGATCACCCAGCAATCGGCAAGAGGAGGCAACGAATGGAAACGGTTCAAACGATTCACGCCGGCGGCTGCCCTGAACCCGCGGTGTCACGAATGACCGTACTTCGACCGAAGGTGTCGATGTGTCGATGCGAAGGCAGTCCTTCTCCTCACGAGCTGTCGTTTACCCGCTCCGTCTGCGTAACGACCCTAGTATGAGTTGATTCGATTCGATCAACGGCCGCTAAGCGCGCCCGAAAAGGGATGGAGATGAAGTTGCAAATGAGTTCGAGTCTCCGCCCGAGGAACTTATGGATGCACTAGCGGTCATGGGTTTGGCGTTGGGGATGCGGCACGGCACGGATCCTGACCACCTTGCAGCGATCGATGGTTTGACGCGCATTCGGCCTCGTACAACGAACGGAATCTATTTCGCACTTGGCCATGTTTTGGTTGTGATGCTACTTGTGATGGGAATAGGTCATTTTCTGGCAAGTCGATTGGCGTTCGCTGGTCCCTGGAGTTTGATTCTGATCGGCCCAGTGAATTTGTGGAGACTGCTCCGTGGAGCGGCGGCACCTCGGATTAGATCGCGTCCCATCGTAGTTCAACTGGTCCTTCTCGGCATGCTATTGGCGGCGGGGTTCGAGACAGCGTCACAGCTTTCTGCCCTGATTCTTGCTGGCCAGGGCAGTGCATGGGTGCTTGGAGTAGCGTTTTCATTCGGAATGGTTCTCGTTGATGGATTGGATGGTTATCACGAGATGGCGTGAGGGAGTGTTGCCACCATCGAGACGCGGAATTAGAGACGGTCCAAACTCCTGTAAACGAGAAGACATAAAAGGAATCAACGATGTGTTGACTGACGGGCAAACTGGGCCGGATCAATCGGTAACAATGCCAGAAAAGCGCCTCACTGCTTTGCAGGAAACGCGCTTTTGACAATGTCAACGGCTGGTTCGATTGGCCGGAGAATGCGATGGATTCACACTGAGAGCATCGCGTTGGGAGAGTCCCACAGGCTCGACGACCGGAAATCCGGACTTGAAATCGACCAGCAGCACGAACAAATTGGATACCGCCTTGGGATCTCCAACAGTCGTGATCTCGCGGTGCTCCATCGCATCGGCGAGTGTTCGCTGCCCCAGAATGACACTTTCAAACACAGTTCGCGTTGTCGTCACCGTAGTCACGGCATTTGTAACGGTTTTGCCATTGATCCAGGTCAATGCGCCATGCTCAAGAGTAGACGCAAGCGACTCATGAGTATCGGTGAATCGCCAGTTGATCAGCATCTTCGCTGTTCCGGCTCGGGGTCCCTCTACGCGCGTGCCGAGATAATCGAAGACCTGGGCGATCGGCATCGCGTGCAACATTTCTGCGCTGATGCCGGGGACGGACCGGGCTCCACCGCGGATGCCGCTGCGCAATTCCTGTGCTCCGAGCAGGTAGGCGTTTCGCCACATCGCCGATTCAGCAAGATATCCCAACTGCTCGAATGCATCCGCCGCGAGACCGCGCGCCTCTTCGTTGGAAGGATCGGCGAAGACGACTTGGTCCATTACCTCAGCGACCCAGCGGTACCGGCCCGCTTTGAAGTCGTCGCGCGCTCGCCCGATCACCGCAGCCGATCCGCCCATGTACTCGAGATATTTTTTGGCCTCTTCGACGCGCGGCAGACGGTTGAGAGTCGCAGGGTTCCCATCGTACCAGCCGATATAACGCTGATACACAGCCTTCGAGTCGTGCGAGATCGTGCCGTAGTATCCATGCGTGGACCAATCGTTCTCAAGCCCAGGCGGCATCGTAAGGGCCTCAGCAATCTCGGTAGGGCCCAGCCCCTGATTCATCATTCGAATGGTCTGGTCATGCACATATTTGTAGAGGTCCCGCTGACTAGCCAATCGGGCCTGCACCCGTTCGTTACCCCACACCGGCCACTCATGTTGGGCGATCAGCACCTGCGCGTCCGCACCGAATTGATCGAGCGCGGCATTGAGATATTGCGACCAACGATTCGCGTCGCGCACTACAGTGCCGCGAAATGGGAGCAGATTGTGCAGCGTGTGAGTCGCATCCTCTGCCACATCCAGGACATGCGACTGCGGTAGATAAATCAGCATCTCGGAAGGTGCTTCCGAGTCCAGGGCAAGTTGAAATGTGAAAGCTACTCCATCGATGGTGCGGGTCTCCATCGGCTGCTGAATGGTATCGTTTGGCGCGACAATCGGTCCGAACCCGCTCGCTCCGCGAGACTCGATCTTGCCATCGCCTGCATCAACGGTCCCCCGTTCTCCCCGGGGCAGCTGCGTTCCAAACTGATACTGCGCGCGCCGTGCTGTTAGGTTTCCGGCGACAACGGATTCTCCGGTGACGGCTTCCATGAAGCCCACTGGCGCAATGATCTTCGTTTTTCCAGCAGTCACGTCGGCCTGCGAGACCACGCCGCTTGCGCCGCCAAAGTGATCGCCGTGACTGTGGGAATAGATCACCGCCACCAGCGCCTTTCGAGGACGATGCGCATAATAAAGGTTGAGAGCCTCGCGTGCCGCTCCTGGTGTAGAAAGTGTGTCGATGACGATGAGACCGGTCGTACCTTCCACGATCGTCATATTCGCACTCGAAAAATCGCGAACCTGATAGATGCCCTCGGTGACCTTAAACAATCCGTTTATGGCGTTAAGTTGCGCCTGACGCCAAAGACTTGGATTAACGGTCGGCGGCGCCTCATGCTCAAGAAATGCGTACCGATCTGGATTGACCGTGTTAAGTGTTGTCGCGATAAATCCCCGCATCGCGTCCTCGAAGTCCTGCCGATCGCCAAACGGTAATTCCGATTGGACAGCCCGGTTGGCGGCTGCGACATTAGGTTCTGCTGACTTGGTCTCCTGAGATTGTGCAGGACGAACAACGGTCATTATCGCGATGAGGCACGCGGTCATTCGTGCTCGCCGCCAGTTCAAGAAAGCCAAGACCATTAAATCCTCTCGCTTGTTGTTGTGCTGCATACTTGCTCCTGTCGTCGCCATGCGTCCCCCAAAATTCATAGTGTCGATATCCTAGACGCGCGTCGTCCGACATGGAGTTTCAGGTATAGGCCATATTTCTACTGTTTTCTGCCAAGGTGAATGACTTGAGACGGAAGCTGCCCGGTCAGCCGACGAAACATAGTGATGAAATGTGCGAGGGATTCGTAGCCCGAGGCTAAGGCTGCCTCGCTTACTGTGCTGCCAGTCAGTAAGAGATCTCTGGCCGCGGCGATGCGGTAATGCATCAGGGCTTGTTTGGGGGACAGCCCGACTTGATGTAGAAAGAGACGGCTGAGATTGCGGAGACTTAGTCCTGCCTCTTGAGCGACTGCGGCCATTCGAACTCGCGTCGGGTGATCCCGGAGCAAGATCGTCAATGCTTTTCGCACCCTTTTGTCTCGGGCTTTGGCTTCCAGGTGGGTCACTTCTAGCAGTGAGGCCTGCTGAGCCCATTCTAAACTTTCCGCGAGGACTTGGATAAAAGTAGAAACCAGAGATTTTGCGGACTTTGTTTTCGGGTTTAGCAGGATGTAAAAGAGGAGTTCTTTACACAGCTGATGCGCTGGACACATCGCAGGACCGCATCGGAAGGAGGTCACTGCTCCCCAACGCGTGTGATCGACAAGACAGACCAGCCGTTCTCCCAAAGCCTCGCTGGCGTGAAAGTTAAGTGAGGTGTTCGGCGGCACATATAGCATCTTCCCCGGCCCACCCACCAACGAACCTGATCGCAACAGAATTTTGATCTCCCCTTGCAGGGGAATGAAGAGCAGATGCTGAGCCCAGTCATGCCAGTCTACTTTCTTCCCTGGGATATTGTGATGTACCAAATACAGCCCTGGAAAACGGACGGCGATGTCCTGACCTACGCGCATGCTTGTCCTTCAGAGGAACCACGATCCAAATCTAACCATACTTCCGGAGAAACCGGAAAGTTATCCACAAGGTCCGGCTTACCCTACCTAGCGAGTTACGAGCAAGTCGGAAGTATGCAAATGGCGGAGGGGGCGATGTTCCTCGGTTAACACCGATCCCATAAACGCCCTTGTATTGACTGGCTGGCCACTTCCGGGCGGCGCGTCGGAAGATCGCAAATCCGCGAGACGCCTCATCGTTAGCGCCCATTATGGGCGTACAACGGCATGATAAACCGTTGAAATTCTGATTGCACAATAGTTGCACGAATGCTCTCAAACAGTGGCTCTTTGCACAAAAATAGGGCATCGTGTCCGAGCGTAACCTATTGATTCCGAACAACAGCGTGTGGAATCGGGAATTTGCTAAACCGTTGTACGTCGCGAAACGTGCACGGTGGGTTTGGACCCAGTCGGTCCGCCACGTTCGGCTGGCGCACTTAGGAGCTCATTCATTTCCAAGGATGCGCCTTACGTCTCGTTTGCCGTGCAGGGTACGAATAATGTGCATGGCGTCTGCCTCCAGAGAGTAATAAACCCGAATCGCTTCAAATCCAGCTACCGGCCATGATCGAAGATTGTAAACTCGCGGATTGCTGGAAGAATATCGCGGACCCACATGAGGATTTTGGCCTAATGACTGAATGGTGCGCCTGACAGCATCCCGGAAGCGAAGGGCGATCTCGGGTGCTTCGGCAGTAAGGAGGTAATAGCGGAAGTGACGAACGATGTCGTCGCTGGCGGTCTGTCGATACAGAACCTTCACGAACGGGGGCTGGTCTTATGCTCGGCCAGGAGCGCATCTGTTCGCTTGCTTACGGAACTCCAAACCTCATCTTCCGTGAGTTGTTTTGAGGCAAGCCCTTCAGCGAGCAGGGTATCGAGTTCTTCCGGTGTTCCCGCGAAACCTGGCACGGTGCGTTGTTCAACGGCTGTTAAAGCAGCCTCGACAACCTCCTCAACGGATTTGTA
>DASQPD010000055.1:0-3333 GCA_035644135.1 Pyrinomonadaceae bacterium
GGGCCAAGTTTTCCCCTCTTCAGCGAAACTGGCTTGAGCTGACAGATGAGTTCGAGGGGACCGAGGCCTTCGCCGATTCCGGGTCCTGAGAATTTTGGGACTCCAACGGCGGTAGCTTCTCTAGGGGAGTCACTATGGGGAATCGCCATCAACAATGGCCGTGGTTCGCGATCCTGGTCAGAACAAGCAGAGAGAAGACAGCGAACCTGCTGCTGGAAAATGCAGGTTACGAGTGCTTTTTGCCCATCAGTAAATACATGCGACGCTGGTCCGATCGGATGAAGGAAATCGAAGTGCCGTTGTTCCCTGGATATCTCTTCTGCCGGATGGACCCGCACAATCGCTTGCCGGTGCTGATGACACCCGGCGTCATACAAATCGTGGGGGTCGGCAAGACACCGATTCCTGTCGGGGAAGAAGAGATCGCCGCGATTCAGCGAGTGGGAAAGAGCGGCCTGTCGACAATGCCTTGGCCGTACGTGCAAGTCGGCCATGTCGCTCGGATCGAAGATGGCCCTCTGCGAGGTATGAGCGGAATCGTAATCAAAATCAAGTCGGGACTGAAGCTCGTGCTGTCCGTTAATTTGTTGCAGCGCTCGGTTGCTGTCGAAATTGATCGTAGCTGGATTGATGCAGCATACCCAGTCAGACCAACTGCAAATCAGACAGCGACGAGTTCAATTAACTCCTCACCATATTGATCCAATCAATCAGGAGATCGCACAAGGTTCTCCGGACAAACCTACCGACGCGGATTCATCGCTGCGGACGAATTGTTTCTGCCGACCGAACGAGTTCAGTCCGGTGTCTTGAGAAGTCGAAGGAGAATTCCATGAGCCGTTTGCTTCGCCAGATCATGACGCTTTCTATATGTCTCATTTTGCTGTCCTGCGCTTGCTATCCTAGTGCCGCCGGGGCGTACCACAAAAGTGGTTGGCAAGAGGACGCGAAACAGATGGAAGCCAATCTTGCGCCGACTGGGGCCCAGGGGACAACGCACGAATTTGAACCTACGCGTCCGACCCAGGCGTTGGCTGTCAACTCCAATTACACCGCAGTCCAAAGAAAGTTCGGCAGAGTCAGTGAGTCAATTGTACTGGCGCCTGAGCCCGTATCACTAGCGTTGTTCGGGTCCGGTCTGACCTTGGCAGGACTTGCCCTTCTCCGCCGTTCTCGGCGGTCAAAGTGGTCTAAGAGCGCGCGGGACGCGCACTTCGCCGTGGACAGGAGTTACGTGCGCCTCGCCCGCCATGCTGACCGAGTCCAATCTCCCGTTCCCGATTTCCGTGTCCCCCGACCGATTTGTCACAACTTGCGTGCCTTCGGCACCCAAATGAACGAAACTTCCACTCATCAGCTGCAATGAGCCCAAACATGGTGCGCCTATTTAACGTCTACTATCCACTCCGTAGCCTTCTGCTGTTGTGCGGCGAAGCATTTGTCATCTGTACCTCGTTCATTGTCGCATCGCGAATCGAATTCGGCGCGGACTCACATCATGTGCTGAGCTTGGAGAACGGCTACTACAAGATTCTTGCGGCAACCGCCATTGCCATAGTTTGTTCTCACTATTTCGATCTCTATGAGCCAGAACGCTTGGCTGAGGGCAGTCTCATATATTTTCGGCTTATGGTGGTGCTGGGGACCTTTTCGATTATTTTGGCTGTACTGGGCTTGAGTTTTCCGCGTTTCATGCTGGGAAAACACGCTTTCTTGCTCGGACTCGTTATTTTGGCGGTTGCGCTCTTCACATGGCGATCCAGCTATGGCTGGCTGATTCGCCGGTCTTGCCTTACGGAACGTATTTACGTGCTCGGTGATGGTAAGCTCGCGCAGCACCTGGTACAAGCGATCCAGAATCGGCCTGACTTAGGAATGGAGGTGGTGGGGTGGGCTAAAACGTTATCGAATGAATTCGAAACTCGCAAAACATTGCAGAGCAACATTGCAGCCATTCTGAATAACAATCGGCGGATAAACCGAATTGTTCTCGCAATGTCAGATAGACGCGGGACCATTCCGGTGCGGCAATTACTTACTCTTCGTTTGAGTGGTGTGAGAGTAGAAGATGCGACAACTCTTTTCGAAAAAATCTCAGGAAAGATCGAGATCGACGATCTTTATCCAAGTTGGCTAATCTTATCGGATGGGTTTCGCATTAACTCCGCGTTTGTGACCACCCGGCGCGTCATTTCCATACTGATATCCCTTGCTTGCCTTGCTCTGGTGCTTCCGCTCATACCACTCGTCGTCTTAGCCATCAAAGCGAGCTCACCTGGTCCTGTGTTGTATCGACAAAGGCGCGTCGGCCGCAACGACGTGGTGTTCAACTGCTACAAGTTTCGTACCATGATACCCGATGCTGAGGCCGACACTGGCCCCACATGGGCGGGAGATGATGATCCCCGGATAACGCCCGTCGGGCGAATTCTGCGCACAACTAGGTTAGATGAGATTCCGCAATTGTGGAACGTGCTGAATGGTGATATGGCTCTTGTCGGTCCACGGCCGGAACGTCCGGAGTTTGTAGAACGGCTAAGACAGGAAGTCCCCTATTACAATCTGCGTCACGTAATTCGCCCAGGAATCACGGGTTGGGCGCAGGTTAATTATAAATACGCTAGCTCAGTCGAGGACGCTAAGGAAAAGCTCAAATACGACTTGTTTTATATCAAGAACATGTCTTTTGGACTGGATCTGATAACGCTTCTGCAAACGACGAAAGTGGTGTTTCTGGGACGGGGAGCGAAATAGCTTGCAGGCTTGAATAGAAACGCGCAGCGCTTGTTTTAATCAATGAGCATATTGAGAATCATTTCCGTTGGACTGGCAGCTTTCTTCCTAATCGCGGGTGCTGCTGCGCAAGTTCCCTCGTCGCCGGAGTCGGTAGCACCGAAGGCGAATTGCGGCAGCCAGGTTCGCTCCACTTACCTACTGGGACCTGATGACCAGTTGGAGATTTCCGGGCCTGAATTGAGTGAGCTGGCAAACAAACCAGTCCGCATTGACGGCGATGGAGACATACAAGCGCCGCTGGTGGGACGCGTCCATGTGTCCGGGCTGACCGTGCAGCAGACTGAGCAAGAGCTCAACAAACTTCTGCGCACGTACATTCGGGATCCGCAAGTTGTTGTAAGCGTCGCGGAAGTGCGCAGCCAGCCGGTCTCTATTCTAGGCGCAGTAAACACGCCAGGTGTTCACCAGGTGCGGGGACGCAAGACGTTGCTGGAGATGCTAGCACTGGCCGGCGGGATCCGGTCGGACGCCGGGTACAGCGTCCGTATCACCCGGCAACTGGAGTGGGGCTGCATCCCATTGCCGAAGACGGAGCTT
>DASQPD010000056.1:0-7101 GCA_035644135.1 Pyrinomonadaceae bacterium
AGGCTCAGCTTTGATGGCTTCAAGGTGATGGCCAAAATCAACTCCTGGCGCATCGACGGATTCGCAATGCGCCCCGATGTGGACAAACCTGGATTCTTCGACAATGTCCCCAACCACGAGATCGGCTTTTGGGGTGTGTACGCGACGCGTCCACTTTCCAAGACTATGTCGCTGGATGCCTATTACCTCGGCCTGAATCGCAAGCATGCAACCTTTCAGCGAGGCACTGCCCAGGAAGTACGCCACAGCGTAGGCGCAAGAGTTTCGCGGCCTATCGCGACCGAACAACCAGGGTGGGACTTTGACTACGAGGCGCTCTGGCAATTCGGTTCATTTGGCTCGAAAAACATCCGTGCCTGGACGATGGCGTCTGAGAATGGCTATCGGCTTACGTCCGTAGCGCTGAAACCTCGCTTTAGCGCGAAGGTCGATGTTTCCAGCGGCGATCACCCGAAATCGAATCCGAGCACACTAGGAACATTCAATCCACTATTTCCGAAAGGGAACTACTTCGGCGTATTAGCCACTACAGGCCCAGGCCCCGTCAACTTCATCGATTTTCATCCCAAGCTTGACCTGACATTCCCGCATAGCATTACTGCCTCCTTCGATTGGATTGTTCAATGGCGACAAAGCCTGGAGGACGGAGTCTACTCCGTACCAGGCTCCCTGATTAGAGCCGCAGACGGTAGTCGCGAAAGGTTTGTCGGACACAGGCCTGGCATGGAACTGCGATGGCAGGTCAACCCTCACCTTTGGTTTCAGGCCGATTACGGGATTTTTTATGCAGGTCGTTTTCTGAAGGACACGCAACCGGGACGCAACCTTAATTACTGGGCACTGTGGGCCGGCTACAAATTCTAGCCATGAAGCGGCTTTGCGCGAAAAGTCAGCAGATCGTTCTTCTCTGTGCAACCTCTGTGTCTCTGTGGTTAACTGAATTCGCAGCAAAAACTCACCACAGAGACACAGAGGACACAGAGGTTGCACAGAGAAGAAGTTTCATAAGAGACTTTCGTGCAAAGCTCCATGAAGATTAAGAAATTTGAGTTGCTTATGACGCCGGAAACTCGTCCCAATACCACTTTGCTGTTATTGCTTCACATCGCCACGGCTATCACGGGATTGATCGATGCGATAAGTTACCTCGCCCTCGGGCATGTATTCACGGCAAACATGACCGGAAATGTCGTTTTCCTCGCGTTTGCTGTGGCGGGAACACCTGGGCTTTCGTTAATGCGTTCGCTCACCGCGCTCGTTGCATTTTTCATGGGCGCCATGATTGGCGGCCGAGTTGCGACTCGCCTTTCCGAACTCGTGACACCTAATTGGGTCACGACAGCCTTAACCATGGAATCAGCTTTGTTGCTCGCGGCAACCCTGGTTGCTATCAATTTCCGTGATTCGTCAGGAAGTCCGTTCCAATCGTATTCGATCATAGTGCTTACGGCGTGTGCAATGGGAATTCGAAACGCGACAGTTCGTAAGATGGGGATCCCAGATCTCACGACGACGGTTCTTACCCTGACCATCACTGGTCTAGCAGCCGATTCAGGATTTGCCGGCGGTACTAGTCCACGATGGCGCCGACGGCTTCTAGCCGTTCTCCTGATGTTCTTTGGAGCAGCGATAGGAACGCTGCTACTAAGGCGCTCGTTGGTGTTCCCCTTGGCTACCGCCACACTCTTGTCGATCTGCTGCGTCGCGATATCAATGAAACAGCGAGATGTTTCGGAGCCGTAACCGCTGATGAACGCAGATAAGAGACTTAGTGATAATTCGTGTCTTTGGTTCGTGTTATTTCGTGGATCACGTTTATGCGACGCTATTCAGATCCACTAAATAACACGAACACGAAATGCAACGCCTTGATTCGCTGCGATAATGACTATTAACACAAATAGATTTGTAGAGAAGCTCTGAGGAGAAACATGGTGCATACGAAGGTAGCAGCGCAACCCTGCGACGCTTCAGCCGTCAATGAATCAGTTTTCGAGAGATTTCCCGCGCGTGAAACCAGTCTCGGGACATTAAGAATTCTAAGAGCGCTGCCCATTCGCCAGAAGCGACTGGTGGGTGCGTGGTGTTTTCTCGATCGCTTCGGGCCGCTTTCCTTTAGCGACGCCAAACCTATGGACGTCGCTCCGCATCCGCACATTGGTTTGCAGACAGTGAGCTGGTTGCTACAAGGCGAGGTCATCCACAACGATAGTCTTGGTAGCGAAGCATTACTCAGACCAGGTGGTGTCAACGTTATGACGTCAGGCGATGGCATTGCCCATGCGGAAGAGACACCTCGGAAGAACAGCGGCCTCTTGAACGGGGTTCAGTTGTGGATTGCGCTTCCCGATGCCTATCGAAACGGTCAAGCGTCCTTTCAGCACATTGACGAAGTTCCGATCATTGAGCAGGCTGGTGGCATGGTGAGCGTCTTTGCGGGGTCTATGCCTAGTTGCTCGTCTCCGGCAAAACATTTCTCACCGGTTCTTGGGGCGGACATTTCATTGCACGCACTTGCGAGCCTGGAGCTTCCCCTGGACCCGTCGTTTGAGCATGCAGCACTGCTAGTAACAGGCGATGCAGAGATCGATGGTCAATCAATTCACTCGATGAATCTCTACTATCTCGGGACAAATCGCTCGAGTGTCGAGTTCAAGAGTAGAGATGGATGTCGCGTATTGCTGATTGGCGGGCCTCCTTTTCCAGAGAAGATCCTGATGTGGTGGAACTTTGTTGCGCGTACGCCCGAAGAGATTGCGCAAGCACGATCGGATTGGCAGAGTCATCAGAGATTTGGCGAGGTGAGTGCGTATCGAGGGTCGCGGTTGGACGCACCCCCGCTCAAGCGGTTCGCACCCCCCAATCCAGCAAGCTGATCAGAGTCGACCCTTTATATAATAATGACTCCAAAACTGATTTCGGGATCGGAGGCAAAGAGACAATGACTGAACAAGCAAAGCTCGGTGGCGCCTTCACACTGCCCGGCACTTCGATGAGCCTAAACCGGATGGGCTATGGCGCGATGCAGCTAGCCGGCCCTCAGGTGTGGGGACCGCCACGCGATGTTGATGCCGCGATTGCAGTTTTGCGGGAAGCAATCGCGACTGGGTTGAATCATATCGACACCAGCGATTATTATGGCCCACACGTCACCAACCAGATCATCAAGCAGGCGCTCCATCCTTACCCCGACGACCTGGTGATAGTAACCAAAGTTGGCGCCCGTCGCGGTGATGACAAATCATGGATCCATGCGCTTTCGCGTCAGGAGCTCGTCGATGCCGTTCATGACAATCTTCGTAATCTCGCAGTGGATCAAATCGATGTCGTCAACCTTCGGGTCGGTGGACTCTCGGAGCCATCGGACGGGACCATTGAAGAACCGCTGACTGTGCTTGCCGAACTCAAACGTCAAGGATTGATTGCTCATATCGGTCTTAGCAATGTCACCCCTAACCAACTCGCAGAGGCTCAGAGAATCACGGAAATAGTTTGCATCCAAAACTTCTACAACGTGGCACACCGCAATGACGATGCCTTCATCGATGCTCTCGCACAACAAGGCATGGCATATGTCCCGTTCTTCCCGTTGGGTGGATTCACGCCGTTACAATCTTCGGTGCTCGATCGTGTCAGCGCATCTGTGCAAGCTACACCAATGCAGGTTGCGCTTGCCTGGCTGCTTCAGCATTCTCCGAACATTCTCCTGATCCCGGGCACATCTTCGCTCGAACATCTTCGCGAGAATCTTCGGGCTGCAGCGTTAGAACTCCCAGCGAATGCCATTGCCGAGCTTAACGCAATCTACAAAGGTCTCGCGGCGGGTCAACCGAAGTCGTGATCTTGTTACCGACGTGAGGAACGCAAAAATGAGATGTGGGTGTCTACCCGGAGAGGCGTGATTACCGGGGCCAGGCGACGGTCGGGGAGCTGGCGTGGGCGCCAAAGTATCACGACCCCACGCACAGCTACCGATACTTGTGTTCCACCCGAACCTCACCGCCCTAGAGTTGAAGGCTTTGCTCAAATTCATCCCGGCACGCTTCGCTAAAACTCCGCAGTATGTCGACGCTACCGTTGCTGATCATTGCCTCTATCTCTTCGGGACTCTTGTTGGGCTGGCTATATGTCTCTGTCATCACCTTCACGACATTGACTCCCGTTTCGATGACGGGCCGAGATGAAACTATACGCATTCGACTTACGAGTGCATGCAGGTTAATCAAACCAGTTAATTCGGGCTTGTCATGAATCAAAGCGTCGCCATAGATCTTGGCAGCGTCATCGATAAATGCGTTGTAGAGTTTTTGTCGTTTGGATTTACTGCTGGCACTTCGCTGCGCCTTCATTTGGGTGCGCAGGGTGGTCCACGAGGTTGCGAACGACGTAAGACCGCCTAGTGCTGCGCCACCGAGGGCGGCAAGGGCGGTTATGTATCCAGAGTCCATCACTGCTATCCCTCAGCAAACCGTTTGCCGTTCGTCTCTTGAATCGCGCTGTTTTCTGTAGCTATTGAAAGAATTGGAGTCTGCCAATTGCTGATCTGCCAGCTATCCGGCGTCTCACTAATCCGGAACCATTGCGGCAGCAAAACCAACAAATAGTCGCTCAGAGCCTGAGCATTTGGTTCATACATTCGCCGCAACTCGCGCAGTCTCTCTTCAGTCGCTACATCGTCTCTCAATTTGACGCCGGTCTCCGCCAGCATCTTTCCCAAAACACTCAAACTCGACGATGGCAGGCGATCAGGTGCCAGTGTTGGCGGCGACAGGACGAAAATTTGACTTAACTCGACAACCGCCTGGCGTGCCTTGGCAAATGTCAGTTGCGCCTGTCGTTTGGGGCCACCGTCGATACCGGCCATCACCAGTGCACACGCATCGAGGATGGTGGTCAGAGCCGCCAGCCATGATTGATTTGCGTGCTGCGAGCGGAAGTAAACCAGAAAAGGATACGAGAGGTGGCTTTCGAGTACTTCCGCCGACCATCTTTCCCAGTCAACAAGCAAGCGACGGAGTTCTGACATGTCCTCGCCGTTTCGTCGTAATAATTCTCCAGCGGACGGGGGTGAACCAGCGCGTGCGTCCAGAAGTGAAATACTCACCTCGCGGCGCGAAAACGTCTGGTAGATCATGGGCAAGTACGAGATGACGCCTCCCAGGAAGGCGAAGCCTAAGCCAGCTTCCACCACCACCAACGTCCGTCCCACCCTGCCCCATGCAAGTACGTCCCCAAGGCCCAAGGTGAAGAATGTCGTGCCGCTCATATATAAATACGTTAAGAAGGACGCGACGCTTTGCCCCACATTCAGCCGGTCCTGAAGGCCCCATTGCAACATGGCAAAGCCGGCAATGATGCCCGTGGCCCATACGCCCAGCAACAGCAGAAATGAGAGCGGACCAAAGGCGCTCAGGTAAGTTTCGCGTCGCTTACCATCGGGGATCTGTTGCGCTACCGCCGACCGCAACCGCCACGTGAAGCGATAGAATAATCGAGCGAATCGCAAGCGCCGTGAGACGCGCCGTGGCAAGATAATTACCTCGAACGCATCCCACAGCAGCATGGTCACCAAGACGAAACCAAGAATAGCGATTATGTACCTCATGCAATCTGACAGTTTAAGAAGGTGGTGGGCACACAGTCTTTCAATATCGGCCGAAAATGTCGATAATTTGACACTTTGTCCGTGTGGACTGCTAATTCAACCGTGCCTTGAACTGAACACGCTTTCTGCGCAGACATTGGTTGGTGATGAATAAGCCGATGATGATTGGAGGGACTGCGATAAGCTCCCAATGGGAAAGAAGCACCGGTTGCGGTGCGGCAACTACTAGGTCGCTAAGCACCTCAGAACTACTGTCCCCACGTTTAACCTGCAATCTCACTTTCCACTGACCAGGTGAAGGCAGATTTATCAAGCTGCAATAGAGCAGTTTGTTGCGAGCCTGACTGCGCGTCGCTTCAGCACGGATGGTCGTGCCCGCTTCGTGCTCAAGCTCGATGAGTACCCGGGCATCCAATATAGGCGAGTGTCCCTCGGTTGACTCAAGCAGAACGCTGAGATCTGCAACTCCCGGCCGCAGCGGCACTTCAGTAGAAAACAATGTGATAGTGAACGGCGCGGATATTCGCTGCCACAGTACTACGCCGCCGTCGGCTCGAGCGATCTGCGTTAGCAGTGATAGCGATATCAAAACGAGCAGCAGAATTGACCACCTTTGGACCAATGCATTGCGATCGCTTTTTCTCATACCGATGAATGATTCCTCAGATCGATTTTGCCCAAAAGTTGTTGTCACCAGTTTGCGACGCGCTCTTTGCTCCGGAGGAGCAAGATGTTTATAGCCATCATCTCTGCCCCCTTGTCTTCGCTCCGTCAGGAGCGAAATGTATTTTGTAAGCCCGCTTGACACATGGCGCTCCTCTGGAGCGCGCCGTTTCTCACGTCACAAAGCTATAAACATCTTGCTCCTCCGGAGCAAAGAATTTCTGGCGAACTGCATCAGTGGCGAACTGAATCACAGGAACTTGACGATCAAACCTCCTAAAACCTATCAATGCATCGAATGCATCGAGTGCTTCGGCTGCGTCGACTCTGTTGTGCGCGTCGACTGCGTTGTCTGCATCGTCTGCACCGAATGCATCATCATGCCTCGCATCTGCATTGGCTGAAAGATGATCCAAACTCCGATCGAGTAAAGCGCGACAGCAAGCGCAGCCCAGGGAGCATTCAACCGCAGCGTCTGCACAAACTTGAGCCGGAACCTCGAAGCTATGCGCCAGCCGATGTAGAGCGTAAAAAGCAAACCCAGATTAAGCAGCAGCAGTTCGACGGATGGCAGCCAATCGAATGACGGCATCGCAGACGAAAGCGACCAGTTTGGTGCGCCGAAGATAGTAATTCCCATATCCATTGCGGCCCGCTGGATCACAGGCAGGGCGGTTTGTCCGCTACTGAGCAGGTGATAAGAGAAATGACTCAACCACATGCTGAAGCCGAGCGGTACGAACGCCGGCGCAAACGTCGAAACGGTTTCTCTCCACTTTGCGCGTGTGCGGCCGAACACTCTGGAAAGCCAAACGCAACAAGTGACCAGCAAA
>DASQPD010000057.1:0-18143 GCA_035644135.1 Pyrinomonadaceae bacterium
TCCCGCTCGACGACGTAATTCGCATCCGCACGGGAGAGCGTGGCGAAGCGGCAATCTAGATCGTGATCCCCTTTGCTAATAATGTTCGAAGGCCTACCTGCCCAAGATCCATAAGATAGACAGGTAAGCCATTTTCGAACAATGAGAGTCAGGCAAGCAGGATCCTTACTCTCCGACCCTAAGCTATACTTGTTTGCGCCTTAACAGGAAGCCTATCATCCAGCGCCGGGGCATCAGCAGCAGTGACTTCAACCGCGCTACCGAGCGCTATGTTCGGACGCAAGTTGAAATCCGGATAGGCAAGTACACCTACCTCTGCTAAGTCGAGCCCTTCTATCTCTTCTTCAGCCGAGACCCTGTTTCCGAGAATCAGTTCGGCGACTTTGAAGTAAATGTAGAAGGACGCGAAGATGAAGGTGAAGCAGGTGGCAGTGCCGATCGTCTGCGCTATGAGCTGACTGAAGCCCCCGCCGTAAAACAAACCTATCACGGGTGTCGCTACCCCATTGAGCCCACCACCGTACGAGCCATCTGCGAAGAGTCCGACAGCCAGGACGCCAAAGGCGCCGTTGACACCGTGTACGCTGATCGCTCCAACCGGGTCATCGATCTTCAATTTGTGATCGATGAAATAAACGCTCACTACCAGTATCGCACCAGCAATCACTCCAATCGCCACGGCGCCAAAGCTCGAGACGAACGCACACGGGGCCGTAATGGCGACAAGACCGGCGAGCATGCCGTTGGCCATCAGACCAAGGTCAGGCTTACCGAACCACTTCTGGGCCACAATCATCGCCGAGAACGCTCCGCCCGCCGAAGCGAGCATCGTGTTGACTGCGATAACCGCGATGCGGAGGTCCGTACCCGCCAGGGAAGAGCCCGCGTTGAAACCAAACCAGCCGAACGCCAGAATGAAGACACCAAGAATCGCCATTGGCATGTGGTGGCCAGGGATCGCGTTAACCTTTCCGTCCTTGCCGTACTTCCCGATACGCGGCCCAAGAACAATCGCTCCCGCGAGTGCCGCCACACCTCCTACCATGTGCACCACGGACGAACCTGCAAAATCGACGTGACCGTGACCCAGTCCGAACTGACTGCCCAACTGCGAGAGCCAGCCTCCGCCCCACACCCAATTGCCAAAGATTGGATAGGCGAACATTGACATGAAGAAGCAGTAAACGACAAACGATCCCCACTTCCAGCGTTCGGCCAGTGCTCCCGTCGGTATCGTCACGGCCGTGTCCATGAAAACCATCGCGAACATGAAAAGCGTGAAAACACCGACGTCGTAGGAGTCGCCACCCAGGAAGATTCCCTTGTGACCGAAGATATTTAGGGTGTGGCCGGCAATATTGACCGAAAACGCCGAGGTGAGAGGCCCAGTGCCTCCGAGTGCAGCGACCGCTCCGACGCCGCCCATCATCAGCGCGAAGCCGCATATCCAAAAGCCCAGCATCCCGAGCGGGTAGCACATGAAATTCATCGCCATGGTGTGCGCAGCGTTCTTGGCGCGTGTGAATCCGGTTTCCGCCAGCGCGAACCCAGCCTGCATGAACATGACGAGGAAGCAAGCCACAAGTGTCCAAACAAAGTTGACCGAAATGACTGTGTGTCCGACCGTGTCTGCTAACTCCTGGATCGTTGGCTCTCCCGGTTTAGCCGCGGTGATCGTCCCGGCGTTACCAGTGCCGGCGCCGGTCGGATCGCCTGCGAGCGCGACCACCGGCAGCGCCATCACCGCCAGCAGCACCAAGAGAGCGACCATGGCGCCGCCGGGATGAAACGCGCGACACGCTCTTGTGGCGCGAGCCAAGTGGCGCCGAAAGTGTTTGCATGACGGCTCAGCAATTCGGTCTCGGATCATTATTATCTCCCTTCAGCAAATGGCAGAAAGATTCACAAAACGACTCGCGCCAAACCGCGACGGTAGTCAGGAAGGAACAACTACTGCGATAGTCTTCATCCTGCGCTCAACAATCTTCGTGCCACTGGCCCAGGTGTTCGAGCAGAGGCGTGAAGCAAAATGATAAGACTGTGAAGTTAAGTTGTTTTGGCTGGAACAAAGTCTCTGTCTGTTAGTTCTGATAGTTTGGAGGGCCGAAAGAGAGAGTCTACAAAAAGACATTTTTGTCAGACACACGAACCACTGCGACAAAAATGTTTCTGGGATTGGCCACTCAAGTAACGGAAATTCGCAGGAAGGTGGGCTTGCCCCCGCTTAAGATACGCCCCCACTCAACACTGAATTGGGAACTAATCTGCAACTTTCAGCGCCGATCTCAGTGTTGAGCAGGTGCGGATCTTGAGCGGGGGCAAGGCCACCTTCCCAACTTGCGATTTCCCTGGCGACCTGGACACATCGGACCACCCCTTCAAAGCGTCTCTACAATGTTGTCATCAACAAGCCGGCCGCAGACAGATTTGTCGTCTGCCCGGACACTTTCCAAGCCGGGCTGGGTATACGTCACTAGGGCTTCGCTTCCAAGTGATCAGCCTGACGGCCCTTCTCATCCGAAAACGGTAACGCTATGTTACGATCCGCTCCCGGAAGGCTGAATGCCTCTGCCGCCACAGAGCGAATCCGCAGATTACGCCGATTACGCCGATTTATGCAGACAGAAGGCCGTAAGCAGAAAGCAGAAGGCAGTAAGTTTCAGGTTTCAACTTGGAACTTGGAACTTGGAACTTGGAACTTGGAACTTGAAACTTGGAACTTGAAACTTGGAACTTGGAACTTGGAACTTGAAACTTGAAACTTGAAACTTGGAACTTGCTTACTGCCTTCCGCCTTCCGTCCGCGTAATCTGCGAAATCTGTGGATAAAGCAGCAATGGAACTGACTCAGCTCGAATTCTTTCTAATGGTGGTTGAGGAGGGCAGCTTCTCAAAAGCGGCCGTGCGCGTATTTCGCACTCAGCCCGCGGTAAGTATCGCCGTCCGGCGCCTCGAGGAAGAGATTGGCGCTCCCCTCTTTGACCGCTCGCAAAAAACTCCAACTCTCACAGACGCCGGCGAGCTTGTTTATGATTACGCGAAGCGAATCCTGGCGTTGCGCGACCAGGCGCAGAACGTAGTCTCTGAACTTCGTTCGCTGGAACGTGGCCGCGTGCGAATTGGCGCCAACGAAAGCACGTCGCTTTATATTCTGCCGCATCTAATACTTCAGTATCGAGAGCAACACCCAAACGTGAAGGTCGAAATCTTCCGCCAGGTGTCTGAACGTTTACCGCGTGAGGTGTTGGACCGGAATGTGGATTTCGCCCTGCTGGCATTCGAGCCGCTTGATAGTGAGCTCGAATCCTTTCCCATATTGCAAGACGAACTGGTGCTGATTATGAGCCCGGACGACCCGCTTGCAAAATGCGAGTCACTAAAAATTGAAGAACTGGGCGAGCAATCATTTGTAGCGCATAACGTCAAGACCGCCTCGAGGCACAAAGTAGTGGAAGCCTTTGAGCAGCACCATACACCGCTAAACATCACACTCGAGCTGGCGACAGTAGAAACCATCAAGCGCTTTGTTCAGCTTAGGATAGGTCTCGCGTTTGTCCCACGAATGTGCGTAGCCGAAGAACTGCAGCGCGGCACGCTCGTCAATGTTCCCGTTCCCGAGTTGAGCTACGTCCGGACGCTCTGGGCTACACACCGCCGCAACATCACCCTTTCGCACGCCTCTGCTGCCTTCCTTGAAGTGCTCCGCCAACGAGCCAACACCATACTCCCGTTACAATCTCAAGCACCGTCCGATGATATTCAAGCTCAATAAATTCGCAGGTCGGGAAGGGGGCAGTCATTAGCTTGAAGCTTCGCTAAATTCAAGGCGCCCCCGCTCAACTTCGAATGCCATCCCTTTTCTCCTGGATCTGAAGCCCCCAGGTTTAGTGCATTGACTTGATTGACTGATTCGATGATGAACCTTAATGAGACTTGAGCGGGGGCGCCTTGAATTTAGCGAAACTTCAAACTAACGACTGCCCCCTTCCCAACCTGCGAATTTACTGAGCTTGAAATGTACACCACAGCGTTGCGTGATGCGCATCGAAAAACAACCCCAAGGAGAAAACACGCTGTTCACATTTATCTCTTCATAAAAATTATGATTTTGACTTGTGTCCCTCTGGTTTCTAGGATGAGCGGTTTTGATTGACTGCCTTGCGCTTCTAGTGTGGTGTTGTTCCTGGGGCTCACGAGCTTGTGTATTTGGAAGGACGGTATTACAACAATTTCTCAACAGAACGATACTCTTTATAAAGCAAGCGCGATGGCAGGGCCGTCGCCTGTTTTTGTTGCCAAGAACATGACACCTGAGCAAGCCGAACAGAGGAAGCTGGCGACATTTCTTGAAACGGGACAATTGCTGGCCGGCACTTTCGAACTCAAAGAAGCATTGTCTCGCATCCTGGCAACACTCAGCCGCCATCACGGCATGATTCGTGGCGCAGTCATGTTGATTGCTGACGACACGAACGAGTTGCGTATTGTCGCTTCTCACGGTTTGGACGAAGACGGAGCCCGCCGGGTCAAATATCAAATTGGTGAAGGGATTACGGGCCGCGTCGCCCAGACAGGCAAACCTGTGGTCGTTCCCCAGATTAGTCGCGAGCCTCTGTTTCTCGATCGTCTGGGAGCGCGGAAGAAGGTTCTGAAAACTCAAGAGCTCAGTTTTATCTGTGTCCCAGTCCTCGTCAACCGAAAACCGGTAGGAGTACTCAGCGTCGATCTGAAATACAAGGCGGACCGCGACTACCAACGGGCTACTAATTTCCTTGCGATCATTGCGACGATGATAGCGCAGGCAATTAAAGTCGGACATCTCCTCGAAGCGGACAAACAGCGGCTGCTCGATGAGAATACCCATCTCAAGCAGGAACTGCGCGAACGCTACGATTTTAGTCACATCATCGGCAACTCGGGTCCTCTTCGTCAGGTCTACGAGCAGGTGACGCAGGTTGCACGCACGAACACGACCGTACTCCTGCGCGGCGAATCGGGCACAGGCAAAGAATTGATCGCGCACGCAATTCACTACAACTCGCTGCGCGCGGCCAAGGCGTTCATCAAAGTCAGCTGCGCGGCGCTGCCTGAGACTTTGATTGAATCCGAGTTGTTTGGTTACGAGAAGGGCGCCTTTACCGGCGCTCAGGTACGCAAGAAGGGCCGCTTTGAATTGGCCGAAGGCGGCACTCTCTTTCTTGACGAAGTTGGGGACCTGAATGCGTTGACACAGATCAAACTGCTGCGCGTCCTGCAGGAGAGAGAGTTCGAGCGGCTTGGCGGCACGGAAACGATAAAGGCCAACGTTCGTCTTGTCGCCGCTACCAATAAAGACATGGAGCGGGCAATTGCTGAAGGCGCTTTTCGCGAGGACCTCTACTATCGTCTCAACGTGTTCGCTATCTTCATGCCGCCCTTGCGTGATCGCAAGTCCGACGTCCTTCTTCTCGCGGACCATTTTTTGGAGAAGTATGCGCGCGAACATGGCAAGAGCATCAGGCGAATTTCCACTCCCGCCATTGATATGCTAGCCAGCTATCACTGGCCGGGCAATGTACGTGAACTCGAAAACATCATCGAACGGGCGGTGCTGGTATGTGAAACCAATGTAATCCATGGCCATCATTTGCCGCCAACACTGCAAACTGCGGAGGGGTCGGGAACAGTGACCCGTCTTTCACTCGAAGCGACCGTTGAGGCCTTTGAGCGAGATATCATTATGGACGCGCTAAAAACGACGCGCGGCAGCCGGAAACGGGCAGCAAAGTTGCTCGACACCACTGAGAGGATCATCGGCTATAAAGTTAAGAAATATAGGATCGACTGCGACCGCTTCAATGCTTAGCCGCGTTGTGCTACCTCGCCAGTGTTTCGCTGAACTGTTGTTCCAACTACGTCAACTTGGTATCGCTTGCGGTTCGGTCGCCGCCGCTTAGTACAGGTCTTTCTGGAAGAGCTTTCAACTCGGAAATGAAATGGCACAAGTTTAGAAGTCTGCAGGTTGGGAAGGGTGGCTTGCCCCGGCTGTTTTCGATAGAGTTACTTCACAGGAAGAGCGGGGGCAAGCCACCCTTCCTAACCTGCGAATTGGGATTCTGAGATCAACCCAAGTAACAGAGTGGTTTTGTGAGGGGCTGAATGAACGACAGCACGCGCGTGTCTGAAACAAAACCTTTGTGGGGCGCGCAAGATCAAGCTACTCGTCTAGTTGAACTGACTAGCGACGAGCCTCGTGTGAAGGAAGCGCCGCTGCGTCGCGATGTACGCTCACTAGGTCGCTTGCTGGGTGAGGTATTGAAAGAGCAAGCCGGCAATAATTTATTCAATGCGGTCGAAGAAATCCGACAGCTTGCCATCGAATACCGTGAATTGGAGCATGACGCACACCAGGACGGGAGAGGCGCGCGCGAGAATCAGTTAACGGAACGTGTCGCTCTGATAGTCCGAGACATGGATTTGGTCGAGGCCTATCGAATGACTAAGGCCTTTGCCATCTACTTTGAACTGACAAATCTCGCGGAAACTAATCATCGCAAGCGCCGTCGCCGGACCGCCCAACTCTCGCCCGAGCGCCCGCCACAGCCGGGTTCCATCCGCGGCACTTTACGCCGCATGCGCCAGTCGGGAATCAACCTGGACACTGCACTTGAATGGCTGCGGCAAATCGAGGTTATTCCTGTCTTTACAGCCCATCCGACCGAGGTTGCTCGCCGCACAGTGTTATTCAAACGACAGCGGATTGCCGCCAGTTTGGAATTGCTTGATCGTTTGCCGCTGACGGATGCGGAAGCGATGAAGCGGGAAGCCGCTATTGCCGCTGAGATTACCGCGCTCTGGCAAACGGACGAGGTTCGTCGGCGGCCGCCGACCGTGCGGGATGAGATCAAGATGGGACTGGATTATTACTCCGGTTGTTTGATCGACATGCTGCCCGGTCTTTATGAGGAATTTGCGGACGCCCTGCGTGAGGAATATGAATCCGACATAACAGCCAATCAGTTGCCAAACTTCCTACAGTTCGGTTCCTGGATTGGTGGGGACCGCGACGGCAATCCGTTCGTCACGGCCGCCAGCACACGCGATGCACTGCAGATGGCACGGCGGGTAATACTCGATCATTACCTTGCCGTGTCGAGCGAGCTAATGGACCGCCTGAGTTCCTCAGAGTGGCAGGCACCGGTCACCGCGGCCTTAAAAGATGGAGTGAAGCAATATGCGCAGCGCATGCCATGGGTAGCAGCCGCAAACGAGACTCGCGCGGCAGAGGAGATCTACCGCAGCTACCTGGACTACGTACTCGAACGCCTCCGCACCACGCGCGATCAACCCGGGTCTCCTAATGCATATCCAGACGCGAAGGATTTCGCGAATGATTTGAAGCTTCTGCAGCAGAGTCTGGCCGCAAACTGCGGCAAGCGCATCACGGAGTTGTTACTCGACCCGCTCATGAGACAAGTCAGCACTTTTGGATTTCACCTGCACTCACTCGATATCAGGCAGCACGCGCGCCTGCATGCCCGAGTCGTTATTGAATTATCGCGCGGCGAAAGAGCAGGTCGAGCCAGTCGGATCACCTTGCCTGCTTCGGCTTCGCAAGAAGCGCTTGACCTCCTGGAAAGCCTGCGCGGTGTCGCAGATCTAAAGCGCGAGTTTCCGCCGCAAGCAATTCGCAGCTACGTGATCAGCGGCGTGAGCAAGGTGGAAGATGTTCTCGGGGTTGTTTGGCTGGCCCAGCTTTGCGGCGTGCGCGTGGAAGCTTCAACGGATAGCAGAGGCCGCCGGGACCCCGGACTGATGCCTGTGCCGTTGTTCGAGTCAATCGAGGACTTGCGCAACTGTCCCCAGATTTGCCGGAGACTTTGGTCTTCGGCTGACTATGCGCCGCTGCTTGATTCCTGGAACCGGCAGCAGGAGGTGATGCTCGGTTACTCCGACTCCAACAAAGACGGCGGGATGCTTACCAGCGCCTGGGAGATTTATAGAGCCCACCGAGCCTTGCACGCAGTCGCCATGGGATGCGGAGTCAAGTTGAGACTTTTTCACGGTCGCGGCGGAACCGTCGGACGCGGCGGCGGCCCAACGCACCGCGCAATTGTGGCCCAGCCCCGAAATGCGTTTAGCGGTTCGCTCAAGATTACGGAGCAGGGCGAGGTTCTTTACTGGAAATATTCAGACGCTGCATTAGCCGAACGCAACCTGGAGCTAATGGTTGCGGCCTCGCTGGAGGCGCTCGCACGACCAGGCAGGGCGCAAGGCAATGAAGAAGGGGAAACAGGCGAAGAAGCGCAGTGGGAAGCAGCGATGGAAGAAATGTCCGAGAAGGCTTTTGCTTTCTATCGCGAGCGCATCGTCGAAAATCCGGACGTTTTGACTTACTTCGAACAAGCAACTCCTGTGCAGGAATTGGAACACGCGCGGATCGGTTCTCGTCCGGCGCGGCGAGCCGAGGCAAGGGGCCTGGCGGATTTGCGCGCCATTCCCTGGGTCTTTGGCTGGATGCAAAGCCGTCATGTGCTGCCGGGCTGGTTTGGCGTGGGCTATGCGTTGGAACAATTCGCGAGTGGAGACGCAGAAAGAGAACGCCTGCTGCAAACGATGGCGAAGAAGTTCGACTTCTTTTCCGATTTGATTGGAAATGTTGAAATTGGAATGGCGAAGGCCGATCTTACAATCGCTCACCGCTACGCGGCCCTGGTCACTGACGTTGGCGTGCGCGAACGTGTATTTGCAATGGTGGTGGAGGAGTTTGAGCGCACACGTCAGATGATCCTAAGAGTAACAGGACAGAAAGAGTTGCTGAGTGGAAACCCGGTGCTCGCGCGCTCGATTCGACTGCGAAATCCTTATGTTGATCCGTTGAGCCTAATTCAGTTTGCATTGCTGCAGCGCAAGCAAGCCGGCGAGGAAAGCGAAGACTTGAACTACGCGCTCGCCGCCACAATTAACGGCATTGCCGCGGGTTTAAGAAATACAGGTTGATTGAAAAGCTTTGCTTAGTGGTAATCAATAGGACAGAGTAGGACCTATTCGACCTATAGGCCCTATTTCTTACTCCCTTTTCTTTATCGACGCCCTGCACCCGCCCAGGCCAATTCCTCTTCCTGAAGATGTGCTTTGATGATCGGTGCCAACTGCCCGGCGTCCGCAAGAAATCCGTCGTGGCCATGAGACGAATCAAGTTCAGCATAGGTTGCTTCAACTCCATGCATCCTCGCCGCCCGGTAAAGCGCTTGCACATCGGTCGCTGGAAAGAGCCAGTCCGAAGATATCCCAACCAACAACAGGCGGGCGCGAATCCGACGTAAAGCTGCTTCAAACGAAGACGCGGATTTATTGCCATAAGCGAGATCGAAGGTATCCATAGCCTTCGATAGCACCAGGTACGAGTTAGCATCGAAGCGAGGCGTAAAAATCGAGCCCTGATAGTCCAGGTAGCCCGCGATGTCATAACGTGCAGTCAGTGAACTCAGAGGGTCCTCGCCGCTCCGGTCAGGCCGGCGCGCAAAACGCTCCGAAAACAGTTCTGCCGCTTTGTAACTACAAAGCGCAATCCCGCGCGCCAGCGCCAGCCCCGCGATCGGCTGTTGGTCCAATGCATAATGACCGCCTTGCCACGCCGGATCGCACAGAATCGCCTGCCGTTGCAAATGATTAAGGGCCAAGCCCATGGCCGAAAGCGGCGTCGCCCCTATGGCAATGCATCGCTCGACTCGTTCAGGAAAATCCACGGCCCAACTCAATGCCTGCATCCCGCCAATGGAGCCGCCGACCACAGTGTGCAGTCGTTCTATTCCAAGATGATCAAGCAAGCGCGCCTGAGTTTGGACCATGTCTCTGATTGTGACGAGGGGAAAATCGCTGCCGTAAAGTTGGCCGGGCTTTTGTGGATGGGCGCTGCATGGGCCCGTCGATCCGTAGCACGACCCGATGATGTTCACACCAATTACACAGTAGTTCGTCGTGTCAAACGGTTGATTCGGCCCGAGCAACTCCGGCCACCAGTCCGCAACTCGCGCCGAACCGGACAGCGCATGACAGATCAATACCGCGTTGTCACGCGCTTCGTTCAGCTGACCATAGATTCCATAGCGCAGCGTAACCGGCTGCAAACTGCCGCCGGCAACCAGCCTGAACGGCTCTTCATCCGCGAAAGTGTAATCCGATTCGAATGGGGGCTGTATGGCCAGGCTCATCTCTATGCTCGAATCCTGTTCTTGCGGTCATTACGCCGAAGGCGTATCGCTAATTGCAGCCCAGGGTTGCTTCAACCCTGGGTCTAAAAGATTAAGCGATGCAAACGCCGAAGGCGTTGGCGAAGGTTGCGAGTAGAACATAGCGAACTCTTTCAGAGTTTTAGCTGGTCATCGAGAATCTGATCCCAGGGTTGAAACAACCCTGGGCTGCAATTAGCCAACGCCTTCGGCGTTAAACGCGGTATCAGGTCACGTTGCTCGAGCGCGTTAAGAATTTTGCTGATGCTGAACTCGACTGACTCCCGATCCGTCTCGACCACAACATCGGGCGCACGCGGCTCTTCATATGGATCGGAAACTCCTGTAAACCCTTCGAGCTCGCCGGCTAGCGCTTTCTTGTAGAGTCCTTTCACATCGCGCTCGGCGAGCACTGCAATCGGGCACTTCACGAAGACTTCGATAAATTGAGCTCCATCCTGCTCTACCGAGCGCCGGACCTCGTCGCGTGTCGCGCTATACGGTGAGATGGCCGCTGAAATGGTAACGACACCGTTGCGCGAAAGCAGCCGGCAAACGTAGCCGATACGGCGAATGTTGGTGTCGCGGTCTTCTTTAGAAAAACCCAAACCCTTTGATAAATTGGTGCGCACCTCGTCTCCATCTAAAACTTCTACAAGGACATCGCGCGCGCGCAGTTCTGTCACCAGGATTGCGGCTAACGTCGTCTTGCCGGCGCCAGACAATCCAGTCAGCCACAAAGTAAATCCCCTATTGGTCCTATAGGTCATATAGGTCCTATACCCCCCTATTAATCAGCACCTGAGCAACCTCCGGACGTGAAAACTCTACGGGTGGCAATTGTCCTGCGCTTAACAATTCCCGAACTTTCGTGCCGGACAAGGTCACATGTGCTGATGTTTCATGCGGACAGGTCTTGCTTGACGCCATCGCAGCACAAATGCGGCAATAGAAAGTATGATCGAAAAAGAGCGGGGTGATGCCCAATTCCTCCGGTTCGAATTCATCGAAGATGTGATGCGCGTCATAGGTCCCATAATAATTACCCACGCCAGCGTGATCGCGTCCGACGATAAAGTGCGAGCAGCCGTAGTTCTTGCGAATCAAGGCATGAAAGACTGCTTCACGTGGGCCGGCGTAGCGCATAGCAGCAGGCATAATTGAAAGGATTGTGCGTGATGCAGGATAGTATCCGGCAAGTATCGCTTCATACGACCGCATGCGCACTGCTGCAGGGACATCGTCGGCTTTCGTTTCACCGACAAGCGGATGCAAGAGAAGTCCGTCGGCGATTTCCAGCGCGCACTTTTGAATGTATTCGTGCGCGCGATGAACAGGATTGCGAGTCTGAAAACCAACCACGCGCCGCCAGCCACGCTCCCGGAAAACAGCGCGTGATTCTAACGGGTCCAGCCGATACTTCGGGAACGCAATATTAATGGGGCGGTTGAGCAGGCTAATCTTGCCTCCAAGCAACCAGTCGCCCTGGGAATAGAGCGTGCGGACGCCAGGGTGTGCCTGGTCTGTCGTGCGGTATATGACCTCCGCTTCTCGCGCTTTGTCGTAACGATATTTGTCCGCGAGGTGAAGTATGCCCAGAAGATGGTAGTCTTGATATAGCGCTACGTCCTCAAACTGGCGAATGGCGCCCGCTTGTTCATCTGCAAGCGGAAGCGTTACCGGGATAGACCATACTACGCCGTTTGCCAGTCGCATATTGGAACAGACCGCGCTGTAGTCGGATCGATCTAAGAACCCTTCCAGGGGCGAATAGGCTCCAGTCGCAATCATTTCCAGATCAGAAATCTCACGCGGGCCCAGACGAAGCGCGGGCATGTTCGCAGCGGATTCAATCAGCCGCTGACGTTCAACCCCTGTCACTTCCCTGTTAACCAGCGTGCCCCCGTGGGGACGGATCAGTTTCATATTGCTCCTCGTTCATTTCCCTGTTTTTCTTTCGTGTAATTTCGTGGATCCACTTCTCTTTGTGGGCCAATACGCTCCACTAAATCACACGAAAGTACGATCCACGAAGTTACACGAAAAAGAAAAAACCATTCACCATTTACCATTCACCATTTACCCTTTCATGAATTCCGCATTCGCTCTTACCGGTGCCGCGCCAACGCCCAGCGCGAGAGGTCTCACCGAGTTGCACAGGCGTCGTACAGGGTACGCAACCTATCGACGGATAGCCCTGGTCGTGAAGAGTGTTATATGGCACGTCGTGCTTGGCGATGTAGTTCCAGACATCGTGCGCGGACCATGCGACAAGAGGATTGACCTTGATAAGACCAAATTTCTCATCCCGCTCGACGAGACCTGTGCCGGCGCGAGCCGGCGACTGATCACGGCGAATAGCTGTAACCCAGGCGCGTAGTCCCTTCAGCATTTCTCTTAGCGGCTCGACTTTGCGAAGACGGCAGCAAAGATCGGGTTGACTCTCCCACAACCGCTCCCCATATTGAGCAGCTTGATCGCTGAGTGACAGGCTGGTTGCCCGCCGCTCGAAGTGAACGCCGTAGCGCGCTTCGAGTCGATCTCGTAGAGCGTAAGTCTCCGGGAAGAGCAGGTCTGTATCGAGATAAAAAATACGCGTAGACGGACTAATAGCGGACAACATCGAAACAAGCACACAGCCCTCAACGCCGAAACCGGTAGCGAGCGCGACATCCGGGGAAAATTCCTCGATGGCCAAACGAAGCACGGCTTCCGGCGGGGCCGTCTCGAATTCATCGGAGATAGCCTTCCAGTCTTTATCCGTCGTTTTCTCGTTAATCGACAACTCCGCCAAAGCCATAATTATCGTCCTTTATTTGGAACCGCCCCTTTTAGAAGATAGAACTAAGAACGATCCACTAAATCACACGAAGCAGCAAGAAAAGAGCACTTAGTTCGAGTCATTTCGTGTGCTTTCGTGGATCGTCCGTCTTCCCCTTCGTCAGAACGGACATACTTCGAAACTCCACTCTCCTTTTTCAACAAGCCACCGCGAACGTGGCCTCCAACTCTTCTTCGTCGACAACATTGAGATTCTGCTCAAACCAGTTAAGGCGTTCACGCAATCGGACAACCTCACCAATAATGATGACTGCGGGAGCACGCAGGCCGGCCCGTTCCGCCTCAAGAGCAATCGAGCCAAGCGTGCCAGTAACGGTTCGTTGCCCGTTGTAAGTGCCCCAACGAATAACGGCCGCCGGCGTTTCCACCGAACGCCCGGAATTCACGAGGTCATCCGCAATCTCGCGTAGATGAGCCACGCCCATCAACACAACCACGGTGTCTGCTGACGCAGGAGGTACAAAAGCCCCAGACTCATACGCGCCATCACCGCCACGAGCGCCCGTGATCACAGCCACGGACGAAGACATACCACGATGGGTCAACGGAATGCCGGCATAGGCCGGAACGGCCAGCGCTGAGCTGATCCCGGGGACTACTTCGAACGGCACGCCTGCCTGGACGAGCGCTTCAGCCTCCTCGGCGCCACGGCCAAAAAGAAACGGATCGCCACCTTTGAGCCTGACTACTCTCTTTCCCGCTCGCGCCTGCTGGATGAGTAAGTGATTGATCTGTCGCTGAGGTGTATGCCGCCCGCCGCCGACTTTGCCAACGTAAATCCGCTCGGTGGATGACTGAATGTCAGCGAGCACTTCCGGGTTAACAAGATAGTCGTAAACGAGCGTGTCGCATGACGCGAGGAGATCGGCCGATTTCACCGTCAGCAGTCCCGGATCACCGGGCCCTGCGCCAACCAGGTACACTGTTCCGCGTTCAGCGCGATACCGTCGCCGGCTTAGATATGGATTGCCGGGCGCCTTGTCGGGCGTTCCGTGGTCCATGCTTTCGAAGATGCGTTCGACGGAGGCTTCAATCACCAACGGGTGCGCCGATAGCGGCTCGGTAATCCGATAGGTGATGCCCGGATGGCGGCTGGCCGCTTCAGAAACCTCCACCGGAATATCGCCGCGTGTATGTCTTCCGGGGGAGAGAAAATATGGATGCACCGTGATGTCGCGTGCTCCTCGCTGAACCAATCGTGCGAAGCCTTCGCCAATGTTCGGATGTTCAATCTCGAGGAAGGCATGTTCCACCAGCCCAAGGTCGCCTCGTTCGCCGATACGCAGCGCCGCTGCCCGCACATCTTCGTTTGCTTCCGAACGGCGACTGCCGTGACCGACAATCAGAACGCCATATTGGGTCTCATTTTTCACGCCGTCACCCCCGATACGCGGCTTAGCGGTTCAGCGCAGTAGCTAACGAATCTCCGAGCTTCATCAAGGAGCTTTCGGGCCGCGTCCTCTGGTGTCCGAGATGTCCGACAAACTTCAGTTTGTCGTGAACCCGCCGAAGAAGTGCCCCAGGCAAGCGAGCGACAAACTGAAGTTTGTCGGACATCTGCAGTTTGCCGGACACCGCTCAGCAGATCTTCAAATAGCGACGAGACTCCCTCCCAAAGACTTCCGGTCTCACCAGATAAGACAAACAAGTTCTCGAATTCCCAGAGGGCCTCATCCGCAGTGAAGGGATCCACTAGCCTCTGGTAGAGCGGGACGCGAGCGGCTGCCGCAGCTGCTTCGTAGGCCGCAAGAGCTGCCTCTTTATATTCCTGGTGGTAGATCAATGCCTCCGCCTGGGCCAACTGTTCCCGCGCCGCCTCGATTGTGGGCAAGGCCGCGGCTACGGTTGACCCGGCGCATTCACCCTTTATCCCACGGCGAACGGCAAAGCTCTCATGCTCATGTCCATAGTCTTCATAAAATGAAGGGTCCGTCTCAAACGAAGGAACGTGGCGCAGCGGATCGAGTATTTCTTTCAGGCGTTTGGTTCCCGTTCGGCTCAGAAAAGAATTGAACTCCTCTGCCGGGAGTTTCTCCTTTTCGTATAAGCCTAGAAGAGTTTCGGTCAAGGCCACGCAGTTTTTCGCGGGAAACTTGCCAAGGAGTGAACCAAATTGTGCGCTCTCGGGCGAGCTCTCGCCCGCCAAAGTCACAAAGTACGCCGGCACGCTGCGGTCTTCCTGCGAAAGAGCAGCCGCGTAGAATCCGATGTTGGCTATTGAGTGTTGAGCACAACCATTGGGGCAGCCAGAGACCTTTATGCGCAGCCGCTTAACCGGCTCGCCGTGCAAACTGGCCTGAGTAGGATCCACCGATGAACCAGTGGCTCGGTTTCCCAGCACAAAGCTCAATGCGCTGCCAAGACCCTTGGCCGACGCAATGCCCAACCGGCAGGTGTCAGATCCGGGACACGTCGTTACGTCAGTAATCGTCCCCACGCCGCGGTCGGCCAGGGACAGGTCAGCGAGTGCAGCGTAAACGTCCGAAAGCTCCTCTTCCCTTACCCACGGCAGATAGATGTTTTGCTCGATCGAAATTCTCAATTGACTGCGCGAGAACCGGCGGACAATTTCGGCTAAACCGCGCGCACGTTCTGCTGTCAGATCGCCCAACTTGATGCGCACGTGGACGCCGCGAAAACCTGGGATCTTATGGCCAATTACCGAATCCCGCGCCCATGCCTGAAATTGTGGGTCGCTGGTCCGTGGATCCAACAACTTCAGCGCTCTGAAGTGTCCCCGAGTTTCCGGAATAAAGTCGTTAGTCTCTTCCAGGTAATCCGTGAGCGGTACCGCGCCAACTCGTTTCCGCTCATCATCGAGAGCCCTGCGAAATGCTTCCCAGCCCAACGACTCGACCAGGAATTTCATGCGTGCCTTCATGCGCGCTTTGCGCTCCCCATAACGGTCGAAAAGCCGCAGGGAAGCAGCGGCGAGATTGAACAACTCATCCGCCGGAAGAAAGTCCGTGTAGAGATGAGCAAGATGAGGAGTGGCCCCAAGACCTCCGCCCAAATAAACTCTAAAGCCGCGCTTCAATTTGCCATTCCGAATTTTGCTGACAGCCCATAAACCAATATCGTGAATTCGCAGGGCCGAATGGTCGTCTCGGCAACCTTCAAACGTGATCTTGAATTTCCGACCAAGGTTTTGGTTGTACTTGTTGCGCACAAGAAAGCGAAACAGCGCCTGCGAATAAGGGAGTACATTAAAGCTTTCAGTGTCAGATGTGCCCGCCCGATAGCACGCGGTGATGTTGCGTACGGTGTTGCCGCACGCTTCGCGCGAGGTGATGCCGGCTTCAGCGAGGAAGCGCAAGAGATCGGGAGTTTCTTCCAGCCTGACGTAATAAATCTGCGCATCTTCGCGCGTGGTCAAATGCAGAAAACCACTGCCAAATCGATCTGCCGCGTCCGCCAGGCGTAATAGTTGATCGGCACTCAAGAATCCGCCGGGAATCTTGATCCGCTGCATCTGCACACCGTCCTGGCGCTGAGCATAGGTGCCAAAGTGCAAACGAAGCTTCTGCATCTTCGTCTCGTCCACTTCACCTGCCCGATATCTGCGGATTTGCTGTTCATAGTTAGCCAACTCATCCCGCACATTTTCGGGCAAGGCATGCGTTTGAGATTCGGAAATTTCGATCGTCATTTCGTTAGAGACTTCCAGCTCATCTCCCTAGTTCCTCGAGGAGCTGGACATCAAATGTCAATAAAAAAGCTCTCGCGCTAAGTAAGCGCGAGAGCTGAAGCTCATTCGGTTCTTAGCCTTTTCAGGGGGAGCGCTGCAACATATGGAGACTTGTCGCGCGCATGGTCATACAGGTACACATGCAGCGACAGCCTGCCGTTTCGTTGTTCATAATGTTAGATTTGTGCGACACGATAACGTAAGGGTAAACAATGGCGGCAATTCCGTCAACCTAATTGTTTTTATCGATTGATAAATAGAATTGTATAGTTCGAATGACTTCAGTCCGCAGATTACGCAGCGCAGCAGAGCCGCAACCAAAAAACCTAAGACATGATCCACGAAATTACACGAAATAAATCGAGGAGCTTTCGTGTCAGTTGTTTTTCGGTTCGTGTAATTTCGTGGATCGGTTTGTTTACTTGCCAAAAAACCTGCTCTAGAAAACAAGAAATTGTCACTTTGTTACCCAGAAACAAAACAGAAAGTAGTAAGCAGAAAGCAGGTGGCAGAAAGCAAATGGCAGAAAGCATAAAGCTACCGCTGCCTTCTGCCGGCTGCCTTCTGTGCCTGCTTTCTGCTGCCTGCCTGCTTGAGTTATTTCCAAATCTGCGTAATCTGCGTAATCTGCGGATATCCTTGTCGGAGTGTCAAATGATTTCTCCATCGATCAGAACTGCAAACTTTCATTACGCAATTCGAAACCTGGTTAGTGCTGCCGAAGCCCAGGAAAAAGCCGGCGGCCGCATTATTTATCTGAATATCGGTGACCCACAGGCCTATGGGTTCAGGCCACCTGCCCACATTGTGGAAGCCGTCGCGCGTGCGCTCAAAGAAAGCTTCACGGGCTACACACACTCAGCTGGTTTGCCCGCCGCGAGAAGAGCAGTTGCTGCTTATGCGACTTCCCTGGGATCGCCGACCGCGCCGGAACAGGTGCTGCTAACTTCCGGCGCTTCGGAAGCAGCCGACCTGGTGCTGACGGCACTGGTTAACGATGGCGATGAAGTTTTGCTCCCGGCTCCGGGTTACCCAATCTATCCCGCCATCCTAAACAAACTGGGTTCGATCGCGCGCTACTATCGCCTGGTTTCCACCCGCCACTGGCAACCGGACATAGAAGAAATAAACTCGCTAATCACAAACCGAACACGCGCGCTCGTTTTGATTAATCCGAATAATCCGACCGGATCTATCATTCCAGATGCAATTACCAAACAGATTCTGGAACTGGCGGCGCGACACAGCTTGCTGGTGATCGCAGATGAAGTTTATCGAGAACTGTGTTTTGAAAAGCCACCAACGTCCGCTTCCGTTCTGGCCCAGGAGATGGACCTGCCGCTGATCACTTTAGAGAGCCTGTCGAAAACTCATCTGGTGCCGGGCTGGCGGGTCGGTTGGAT
>DASQPD010000058.1:0-8277 GCA_035644135.1 Pyrinomonadaceae bacterium
CGCATCGCATGAGATGGCACCCTTGCGCGCCCACGCCAGCGCCTCGTCCATATCGGCAGCTTCCAGTATCCAGAAACCGCCCATATGCTCCTTGGTCTCGGTGTATGGCCCATCGGTGACGAGCACCGTACCATCAGGCTGCTTCCGCACCGTCTTTGCGTTGCTGGCCGGGGAAATCCCGCAAGCGAACTTCCTGGCGCCGGCAGCGATCATTTCGCGGTTGAGCGCGTGGATCTCCTCGATCATCGCTTCGGTTACGGCGGACGGGTCGAAGTCGTCGGGGAGGTAGTTAGCAACCAGATATTGCGGCATGATTTTTTTCTCCTGTAACGGTCTTTTATCTTAAGTCTTCGGGCGGGCCGATTGCCCTGCCTTCACCATATAGTCGAACGGCGGGCCGGAATTCGACAAAGCGTTCAAGAAAAGTCTTGCTTCCGCGCTTTAGTACGCCTAACAAAACCGTCGCGTAAGCAGCCAAAGGCTGACAGCGATCCGGCCTTCTTGCAGCATGGCTGCGCCCGCCATCTCCCTGCGTTTCCTCGGCTAACCACGTCCAACTCGCGAGAACGGTCGGCCTGGCCCGCCGCGCACGGCCTCTGCTATAAAAGGCACATGACAATCAAGAGATTGGACCACATCAGCGTTGTCGTCGACGACCTTGCAGCCGCTATCGCTTTTTTCATCGCGCTCGGCATGACGCTCGAAGGCGAGACGCCGATCGAGGGCGCGTGGGTGGACCGCGTCAACGGGCTCGAAAGTGTCCAAGTCGACATCGTTATGATGCGGACCCCAGATGGGCACGGGCGGCTTGAGCTGACTAAGTTTCGCAATCCAAAACTGGTCGAGATCGAACCGGCTATCGCACCTCCGAACACTTTGGGCCTCCGGAGCGTGATGTTTACAGTCGAAAGCGTCGACGACACTGTCGCTCGCCTGCGCGCCAACGGCGCCGAACTCGTCGGCGAGGTGGCCCAATACGAGGACAAGTACAGACTCTGTTACATGCGAGGCCCTGCGGGCATCATCGTCGCGCTGGCCGAGGAACTCTTCTGAAGCGTCCACCGCCTTCGGAGAAACCGGTGGTTCCTGTTTTCGGCGGCAAGCTCCCGCAATAACGAATCGTAATATCGTAGGCCTGACCTCTATGTTCTCGACATCTTTCTTCAGATCGCAGGCCTGATCCCGATGTGTTGGCGTAACGAATAACGATAAATATGTAATGACAAACGATAAAGCCCTGGAATAGGATCTCAGTGTAGACCACCCAAAAGAAACATATGAAACGAGGCT
This sequence comes from Pyrinomonadaceae bacterium, assembly GCA_035644135.1. Lineage (GTDB taxonomy): Bacteria > Acidobacteriota > Blastocatellia > Pyrinomonadales > Pyrinomonadaceae > PSRF01. The sequence continues at coordinate 1,291 of DASQPD010000058.1, forward strand.
CAACGATCTTCCTTCAGGTAGTAATTGTACTTCTCGGCGTAGGCGTTCTTGCCCTCTTGCTTTGGGAACCTCACGTCGAGGGCAGGAACGTGAACGCCACGCTTTTTGAGATATATTTCAAGGATCCATTTTTGGCGTATGCGTATATAGGTTCCATTCCGTTTTTCGTGGCGCTCTACCAAGCGTTCAAGTTGTTGGGGTATATAGGCCGAAATGAAATATTTTCGCAGGGTTCCGTGCGAGCTTTGCGGACTATGAAATATTGCGCACTAGCCATTATCGGTTTTGTTGCGGTAAGCGTAATTTTCATGATCTTTGGCGACCGAGATGACCGGCCGGCGGGGGTTTTCATACGCATCCTCATTACCTTTCCTTCAATCGTCATCGGCACAGCTGCCGCGGTGTTTGAGCGGATCCTACAAAACGCGGTGGATATAAAATCCGAGAACGACCTGAGTGTCTAAACGAACATGGCGATAATCATTAACATCGACGTCCTGTTGGCGAAAAGGAAAATGAGCGTTACCGAGCTCGCCGATACAGTCGGCATTACGATGGCTAATATCTCCGTGTTGAAGAATGGCAAACCAAAAGCAATTCGGCTGTCAACATTGGAGGCGATCTGTAGAGCTTTAGAATGTCAGCCCGGAGATATTTCGGAATATAAGGAGTAGCAAAGGGCAATAGGCCAAGTATTTACCGCGTAGAATCAGGAAATTTTTTCTTCAGGGCTTTTGCGATTCTCCAGGGACCGGAAGAACGGTTTACTCGACCAGTGAGAATCGCAAAAAATGCAAGCCTGACCCCCCAATCGCTTCTTTACTAGGAGCAGAACATTGTTTACTTCTGAGAGTGCGCTACGCGCACTGTGACGCGGTGTTACTTATTGTCAGACGATACTGCTGAGCTCGGTAAATGCGGCGCGCTCGATCTTCTCGGTTTCGAGCACGCGCTCACTAATCGCTCCAAACAGGTCCAGCGTGTCTGCCTTTGAAAGTGACAGCCCTTTTGCGCTTCTCTCGTGCAGCTGTTTAAGCCGGTCTCGAAGGGATTCGAGCTCTTTGTCGATCGCGGTAGTACGGGGTTTCCGGATCAGAACCGACCTGCGGGCGAGAACCTCGCGAGTCTCTTTGAGCAGAGGGATCGAATCTGGCAGCGCGGCATCCGATATTGCCCGCCACGACGCCTCGCTCTCACGGAATTGTCCGGCAACTTTCCGGAGCGCCGACTTCTTTAATACGCCGGCAGCCTGGTCGAGAAAATCAGCGTACAGCCCGCGAAACGCGCTGCCCCCGTAACCTCGCAATTCGATCTGCGCAAACACACTACTCATAGCGCCATGCAATGGTGGTCCGCCAGGGAAACAGTTGGGCCAGCCCTTCTTGTTTTTTGTGTTGGTCAACATCTGGCCCCATTTGTTCAGCGCCGCCAGGCCAAAATTCGCGATCCCCAGACCCTCGAGCATTTGACTGCAAGTCACCCGAATGCGATCTGATAAGGTTTCGCGCAGCTGGGGTTTGGCGGTCGCCTCGCTGATCACCACCGTACGGAACTTGGGAGCGTAGTGTGAATTACGCGCCTCGGTAAGCTCCTCCATGCTTATCCGGATCACGCTGTCACCTAAATCCCCAACAAGTACGTCATCCCCTTCCATTCCATACACCACCACCTGGTGATAAGCGTTGCGCAACGGCGCTGCCCACGACGGCAGCGTGGCTTTCGTGGTGTGACCCGACAGAAACATGTACGGCAGCTTCGTGAGCTCAACCCAGACGATGGGAGTGAAACCGTCGTTCAGGATCTTTACAAGGCTCTTTGTTGCGGCGGATGGCGATGAGGAATGCCGTACGTCGGCGGTAGCGCCCCAACCCTCGGTCATCTGTAACGTGAAGTACGGAGTGTCACCCTCTTTCGCGTGGATTCGTGAACCGATGACAACCGGATGCCCGCCATACATATCAAAGAGGAAATAGGCGCACCCAATGCCGCCACCCAGTCCGAACAGGATTTCCTCGGTGCAGAGATCGCTCGTACCAGCGTCGCGCTGAATTAACACGTTTCGCAGCGTGGCAGATTCGGGTTGACTGCCAGCCACATGCTTTTTCGCGGTTACCGTTTTTGTACTCATTACACCATAAACCACTGGCTCTCAATAGAGTTACTCAGGGTTCTTCTGAGGGTATTGGTCGAGGAAAGCATTCACTGACCGATCGAAAACGCCGTCCCAGCCTGAATATTTAAACGATTCTTCATGCGCCACCTTGAATAACTTTCTGAGCGAGGATGCAAGTTGTTCACCATTTCCTATACCTAAAGTTTCGCGTACTGTTGGATCCTCGATGATACGTCGAAATGCGGGATCTGATCGGCGGGAGTAAAAGCGTGAAAAATTAGGATAATAATCACTGCCCAAGGTGCGCGATTGCGACGAGATCGCAACGACATTAAAGAAAACGTCGAATTGCGCCAGACTATCTAACAAAGTGTCCTCATCAACGTCCTCTGATAAACATGTGTTACCAAGAGCTGTTTGCTGACACAGACTTAGTAAAGGCAGGTCAACTTTCCGCCCGTTCTGTTGCTGTTGGAAGTCCCCCGACCTAGACGCCATGGTCAACGCATGGCGAAGCCAATTGTTGTAAAACTCTCCGACTACCAGACCTCTTGGGCGTTGGACGATCAGGAGGCGGACTGCATCCCAGTTTTCCCGACGAACCGCTAGAGCGCCGAGCGCATATACCCTGCGAATTACCTCTAGCCAAAGCTTTGATGGCTTTAGCGCTAGACCGCTTCTGCCTTCGCCGGAGTCGCTAAGACCGATATCGTAAATTCTATTTAGTACCTTGACGACTTCGCTGAATTCTTTGGATCGATCCAGGCTGAGAAACAGCGCCCCAAGGCACGCAAGTCGGTCGAGCAGAGTGAGAAAATCAGTTTCTTGATTAGACGTCAGAAGAGTTTTGGCGTCAGCCGGGAGTTGATTCATTAACAAGATTAACGGGATAGTGTCTCCGTTTCGCAGTTGCTCAGTAATGATGCTGATGAATGTTTTTTCATCGAGCTGCCATGTCAAAGCGGCCGCCGGTGCGCGTGAAAGTGTTTGTGCTTTTGATCCCAGAGCGGTATGTTCCAGGGACATTGCCAATTCCCGCCTCCAATCTTCCTTGGCTGCAGCTAGTCGCCTTTCAAATACTTTCTTAATGTCTGACTGTCGCCACGGTTCGCTCGATGTCCCATGCCGAGCAAACACTTCCCCTGCGCGAAATGCTGTGCCCCCGGGGTAGTTACCATCCGCCTTGAAGATGCAAAAACCATCAGGATTGGGTCCGACGTAAAACAGGACTAAAAGCTGTCCACTAATTGAGTGCTGTGCGCAGCGAACCTCCAATGGCTCAGGAAGGTAACGCAATAGCTTCGGACGGACAGTTGCTTCATCAAACAACTTAGCGTGTCTTGCCGTTACTCGTCCCGTAGGGTTTCCGCCATTGTCCGCTCCGATTACTATGAACCCGCCGTCGACTTGCATTGCTCCGACGTCTTTTGCGAATTCCACAAGGCTTCGCGTGTCATCCAAAGAAAGCTGCGCTTTGTAATCAAGCGACCCGGACTCGTGCTGTTCATCCAGCAACTGCCGTAGCTTTTCCTCTGTAATTACCGGTTCGATTACTGGCACAACTTAATCCTCATATTAGATTTACATTTAGTGATCGATGTTAGCATACGAGTTGAAGTAAGGGAGTTATCCACTGGCATGGGAAATGAAGTTGAATCATTTGAGCATCTGTCAAAAATCCGTGAGGCATGCCTTAGAAGCGCAGAAGACCTGGTGAATTCGGCTAAAGCCTTACTCGAAAGCGGGGCGTTACAGGTTAGCTACCACTTAGCCGTTCTTGGGCTAGAGGAAATGGGTAAGTTTGGGCTAATGGAAACCAAATTCCACATGGGCAGATTATCGTCCCCTCGCGAATTCGCGCCTGATATCGAAGACCACGTTAAGAAACTGTTCTGGGCCTTTTTCAGCATGCATCTGACTGGTCACAAGGTGGACAAGAAAGAGTTTGAGTCACTAAGGGGTGTGGCGTCGCAGATTCATAAGAACCGCCTGGACTTTTTGTATGTTGACGCAGCCAATCCAGTTCAGCCGCGTTTGAAGCTAACCGCCGAACAAGTAGCCCCGGTTATTGGGTTGGCGGAAAACAGAATCGGCTACGAGAAAGCCGTTGGATTCAAAGAGCCGACTGGGGAGTTGGATGAAAATGCCAAGTGGTTTGTGTTGTCATCTGAGGACCCGGATAAGCGAAGATTTATTTTTAGCGAAGAGTCGTATTCCAAGTTAGCTGAACTGCAAAGTTTCAAAGAGTGGATTGCCTGGAATAAAGAACGATACGAGGAATCGACGAAGGAGTTGCGAAAATTACTTGAGGAAGAGATTACCAGAGAGCCAACCGAGGACATGACGCCGAAGTGGAAAGTACACGCCACGTTTTTTAGCGACTCACATTCGATTCGGAATTCATTCATCTCTGAGTGGAACAAGACTTCCAAATTCATTCTGGTTGGCAAGACGAATAAACCGAACGAATTAAGTTGTCAGTTCTTACTTCCAAAACGGATAACCGTTGGCGACATATATGACCGAGGTTTCGCGGCGGCGAAAATTATGGCGGTCGCTTTGAGCGCCGGAACGATGGGTTATTTTTGGTGGTATGTTCCGAGCCAGGGATATTTTTACACTGACCGGATTACTGACTTAGAAAACGACGCGAAATTGAACTTTCAACCACCGAATGGATTAAAGATAGAGTGGGAACGTCAGGCGCTAAAAGGTGAACACGTTTTCATGATAAAGCTCATGATGGCCTATCTGGCGAGGATTCGTGACACGCCGGAAGAAATTGCGTTAGATGCATATTTGACGGGTCTCTCTCTTATCGCGAAGTGCGACTGTCATTTGGAGTTTGTCACTAACGGGTTCGAGAGTTTCTTCAGGTCATTGAAAATGGCAATGACTGTTAATAGGGAGATTAATGACGGCGAATCGCTTTACGACGCTGCCGTTCGATGCCTTGGCGAAACCATCACCGATAAAGGTCAGCTTAAGAAGAACTTGGAAATTGGTCAGCAGATAGAAAATACGAAACAAGGAGTGCCAGAGCTTCGGCTGAATGACGTGGCAGATATGAAGTCGATTTGTGATGCGTATTTTCTTATGCGAGCCGCTGTTGTAGTCCGTGATTCAGTTTACAAAAAGGAATAGAAGTTTCTCTGCTTGACTAAGCCCACACCGCAAGCGCCATCGTCGAAGGTCGAGCACACGCGGCCGCAGTAAGCGGAAGGCAGTAAGCAGTAAGCAGCGCGCTATCCTTTTTTATTTCAACTGCCGAATCCGCGCTTGCAGGAAGTGCCGCTCCGGTTCCTGTTGGGTCAGCGCCAGAGCTCTCTCATAAGAGGACCGAGCCTCAGCCGTCCTGCCGAGCCTGCGGTACATATCTGCACGGGCTGAGTGCGCCAGGTAATAATTTGCCAATTCGCCATGTTCCAGCACCGCGTCGATCTGCGTCAGACCAGCCTCTGGACCATCGCGCATCGCAATGGCCACGGCACGATTTAGCTGTACCACCGGCGAAGGGTGAATTCGTAGCAATCGGTCGTAAAGCGCAACGATCTGCGGCCAGTCAGTCGCAGCGGTCGATTCCGCCTCCGCATGAACGGCCGCAATCGCGGCTTGCAGTGTGTAGGCACCGAAGCGGCGGGACTTCAGGGCTTGCTCCACCAAGGCCAACCCTTCGGCGATCTGTTCTCGGTTCCAGAGCGAGCCGTCCTGGTGCTCCAGCAAAATCAGCTCTCCGGCCGGAGAGGTTCTCGCGGCGTGACGGGATTCCTGCAGCAACATCAAGGAAAGCAGCCCGATGACTTCCGGCTCGGGCCGGAGTTCGGTCAGCAATCGGCCCAGTCGAATCGCCTCGCCGGTTAGCTCGGCCCGCGTTACCTCCGCTCCCGCCGCAGCCGAATAACCCTCGTTAAAGACGAGATAGATGACGTGAAGCACCGCGCCCAGTCGCTCCGGCAATTCCTGCGGCGTCGGCACCTCGTACAGAATCGGTGTCTCTCGAATCTTTGCCTTGGCGCGCACAATGCGCTGGGCCAGCGCACGCGGAGTGATGAGGAAGGCCTTTGCTAGCTCCTCGGTTGTCAGCCCGCACACCTCACGCAAGGTGAGCGCAACGCGCGCTTCCGGTGGGAGAGCTGGATGACAGCACGTAAACATCAGACGTAGGCGATCATCTTCAAAGCCATCCTCAAGGCTGTCCTCTTCATTGGACCTTGGCTCTGCATTGGATTTTTCGAGCGAACTCCATTGCGCTTCGAAATATCGCGCATGTTCGTCTTGCGACGCATCAAATCTTGCCCGTCGACGCAGAGCATCAATGGCTTTGAATCGGGCCGTCGAAATCAACCATGGTCGCGGGTTGTCGGGAACTCCACTCCGCGGCCACAGGCTCACTGCTGCCGCAAAGGCTTCGTGCATCGCCTCCTCGGCAAGATCAAAATCACCGAGCAAGCGGATCAGAGTTGCCAGGATTCGTCCCGAATCCACGCGATAAAGGGAGTCGAGCAATTCGCGTATCTGCTCATCTATCTGCTCGGGGGAACGCTCGGACATGATGACGACCGTAGCAAACCAGCAACCCCGAATCAATTTGGCAAACGGCGGATCGATGCAAAGTGCCCAGGTCGTGGCTCTGAAATCTGGACAACAGATCGCTTCCTCGGTTGACTCAAAATCGCCAATGCACTCATTTGAGCTTCGTACAAGCTCAACCCTTCTCCGTTCTGCTCCCGAGTCACGAGCAATCCGGGAGTAATTACATTTGAATGTATGGTTGGCGTATCGGAAACTGGCCCATAGCCCCACACCCTTCCCTGCTTTCCTTTAGGTTTCTATGTGGGTAAGATTGGGGCAGGAGAAACAGGCGTATCGTAACA
>DASQPD010000059.1:0-9839 GCA_035644135.1 Pyrinomonadaceae bacterium
CAGGTTTCACAACCGGAGGAGTGAGATGTTTATAGTCACTATAAGCAAACTCTTGTGCGGGTTGTTGCTCTTAGCGATGGCTTTCCCGGCCAACGGGCATTACGCGGCTCAGCCGAAGGTTCGAAAATTTAAAGGCGCCTATTTCGAAATCACCTACCCGGCGGGGTTCAGCCCGCGCCGGTCGCTTCCCAGTAATTCTTTTGAAGGAGAGTATGACAGTGCCTTCTTCACTGCCGCCGATGGGAGTATCGAGTTTTATGTTTTCTCGCCACTTTGGAATGGCAAACCCGACGACATCGAGCGCGACGCCGATAAAGAAGAGGTCGTTTCCCAGACGCTTGAGCAAAACGGAGCGATTAAGACTCGGCGGGTAACACTAAAGGCCAAGGATAGTTCGTATATGCGCTCGTTCGAGGACACGGAGAACACCGAGACAAACACGCGAAAGGTCTTTGGCATCAAGTATCGCGACCAAAGCGCGTACAACAAATACCGGCAACACTATCTGATGTTCAAGAAATCCTTGCGGCGGTTTTCCGACTAGTCCATTCAGGCCTGGCTGGAAATAAACTGGCGCCACAGGACCTGGTAGGTACATTATGCCGACAATCCTTAATGACCCGACCATCATCGAAGCCGCTGGTAATAAGCCTAAGCTAATTGAAGAGTTCATTGGACGCGTCAACTCAGGAACAACTTCGATTAGCATCGCCCGGATGAAGAGTTCAGAAGGTTGGTGCGAGCCCGGGCAAACGCCCGAGTTCGACGAGTTCTCAATCGTTTTGCAGGGATTGCTCCGGGTGAAAAGCAAACAGGGAACAATGGATGTTCGTGCCGGCCAGGCAGTAATTGCGCATCGCGGCGAGTGGGTCCAATACAGCACCCCGGGTGATGGCGGAGCCGAATACATCGCAGTCTGTGTGCCGGCATTTTCCATCGAGACAGTACACAGAGACCAGTAGCGTTAGCCGGCCTCACCCCCGGTTTCCGCTTCCTCTTTTTTTCGCCGCCACATTCCGGAGATCTGCTGTGCCTCGGCAAGCGTGAGGTTATCGTAAATGTCGGCCGTGTTCTTTATCTGACCATCTTCCAGTTCCAGTACTTCCCAATCGGGCGCTTGCGGATCCGTTCCCGCACGGCCCGGCTTGACGCGCACTTCATAGGTGATCTCAGGTGTTTTCGCTTCGCTGTCCATCCATTCGCTTCCTTTTCATCATTTCGACTAAATCTATCACAGACTAATGATCCACGAAATCACACCAAGTCAGAGCAATGCAATGCGTTTGGTTCTTGTTCCCACACTATTTCGCCTGTTGAAGAAAACTCGCTGTTCGTGGATCGCGCGGAGAAGTCAATAAAGCCTGCGTCTCACCGTATTCCACCACCTCGCCGCCTTCGAGGTAGAGCAGATTGTCGGCCAGGCCGGTGAGAAATCCTATCGAGTGAGATACGATCACCATCGTCTGGCCACCAGCAACAAAACCGCGCAGCAGCAAACGCATCTCGGCAGCGCGCTTGGGATCCAGTGCGCTGGTGGGCTCGTCGAACAGAAGCAGAGTGGGATGCATCGCCAACGCTCGCGCAATTGCCACGCGCTGCTGCTCTCCGCCAGAAAGTGATTCGGGATAACGCCGGGCGGCCTGCTTCAGACCGACGGATTCCAGCAGTTGATAAGCTTCCTGCTCAGCCTTTGCGCGGGGTGCCCGCAGCACGTGGACTGGAGCTTCAATGATGTTGCCAAGCACCGTCAAATGCGGGAACAGGTGCAGGTGCTGAAAAACCGTTCCGACCTTACGGCGCAACTGCTTTACACGGTGGCGATAATCCGACTCGGTAAATTGCGGCTCGAGCCGCAAATCCTCGCACTGAATGAAACCGCCATTAATCCGTTCCAATCCATTCAGACAGCGCAGCAGAGTGGTTTTGCCACTACCCGAAGCGCCAATGATTCCGAGCACCGTCCGGGGAGCTACCTCAAAGCTAATCCCTTTCAGTATTTCTGTTCCCCCAGCCTTTTTTCTCAAGGTGGAAACTTGAATCATGCGACTGCTCCTTCCGCGACTGCGTCCGGCGCGACATCTCGGTTCTGCAAACTCCGTTCAAGCCTGCGTGCGAGGTGTGCCATGGGCAAACTCATTGCGAGATAGAATAGGGACACCGTGACTCCGAGTAGCAGAAATTGTCCTGATGCATTCGCGAGTTCGCGGTATGCCGTTGCCAGTTCCCACACCGAGATGGCAAAAGCCACCGAGGTATCTTTGAAGAGGGAAACAAAATCGTTCGTCATCGGCGGCAAAGCGATCCGAAACGCCTGGGGCATAATAATGCGACGGAACGCCAACACGGGGTTCATGCCAAGGGAATACGCAGCCTCCCACTGGCCGCGGGGAATGGCTTCGAGAGCCGCGCGGTAGACCTGCGACTCGTAGGCTGCGTAGTTCAGACCAAGTCCAACCAACGCCGTCAGCCAGCCGGGCATCGCCAACCCGATTGCCGGTAGACCAAAGTAAAGAAAAAGCAATTGGACCAGCACCGGTGTGCCGCGAAAGAATTCGATATATGTCGTGCACAACGCGCGCACCCATCGCGGGCCTCTCGATTGCCCGATAGCCAGCGGAATTGCCAGCGCGATGGCAATGATCATTGAGCCGAAGGCGATTAATACCGTCACCATTGCCGCGCGGGTGAGCCGGGAAAGAGCCTCGCGCCAGTTAAATGACGCCGAGGTCATCTCGTACGGGGCAACTTGAGCGTGTTGTCCGGCTCGGATGGGAGCTTGTAGTTCAACTTGTGCATTGTTCCAAAGATTCCATTTCTTGAGTATTTGTTCGAGCGTGCCATCGGCAATGATCTTTTCGATTCCCGTATTGATCTCCGCCTTTAAGACAGCATCGCCTTTGCGTAGGCCGATTACGTATGGCCCGGGAGCGAAGGGCTCGCCCGCCGGTTTCAGCTTCGGGTTGTTGCGGGCGTAGAAGGCCTCGGCGGGCACATCCATCACGACGGCATCGATTCGTTTCAATTCGAGATCTTTGTAGGCGCCCACCGGATCCGAATATCCGCGGAGAGGAATTCCTTCCTGTTGAAGGATGCGCGAAGCAGCGGTGTTAGAAAGCGTGCCGACAGTGCGATGATGGCAGTCGGCCAGAGAATGAATGCGATCGTCGTCATGTCTAACTGTTAGTTGCAGCTGGAAAATGTAATAAGGATTGCTGAAGTCGATTTGACGAGCACGATCCGTTGTGGGTTCAAGCCCGTTGACAATCACATCAAACGAGCCGCGTTGGAGAGCAGAAACCAGCGTTTCCCAGTCGCTCGGGACAAATTCGGCTTTTCGACCCATGGCCGCGGCCAGTGCATCGACCATCTCTTTTTCATAACCAATGTAACGGTCAGGGTTGACTGGATCAGTGTAAACGTAAGGAGCGCCACCGCTGGGATCGGCGCCCCAGCGCAAGACCTGTTGAGCGCTGGCCGGCTTATGGTAGAAGAGGACTGCCAGGAGGCAGAACATTTTCCATTTTCCATTTGTCATTTTTAGTTTCCATTTTAGCTGAGCAAATTCAACTTGGAAGTGCAACAAGAGAGCGCGAAAAAAGAGGAAGAGGGCCCCCGCGGTTTTGTTCCTTTCGTGTGATTTCGTGGATCGCCTTTTCTGCTGGATAATAAAACGGTCCACTAAATCACACGAAAAGAACAAACCCCCCGGGGCGATGAATGATAGACGGAAAAAGAGAAATGAGAAATGGAAAATGGAAAATGGAAAATGAATAAAAGCGCGCCCAACCTTCCCTGGACTAACACAAATCATACAAAGTGGCTATAGGGTGTCTTCGGGGTCACGGTCTTCTTGTTTCCCAAACAACAGGTCGTGTAGCATCAGCGACGAAATCACACCTTGAACCTTCTTTTAAAATTCAATGTGCACTGATCGAAGAGAATTCTTGCGTCTGTCGGCAGGAGTTGCCGGCATTTCGTTGCTCGGCGGCGACCTGCTTGCGGCTGGAGATTCACCCCAGCAACGAGAAATTCCCGCCTCGATTCGCAAGCTTACGCGAATGACCGACGGTGTAGTTCCAATTTCAGTTGATGAACGACATGCTCGCATCGCTAATGCCCAGCGTCTGATGGGTGAGCACAAGATCGCTGCCCTTTACCTGGAACCGGGCTCGAGCATGTTCTATTTCACAGGCATGCGCTGGAGCACCAGTGAACGCATGTTTGCCCTGGTGATTCCTGCTCGAGGCGAGATTGCCTGGATCTGTCCGAAGTTTGAGGAAGAGCGCGCCCGCGAGCTGATCAGGTTCGGCAATGACATCCGCACCTGGGAAGAGGACGAGAGCCCCTACAAACGCGTCGCAGAGGTCTTTCGTGACCGGGGCCTGCGAAGCGGAAAAATCGGCATCGAGGAACGAGTGCGATTTTTTCTCTTCGATGGCATCCGCAAGCAGGCGCCCGCATTTGAATACGTAAGCGCCGACCCGATTAGCGCCGGATGTCGCATGCACAAATCGCCGGCTGAGATCGCCTTAATGCAGCGCGCGAACGACATCACCCTGGTTGCCTACCAGGCCACCTACGACTCGATGCGCGAAGGCATGACCCAGGACGAGTTTGCCGGCAATTGCGCCGCCGCCTTCCGGGCCCTGGGCGTAACCGGTGGGGTGTTTTGCAGCTTCGGGAAATACACGGCGTTTCCGCACGGCAGCAGCACGCCGCAAAAACTTCGAGAGGGCGACGTTGTGTTAATGGATGGCGGTTGCGGCGTTGAAGGTTATCAGTCCGACATCACTCGCACATTTGTTTTCGGCAAACCTACACAGAGACAACGAGACATCTGGGAACTCGAGCGTAAGTCTCAAGATGCCGGTTTTGCAGCGGCGAAATTAGGCGCTCCCTGCGAGACAGTGGACGCCGCAGCGCGGAAAGTTATCACCGAAGCGGGCTTTGGCCCAGATTACAAGGTCCCCGGTTTACCGCATCGAACGGGACACGGCATCGGCCTGGATGGTCATGAATGGACCAACTTCGTTCGCGGAAACAAAACGCCGATACAAACGGGCATGTGTTTTAGTGATGAGCCGACAATTGTTATCTACGGTGAGTTTGGCATCAGGTTGGAGGATTGTCTTTATATCACTGACACCGGGCCGAAGTTCTTCACTCCGCAGAGCAAGTCAATCGATGAACCCTTTGGCTAGGTTGTGGCCTCTTTAGTACGTTTCTAAACCATAGTCATAGCGATAGAAAAAAAGAAACTGAGCCATAGATATACACGGATAAGAACCGATCAGAATAGAGCAGCTTAATCGCTTATCCCTTTAGCTTTCTGATCCGCGTCATCCGCGTTAATCTGTAGCTGTTTCTTTCGTTGGTTTCGTGGATCCTCAACCCTCCTTATTCCCGATGTTCTACAAAAGGATTATCATGCCGCGCTTCGATTTGCCACGCCCGCTGTCGCATGCAAACATAGCTCCCCAGTCACAAAACGATGGCGAATATTGTCAAAGAACCTTGCGACGAGGGAATTATTCTCTCTGGAGCGTCCCCAAAACCCTGTGCGAAGAATCAGGGGCGCTGGATTCTCGCGGCGACAATCCTGGCATCGAGCATGGCGTTTATCGATGGCACCGTCGTTAATGTCGCGCTTCCTTCGTTGCAGAAGGAGTTTCAAGCGACAGTAATCGGAGTGCAGTGGGTAGTCGAGGCCTACTCACTTTTTCTCGCTGCACTGCTATTGGTTGGCGGAGCTCTTGGCGATCGCTACGGCCGCAAAAGAGTTTTCCTTACCGGTGTGACCCTCTTCGCGCTTGCTTCAGCGGCTTGCGGTATTGCCGGCAATGTAGGTGAGCTGATCTTTGCACGCGCGGTGCAAGGGGTTGGTGGAGCTCTCCTGGTTCCGGGTAGTCTGGCGATCATCAGCGCTTCATTCGCTACGGACCAGCGCGGGCGAGCGATCGGCACATGGTCGGGGTTTTCAGCAATTACCACTGCGGTTGGACCTGTTCTCGGTGGCTGGTTAATCGAGCATGTCTCGTGGCGAGCGGTTTTCTTTCTGAATCTTCCTTTCGCACTGGCCGTCCTGGCAATCTCGTTGCGGCACGTACCTGAAAGTCGCGACGAGAATCAGAATGGTCGTCTCGACTGGCCGGGCGCAGTGCTGGCCACTGCTGGACTGTCGGCGATCGTATACGGCTTGATCGAGTTGTCGCGGCCGGACCTCTCCCGGCCGAGAGTGGCGGCTGCCCTTATCATCGGTGCGCTGGCCCTGATTGCCTTTGTCTTTGTGGAGTGGCGAGCCAGGCATCCAATGCTGCCTCTGACTTTGTTCCGCTCCCGGGATTTTGCCGGCGCAAATCTGTTGACCCTGCTGCTGTATGCCTCGCTCAGTGGAACGTTGTTCTTTCTTACCTTGAATCTCATTCAGGTTCAGGGTTATTCGGCTACCGCAGCAGGCGCGGCCTTCCTGCCATTTGTTTTGATCATGTTTTCTCTTTCGCGCTGGTCTGGTGGTCTGGTAGACCACTTCGGCGCTCGCCGGCCACTGATGTTTGGACCAATTATCGCTGCGGCCGGCTTCGCTTTGTTCAGTCTGCCGGGAACAGAGGCGCGTTACTGGCCGGAAGTCTTTCCTGCCGTAGTGGTGCTCGGATTGGGAATGGCGGTTAGCGTAGCGCCGCTGACCACAACAGTGATGGGGTCAGTAAAGCAAGAGTTTGCGGGCGTAGCCTCGGGCATCAACAATGCGGTCTCGCGGACTGCGGGATTGCTGGCAATTGCGATTTTTGGCGCCGTGCTGGCCCATGCGTTCAACCGAAATCTTCAGCTAAGACTGGCTCAAGTCGATGTTTCGGAATCTGTGCGCCAGAACGTTTTCGACCAGCGCATCAAGTTAGCCGGTCTGCAATTGCCCGGTGATTTATCGCCAGCCCAGGAGCAGCAGCTCAGAAGTGCAGTCGCGGCATCCTTTGTTTCGGGCTATCGACTCTTAATTATTATTGCCGCCTGTCTTGCGCTCGGTGGCGCCGGTTGTAGCTGGTTGTTCATTGGTGGCGAGCAAAAAAATTATCCACGAAATCACACGAAGAAGGATTGACTGGGTGTGTCGAGTGAAGTTGCTCGTGTAGTTTCGTGGATCGGTTCCCCTTTCACGCACACGAAGACTCCATGTATCATACCAATGCTCCAACCAGTCTGAAGCGCCAATAAAGCCCAAGAGAAAAAATGATCAAAGCAAGCAGATTGCTTTTCGCATTCGCTGTCGCTCTTTGTGTCCTTCCCGCTGCGATCTCCTTAGCCCAGCAGCCGAGCGGCCTTCGCGGGATCACTCCCGAAGACTACTTTTCCTTTGAATTCATAAGCGATCCAAATCTTTCGCCTGATGGCAAGTTCGTTGCCTATGTCCTGACGAAAATTGATCGCAGCCAAAATCGGCGAAATTCGGCGATTTGGATGGTGGCATCAGACGGCAGCGGCGCCCCCTGGCAGTTTACTACCAGCCCGCAATCGTCGACTGCGCCTCGCTGGAGTCCTGATGGAAAATGGCTCGCGTTTCTATCGTCCCGGCCTGCGAGCGAACCAGCCTCCAGCACCGCCGCGACAACTCCGGTGGCCAGCCCAACACCCGCAGAACAAAATCGCAATCAGGTTTATCTGCTCTCAATGAATGGCGGCGAGGCCCGGCGCTCAACGAACCTCAAAAACGGAGTGAGCGTGTTTCGCTGGTCTCCTGATGGCAGCCGTCTCGTAGTTGTCAGCCGCGTTGGTTCGAGCGACAGTCGAACAGACAGCAAGGAACGAAGCGATGTACGGCATTACAAGAACTTGTCTTACAAGTTCAATGACACTGGCTGGTTCGACGATCGCAGGACGCACTTGTGGGTCGTGGACGCAAAAAGCGGCGAGGCAAAACAGATCACTGAGGGAAACGATTGGAATGACAGCGATCCTCAATGGTCTCCTGACGGTCTGCGCATCGCCTTCGTTTCCAATCGCACCGGAAAGGAATACGACGAAAACCGGAACACCGACGTGTGGACGGTGGCTGCTACGGGAGGCGCTCTGACGAAGATTTCAGATCACGACGAAGCAGACAGCAGCCCGCGCTGGTCTCCCGACGGAAAAACGATTGCCTTTACCGGAGAAATTCGGGATCGAGATCATCCGAAGATCTGGCTCGCACCAGCTGCCGGTGCGGCGCCTTCCGTGCTGGCGGCGAATGATCTCGATCTGATCCCTTCGGATCTCGATTGGTCTGCGGATGGTAAATCGCTCTACTTCCAGTCAGGCGTAAAGGGCGAAACACACCTCTTTCGCATTGACCTAGTCAGAAAATCCTTCGAGCAGGTAACAAAAGGCGCTCGCGCAGTTCGCAGTGGAGATTTTAATTGGCCCAACAGGACCATGGTGTATCTGGCAAACGATTTCAAACACCTCGATGATCTCTATCTTTCGGACATTGGTGGACGGCAGGAGCGAAAGCTGACAACCCTCAATCAGGCGCTTTGGAAGCATTTGCAACTCGCAGACGTCGAGCGGTTCACTTACAAGAGCACGGACAATTGGGACGTTGATGGTTTCATAGTCAAACCAATCGGCTGGGAAAGCGGCAAAAAGTATCCACTGATCCTGAGTGTTCATGGCGGACCTGCCGGGATGTACGGAGTCGACTGGTATCACGAGTTTCAGGTTTACGCGGCAAAGGGTTATGCGGTCTTGTTTACAAATCCGCGCGGCTCGACCGGATACGGTCAGAAATTTGAGCGTGGGATTGTGAATGAGTGGGGTGGCAAAGATTATCAGGACGTGATGAATGGCGTTGATGCCGCCTTGAGCAAATACAGTTGGATCGACGCCGACCGCATGGGCGTCACCGGCGGGAGCTATGGCGGGTTCATGACAAACTGGATTGTGGGCCATACCACTCGCTTCAAAGCCGCAGTGACGTTGCGGAGTGTCTCGAATTTTATTTCCGACGAGGGCACACGCGATGGCGCCTATGGTCATACACCCGATTTCGGCGGCGAGCTGTTTGAGAGGTTTGATTTCTTTTGGGACCGTTCGCCGCTTAAGTATGCAAAGAACGTTAAGACGCCGACCTTGATTCTTCATTCGGATAATGACTACCGTGTACCGTTGGAGCAGGGCGAACAGTGGTTCCGGGCGCTGAAACACTTTGGTGTGACCACTGAAATCGTGATGTTTCCCCGCGAGAACCACAACCTGACTCGAACTGGCGAGCCAAGGCACCTGGTTGAGAGTCTCAATTGGCAGCTCTACTGGTTTGACAGGTTTGTATTGGGGAACGACTCCGTCGTGCCACCCAATCAGAGGTAGTCGTAGGGCCGTGTGATTTGTTGTTTGTTGCCCCGGAGGCTTGGTTGAAATCCTCCACGAAGTCACACGAAACAAAACACTTTCGTGTAAATTCGTGGATCGCTTGTCTGTGCAGAAGGTGACTGTAGGAGAAAAACGATGACGCAATCCGCTGTGAGTTTTTATCGCTGGAATGATATGCCAAAGGAAAAGGTCTCTGATGTACTGGATCGCCGGTTAATTACCGGTGACAAAGTGATGCTGACGCATGTCTATTTGAAAAAGGGGGCGATTGTCCCGCAGCACAACCATCACAACGAACAGATCACCTACATTCTCGAAGGCGGCCTGCGGTTTTGGATCGGGGAGGACGAGTCTGAAGTGATCGACGTAAGGGCCGGCGAGGTATTGCATATTCCTTCGCTGGTGAAACACAAGGCGGAAGCGCTCGAAGACACGGTTGACGTGGATATTTTCAGTCCCCCGCGGCAGGACTGGCTGGATAAGACGGATGATTATCTTCG
>DASQPD010000060.1:0-8296 GCA_035644135.1 Pyrinomonadaceae bacterium
ACTTTATAGAGGAAGCCGCCGCTATCGTAATCGTCATAGAGATAGCGGTAGCCGATCTCGGAATAGATTCTTCGGGTGATGTGACAGCCGAGCGCGGCAGAGGCTTGCACGGTGACCCTGGAACCGACGTCAAAACCACCAACGTCTGCCCTGGCGGTCACATAAAAAGCTTTCGTCAGATCGTAGCTGCCACCGATGCCGAGATACGGATCGACCCAGCGTTCCGTGAGACTGAAGCTGCGATTGAGTTGCTTGTTCAGGATCTGCGCGATTTTCTGTTGCGCCGTCATCGGGTCTTGCCTTGCTGCCACGATGAGTTTCAGGAGCTTTATTTTCTCGTGAGCAGCGAGAGGCGGCACCGGCAAGGGCGGATTCTTCCCGTCGAGCTTGCCCTGCAAAAAGCGTTCAAGGAGGCCCTTGAGGTCTCCCGCAATAGCATTCGCAAGAACAGTGGCGGCCTGATCAATCAGGCGAGAATTCCCAAACAGCTTGGTGCTGCTGTAAACGTCGGTATAGCGAGCACCCGCCCGCAGATCGATCCACCCACGCGGGCATTCCACGACGCGGTAAAAAGCCTCGCCATCCACCAGGTACTGGCTCAGCCCAATGTTCACCTTCGAGAGCACCCGATTGTTATAGAGCGCGTCGGAGGCCTCTAAATAGAGAAGATCTGCATAAACGCCAAAGCGGCCTTTTCGCGCCTCCGCGCTTACCGAGGTCGCCCAGTCGATGTGTCTGAGGATTTGATCGAACTTGACGTCCACATTCGAGGTGATCCCACGCAGCCCGATATCACCCGAAACACTAGCCAGCCAACCTGGCACCCCGAGATTGAAGTGCCAAGGTTCGCTCTCAGTGATCGTTGGCGCCGGCGCCATCTCCTTTGATTCCAGTTCCACCGGACCGGCCCGCATCGGGCTCACGGCTGCGAACAGCGCCAACGCGAAGAAGGGCAACTTCATTTTGACAGCTGGGTTATATGGCTGCCGGCGCTCAAATCCGAGAAAATTAATTGGCATTAGTCGATCCTTATTATTTTGGAGCCTTGGAGACCAAGTCCAGCCATCAAACCTTGCTGGTCGAAAGTGAAAGCGTAGATCCCGCGCTATGCATCATGCTAGTGGTGAAGCTGCGGGCCATTCCTTTGTCCACAATTACCACGCTTGGGCCCGTGCCGATCTCCCAGCCGCGGGTGGTGTTGATCCAATCCACCGCCCTTCCGGCTTCCGTCCCTGCGACTTCAGCCATCGCCATCCCGTCCGCGTTGATGTTCGGCGGCTCCGCGGCGGGCAATTCGTGAGGCGACAACAGAAGAGCAGCGAAGATTGCGCTTAGGCAGCAGGAGGTTTTCACAAGTTTCTTCCGTGTGACGTATTCCCCTGGCTCAAGCTGGTGGAATTTCAGCACAGGCCGAGAATGACGAAATCTTGTCGGGGGCGCATATTGGACTTTGGTCCAATGCGTTCAGGCGTCGCAAAGACGGCAAGGGAATCGGCGAGATCGCCGGATGATCCAAGTCACTTTACTGCGGAGTAACCTGCGAGTTTTTTAAAGCGCGGATCGGCCCCGCAGTCGAATCAAAGCGCCGGATAGCGGTCCCCCCATTTGGCTGGGACCCGCAAGCAGATTGCGGCTTTTTGCGTGAGGATCTTTGTGAGCTCCCCGTTGTGTTTTCGCTGTCCGTCGCTGCACTAATTCTTAACGCTCGTCCCCGCCCAGCGGACCAAACCCATCGAACTCGTTAACCCTGATCCCGTGCGGGTCCGGATCAACATTTAGTCCGCGATTTTGTATGCTCGCTTGCAATTGCACCTGCTTATAGGCCTGATACTGGGCTTCGGTGCCAGTGTAAACCGTGTTATGAGCCACATCGGGATAAGCGTAAAAGGTTTTTCCATTCTGCATCACAATTGAGACCTTTCCTTCGGGCAGCGCCCGCAGATGTTCTTTTTGCCTGGCGGTGGTCACCGTGTGGGTTTTGAAACCCGCCTGCTGGAGCATGACTTCCTTTTGTGGCGGCGCGGCAATGGTGGTTGTCGTGGTGCTGGCGCATCCTATGACCACGGTCAAGGCCGCGATAGCACGAAGAACACTTCTTAGGTTGATTAGCTTTTTCATATGTTTTGTTTTGTCTGTGTCGTTAGTTCCGGGAAAAATTTAGAACTGATGCCTTTGATCATGCCGGTATGGCGTGTGGACGCCGAAAGGCCGTCAGAGAGTTTTTGCTGTTTGGGATTTTGCGGCTTTTTCGCATTGAATTCGGCCGCGATACCGGAGGTCTCAGTGATCGGAGAATTCCTGGCAGTATTAGTGCCGGCACACCGGCGAGGACGGTGGCGCCAGCAATGAGCGCGATGAGTTTGATGTTCGTCATATATTTATGGTTGTTCTTTTTCTGATTCCTACACGCTGACGATTCCACACTGAGCGGCGCTCGCATATGGGACCAAAGTCCAACTCCGCGTCGCGTTGCGGTAGAGGCTCTCGCCGCGGCGAGAGCAGGCTTAATTGAATTTCGGTCGCCTAAAGTAACCGGAATGCCAGCGCCGGCCAATTTCTGGTCAGCTTGATGATTGCCGTTGCCGACGTCCAGAGCCACATAGCCGAGGAATTTGTACTCCACGGCTGCAATGACAAAGGTGAGAAAGCTAAGAAGAAATAAGAAACGTCATCGGCCTGTCCGGTTTTGGCGCTGCGGGCGTTTCGTCCACTCCTCAATCTTACCTTACTCGGGAGGAAGTTGAGAACCTCTTCCGAGCGTATCCAAGTCTTCGACAAACACTGGGGTACTTTCCAGAGCATAACCGTTTATTTCACGCTTCCAGTTCGGAATTACATCAGGAAGCTGGGTATAATTTACCGGAACTTCCTCGCCATCTTTGACGCCCCATTCCCAAACTAAAACAATGCCGTTTTCCATCCACAACGCATCAACATTCATCATCGCGTTGCGTCCTTTCAGGTCGCCAACTTCTACTAGCACCCGAAACTCCCGTTTCACGATTCAATCTTACCACGGCAGGCAAGACGGCCCTGTAAAAACCATACCCAAACGACAGCAACACCCAAAAACAGGGGGACAGCTCTCAGGGTGCGGCAGCTTCTCGAACGAGCTGCACAAGAGCCTCGTCTTCGAAAGGTTTTGTGAGAAAGGCGATTGCTCCC
This sequence comes from Pyrinomonadaceae bacterium, assembly GCA_035644135.1. Taxonomy (GTDB): domain Bacteria; phylum Acidobacteriota; class Blastocatellia; order Pyrinomonadales; family Pyrinomonadaceae; genus PSRF01. The sequence goes on from DASQPD010000060.1 coordinate 3,166, forward strand.
GCATTGAGCGCGGTCTCGCGCACTGCCGGATCGTCGCGCCCTGTTATGAAAATAATCCGCGTCTCCGGCGAGTCTCGCCGGACGCGAGCCTGTACTTCCAAACCGTTCATCTGGGGCATCCATACGTCGAGGACCGCTACACGACATGTGGCCTGTTTGAGTTTGGCGAGAAAGGCGACCGGGTCGCTAAACTTTTCGGCAATGAGACCGGCCGAGCTCATCAAACGACCAAGCGCCTTGAGCATCGAAAGATCGTCGTCGAGGAGCCAGATACCATCGCGGCCGGAAGCGTTCAGGGGCCCGCCCTTCCCGCCAACTTCATTTCCAGCATTAAAAAACAGCTCCATGCGCCATCTGTTCTACTCATATAAGAGCGTCACAAGGATAAGACTTCGATTGATGGGTTGCCATGAGACCTTGGTCTCATTCCTTCGAGCACGTATCCTGCCACGTTTTCGATACGTAAGCACGTTTTCTATACGTAAGCCGGCGGGCAAGTGGATGTCTCAAACTTTTGCTTGCTCTCCGCAAACAAAACTAGGCCGGCTTGGAGTTGTCCTCCTTGGCCTGCGGTAAGCGAATTGTGAAACACGCTCCTCCACCGTCACAATTTTCTCCTGAGAGGGTTCCACCCTGCGCCTCGATGATGCTGCGGGAAATCGCGAGCCCCATTCCGGTCCCTTCGGCTTTTGTCGAAAAAAATGGCTCGAATAGCTCCTCGGCCATTCCGCTGGGAAAGCCAGGACCAGAATCGCGCAGGCTGACGAGAATGTCTCCATTTTCGTTACGGCCCGCATGAATGACAAGGCGTCGCGCATTGGAGGGCAGAGCAGTCATTGCTTCAAATGCGTTGATGGCGAGGTTGAGAAGGACTTGCAAGAGCTGCACCGGATCGCCCCAAATCAGGCCCGTACCGGAATCAACTTTGCTTCTTACTTTCACCTCCCGTTCAATGGCATCGGCATGCACAATGCGGAGGAGTTGGTCAATAATGTCCCCGATCCGGACCAACGCGCGGCGTGGCTCGCCTTTGCGAACCATGTTGCGAATGCCCTGAATAACTTCACCAGCCCGGCGGCCGTCAGCTGCGATATCGGCCAGCAACTCAGTCAACTCCTCGGTTCCGATTTTGCCCGCTGCGATTAAGCGTTGCCCGGCGCTGGCGTTCGCTACGATCGCTCCAATCGGATTGTTGACTTCGTGCGCGAGCGACGCCGCCAGTTCGCCCATTACAACGACGCGTCCCACTCGGGCCAGTTCCAGGTTTTGGCGCTGGTGCTCCAACTCAGCCTGCTTGCGCGCGGTAATATCGATGACCGACGCCAGGACAAACAGACCTTCCGCAGTGTGGATCGGACTGAGTCCGACTTCGACCGGAAATTCGCTGCCGTCTTTTCGACGGCCAAAAAGATCTCGCCCGACGCCCATGGCACGGCTGCTGGGTTGGGAAATAAAACCTTGGCGATAGCCGGCATGTCGATCGTGGAAACGTTCTGGAATCAACGTTTCGATACGGCGGCCGATCAACTCGTCGAGAGAATAGCCGAAAACGGTTCCGGCCGGCACGTTGGCGAAGCTGATCGCGCCGGCTGAGTCGACCATGATCATCGCGTTCGGCGCGGCATTGAGGACGAGCAGGAATTTTTCTTCTGCGCGCTTCCGCTCGGTGATGTCAATGCAAGAACCGATGTAACCGAGGAACTCGCCATCAGGGGCAAAGCGCGGTGTTCCAATATCCAGAACCCAGCGATATTCACCGTCACGTCGTCGCAAGTGATACTCCATTGTAAACGGTTGCCGGGCGTCGAAGGAATTTTTGTAAACGTCAAAACAGCGGTCGAAGTCTTCCGCGTGAATGCCTTGTGCCCAGCCATTGCCAAGCTCCTGCTCCAGGCTGCGGCCGGTAAAGTCGAGCCACCCCTTATTGAAGAAGGTGCAAAGCTTGTCTGGGCCCGACACCCAGATCATCACTGGCGCCGTGTCAGCCATGGCGCGAAAACGAGCCTCGCTTTCCCGGAGCTCTTCCTCGGCATGTTTGCGGAGTGTGATGTCGCGCGACACCCCGCGCGCGAAGGCCGGTTTGCCAGCTTCGTCTAACTCAACGCTGCCATAACCGGCGATCCAGCGTGTGCTTCCGTCCGGCCGCGTGATGCGATACTCGCTCTCATGGTCGCTGCCGCCGTGCTCGGACATGTGCTGCACAACTAGCTGCATACGTTCGCGATCCTCCGGGTGCACGACCTGGAGCAATCGGGCAAAGTTCACCGGCTCCGATTCCGTGAAGCCGAATAACGTTCTCCATTTCTCCGTTACCCAAAGTTTGTCATCCCGGATGTTCCAAAGCCACAGACCGAGGTTCGCCGCGCTAGTCGCGAGGTTCATGCGCGCTTCGCTTTCCCGCAACGCGTCCTCGCTGGCTTGAAACTGCTGGGCGAGTTTCGCTGCGCGAACCAGATTGTCGCTCAACTCATAGCCCATCGCCGCGATCATTCCCAGATACGGAAAGCTGACGAAGAACGGCGATTTGATGACTCCCCAAATCACCAAGGCCGATTGCCCGAGCGACAGTGTGATAAAAAAAATTGCACTCCCGCTCACAATGAGGGCACGTCGGTGTTCACCACGCCGCCAGACACTGATCGTGGCATCCACGAAAAAGATGAGCAGAAGCAACACACTTAGTTGGCCGATCAAGGTCCAAGGGTTCGTTACGCCGACCGGCGCCGAGACCATCTCTCCTCCCCACCACGAAAGGTGTCGCAGACTCGTGATTTCCCGGTAGTTGATGTTCGGGGTAAAAAGGAAATTGAGGACCAAGGCCAGTGTCCGCAGGCCGCAGACAGTCCAGAGCAGCCAGCGCCGCCCGGCGCGGAGATAGAGATGCACGAACCACGCCACCGACACGATCAGCATCCACACCGGGAGATGCGCCCATCGCAGCAGCGCGCCGTATTGTGCGGTGGTCTCCGCGCGCATCGTCGTCAGCTCGAGTCCGGCGATGACTCCCGCGGCAAGAGCGCTGCACGAGAACAACAAATGCTCCCACCGCTCGCGCTGCTTTGACCAGACCAGCAAATAAATTCCGGCCAGCGTGAAACAGAACGCGGCGTCTATCGACCAAAGCAGTGTGACCCAGCTCATGGGCAAAGATGAGGCCGCTCGCGGTCAACCGCGAGCAATGACTTTTCTCGCGGTTGCAAAGCAACCTCCGCGGAAACTAAGGAAACCAGCAAGCCTGCTAGCCCAGTGAAACACTGCATAACGCGTGAGTTAGTTAGGACAATAAGGAAACCGACGCTGACTGTAAATTCATATCGAGGCCGGGATCTTAATTCTTCGGCCTGCAGAGCTGCCAGTTTAACGCTCGGCCCCTGCTAAGTCTTGTGGCGTCAACAGTCCAACTGGAACACCCAGCCATTTCGCGGCCGCTTCGCGGTCAGTAAAAACGGACACTTGCAGCTGTGAACGACCGGTCACGAGCGCATGTAACTTGGCGTAATGCTCAGCACTCCAGCTCGAGACATAAAACGCGGACTTTACCTTATCCCCAGCATACGACAGCCGTCGATAGAGCGCGATGCGAAAGACGTAATCGAAATTGAGATGGACCGCATCAAGCGCGGACAAATCGGTGAATCGATTAAACGGCCGGCCGAACGATTCTTCCTGCTCCCTGACGAACACTACTATATTGTTAACCAGTCCTTCGTTAAGTACGCCGCGCGGTCGCCAGATGAAGAGACTGGCGGCTTCGACACACTCGACATCGGGGGGTAGTTTCATGACATTCGTTCGGTCGGAGTGGGCGCCATCAGTGATTCAATTGGAACCCCGAGCCATTTCGCGGCGGCTTCGCGTTCTTCGAACATCTCGACATTCAACGACGAGTGATCGGTCATGAGGGCGTGGATTTTAACCAGATGGGCCGCTTCCGGATGCGTGACATAAAAGGCGGACTTTATTGGTCCGCGTCCGAGATAGGAAAGGCGCCGGTAAAGCGCGACGTGAAAAACATATTTGAAAGTGAGGTGAAAGGACTCGAGGCCCGAGAGATCGGAAAAGCGATTGAACGGCTTGGGCGCCATGGCTTCTCTTCTGAGCAGATCTATCAGAACTTTGTTTACCGCAGCTTCATCAAGAATGCCGCGTGGCCTCCAGATGAGGAGACGGGCTTCTTCGAGAAACTCGACTTCCGAAGGTGGTTTCATGGCAAGGGTGGGTTGCTCCACGTCATTCCTCTTTCTTCAAACCAGCGCTCTCTCCGGCCTTGGTGTATTTGAGCATATGCTGGTCACCGGTCGAGTTGCCGGTTGGAGCCGGCCCACCAATTGAGCCAAAAAATCAATATCACATCCACTGCGACAAAATAGAGGAACATACAATTAAAGCCTCTCTGCTGAACGGTTGCTGCATTGTAAAGCAACGTGGTTTTCGCGGGTGAGTTTGGCCATTGGACCTTGGTCCAATGCTGCGGGCGCGGCGAGAATTGGTCTCGCGTGTGTCGAGGTTCAATTCTTCTCCAACGGGAAGATGGTCTTCCAATCGTCCTTCATGCTGATCACCGTCCAACTTTCATGTTTGGTCTCGGCCATGAGCGCGTCGCTCAAACTTGAGGGACGGGCAGTGGACCGAAAAATATCCGCAGCACTTTTTCCTTCCCAATCACGCGCACCAGTTCGTGCATCGTGCAGTACATGACAATCAGCACGAGCAGAATGATCTGGATAGCCCAGAAATGCGGCCACACGATTTCCGCCAGCAACTTTTGATTACCGGCGACAAAGCTGCCGGTCTCCCGCCAGAAATCGATCAGGCGTTCCAGGTAGTGAAGGACGGCAGAAATCAGCAAATAGATTACAGTCTTCCAGGCGACGTTGTAGATCAGCGGTTTGTGTGGAAAACGATTAATCAGCGGCAGCATGTCTGCGAGCAAGACCGCCTTGCCGAGAATCAACGCGGCGACGGCAATTGAAACGGAAGAAGATGGCGCGATCCCGGTTCCCTTCAGCATCAAGACCCGAACAAACGCGACGATATGCAGTGCGACGAAAAAGTAGATCGTCGGCGGGAGCAGCTTGAAGAATTCTTCTTTGAGCTTGGCCATTCTGTTAAGCGAAAAGGCGGGCGGCCC
>DASQPD010000061.1:0-18813 GCA_035644135.1 Pyrinomonadaceae bacterium
TGTTTGCAGACGATTTTCGTCAGCGGATAAAGGCGTGTTCCGGCGCCACCAGCGAGAAGAATGGCCTTTTTCATTTTGGAATTTGGATCCATTCGACTTGCTCTGCTCGCTCAGGACAAGCTTTCGATTTTCGATCGCTGCCGCTCCAGCGCAAAAGCAACTCCGTCCATTCCTGCCAGAAACGCGCTCCAGTGGTCAAATCGATCCCGGTCTTGCGAGTGATCAACCCGAGCGCCCTGCGCGGAGCAGAACGGAATGTGGTCTTATCAACAAGAAACGAACTACCGCGTCCCTCGAGTAATTTCCGATGCGCCAAACGACCACCCACACATTCTGACAGCGCTTCTTGGATCCAGTTTCGCGGTAATTCGGATCGCGCCTCAATTGTGGCGCTCACTGTAACGTTCAGGAGTTTTTTTAGCATGAGCGCACACACCAAGGCACGCGAACTCGTGGCGTGGACGTGCGCCACGTGTTTGTGTCGAAGGAGTGATCGTAAGGCGAGAGCAAAACGTGCCTGCCGCAAAAAAATTCCACCTGGTACGCGGTTCCTTTGCTGTGCTCGTTCTTCTTCGAAGCTTTGCGCCTCTCCACGATTCGCCCGCCGTTCTGCTTCTATCACCATCGCGTCTGGCAAAAATTCAAGCGACGGCGCGATTTGTTCCATTGCTCGACTTAGCCGGGCGCTGGAATTCAACTCGCATATGAATGGGGCGATCGGCACATTGCGGCGTTTAATTTCCTCGATTTCCCGCTCGAGGAGCGGCAAATCATTATCGGGCCAGCGGTCGATCAGATATATGATTCCTGTAGCCGCTTCGTTGCCTGCCGCGCCGAAGCTGTGCGAAGGCGGGTGCGAAGCGCGGCGCTGACTAGATTTGCCAGAGTTGGCCGGCGCTCTCTCGAAGAGTTTGAGCAGTGGCGCGACAGTATCTTCAATTCGGAAATGCTGCTCCATACGCGCACGCCCGGAACGGCCGTAACGCAATCGCAATTCACGATCGCACAGCAAGCGTTGCAGCGCCTCCGTTAGCGCTGCAGTGTCGCCGGGCGAAACTAATATGCCCGTTTCGCCATTTAGTACCAATTCGGGAATTCCAGCGAGGCGGGTAGAAACGACCGGGCGCGCACAAGCCATGGCTTCGAGGATCACGGTTGGAAAAACGTCGCTTGCTCCTTGAGCATCGATTACAGAGGCGAGCGCGAAAATATCCGCGGCTTGAATTTTTTCCAATACCGCCCGTTGCGACAAAGAACCGAGCAAATTGATTCGCGACGCTAGATTCAACTTCTCGATCTTAGCTTGAAGCATGTCGCGCAGCGGGCCGTCGCCAATGATATCGCAGGTAAAATCAAATCCGCGGCGTGCAAGCTCTGCACAACTGTCGACGAGATGGTCGAAACCTTTGAATGCGACGAGTCGGCCCACGCTGATGATGCGCGGCACGTAGTAAGGCGCGACTACAGCCTGCTCGCCGTGGCGAGAGTGTACCGCTTCATAATGCGGTGTCGGAAAACGTTCGAGATCAATTCCGTTATAAACGCGATGAATTTTGGCGGCGGAATCCGGACAGCGCTCGTGAAGAAGCTGGCGACTGTAATCGGTTTCAGCAGCGATGAACTCCGCGGCGGCGCAGATTTCTCGCAGTAGATCGTCGCTGCCGAGGTCTTTCATGAAATCCTGTCCGTGCGCGGTGACGCTGAAGGAGATGCCGGAAATTTCTTTCAGGAAAAGTGCCGTGTGCGCCGCCCGGTTTGCGAAATGAACGTGCACATGATCAACGTCGTTGCGCGCGAAGAAATCTGCGAAATAGAGAGCATTGCGCGCGCGCTGCGCTGCCTTGACGTCCGATCCGTATCTACGCTCATGCTGCTCGACCAGATCGCGCGGCCATCTACCGGCGATTTTCGCGTCCTTTTCCGAGATTCTCAGGATTCCTTGCGGCGGCGCGTAATGAATGGACGCGCGCAGGCGGGCGATATGTTCGTGGCGCAGACTCGTAAGCGGCGGATAAACCGAGCCGATCGTCAGTTCGAAGCCGCGGCGCTCCAGCGCCAACATCTCCGTATCGCAAAATGTTTGGGAAATGACAGGATACCGAGAGTAAAGATAGCCGAGCCGCATCGGGACCGATGATTACGCGCGAGAGGGCTGAATAGCAATGGATTGTAAATGCGCTCGCAATTCAACACCGAACGCTCAACGCTCAACATCCAACGCTAAACGACGAGTCCCTCTCCGTTTGAACGTTGGACGTTAAGCGTTTCTGCTTGCTAAGAAAACTGGACGTCCTTGCCCGGATCCATCTCGAAATCCAACACCAGGGAATCCTCCGTGTTCGGCTTAATAATCTCTTCGTTGAACTTCACGAAGATCGAGTCTTCGCGAAAGATTCCGTATTTGTCCATCGACTCAAAATCGATGGCGATGAAGAACGGCCAGTCCAATTCGGGGTCGATCCGTTTCCCGCATTTGATGCTGAGGACCTCCGGAATTTTCAAAAGCTGCATTCGTGCGTTCATCATCATCTCTTCCACACGGGCAGGCGTGACCTCGGGCTTAAGTTTGTAGAGAACGACATGATGAACCATGAGGGTAAAGCTAATAGGCGTTTCTGTTAAGACGCGCAAGCCCGAATCCGTTGCCGTAGCGACGACTGAATTTGCTCGTTCCGGAATGCCATGACTGACGAGCCCACGTGGTCCCGGGTTGGCGCTTGTACGCTTTCATGCAAAAATGCGTTTATGAGGACAACGCTGGACCTGCCTGACGAACTCTTTCGGCAAATCAAAGCGAAGGCGACGTTGGAAAGAATGAAGCTGAAAGATTTGATCACCAGGTTTGTAGAGAGCGGCTTACGTGAGCCTGTCCACCGGCCGCATCGCCGCCGAAGCAAGTTGCCTGTAATCAAGCGCCGAACCAGACAGCCGATTCCGAACCTGACGTCGGAACACCAGAGCCATCTCGAGGAAGAGGAGGACCTTGCCAAGCTCAGGCGATCTTTTGGACGCTAATGTGTGGCTCGCTCTCACTGCCGAAGCCCATATACACCCCCCCAGCGGGCTGAGAAATATTGGTACGGGGAAGCAGCTCCACTGTCGGCTTTTTGCGGAGTGACACAATTGGCACTTTTGCGATATGACGAATAAGTCAGTTATGGGAAAGCATGTTCTGACTCCAGCCGCGGCTTGGCAAAAATGCAGAGAATTCCTGGCGCTACCCGAGGTGCGATTATTGACCGAACCTGCGGGCTTGGACGAAGGGCTGGGCAAATCTTGCAATCTCGGACGGACTTCGCCGAATCTGTGGGCCGATGCCTATCTCGCAGCGTTTGCATCCCGCGGCGGTTTGCGGCTTGTGAGTTTTGATCAAAGCTTTACCAGATTCGCGGGGCTGGATCTATTGGTTCTTGAAAATTGAATATCAACTCGTGCATTACAGAAGGATTCTGCAGCGTAGGGAGAAATGATTTTTCAAGGAACAGTCACAAACGCGGCGATGTAACGTCTGTGTGGAGGGTGCGGCAAGAACATGAGCTAATTTGACACATGAACGCCGCTTCTCGTAGTCCCTTGATTTCCATCGTTATTCCGCTTTACAACGAAGGCTCTCACGTAAGCGCATTGTTATCCGATTTGAAAGCCGCCTTGCAGCAGATCGAATGCAGTTTTGAGGTAATTCTGGTCGATGACGGCTCGCCGGATGATATGTGGAGAAAGATTAAGGATGAGGCGCGGACGTTTCCCAGCCTGCGCGCGATCCGGCTAAGTAGAAATTTCGGAAAAGAGTTGGCGCTTTGCGCGGGTTTGGAACGCGCCGACGGCGATGCAGTCATAGTTATGGATGGAGACGGACAACATCCGCCTTCGCTCGTGCCCGTCATGGTCGAGAAGTGGCAGAGCTCAGGCGCAGACATCGTGCAAGGCGTGAAAGTGAGGCGTGGCCGCGAATCGTTGACGAGTAAACTTGGCGCGCTGTCCTTTTACGTCATTTTGAACAAACTGTCCGGGTTTGAATTGAAAGGCGCCTCAGATTTTAAGCTCATGGATCGCAAGGTAGCCGATACATGGCTAAAGATGCGTGAGCGCAACGTGTTCTTTCGCGGTATGACTGCGTGGATGGGTTTCAATACAGTGCAGATCCCATTTGAGGTCGTGCCCCGAAGAGAAGGAAGATCAGGTTGGTCATATTTCAAGCGATGGAAACTCGCTTTGATTGGGATAACCACCTTTTCATCCTTTCCATTACACCTGGTGACGTTTGCCGGATTGATTTTTCTTCTCTTCGCCCTTGGATTAGGAATCCAGACACTGTACCTGAAGCTGGCTGGCCGAGCCTTGACTGGTTTCGCCACAGTAATTCTACTGGAACTCATCATTGGCAGTCTTTTGATGATCAGTCTCGGAATCATTGGTGAGTATCTGGCCCGCATTTACGAAGAAGTTAAGGGCCGGCCTCGGTATATAGTGACTGAATCGATCGACCCCGAGCAATGATTGTAACGGTCGCCCCGAACCTTGCGAAATTGGTGGTCGAAGGACTTTTCTACTTCGCTCTGTAAAGCAGGTAACACCCGCTCTTCTGGATGGCTTGGCAATTCTGGCACTCTGAGTTTGAGCTAAGGACGATCGCGCCTGCTGGTGGCTTCGCTCCATCGACAAGATGAACAAACTGGGATAGAGGCCTGCCTTCCACAGTGGCATACCAATACGCATGCATATACGCCGGACCCCACTGGCCGTTCTCCAAGTAGATTGGCCGCTGTGGCTGCGCGACCGCTGCGTCATAAAGGGGCTTGTACAGAGTGTCGAACTCGTTGACGCGCTCTGGTCCTTTGCGCCAGAAGGTGAGTTGGAAATCAATCGCTTGGGCAACGGTCGCCGTCAGCAACATTACCAGAATAGCGAGTCGGATTGGGCGTGACAAGCCGTGGCTGACAGGTGCGCCACGGCCCGGTTCCCCACTGAGCCCTTCAGCGCTTGCGCGGCATGCACTCCGTCTTACTTCATCGGGAGCAAGCAGCCATTCCAGCGCTGGGATTGTAAGCACCAGCAGGAAGACGGCGTAGCCCATCAGACGCAGTTGATGAAACGGCTCGTTCGTGATCGCGCCTGGCAGAATGGAAACCGCAAGCCCATAGATAACAAAACGCCACCAAGGCTCACGCCAGCGGCGGGCAATGATCAGCCCCAGACCAATCATTGCCAGAATGAAGGTCGCAAAAAGTATTGCTCCGCCCGAGCCTGTCACGTGATGGCGCGGGTGGTAGTCGCCCGTGATAAGCAAAGCGGTCAAGCTCTGATCTTCCAAGTAGCGCCTGATCAACTCAGATGCGCTTTCCTTGATTTGTTTCCAAGGTACGCCAGGCCTGATGTAGGAAACCTCGTAGAGCCGCTTTGTTAGCACGCCAGGATGCGACCGATTGAACAGAATGAGTGGTGCCAACGTGACGCCGTAGGCCAGCCATGCCTTGAGCACGCCAAGGAAACGGTGCTTTGTGGTCGCAAACAAGACTAATCCTAACGCGAACAATGGCGCCAAGACGCGCCCGCTGGGATAGCCATACGTAATTGCCGCGAGACTGCCGGCGACCATTGCAATGTCTTGCCAGTTCCACGTTTCTTTGGATTGAATGCGGTAGGCGGCAAGCAGGAACAGGACAACTGTGAAAGTAGAGAAATGCGGCTCCCAGGCCAATCGGCTGGTTTCGAACAACCAAGGCGTCAGTAGTGCAGTGGCCCCAACAATTATGCCGATCTTGCGCTGGCCGGAAATACGCGTCGCCAACAGGCCGAGCAGCAGACACGCCGCAAACATCCAGAAAGCAGCGAACATCCGTGCTACGAGAATGCTGGGGGGAAGGAACCGGAAGACGATTGCTAACAAATAGATCGCGAGGGGGTTAAGATAATTTGGGTTGCTGACTGCAAACTCTTGAAAGAGTATAGGAAACCGCGGGCCGAACTCGCCAGCCCCAGTTCGGGAGACGAGATAAGCGTTGTAGGCGTTCGCTGATTCGTCGAGGCAAAAACCTCCTGGGTTTTGTGAAATGCCCCAGGTGTAGAGGCTAAAAAGGACAACGACAGCCGCGACGCACAGCAATATTCGCAGGGCTCTTTGGGCCACGGTGGGGGCGGTTAGTCTCAAAAACATATCATCGATCGGAGGCACGCGGAACTTGCGGTTACCTGTTCTGCAGAACGATCAGAGACAATCGCTCAGAAGCGGTGTTGAGAACAAACAGTTTATCTTTTGACAGCGCGAGCGCCGATGGACCTTCCAGTTTGTCTGGCGGCGGCGGCGCTAAGGTCCCGATCCTGTTCCCTTGGAGATCAAAAACCAGAATGGTATTCATATTCACGCTCGACGCGTACAGACGGCCTTTGTCGGGATCGATGGCTAAATCCTCGAAACCCTGTGGCCGTCCCCATTCGGGCACTAACCATTTGGTCAAAAACTTACCATCCGAGTCAAAGACCTGTATCCGTCTGTTGATTGGGTCGGCGACATAAACCGTGTTGGTATTTGGATCAACTGCGACCGAAGTATGGTCGCTGAACTGTCCATCGCCACTTCCGCTACTGCCCCAGGTCGCGAGCACCCGTCCATCGGGACTGAGCTTAACGATTCGGGTTCGCCCCTGATCGACGACATAAATCGAGTCGTCAGGACCAATGGCGATCCTTCGGGGCCCATAGAAGCCCGAGTCGGGGCCTTTCCAGTCAGCGATGGACATCCCATCGGGCGCCAGCTTTCGCACGGAATGATTGGAAACCTCGGCGACGTAAATGTTACCTGCGCGATCAATTGCGATTCCATTCGGCTCTGCCAACTGTCCGTAGCCCGTGCCCTTTGTCCCGATGCTGGTAATGTAAGTTCCGTTTGGCGAGAACTTCTCTATTCGCCAATTGTTTGTATCCGCGACAAAAATATTCCCCGCAGTATCGACCGCGAGGCCGTGGGGGTTGTCAAACTGACCTCTTCCACTTCCGTGCCCGCCTTTGAAAGCTGTCACCGACGGCTCCGATAAATCGATGCTTGCGACATTCGCAGGGATCGACTCTGGGACCTTGTAAATGACCAATTTGTGATATCGATTTTCCTTATCGTCATAGACCTTCGCAAAATACCTAACGTAAAGGTACTCGTTCGGATCCTTGATTAGTTCGCCATTCCGAACCCCATCATCAAATACTACATAGTCGATCTGGTTTTGCTTGAGTAACTCAAATACCCGCCGCGGATTTTTGCTTTCGAACATCTGGCGGTAGATCGGTTCGCGTTTGGCAGGACCGTATCCGGCGGGTGAATTATGGGGACCAAGGAATATCCTTCGACCGGCAAGCAGAACCGGGTGGCTAAGGAATCTGTCGGTGAGAAAAATGTCGCTCGGTGTCGTGTTTTTGCGCAACCATCTCACCAAGTCATCCCTCTCGTAATTCAATTCTACGTAGGAGCTATTGCGAATTGGGAAGAAATCGATAATTCCGCCTGTAACATTAAAGGCTGCCAGCGTCGTAGCAGCCAGTGGGCCTAAGATAGGTACCACCTTTAGCTTAAATAACCACCACAGTCCGTAGGCAACAAAAAGGTTGGCCATAACCAACCAGGTATTCAGAAAAGTGTGGGTCGCCAACGTTACGGTCCCGAACTGCATGCAAAACGTAAGGATGAACAAACTGCACAACGCGAGGAAGAATCGGCGCTGGAACCATGAGACTAGGATGAGTGCGAGGACTATTACTGGCCATTTCGCACCAAACGTTAGTCCGATGTAACTAATGGCGTTCGTGATGGTGGGATTATCAACACCGCCCCAATGAAGTAACGGCTGTGGACGAGGGCCGATCGCTCCCGAGCCTAAGAAAAGAAGTTGGGGCAAAGCTAACGCAGCCGCCGTGATTCCGAGCAGCATCACCTGCAACCGACACGGGAACAGAATCAATAGAAGAAGAAGCACGGCAGCCGCGGCAATGAACACGGGAGTGCTCCAAAGGGCTAAGCCACCCAACAAAACGCCTGAAAAAATGAAGCTGGTGCTACATTCGAACACGTTTGTCGCTGTCGTGACCAATCTCGGGACGAAAGCCGACATCGGCTTACCTTGGCGACCGGCGTGCACATTTGTTAGTTGGTTGCCGCTAGATTGGGTTTCCGGTCGCCGTTGGCGGTACTGCTCAACCAAGAAGATCAATACGAGCAGAAATACCCCGATGCCGCTTGGCAGGTGCCGCTGGTTTACGAAAACGATGTGGGTCCATGCCTCGTCTCGATATGGATAGCCGAATGGGAAAAGATTGGTCAGGTGCACGATCGCGCGGAGTGCACCGCCAATCGATCCCTGGGGCGTCAGAAAGGGAATGAAGGAGAGCGAACCCTGAAAAAAGAAAAGCGTTGCTCCGATGCGTCCAACGACACGCGAATTGAAGAGCAGCTCGCCCAGAGCCATCACCAGGGCGAGCATGCTTGTGAGGCCTAGCACGCTAAGCACATCCACACTCCAAGCTAGGTTTAGCCCAAGAACTTCCAGATTGCCTACCTGAAAATAGAAAAGAAAATCATGGTGATATGGTTGCCCCGCATAGTACGGACATTCGGGCGGGAAGTTGTGTCCGAGGGCAAAACCCTGCGCGATTGCTGACTGTAGAGCAAAGTGGGTAGCCTCCATTCCGGAGACGCGTATCCGGCCCTGCTTGTTGACATAGAGGGTTCCCACCAGCAGAGCGCACGTCGCGATAAACAGAGCGCCGAGCGTAATCCAGTCGTAAATCGCCCGCCCCGCTGCGCGCGATTCAATCATCTCGACTTTAGGGGAGTTTCTCGAAAGCCAGAAGATCGCTGCGGCCGCGGCTACAAAAAACAGCAGGCCTGCCCACAGCAAAGGTTCAGCTGTATGGGCCAAAGCCAGCGCCGCCAAGTAAGTGAACCATGTGCTGAGCAAGATCCCAACCAGTAGTGCCCCTGCACAGCGATGCGGCACAGACGCGAACCTGTAAAAGCGCCGGCAAAGAAGGTCGCCTAAAACGATCGCCAACCCTAGATAAATCAGAGCTAACATGCCGCAATTTTCGCTGATTCAGCCGCCAGCTTGGACGCAGACCACCAGACTCACAACTGATATGTCGAGCAAGAGGATCCTCGGTCTAAGAAGTCGGGGTTTCGCGTCAGATAAGTCCACAACTCACTATCTGTTCTGCAGAATTAGACCTGTCAAAACGTGGTGGTTATCCGTTGTTTCGTTTTTGTTACCCGCTTATAGATCAATTAGGCTTACGCGGTTCCCAGCCATATTTAAGACGTAGAGCTTGCGGTCGGCCAATGCGAGGGCGGATGGCCCTTCCAGCCTATCGGGGGGCTTTGGCTTCAAACTGCCGATCCTGTTCCCATTCAAATCAAAAATGAGCACGGAGTCCATGTGTGCGCTGGACGCGTAGAGCCGGCCTCTCTGCGAATCGATGGCCAGGTCTTCAAAGCCTGCCGGCTCCCCCCATGCGGGCACTGACCATTTGCTCAGAAACTTCCCATTCTGGTCAAAAATCTGTATCCGTTTGTTCCGCGGATCGGCGACATAAACTTTATTGGTCGTGGGATCGACGGCGACCGAGGTCGGATCGTCAAACTTGCCGTCGCCAGTTCCTTTGCTGCCCCAGGTCGTCAGCACCTCTCCGTCAGGACTGAATTTAGCAATGCGACTGTGGCCTTGATCGACGACATATACTGAATCATCCGGGCCAATAGCTATACGGCGTGGCCCGTAAAATCCCAGCTCGGGGCCTTTCCATTCGGCGATGAATGTCCCGTCGGAGCCCAGCTTTTCAACGCGGTGATTCGCAGCGTCCGCTACATAGATGTTGCCGGTGCGATCAACAGCGATGCCGTTCGGTGCTCCCAATTGTCCGCGACCGCTTCCTTTAGTTCCCAAGGTGCTGAGAAACGTCCCTGTAGGTGAGAGCTTCTCAATCCGGCCGTTGTTCGTGTCGGCGACCAGAACATTTCCACTTCCATCAACGGCAATTCCTGTGGGCGAATCAAATTGGTGTTTTCCGAATGGCTTTCCGCCGTGAAAGATGTCAGTTGCGCCGCCGCGCAGGGCGCCTGGTTCAGGAGTGGCAGGAAATCCGCTCACATGTTCCTGAAACTGCTGGACATTTTGGTCAGGGATGTTCAGCACGTAGAACGTCGTTATTCTTCCGCCAAAGCTAAACGAAATCGAGTCCTCCGTTCCAAGGTCGCGCAGTGATTGGAACATTCTGATTATTCTTTCTGTCTTTGGATCTCTTTCCCAGATCAGCTTCAGGTCTTTGCTGCCAGGAATATAACCAAGAATGGCCCTTTTATTCGCGTTCCATACATCCTGCTCGGTCATGACATAGAAGAAGGGCAATCCCGCGCAAAAGGAGAGGATTTTGTCATCATCGTAATCGTGCAAGAACAGATGAATGATTGAATAAGCATCATTTTGGCAGATGAACGTGTCGTAAGGAGGATCGGCAATGCCTTTAATTCGATTAAACTCGTCGTGTTCGACGCGAGGAGGACCGGGGTGCTCTTGACCAGCTACGACATGTTTTAAGAACCGTGACACAGCGACCTGATGTTGCGCAAAGTGGTGGATCGCAAACGGGCTCTTCGTCTTGGTATAGATATATCGAATCGAAGGACCCAAGCCGTCTAACAGTACCAGGGCTGACACTACGCAGAGAACAATCTGCATGCCTCGCCACGGCCGGAGCTTCAACAGCCCAGCAAACGTGAAGCTCATTAGAATGATCCAGAATGGGATTGCAAGCAACAGCCGCTGCTCAACGGCAGGTCCCCCCGTAACAAATACTCCTACCACTGGAAGCGTTGCCAGCAGCACGACCTCAAAACGCTTCTGCCAAAGAGCTAGCACAAAGCCGGGCAATAAAAGCCAGTAATATGGCAACGGAATAGGCAAGAAATCCGGAAACAAAAGCCGAGGCCAAAAATGGGCAGCAAAAAAACAGTTCCAGAGCCCAGTCACATAATATCGCACATCGTGAGGTGCCGCGATTCCCCGCGATGCGTGCCAGAAATCGCGAATGTACGTGCCTTCATAATATGTATAGTGTTCGCGATTGAAGATGATGTAACAGAGAATTGGCGTGGCAGCCACGACAAAGCCGTAAGCAAAGATCGACACTGAACTCCATTTGATGCACCGCTTTAAATCTCTCCAGTGGAAAACTGCGTAAACCATCATCCAAAGCACGAGCGCGAGGATGTATTGCTTGCCGGGTATGGAGCTGGCTAAACAAAGCCCTGCCGCAATCCCGCCCAGCGAAAGGTAAAAACGAGAAGTGGTTCTAAACCCCAAGTGTAAAAAATACAGAGAGACCACGGCTAAGGCCACCGTCATCGGGTAACGGTATCCAACGAAAGTGTAAATGAATGCAAACGGAAGAAAATTGAAGATCAGGGCCGTGACAGAAGTGACAATGTAAGACCCAAAGAACAGGTCAACTAGCAAGAGCGTGAACACAAAGGCCGTCAGCCAAATAACAAAGAGCGCTGCTTCATACGACAGGATATTAAAGCCGAATAGCTTGAGAAAACCCCACACATAGTAATGAAACAGGGTCTCCCGCGAAATAATGCCATGAAACCAGGCCGCCTGATATGGATGACCGACAACGTGACTTTTTAGATATCCGAGGTCATTGCCGGACTCGTCGAAAAGTGCGTCTCCGTTCCACGGCGCGGTCCGGAAATTCCAGAGGTGCGAGCCTACAAAGAACAGGATCCAGAATAGAAAGAATGCTGTTTTCGGCTTTATTAGGGACTTGAAACCGGTCGCCAGGCAACGGGGGTCTGGCAGGAAGGCGCAAAGCAAGAAGAACATGCTAAGCAGCCACCCAGTCGGCTGCCACGGGTCTCCCCAAGCCAATTTCCGGTAGTGCGCCGCGGCAGCCCAGGCGCAAATTACCAGACTAATAAGTGAGAAGCCGAGCAACAGAACGTGGGGTGTAAGAAGTCGCGATTTTCTCTGAGATAGGTCCATAAGGCTGGGCATCGGGTCTGCAGAATCAAGCGCTAAACCGGCGCGGGGCTATGCGATGCGACGGGTTGTTATCCGTTTACAGATCAATCGCGCTTACACGGTTCCCATGCATATTTAGGACGTAGAGCTTTCGATTTGCTAACGCCAGGGCTGATGGCCCTTCGAGTTTATCAGGTGGCTTTGGCGTCAAACTCCCAATTCTGGTTCCATTCAGATCAAAAATGAGCACTGCGTCGAGGTTGGCGCTCGATGCGTATAAACGACCCACCTTTGAATCTATGGCCAGGTCTTCGAAGCCAGCTGGCCGGCCCCATTCGGGGATGGCCCATTTAGTTAGAAATTTCCCATTCGAATCAAACGCCTGTATTCGTTTGTTACGCGGATCGGCGACATAGACCTTATTGGTTGTAGGATCAACTGCGACCGAAGTGGGATCGTCAAACTGTCCGTCGCCATTGCCTTTGCTGCCCCAAACCGCCAGCACCCGTCCATCTGGGCTAAACTTAACGATTCTCGTGTGGCCCTGATCGACGACGTAAATGGAGTCATCGGGGCCAACGGCGATCCTTCGTGGTCCGTAGAATCCAAGGTCGGGGCCTTTCCATTCGGCAATGAGTGTACCGTCTGGAGCTAACTTCTGCACACCGTGGTTACCAGCGTCTGCTACGTAAATGTTGCCCGCCCGATCGATGGTGATCCCGTTCGGTGCGCCTAGCTGGCCGTAGCCGTTGCCTTTGGTTCCAATAACGCTCAGAAACGTGCCGGTCGGCGAGAATTTCTCGATCCGCCCGTTACCCGTGTCGGCGACCAGAATGTTTCCGTTGCCATCGACAGCAATTCCAGTCGGAGAATCAAATTCCCCCTTTCGGGCGCCCCTTCCGCCTTCAAAGACGTTACTCATGCCTTCAGGCAGTGAGCTGAGCCGAGGAGGCGGTGTATCCGGCACCTTGTAAATTACAAGCCCATTGTATCTGTTGTCCTCGAACACCTTTGGGAAATAAGTGGCATAAAGTTGTTGGTTTGGACGCTTGATGAACTGACCCTGCCGAATCGCATTATCATACGCCACGTACTTGATGCCGTTCTCTTTCAGAAGCCGGAACACTTTCCAGGGGTCTCTGCCCTCGAACAGCTCTATGTAAAGTCTGTCGTACTTACTCGCGTTGTAACCGGCAGACCATGCGTAGTACGGCCAGCCATACAAGACCCGCCGTCCAGCCATCAAGATCGGATGGTTAACAAATCGATCTGTTAGAAAAATGTCGCGCGGTGTGGTGTTTTTCTTAAGCCAGTCGATTAATGGGTCGTTGCGATACGTTACTTCGCTCCAGCCAGTGTTGTGGATCGGAAAAAAATCAATGACGCCGCCCGGAATGACCAGCAGAAACAGAACAGCCGCAACGAATTTGCCCGGCATTGTGGTTCCGCCTAGTGAGAGACGCCATAAGCGCCAGAGCGCAAATGCGACGAACAGGTTGGCAACGATTACCCAGATGTGCAAAAACTTTTGGTTAGCAAGGACCTCAATGGTGAGCTGGAAGCAGAACGCAACTGCAAGGAGGCTTGAGACCGCGAGAAATAACCTTCTTTGCAGGCTCGTCGCGAAGACTAGCGCCAGCGCGATTAAGAACCACTTGAAACCAAAAGTGAAGCCAAGGTACTTCGCCACATTCGCGGCCGTGGGATGATCTATGGTATAACCCAAATGAATGAGCTTCGGCATAACCGCTCTGCCCTTACCTGTGCTGAGATAAAGCATCTGTGGCAGCGCGATTACACCTGCAGTCACGGCCAGCACAAACATTTGTCGCCGCAGCGGAAACAAGATGAATAACACTGCCAATACCGCGGCGGCGGCAATAAACACTGCGCTGTTCCACATTGGTAGCAGCCCAAGCAAAACGCCCGAAAAGATGAAGCCTGGCAGTGTGGCGCGAAAAGTCTCCGTGAAAAACGGTTGCTGTTTTGGTTCTGTTGCTGCTGACGCGCTATTTGATTCTGCAACGGTTCGCGGCTGAGTTGCGTTGTCAGAGGCAGCGATCACTGCAGCTTCTGGCAAGGCGGTTGACTGCGGAGTGATGGCGTCAGCAGAATAATGTGCTCTAGCTCGCTTTCCCGGTACCATGCGGTACCGGGTAATCAAAAAGACCAGGACGAGCAGTAGTATTCCAATCGCGCTGGCGAAATGCCGTTGATTGAGATAGGTCACCTGCGACCAAGTGCCCCACTGCTCGCCGCGATATGGAAAAATAGTCGGGAGATAGTCGCGCTGATGCGTAATAGCCTGAATCGCAGCGCGGACTGACGCTTGCTTCTGAAGAAACGGGATGTAAGAGAGCGCTCCGAAAAAGAAAAAGAGCAAAGAGCCCAGGCGCCCGACCGCACGGGAATTGAAAACTACCTCCCCGAGCGTCATCACGATGATAAGCATAGCTACCAATGTGGTTATGCTAAGCAGATTGAGGCTCCAAGCCGGATCCAAGCCAAGGAATTCAAGATTTCCCGCCTGAAAATAAAACAAGAAGTGATAGCGCATGCGGTCGCCTGAGAAATGGGGATACTCCGTCGGAAAATTATGCCCCACGGCAAAGCTCTGCATGATCGCCGTGTTTGGCCCGAAATCGCTGTATTCAGGATTGGCGATCTTCAACTTGCCCCCGCCGGAATTGAACGACGCAAACATCATCCACGATACTAGAGCCACGTATGCGGCAATCAGTAGCCAGTCAGCTATACCTGAGCCCTTAGCCCGCGGAAGGTTTAAACCCGCTGGGACGTAGCGGCGGGCTTTTTTGGAAGCGTCTTTAACGATTTTGCCTTTCCATCTACGCCAGGTCAGCACCGCGACCGCTGTCACAAAGAACAACAGATTGCCCCACAACAAGGGTCGTGAGGTCCACGCAAACGCCAACCCAGCCAAATAGGTGAACCATGAGCTAAATAGTAGGCCGACGAGCATGGCTGCTGCGCACCGGTGGGCGACGGACACGAATTGGTAAAAGCGGCGGCAAAGGCAATCGCCGAGAATGATGGCCAACCCGAAATAAATCAGAGCCAGCATACTCTATTGGTCGGTGATTTACCGCCCCGGACCGGCCTTTGCATGGGCCAGCGTCCCGGAGTTGCCGGAATCGGGCGAAACAAAGGCTTTGGCATGGCCGGCATAGGCGCAAATCCTAAACGCGCGATTTTCTCCGTCAAACCTCCGCCCACCTTTTTTCATCCCGAGATGGCACAACAGCGTACGAAGGAATCAGGGCGGAGGATCAAGAAAACATCCGTGTCGCAAGATTTAGCACGTCCTGTCGCGGCAGTCGCTCGATGCTACGGCTGGATTTCGTCGGTCCATAGAAATTTCCAGGTAGCCATTGAGTTGATAGCAATCGACACCACGAAAAGCGATATCTCCGCAACATTTAATTTTGCCGGGCCGTTGCCTGTCAGCAGAAGGAACATCCACGGAAGCAGAATCATTGCATAGCGATAGGAGAACTGCCAGCTGCCGGGGTTCCCATGGCACCAGAGGACCAGCGTCAAAGTCGCGATCGCGAGCCATGCCGGCACTTTATATCTTCCGCCCGGCCTAAAAAGCAGGCAGAGGAATGGACTCGCCAGCAGGATCGAGCACCCAAACCCGTTTGGAAGAATGTAAGGAAAATACGAAATGCTCTCGAAACCCTGAAAGAGCATCGTGTAAATGTTCCACGGAATCGCATCAACCGAAAACAGCCCGTGCTCGTACCAAGGTTCCTGGGGCACTTCCGGGATGTGGAGGTATCCAAAATCGAAAATTGAATGGAACCGCGCGAAGTTATAAGCAGCGGTCAGCAGCGCAAGGGTAGTTGGCACCGTTAGAAAACGCAGCGTCATAGGTGCGTTTTCCGACAGCTCCTGTTTGATGCGACTCCGCGAGGAACGCGTCGCGTCTGTACTCGATCGCCGCCAGAAAAAGTAAAGATAAAGAGGCAAGGTGATGAGCAGCTCAGTGCGATTGCCAAACGCCAGCGCAAAGAACGCTCCTGCGATGAAAGGAGACGGTCGCACCAAAGTGAAATAGAGCGCTGCGGTTTCTCCGAGCAAAGCAAGACCGAGAGCGATTTGCCAGGCGCCGCCGAATCCGAGGTTGCACCATGCCCATGTTCCAAAAATCGGAAACAGCGCTATAAGAATCCGTCGAACCAGCGCTGGCCCGATCAAGCTGGAATACTCGCCTCCGAACGCTTTCGCCAATTGAAAAAAGAAATAAACACAAGCGCCTGCAATCAACGCTGCCAAAACATGTCCGGGAAAAGTATGAATCAGGCCCGCTCTTTGCAGAAGCGCGATCGGAATCATGCTAAGCACGGCTCCGAACGGGAAGGCTGAGTAATATCTGTTCCCATGTGGGATCATTTCATTCAGCCAATCGGGCGGTTTCTCCCGAAGTCCGAGGTGCCCACGCAGGAAGGCCGAAGCGATCTCGCTCGTGTAATCTAAATCGCGCAGCGTTGCATTAGTTGAAAGGTAAAAAGCGACCGCCGCGAACAGCGACAAACCGGCGGCCATCCAAAATTGCCGGACAGTGTCATGCCCTTCGTGCGCCGTCATGATTTATCACTTCCGCTTTTCAAGTGACTGTCGCCCCAAGAATTTCTCCCAGACCGCTCTCGTTTTCGGCGGCACGTTTTGATCAGCGTCGATTAGCCAGGAAACAGTCGCAAGCAAGTTCACTACGACCGACAAAGCGATCAGTCCGATCATAACATGGCGCGAGCGGAGTAAGGCTACTCCGCCCGAACGGAGAAACACAATCAGACAGAAGGTCAGGAAGGGGTAGAAGTCAGCGGCGTAACGCTGCGCAAGCGCGAAGAATGATAAGACACAGAGGAACTGCCCGAAGAGGGTCAGTGCCGCGACGCGCTCAAATGCATCGGCGCCGCTGGGTCGAACAAGACACACGATTCCCATTATGGCGCCGAAAATAAGCCAGCCAGAACACCATGGGAGAGGAAGGTAAACTTCGCTGAAGTCGTTAGAATAGAGAGAGGCATAGTCATAGGAATGACGACCAGCCGCGACAAAAGGAGGGTCGCGCAGAAGAGAAGGAAAACGCAGGCTGAAGTAGTCAGCAAAGCTGAAGGGAATCCGGCACGGGCTGAACACGCCAAACTTATGGGCAAACTCGCTATGAACCGGGTTGATATAGTAGTCGTAGTTTACGCCAATGAGGCTGCCAAATTTTGCGTAGCTTAGCCAAATATAAAAAGTGAGTGCGGCGCCAAGCGGGAGAATTAGCGCCGCGAGATTACTTATTCGATTCTCGCGCGGCAGTCCCAGAGCAAGCAGTGGCGCGATCAGGATGAAAGGCGCGCCGAACGTGACTCGGGACAGCAAGGCACCACCCACACAGAGCGAGAATCCCAGCAGCGCGCGCGTCAGGACACTGCCTTCGGCCTGCCGCGAGCGGATGGCGAAGAAAATCGCGCCGAGTGATAAGGCCAGGCCCCAAATGATGGCTTCGTCGTAGATGGAAAGATTCCCCAGCAGTAAGAGCAACGGCGAGCCGAGCGCGAACCCGATTACGCACGCGTTGCCAAGCCAGGTGCGGGCGCGCGGTGAAAGGGGAGATGAACACAAGGCTGTGCGTACCAAACCGGCAAACGCAAACAGCGCGATGAGCCCCGCGCAAAACCCTGAAATCCGAGACCATTTCCCATGTCCCCCTGGATAGACGAAATTTAACGGGATACGGAGGAGCGCCGGAAACGGCCCAAAGTACATGCGCACGTGATCGTTCACGATCATTGCCTCATGTCCGATCGCCTCGACATCGACATCCACATCCCCGCGCAGAAAATGTTCCCCCTGCGAATCGTAAGCGCCGCCGAGCACCTCCGTAACAAAAATCTGGCGTCCGCCCGTTGTGGCGAACAGCCAAAGAAGCGCGCTCAACAATAACGTGAGCGGCAGAAGCCGGGGTGCCGCGGGAGAACTCAGAGGAGGGCTAATTACTTTCTGAAGTCCAGTGCGCCCTTTTTAAGTGCGTA
Source organism: Pyrinomonadaceae bacterium (assembly GCA_035644135.1). Lineage (GTDB taxonomy): Bacteria > Acidobacteriota > Blastocatellia > Pyrinomonadales > Pyrinomonadaceae > PSRF01. Next base: position 18,050 of record DASQPD010000061.1, read on the forward strand.
AACGTAGCCCACCATCAGGATCGTGATGAAACTGAGCATGCTCCAGAAAATAATACTGCCTTGTTTGATGGCATCCCGATACACGACTGCCCATGGATACATGAATACGATCTCGAGATCGAACAGGATAAAAAGCATCGCCACGAGATAGAATTTCACGCTGAAGCGCGGTAGTCGTTCCCCCTGCGGGATCATCCCGCACTCATAAGCCATATCCTTGGCCCGGGTACGTTTCCCCTTTTTGCCTACCAGTATGCTGACGAGCAGAGCGGAAACCGCAAACAGCATCGCAACGAGGATTTGCAGGAGGACTGGCAAATATTCGCGCAGCATCCGGAAATCTGGCCTGAAGCCAATTCGTGGTGAAGATCGCTTACCTTACGCCGGCGAGATGGCCATTCTGCTGGGCAATTGCATTGGCCAAAGCCGATGGCAAACCCTTGTATTTCTTGCCATTCTTCCTGACCGCGCCGCGGGCGACGAGGTTCTGTAACTTCTCGTAAGCTCGCAGCCGCAGCATTTCTTCGCCGCCGCTTGCAGCGTTTCGGGCCCGAAGATTCTCATGCACGATGTCGAAAAGCTGCTTAAACTCAAAAGAAGAGCGCCGGGAGAGGACAGCAACCAGCTCCTCAGTTACCAAGTCGGGAACACGACGGGAGAATGCATTTTTCTTTAGAATAGCCATAGGGCCAAAAGATAACACGATTTTCGAAAACCGCAGCAGTTTTCTTCGCTTACAGCTGGAAAAGGGAAAAAGTGTCGAA